>NZ_BCXA01000027.1 GCF_001894865.1 Rhodococcus maanshanensis NBRC 100610 | reverse complement strand
ACCACGGTCAACCCGGACGCGGTGCTCGACCTCATCCAGGCCGGCCGGATCCCGGTGGTCTCCACGATCGCGCCCGACGCGGACGGTGTCGTGCACAACATCAACGCCGACACCGCGGCGGCGGCGCTGGCCGAGGCGATCGGTGCGGAGAAGCTGGTGATGCTCACCGACGTCGAGGGGCTGTACACCGACTGGCCAGACCGGTCCTCCCTTGTCAGCGAGATCGACTCGGCCGCACTGGAACTGCTGTTGCCGACGCTCGACGCGGGGATGGTCCCCAAGATGGAGGCTTGCCTGCGGGCGGTGCACGGCGGGGTGTCCTCCGCACACGTGATCGACGGCCGGGTGGCGCACTCGGTGCTCCTGGAGCTGCTCACCGGCGAGGGCATCGGCACCATGGTCACCCACACGAATCAGGAAGGACAGTGATGACCGAACCTTTGCAGCAGCGCTGGTCGAACGCGCTGATGGACACCTACGGGGTCCCGCGGCTGGCCCTGGTCCGTGGCGAGGGCGCGGTGGTCACCGACGCGGACGGCAAGCAGTATCTCGACCTGCTGGCCGGGATCGCCGTCAACATCCTCGGACACGCGCACCCCGCCGTCATCGAGGCCGTCACCGCGCAGCTCTCCACCCTCGGCCACACCTCCAACCTGTACGCAACCGAGCCGGGCATCGCGCTCGCCGAGCAGCTGCTCGCGCACCTCGGCGCACCGGGCCGGGTGTTCCTGTGCAACTCGGGCACCGAGGCCAACGAGGCCGCGTTCAAGCTCGCGCGGGCCACCGGCAGGCCCAACATCATCGCCGCCGAGAACTCGTTCCACGGCCGCACCATGGGGGCGCTCGCGCTCACCGGACAGCCCGCCAAGAGGGCCCCGTTCGAGCCGATGCCGCCCGGCGTTTCGCACGTTCCCTACGGCGACATCGAGGCGCTCGACCGGGCGGTCGACGCCGACACCGCGGCGGTGTTCCTGGAACCGATCATGGGGGAGAGCGGTGTCGTCGTGCCGCCGGACGGCTACCTCACCGCGGCCAGGCAGATCACCGCTGACCGCGGCGCGCTGCTGATCCTGGACGAGGTGCAGACCGGGATCGGCCGCACCGGCTGGTTCTACGCGCACCAGGCGGTCGGGATCGTGCCGGACGTGATGACCCTGGCGAAGGGGCTCGGCGGCGGCATGCCGATCGGGGCCTGCGTCGCGACCGGTGCGGCGGCCGAGCTGTTCGGGCCCGGCAAGCACGGCACCACCTTCGGCGGTAACCCGGTCTGTGCGGCGGCCGCGCTCGCGGTGCTGCGGACCGTCGCCGATCAGGACCTGATCAGTCACGCCGACTCGCTCGGCAAGTCGATCACCCACGGAATCGAGAACCTCGGTCACCCGCTGGTCGATCACGTCCGCGGGGCCGGTCTGCTGCTCGGCGTCGTGCTGACCAGGGAGGTGGCTCCCGCGGTCGAGGCCGCGGCCCGCGACGCCGGGTTCCTGGTCAACGCAGCGGCGCCCGGTGTGATCCGGCTGGCGCCTCCGCTGATCCTCACCGAGGAACAGGCGAACGGATTCGTCGCGGCGTTGCCCGCGATCCTCGATGTGGCGGAGGAACAGAAATGAGCACGACCATCAAGCACTTCCTGAGGGACGACGACCTGACGCCCGCCCAGCAGGCGGAGGTGCTCGCGCTGGCCGCCGAGCTGAAGAAGGACCCGTACGCCAAGCAGACGTTCGCGGGTCCGCGCGGCGTCGGCGTCATCTTCGAGAAGAACTCCACCAGGACGCGCTTCTCCTTCGAGATGGGCATCGCCCAGCTCGGCGGGCACGCGGTCGTCGTCGACGGCCGCAGCACCCAGCTGGGCCGCGAGGAGACGCTGCAGGACACCGGTCGGGTGCTCTCGAGGTACGTCGACGCGGTGGTCTGGCGCACCTTCGGGCAGAAGCGACTCGAGCAGATGGCGGCGGGGGCGACGGTGCCGATCGTCAACGCGCTGTCCGACGAGTTCCACCCGTGCCAGGTGCTGGCGGACCTGCAGACGCTCGCCGAGCGCAAGGGCAATCTCAAGGGCCTCAAGCTGACCTATCTCGGCGACGGTGCCAACAACATGGCGCACTCGTTGCTGCTCGGCGGCGTGACGGCGGGCGTCGACGTCACGATCGCTGCGCCCGCCGGCTTCGCGCCGCTCGGCTACGTCGTCGAGGCTGCCCGGGTCCGCGCGGAGCAGACCGGCGCGACGATCACGCTGACCGACGACCCGGTCGCGGGCGCCGAGGGTGCCGATGCGCTCGTCACCGACACGTGGACGTCGATGGGGCAGGAGAACGACGGCCTCGACCGGGTCGGGCCGTTCCGGCCGTTCCAGATCAACGCCGCGCTGCTGGCGCACGCTGCCCCGGACGCGACGGTGCTGCACTGCCTGCCCGCGCACCGCGGCGAGGAGATCACCGACGAGGTGATCGACGGGCCGCAGAGCGCGGTGTGGGACGAGGCGGAGAACCGGCTGCACGCGCAGAAGGCGCTGCTGGTGTGGCTGCTCGAGCAGCGGGGCGGACCGGGGAACCGGCCGTGACCACCGCCAAGCCGATGGCGGTCGCGCCGGCGAAGGTCGCGGTCGCGCCGACCCGCGCGGGCAGGCAGGCCCGGATCACCGCTCTGCTGTCGGTGCACGAGGTGCGCAGTCAGCCGGAGCTCTCGGCGCTGCTCGCGGCCGAGGGCATCGAGGTCTCGAACGCCACGCTGTCGCGGGACCTCGAGGAGCTCGGAGCCGTGAAGCTGCGGGCCGCGGACGGCGGCGCGGGCGTCTATGTGGTGCCCGAGGACGGCAGCCCGGTCCGCGGGGTGTCGGGAGGCACCGACCGGCTCTCGCGGCTGCTCGGCGAGCTGCTGGTGTCCACCGACGCCAGCGGAAACCTGGCGGTGCTGCGGACGCCCCCCGGCGCCGCGCACTACCTCGCGAGCGCCCTCGACCGGGCTTCGCTGCCCGAGGTTGTCGGAACCATTGCCGGGGATGACACCATTCTTGTGATCGCCCGCGAACCACTCACCGGCGCACAGCTGGCGGAGATGATCGAGAAACTGGCCTGACGGGTTCGAATCCGCCGGCTGACAACTGAAGATCTTGTGAAGAGTTACAACCTGAAGGAGCACAAAGACCATGGCTGAACGCGTCGTACTCGCCTACTCGGGCGGGCTGGACACCTCGGTGGCCATCAGCTGGATCGGCAAGGAGACGGGCAAAGAGGTCGTCGCCGTCGCCATCGATCTCGGCCAGGGCGGCGAGGACATGGAGGTCGTGCGTCAGCGTGCCCTCGACTGCGGCGCGGTGGAGTCCGTCGTGGTCGACGCCCGCGACGAGTTCGCGAACGAGTACTGCCTGCCGACCATCCAGGCCAACGCGCTGTACATGGACCGGTACCCGCTGGTATCGGCCATCAGCCGGCCGCTGATCGTCAAGCACATCGTCGAGGCCGCGCGCGCCCACGGTGGCACCGTCGTCTCGCACGGCTGCACCGGCAAGGGCAACGACCAGGTCCGCTTCGAGGTCGGCTTCGGCGCTCTCGCGCCCGACCTCGAGGTCATCGCGCCGGTCCGCGACTACGCGTGGACCCGCGAGAAGGCGATCAAGTTCGCCGAAGAGAACAACATCCCGATCAACGTCTCCAAGAAGTCGCCGTTCTCGATCGACCAGAACGTCTGGGGCCGCGCCGTGGAGACCGGGTTCCTCGAGGACCTGTGGAACGCGCCGACCAAGGACGTCTACGACTACACCCAGGACCCCACGGTCAACTGGAACGCACCCGACGAGCTGATCATCAGCTTCGAGGCGGGCAAGCCGGTCGCGATCGACGGCAAGCCGGTCACCGTGCTCGAGGCCATCCAGGAGCTCAACAAGCGTGCCGGTGCCCAGGGCGTCGGCCGCCTCGACGTGGTCGAGGACCGTCTCGTCGGCATCAAGAGCCGCGAGATCTACGAGGCCCCCGGTGCCATGGTGCTCATCACCGCCCACCAGGAACTCGAGCACGTCACCCTCGAGCGCGAGCTCGGTCGCTACAAGCGTCAGATGGAGCAGCGCTGGTCCGAGCTGGTCTACGACGGCCTGTGGTTCTCCCCGCTCAAGGACGCGCTCGACTCGTTCGTCGCCAAGACCCAGGAGCGGGTCACCGGCGACATCCGGCTGTTCCTGCACGGCGGTGCTATCACCGTCAACGGTCGTCGCAGCCCGGAGTCGCTCTACGACTTCAACCTCGCCACCTACGACGAGGGTGACTCGTTCGACCAGTCCTACGCCAAGGGCTTCGTCAACATCCACGGCCTGTCCTCGAAGGTCGCGGCCAAGCGGGACCTGGGTCTGTAGGCATGTCGGAGAGTTCGCACGGCACGAATGAAGGCGCGCTGTGGGGCGGGCGGTTCGCCTCCGGCCCCGCCGAGGCCATGGCTGCGCTCAGCAAGTCGACGCACTTCGACTGGGTGCTCGCGCCCTACGACGTGCGCGCCTCGCAGGCGCACGCCCGGGTGCTGCACAAGGCCGGCCTGCTCAGTGACGCCGACCTCGCGACGATGCTCGACGGGCTGACCCGTCTGGCGGACGACGTGGCCAGCGGGGCGTTCGTGCCTGCGGACTCCGACGAGGACGTGCACGGCGCCCTCGAGCGCGGCCTGATCGAGCGGGTCGGCACCGAGGTCGGGGGCCGCCTGCGCGCGGGCCGCTCCCGCAACGACCAGGTGGCCACCCTGTTCAGGATGTGGCTGCGCGACGCGGCCCGCCGCGTGGCGGCCGGGGTGCTCGACGTCGTCGACGCCCTCGCCACCCAGGCGGCCGCGCATCCCGACGCGGTGATGCCCGGCAAGACACACCTGCAGGCCGCGCAGCCGGTGTTGCTCGCGCACCACCTGCTGGCGCACGCGCATCCGCTGCTGCGCGACGTGCAGCGCCTGGAGGACTTCGACAAGCGGGCGGCGGTGTCCCCGTACGGCTCGGGGGCGCTGGCCGGTTCGTCGCTGGGTCTGGATCCGGAGGCCATCGCGGCGGAGCTGAACTTCGACTCCTCCGCGGAGAACTCGATCGATGCCACCTCGTCGCGTGACTTCGCGGCGGAGGCGGCGTTCGTCTTCGCGATGATCGCGGTCGACCTCTCGAGGATGGCCGAGGAGGTCATCATCTGGAGCACCCCGGAGTTCGGCTACATCACCCTCGCCGATGCCTGGTCGACCGGCTCGTCGATCATGCCGCAGAAGAAGAACCCGGACGTCTCGGAGCTGACCCGCGGCAAGGCAGGTCGACTGATCGGCAACGTGACCGGCCTGCTCGCGACGCTGAAGGCCCAGCCGCTGGCGTACAACCGGGACCTGCAGGAGGACAAGGAGCCGGTCTTCGACTCGGTGGCGCAGCTCGAGCTGTTGCTGCCCGCGATCACCGGCCTGGTCTCGACCCTCGAGTTCCACACCGACCGGATGGCGGAGCTGGCCCCGGCCGGGTTCACCCTCGCCACCGACATCGCGGAATGGATGGTGCGGCAAGGGGTTCCGTTCCGGGTGGCGCACGAGGCGGCCGGTGCCTGCGTCCGGGTCGCCGAGGGCAGGGGAGTCGGGCTCGAGGAGCTGACCGACGAGGAGTTGGCGGACGTCGACCCGGCGCTGACACCCGCGGTGCGGGAGGTCCTCACGGTCGCCGGCTCGATCGCCTCGCGTAACGCGCGGGGCGGCACGGCCGGTGTACAGGTCGCCCGCCAGCTCGGCGGGGTCCGCGAGGCCTCGCGCGTGCGGCGCGCCTGGATCGAACGGTGAGCCGCCCCGGGTAGAGCGTGCGGCGGGGTGCGTTCACCGCGTCCGCGCGGGGAATATAGTGTGATCTGAGTCACCATCGATCATCCCTTGGGGGGACGCTGAAGTGAGTTGGTATCCAGAGGTTCTGAACGGCTCGGTGCGTCGTGTCGTGGCCACCGCGCAGAACGGCCTCGAGGTGATCCGGTTGGGCGGCCTGGAGACGGAAGCCCGTCCCTCGGAGTTCCGGGTCGTCGAGCGGGAACCGATGTTCCGGCTGCGCCGGTACTTCGCGGACGAGGCCGCCGACGGCTCGCGGCCACCGATCGTGCTCGTGCCGCCGATGATGATGTCGGCGGACGTGTACGACGTCGCGCAGGATCAGGGCGCGGTCGGTGTCCTGCACGCGATGGGCCTCGACCCGTGGGTGGTCGACTTCGGGTCGCCGGACACCGAGGACGGTGGCTGGAACCGCACACTGGCGGATCACGTCGTCGCCATCAGTGACATCATCGATCGGGTGCACGAGCACACCGGCCGGGAGGTGCACCTCGCCGGATACTCTCAGGGCGGGATGTTCTGCTACCAGGCCGCGGCCTATCGGCGGTGCAAGAACCTGGCAAGCGTGATCACCTTCGGTGCGCCCGTCGACACGCTCGCGGCGCTCCCGCTCGGCATCCCCGAGGGCGTCGCGACCAGGGCGGCCGACTTCCTCGCCGACCATGTGTTCACCCGGCTCTCGATCGCGGGATGGATGGCGCGCACGGGCTTTCAGCTGCTCGACCCCGTCAAGACCGCGAAGTCCCGGATCGACTTCCTGCGCCAGCTGCACGACCGGGAGGCACTGCTGCCGCGCGAGCAGCAGCGGCGCTTCCTGGCGACCGAGGGATGGGTCGCCTGGTCGGGCCCGGCCGTCGCCGAACTGCTCAAGCAGTTCATCGTGCACAACCGGATGATGTCCGGTGGCTTCGTGATCCAGGAGCGACTGGTCACCCTCGCGGAGCTGAGCTGCCCGATCCTGGCCTTCGTCGGGGAGGTCGACGACATCGGCCAGCCCGTGGCGGTGCGCGGGATCCGGAAGGCGGCACCGCGTGCCGAGGTCTTCGAATCCACCTTGCGCGCAGGGCACTTCGGGCTCGTCGTCGGGTCCGCCGCGGCCACCCAGACCTGGCCGACGGCGGGCGAATGGGTGCGCTGGCGGGAGGGTCTCGGGCCCCGCCCCGAGACCATCGACGAGATGACCTACGAGGATCAGCCCGCGACGGAGACCGGGGTCTCGGTGAGCGACCGGATCCTGCACACCGGGGCGTCCATCGCCGAGGTGGGTGTCGGGATCACCAGGGGCGTGCTGGACATCACCTCGCACACGATGCGTGGCACCAGGGAACTGTCCGCGGAGGCGATCCGGGTGCTGCCCCGGTTGGCCCGGCTCGGGCAGATCCAGCCGCACACGACGATCTCGCTCGGCAAGCTGCTGGCCGAGGCGGGCGCCAGGTCGCCGAAGGGCGAGTGCTTCCTGTTCGACGATCGCGTGTACACCAACGAGGCCGTCAACACCCGGATCGACAACGTGGTGCGGGGGCTGATCTCGACGGGGGTTCGGCCTGCCGAGCGCATCGGCCTGCTCATGGAGACCAGGCCGAGCGCCCTGATCGCGATCGCGGCGCTGTCGCGGATCGGCGCCGTCGTCGTCATGCTGCCGCCGACAGCCGACCTGTCCGCGTCGGTGCGCCTCGGCGGGGTCCAGACCATCATCACGGACCCGGACAACTTGCGTTCCGCCACCTCGCTCGGTGTCGACGTGCTGGTTCTCGGCGGCGGTGAGTCGCGGGTCCTGGACACCGAACCGGATTCGGCCACAATCGATCTCGAGAAGATCGATCCGTCGCAGGTGAAGTTGCCCGCGTGGTACCGACCGAATCCCGGACGCGCACAGGAACTCGCCTTCGTGCTGTTGAGCCGGTCGGGCGGCCATCTCGAGGCGAAGCACATCACCAATCACCGCTGGGCGTTGTCGGCCTTCGGTACCGCGACTGCGGCGAACCTCGGCCGCGGCGACACGGTGTATTCGATTGCTCCGCTTTACCATTCGTCCGTGCTTCTGGCCACGCTCGGTGGCGCGATCGCCGGTGGATCCAGGATCGCGCTCACGCGCGGGCTCGACCCCGCGCAGTTCGCGGCCGAGGTGCACCGCTACGGCGTGACGGTGGTCGCGTACACGTGGACGATGATGCGTGAGCTGGTGAACTGCGAGGACCTGCCCATCGGCCCTGGTCATCCGATCCGGCTGTTCATCGGTTCCGGCATGCCGCGCGGGCTCTGGTTGCGGACGATGAAGCGATTCGAGCCTGCGCGCGTCCTCGAGTTCTACGCGTCCACGGAGGGCGCGGTTGTGCTCGCGAACGTCTCTGGTGCCAAGCCTGGCGCGAAGGGGCGCCCGCTGCCCGGCAGCACCCCGGTTCGGATCGCGGCGTACGACCCGATTCGTGGCGAGTACCTGGTCGACGAGCAGGGGCTGGTTCGCGAGTGCGGGGTCGGGGAGGTCGGGCTGCTGCTCGGTCACGCGACCAACAACGAGGCGATCAGTGGCGCCATGCGCGGGGTGTTCGGGGCCGGCGACGCCTGGGTGCCGACCGAACACCTCTTCACGGTGGACGCCGACGGCGACTTCTGGATGATGGACGAGAAGAACGCGGTGGTGCGCGCCAGGCGCGGGCCGGTGTTCGGGCAACCGATCGTCGACGCCCTCGGGGGGATCGAGCGCGTGGACAACGCGGTGGCCTATGGGGTCCCCGTCGGGGACGAGGAGCTGGCGGTGGTCGCGCTGACACTGCTTCCCGACAGTTCGCTCAGCGCAGTCGATCTCGCGGATGCCCTCGCGGACCTCGAGCCCGCGCAGCGTCCGGATCTGATCCATGTCGTTCCCGAGATCGCGATCAGCAACTCGTACCGGCCGAGGCGGAGCGCGCTCAAGGCGGCAGGACTGCCGAAGCCGGGTGTGCGCTCGTGGTACTACGACCCGGAGAAGGACGGCTATCGCCGCCTGACCCGCGCGGTGATCTCGGAGCTGAAGGAGCGGGGGAGTCGGGCGCTGACCGGGTAGCCGGGTAGCGTTACCGACGACATCGGCTGCTGTCGACCGCACTCTTCGCACGCTCGAGAGGACCATTCCGTGGCGCTTGATCCCACCCTGCTGAGCATCCTGGCCTGCCCGCAGGACAAGGGTCCCCTGCTGCTCGTCGACGACGAGTTGCTCTACAACCCGCGGCTGCACCGCGCCTATCCCATCGAGGACGGCATCCCGGTCCTGCTGGTCGACGAGGCGCGGACCGTGGGCGAGGAAGAGCACGAGGCGCTGCTCGCGCGCGCCAAGGGATCCGCGGCCGACTAGGTCAGCCAACCGCTCCGGTCAGGTAGCGCTGCACAGTCGGTCCGACCAGGGCGACGACCTCGTCGACGGACAGCGAGGCGATCGGTTCGAGCCGGAGCAGATACCGGGTGATCAGCAGCCCGGACAGTTGCGATGCGACAAGGGTGGCCCGCAGCGGGCCGCTTCCCGGCGGGTCGTCGAACCTCCCCACGAGCTGGCGCAGGATCACCTCGGTGAGGAAGTTGCTCACCAGGCCGGTCGACTCGCCGGAGATCGCGGCGCGGAAGGCGGCGAGCACGGCGGTGCCCTGTGGTGACTCCCAGACCCCGAGGACGCCGCGCAACAGCAGCTCGCCGATCTCCTCGACCGGGGCGTCGAGTACCGCGCCCAGGATCAGCTGGGGATCCACCGGCATGTCGACCGCGGCGAGGAACAGCGCACGCTTGGTGCCGAAGTAGTGGTGCACCAGCGCCGAGTCGACGCCTGCCTCCGCAGCGATCGCTCGCACCGAGGTCCTCTCGAAACCGGTGTCCGCGAATTGATTCCGGGCGGCGGTGAGGATGAGCTCCTTGGTGTCCGGGTTACCGGGCCTGCGTCCGGATCGAGCCGTGGTCGAGGCGGCGCGAGAGGTCATGGCGTTCGCCTGCGCAGCGTCGCCGCGGCGAGGCACAGGGCCACGACCGCGAAGCCCGCGACAACGCCGAGGTCGCGCCACATCACCGCGGTGCTGCCGGGGTACCGCGCGACCTGTTGCAGGGCCTCGACGGCGTAGCTCAGGGGCAGCACGTTCGAGATCCATTCCAGCCACTGTGGCAGCTGGTCGCGGGGCACCAGCAGGCCGCACAGGAACAGCTGGGGGATCACGATCACCGGCATGAACTGGACCGCCTGGAACTCGGTCCTGGCGAAGGCGCTGCACAGCAGTCCGAGCGCGACGCCGAGCACCGCGTCGAGCACCGCGATCAGCACCACCAGCCCGACGCTGCCCGCCGTGGTGAGCCCGAGGAGCCCGAACGTCACCAGGCACGCGAGCGCCGCCTGCGCCGCGGCGGCGAGCGAGAACGCGGTGCCGTAGCCGCCGAGCAGGTCCAGCTTGGACATCGGGGTGGTGAGCAGCCGTTCGAGGGTCCCGGAGCTCCGTTCCCGCTGCATCGCGATGGAGGTGACCAGGAACATCACCACGAACGGGAGAATCCCCAGCATGGTGATCGCGATCCGGTCGAACAGCGACTGCTCGCCGGGCGGGGTCGGCACGTTGACGTAGAGGAAGTAGAGAAGCGTCATCAGCAGCGCGGGGACCAGCAGGATCATCGCGACGGTCCGGTGATCGGCGCGGAGCTGGCGGAGGATGCGTCCGGTGCTGGCGGTGTAGATTCTCGCGTTCATGACTGCTCCGCTCCCACGGTGCGGCTGCGGATCAGGGTGAGGAAGGCGTGCTCGAGGCTCGACTGACCGGTCTCGGTGCGCAGCTCGTCGGGGCTGAGCTGGGCTATCAGGCTGCCCTCGCGCAGCAGGAGCAGCTCCGGGCAGTGTTCGGCCTCGTCCATCACGTGGCTGGAGACGAGCAGCGTGGTGCCCGAGGCCGCCAGGTCCGCGAACCGATCCCACAGGTCGGCGCGCAGCACCGGGTCGAGCCCGACGGTCGGCTCGTCCAGGATCAGCAGTTCCGGGTCCCCGACCAGGGCGCAGGCGAGGGACACCCGGGCGCGCTGGCCGCCGGAGAGTTGTCCGGCCTGTTGATCGGAGTAGCCGCCGAGCGCGACCGCGTCGACGGCCTCGGCCGCGGCGGCCGCCGTGCGGCCGTACAGGGCGGCGAAGTACCGGACGTTGTCGCGGACCGAGAGGTCGAGGTAGACGGTGGGGGACTGGGTGACGTACCCGACACGGTGTCGCAGCGAGGCGGATCCGGCCGGCTCGCCGAGCACGGTGACCGAGCCCGATTCGACGATCTGGGTTCCCACGATCGCCCGCATCAGGGTCGTCTTGCCGCAGCCGGAGGGTCCGAGTAGGCCGGTGATGGAACCGCTCCTGACGCTGAGGTTCAGCGTGTGCAGCACTTCGTTTCTGCCGCGGCGGACGACGAGATCGGTGATCTCGATCGCCGGGCGGTCCGTCGATCCTGGCATCGAAGCCTCAATTCATCGAGTGATGAAATCATCCTTGGATGAATTCTCTGCCCGTGGTGGGTGGGGTGTCAACACCCCGGCCGGCACGACTTCGAGGCACAATCGGCGAGATGTCGGAGCGAGAGCTGGCCGCCGCGGATCCACTCACGGCGGCACGTCTGGTGCTCGGGGCCCGACTCACCGCAGGCGGCGTCACGGTGCGCGTCGTCGAGGTCGAGGCGTACGGCAGCGACGAGGCGGGGCCGTGGCCGGATCCTGCCGCGCATTCCTATCCGGGCCCGACGCAGCGCAACGCCGTGATGTTCGGGCCCGCGGGCCGGCTGTACGTCTACCTCAGCCACGGCCTGCACCTGTGCATGAACGTCTCGTGCGCTGGCGTCGGCACCGCGGCCGCGGTCCTGCTCAGGGCCGCCGAGGTGGTCGAGGGTGAGGACATCGTGCGGCGGCGCCGCGGTCAGGACAAGCGCTTTCGCGACCTGGCAAGGGGGCCGGGGAATCTCGGGCAGGCACTCGGAATCACGCTGGCGGACAACGGAACCGACCTGCTGGCGGCTGGATCCGTGATCCGGTTGCGGCTCGATCCGCTGATCGAACACGCCGAGGGTCCGCGGGTCGGGGTGAGCCGGGCGGCCGAGCGGCCGTGGCGACTGTGGGATCCCGCCTCCTCGGCGGTTTCCGCATACCGTCGCAGCCCGCGTGCACCCGTCGTCCCTGGTGCGAGAGAATCGAAGGCGTGACTGTGAACATCATCGACGAACTCCACTGGCGTGGCCTCATCCAGCAATCCACGGATATCGACGCGCTGCGGCGCGACGCCGATGCCGGTCCGGTCACGCTCTATGCCGGCTTCGACCCGACCGGCCCCAGCCTGCACGCCGGTCACCTGGTGCCGCTGCTCGCGCTGAAGCGATTCCAGATGGCAGGCCACCGGCCGATCGTGCTCGCGGGCGGTGCGACCGGACTGATCGGCGATCCGCGCGACGTGGGGGAGCGCACCATGAACTCCGCCGACACCGTCGCCGAGTGGGCCGGGCGCATCCGCGCCCAGCTCGAGCGCTTCGTCGAGTTCGAGGGACCGGCCGCCGCGGTCATCGAGAACAACATGAACTGGACCGGCAAGCTGACCGCCATCGACTTCCTGCGCGATATCGGCAAGCACTTCTCGGTCAACGTCATGCTGGCCAGGGACACGGTCAAGCGCAGGCTCGACTCGGACGGCATGTCGTACACCGAGTTCAGCTACATGCTGCTCCAGGCCAACGACTACCTGCAGCTCCGCCGCGAGTACGGCTGCACGCTCCAGGTCGGCGGCTCCGATCAGTGGGGCAACATCATCGCGGGCGTCGAGCTCAATCGCCGGGTGGACGGGGAGTCGGTGCACGCGCTCACCGTCCCGCTGGTCACCTCGGCCGACGGCAAGAAGTTCGGCAAGTCGACCGGTGGCGGCAGCCTGTGGCTCGACCCGGAGATGACCAGCCCCTACGCCTGGTACCAGTACTTCGTGAACACCGCGGACGCTGACGTCGTCCGCTACCTGCGCTGGTTCACCTTCCTCACGCAGGAGGAGCTCGCCGAGCTCGAGGAGCAGACGCTCACGCGTCCGCAGGCCCGTGCGGCACAGCGCCGGCTGGCGGCGGAGATGACGACCCTCGTGCACGGGGAGCACAACACCGCCGCCGTCGAGCACGCCAGCCAGGCGTTGTTCGGCAAGGCCGAGCTGACCGAACTGGACGAGTCGACCCTCGCCGCGGCGCTGACCGAGGCGGCTGTCGCGCAGGTGCGCCCTGGTGACGCGACGACCATCGTCGACCTGCTGGTGACCAGCGGTCTCTGCGAGAGCAAGGGCGCCGCCCGCCGCACCATCAAGGAGGGCGGTGCGTCGGTGAACAACCAGCGGATCAGCGCCGAGGAGTGGGAGCCCCAGGCCACCGACCTCCTGCACGGACAGTGGCTGGTCATCCGTCGAGGGAAGCGGAACTTCGCAGGCATCCAGGTGCTGCCGGCCTGAGTGGACCGCAAAGGGGTGGCGCGGGTCACATCGATGTGATTCGATGGATTCGCGCCCCCAGGGCGGTGCGCGCGGCCCGCGACCTGCGGGAGTTTCGCGGCGCGCATAGCTGACCTGGGGATTTGACGCTGTGTTCTTGTTCGCGTAACTTTTGTCGAGTCAGAGCGACACGGACACCGACCCGGCTGAGAGGCGCGGGACACGAGGTTGGACGTAGGCGCCAGACAATCCTGGAAGTTGTAGCCGGTTTCGGTCGGTTCTACTTCGACTGCCTTCTGAGTCTGGCGGGGCCGGTTTTGACCGGGTCTGCTCGATGAGATAGGCTGGAACAGTTGCCCCGGAGAGGCCGAGAACATGTTTCTCGGTGGT
>NZ_BCXA01000026.1 GCF_001894865.1 Rhodococcus maanshanensis NBRC 100610 | reverse complement strand
TAGCCGTTGAAGAAGTAGCACTGTGAACCCGAGTAGAGGGCGGCGTCGACAGGCATGCCAATCTCCCGCTGAAATCTGGTCGTCGCCATCGGCGGCGGCTCCGCAGATCGAATTCTGTCACCGTGCACTCCGGAGGTAACGAGTACGGAACTACCTGTGTTCGGGAGACACCAAGGGACAGATGGCCGTGCTCAGCAGCAGTTCGGGTCGAGTACGAGGCGCAACGCCTCGAGTGAGTCGGCGCGGGCGCGGTAGTAGACGTTCATGCCGCGCCTCGTCGATTCGACCATGCCCGCCTTCTTCAGCTGGGCGAGGTGGTGGCTGGCGGTGGACTCGGTCAGCTCGATCGCCGCGGCGAGGTCGCAGGTGCAGGCCTCGCCGTCGGGGTTGGTGAGCAGCATCGACATCAGCTTGATCCGCGTCGGGTCGGCGAGTGCCTTCAGCCGGAGTGCCACGTGCAGCGCGGCCTCGTCCGTCATCGGACCCGCGGCAACCGGCGCGCAGCAGATGGGTGCGGACACGTCCAGCATCGGCAGGGCCTTTGGCATGACATCCATCATGCCAGTCTCTTGACATATGTCAAAAAGGTGCGACAGTTGTGGGTAAGTAATTCGATATATGTCTCACGCCAGTGGAGGTTCTCATGTCCCGCGTACAGCTCGCACTCAACGTCGACGACCTGACCGAATCGGTCGCCTTCTACTCGAAACTGTTCAACACCGAGCCGGCCAAGCTGCGGGAGGGCTATGCGAACTTCGCCATCGCCGAGCCGCCGCTGAAGCTGGTGCTGCTGCAGAACCCCGGCAAGGGCGGAAGCATCAATCACCTTGGCGTTGAGGTGGAATCGAGCGAGATCGTGCACGAGGAGATCGCCCGGCTCACCGGCGAGGGCCTGTTCACCGACGAGGAGATCGGCACCACCTGTTGCTTCGCGACCCAGGACAAGGTGTGGGTCACCGGTCCGGCGGGCGAGAAGTGGGAGGTGTACACGGTGCTCGCCGACAGCGAGACCTTCGGTACCGGACCGTCCTCGCTCGAGATGGCCGCGGGCGCCGCGCCCGCGGAGGGCGTGTGTTGCGCCTCGTCGCCGGCGGAGGAAGTCGCGCCCGCTCAGAGCTCCTGCTGCTGAATCGACCCTGCCGGTTCATGACACCGCGGCCGGCGTTCCGCCCGTGTGGATGGAGCGCCGGCTCAGCAGCGCCGCGGCGAGGAAGCACAGGGCGCCGAGGAAGGTGCCCAGGTTCGCCCAGAACAAGCTGACGAGGTCACCGCTCGCGGGGAGCGTGTACGCGCCGACCGCTGAAAGGGCGAAGAAGACCGAGCCGACCATGTTGAGCCAGGTGCCGTGCCACATGCGGGCGTGCTTGTCCCACAGGGTGTGGCGATCGCGCGTGGCCACGACCGCCAGTCCACTGGCGACCAGGAAACAGACCGAGCCGAAAGCGTCGGGACGCCAGCCGTCCGACAGGTGTGAGTCGGTGTCCATGACCGTGACAAGGGCCTCCGTCGTGCTCACGTTGAAGCAGAGCGTGCCGACGAACTGGACGGCGGCGGCCCACCAGTCCGCCCTGTCCGCCGGGTTCGTGGACCGGCGGGGCGGTTGTCTACCGCTGAGGGCGAGCTGGATCAGGGCGGCGAGGGTGAAGAAGACGGCGCCGACGACGAAGGTGAGGTTGGTGGTCACGGGGCCGACCGCCTCGGCGTACTGCGGCACGGCACCGACGGCGAAGAAGACAGATCCGGTGGCGAATCCCCACGCCTCGCGACGGAGGCGGATGATGCGGTCGCGCGTCACGGTTCGAGCGTAACTTCCCGTTCGTCCAAGCCTCCTGGGTTCGGGCGGGCGCATGCTGTTCCCATGCACACCTGGGAAGAAGTCGTCGACATCGCGCAGCGCCTGCCGGAGGTCGAGGTGTCCACCTCGTACAACACTCCCGCGCTCAAGGTCGGGGGAAAGGGGTTCGCGCGCCTGCGCAGTGAGGCCGAGGGCGGGCTGATGCTGCTGTGCGCCCTCGAGGAGAAGGAGGCGCTGCTGGCCTCGGGCGACCCGGCGTTCTACACGACCCCGCACTACGACGGCTACGGAGCGATCCTGGTCGACCTGGAGCGGGTGGATCGGCAGCAGCTGGTCGAACTCGTGGCCGAGGCCTGGCGGATCCGGTCCCCTGCGAGGTTGCGCAAGCGCGTCGACGGGGAGGCTCCGCGCACCAACTAAGCTGGCCTCTTGTGGCTCACCCGATGATCGCTCCGTCCATTCTTTCCGCAGACTTCGCCCGACTCGCCGACGAGGCGGCCGCCGTGGCCGGCTCCGACTGGCTGCACGTCGACGTCATGGATGCGCACTTCGTGCCGAACCTGACGCTCGGGCTCCCTGTCGTGCAGAGCCTGCTCAAGGCGACCGACATCCCGCTCGACTGCCACCTGATGATCGACAACCCCGGCCGCTGGGCGCCGCCGTACGCGGAGGCAGGCGCGCACAACGTCACCTTCCACGCCGAGGCCACCGACGATCCGATCGCCGTCGCACGCGACATCAGGGCGGCGGGCGCGAAGGCGGGCCTCAGCGTCAAGCCCGGCACCCCGATCGAGCCCTACCTGGAGATCCTCAAGGAGTTCGACACGCTCCTCGTGATGAGCGTCGAGCCCGGCTTCGGTGGACAGTCCTTCATGGCCGAGGTGCTGAGCAAGGCGCGCGCGGTGCGCAAGCTGGTCGACTCCGGTGAGCTGACCCTGCTGGTCGAGATCGACGGCGGGATCAACACCGACACCGTCGAGGCGGCCGCGGAGGCGGGCGTCGACTGCTTCGTCGCCGGCTCCGCCGTCTACGGGGCCTCGGATCCGGCGGAGGCCGTCCGCGCGTTGCGCGCGCAGGCCGCGTCGGCCTCGCCGCACCTGACCCTGGCCCAGTAACGTGCCCGGTCCCCGTCCCGCGCCGGAGCCGACCGCGTCCGAGGCGGCGGCGTTGCGGCTCGCCGTCGACGCCGCCGAGCGGGTGCGCGGGACCACCAGCCCCAATCCGCCGGTGGGTGCGGTGATCCTCGACGAGAGCGGCGCGGTCGTCGGCGTCGGCGCGACCAGCCCGGTCGGCGGACCGCACGCCGAGGTGATGGCGCTCCGGGCCGCGGGCAGCAGGGCCAGGGGCGGCACCGCGGTGGTCACGCTCGAGCCGTGCAACCACCAGGGCCGCACCGGCCCGTGCGCGCTCGCCCTGATCGAGGCCGGGGTGTCCCGGGTGCTCTTCGCCGTGGACGACCCCCATCCGCAGGCCGCAGGCGGTGCGCAGACCCTGCGCTCGGCGGGGGTGGATGTGCTGTCCGGTTTCGGCGCCCGCGACGTCGAACTCGGGCCGCTGCGTGCCTGGCTGCACCGCCAGCGCACCGGCCGATCCCACGTCACCTGGAAGTTCGCCGCGAGCCTCGACGGACGCAGCGCGGCGGCCGACGGCACCAGCCAGTGGATCACCGGTCCCGAGGCCAGGGCGCGGGTGCATCGGGAGCGCGCCAAGCTCGATGCCATCGTGGTCGGCACCGGCACCGTCCTCGCCGACGACCCATGGCTGACCGCCCGCACCCCGGACGGCGGGCTCGCCGATCACCAACCGGTTCGGGTGGTGGTGGGGGAGCGTGAGATCCCGGCCTCGGCCCGGGTGCTCGACGACGCCGCGCCAACCCTGGTGCTGCGGACCCGCGACCCCCTCGAGGTGGTCGCGGCGCTGGCCGATCTGCCCGACGTCCTGCTCGAGGGCGGCCCCCATCTGGCCGGGGCTTTCCTCGAGGCGGGACTGGTGGACCGGATCCTGGCGTTCCTCTCACCGGTACTGCTCGGCGCGGGGGCGGCCGCCGTAGAGGATGCTGGGGTCACCAACATCGCGCAGGCGCTCCGGTTCCACCGGGAGTCCGTCGAGACGCTCGGGCCGGACCTGCTGCTGAGCCTGACGCCCGGTGACCGCGGCGTGGGGGCCGAGGACGAGAATGAAGACAACAGCACCAACAACTGAGGAGCGGACTGAAGTGTTCACCGGGATCGTCGAAGAACTGGGTGAGATCGTCGCCAAGGAGGACCTGGCCGACGCCGCCCGCTTCACCGTGCGCGGCGCGCTGGTGACCTCCGATGCCGGGCACGGCGACTCGATCGCGGTCAACGGCGTCTGCCTGACCGTGGTCGAGGTGCTCGGCGGCGACTCCTTCACCGCCGACGTGATGGCGGAGACGCTCGACCGCTCCAGCCTCGGTGCGCTCGAGGTCGGCAGCCGGGTGAACCTGGAACGGGCGGCGGCGCTGAACAGCCGCCTCGGTGGCCACCTGGTGCAGGGGCACGTCGACGCCACCGGGTCGGTCATCAGCCGGTCGCCCTCGGAGAACTGGGAGGTCGTCCGGATCTCGCTGCCCGACTCGATCGCCCGCTACGTGGTGGAGAAGGGCTCGATCACTGTCGACGGCGTCTCGCTGACCGTGTCCGCCCTCGGCCGGGACGGGGACGGCGGCGAGTTCTTCGAGATCTCGCTGATCCCCACCACCCTCGAGATGACCACCCTCGGCGGTGCCGCCCCCGGCACCCCGGTGAACCTGGAGGTGGACGTGATCGCGAAGTACGTCGAGCGTCTGCAGGCCGCCGGCCGGTAGCCGAATTTCGGGCCCGAGGAGTCGGGGTCGTACTGTTGAGGTGCACTTACGGGTGCACGGAGAGCTATTCATGACTTTGATGGAGCGCACCACGTGACCAGGTTCGACAGTATCGAGCGCGCAGTCGCCGATATCGCCGCAGGCAAGGCCGTCGTCGTCGTCGATGACGAGGACCGCGAGAACGAGGGCGACCTCATCTTCGCCGCCGAGAAGGCGACCCCGGAGCTGGTGGCCTTCATGGTCCGCTACACCTCCGGTTACCTGTGCGTCCCGCTCGACGGCGACGACTGCGACCGGCTCGGCCTGCCGCCGATGTTCTCCAGCAACCAGGACAAGCACGGCACCGCGTACACGGTGACGGTCGACGCCAAGGAGGGCATCGGCACCGGCATCTCGGCCTCCGACCGCGCCGCCACGATGCGCCTGCTCGCCGACCCGAACTCGGGCGCGAGCGACTTCACCCGGCCCGGCCACGTGGTGCCGTTGCGCGCCAAGGAGGGCGGCGTGCTGCGCAGGCCCGGTCACACCGAGGCGGCCGTCGACCTGGCCCGGATGGCTGACCTGCGTCCAGCGGGCGTCATCTGCGAGATCGTCAGTCAGAAGGACGAGGGCCACATGGCCCAGACCGACGAGCTCCGGGTCTTCGCCGACGATCACAACCTGGCCATGATCTCGATCGCGGACCTCATCGCCTGGCGCCGCAAGCACGAGAAGCACGTCGTGCGGATCGCCGAGGCGCGGATCCCCACCAACCACGGTGAGTTCAAGGCCGTCGGCTACCAGAGCATCTACGACGAGGTCGAGCACGTGGCCCTCGTGCGCGGCGACCTGGCCGGTCCGGACGGCGACGGCAGCGACGTGCTGGTCCGCGTGCACTCGGAGTGCCTGACCGGCGACGTGTTCGGCTCGCTGCGGTGCGACTGCGGCCCGCAGCTCGACGCGGCGCTGGACATGGTGGCCCAGGAGGGTCGCGGCGTCGTGCTGTACATGCGTGGTCACGAGGGCAGGGGCATCGGCCTGATGCACAAGCTGCAGGCCTACCAGCTCCAGGACGCGGGATCCGACACCGTCGACGCGAACCTGGAACTCGGGCTGCCCGCCGACGCCCGCGACTACGGCATCGGCGCGCAGATCTTGGTGGATCTCGGCATTTCCTCGATGCGGCTGCTGACGAACAACCCGGCCAAGCGGGTCGGGCTGGACGGCTACGGACTGCAGATCACCGAGCGGGTGCCGATGCCGTTGCGCGCCAACGCCGAGAACCTCACCTACCTGCGCACCAAGCGGGATCGCATGGGGCACGACCTGATCGGCCTCGACGACTTCGAGACCGGGGGCGCGGTATGAGCGGCGAGGGGCTGCCACAGCTCCAGCTCGACGAGGCGAAGGACCTCAAGCTCGCGATCGTGGCCGGGCAGTGGCACGCCGAGATCTCCGAGGCCCTCATCGCCGGCGCGCAGCGGGTGGCCGAGCAGGCTCAGCTCGAGGACGTCACGCTCGTCCGCGTCGCCGGTGCCATCGAGCTGCCGGTGGTGGCGCAGGCGCTGGCCCGCACCCACGACGCGGTGGTCGCGCTCGGTGTCGTGATCCGCGGCGGCACCCCGCATTTCGAGTACGTCTGCGACGCCGTCACGGCCGGCCTCACCCGGGTCTCGCTCGACGAGAGCACCCCGGTTGGCAACGGGGTGCTCACCACGGACACCGAGCAGCAGGCCAGGGATCGCTCCGGCCTCCCCGGCTCCGTCGAGGACAAGGGCGGGCAGGCCTGTGCCGCAGCGCTCGACACCGCGGTGACGCTCCGGCATCTGCGTCAGCCCTGGACCGAGCAGTCGTTCCGATGAGCGCGTGGGAGATGGACGTGCGGTCCAAGCGGTCCGCGCGCTACGCGATGGCCGTGGCGGCGGTGTTCGTGCTGGTGTTCATCGTGCTCGCGGTGCTGCTGCGCAGCTCGGCAACCGGCGTCTACTTCCGGCTGATCGATCAGCTCGCGATGGTCGCCATCGGCGGGATCCTCGCAGGCGGTGCGCTGCTGCTGACCCGCCCGCGGCTGCGCGCGAACGCAGAGGGCGTCTCGGTGCGCAATGCGTTCACGGAGCGGTTCGTCGAGTGGGATCTGGTGCGCGGACTGACCTTTCCTGACGGGGCGGCCTGGGCCCGGATCGAGTTGCCCGATGACGAGTACATCCCGGTGATGGCGATCCAGGCGAACGACCGCGAGCACGCGGTGGACTCGGTCAGGAAGTTCCGCGAACTCGAGTCGAAGTACGCGCAGGCGGACGCCGAATAGCTCCGCGGCTGAGCGATTCCCGGACGTGGGGGACCGGCGACACACCCGAAAAGGTGTGTCGCATCCCACGTCCGGATCGGCCCGATTTCACGCGGCTGTGACCTTTTGGCGCCCTCGGCCCCGCTAATCTGGATCGAGTCAAGCACCGCGAATTCGAGACCGCTCGGATCGGGTGCCCGACTCGAATTGCATTGGAGGTCCTGTGGAAATCCTCCTCGTTCTCGCATGCGGCCCGATCATCATGGCCGCCATCTATCTCGCGATCGGCGTCGTCTACTACGTCGAGCTCCGCAGGCTCGACCGCTCCCGCGCCGCCGTGAACGCCACGCCCCAGCCGTCCGGGTGTCAGCCGTCCCAGCGGCTGGCCGACCTGCGTAGGGCGGACGGTCGCCGCGCCCCCGCGGGACGGGGCAACCGCCCGCGCACGTCGAGCCGGCGTGAGCCGGTCACGACCTCTGCGTAGGTCGCTACCCGACAACGTCTCCGGTCACCGCGCCCTCGCGGCGCGGATCGGCGCCGCCGATCCAGCCGTCGTCGTGACGCCCGAGCACGCTCAGCCCGCTCGATTGGGGCTCCGTCGAAACCTGGTGTCCCATCTCGGTCAGCGCCCGCACCAGTGGGTCCGTTGCGCCGTTGTCGGCCGCCTCGATGTTGGGGTGCTCGCCGCCGACGTTCGTCTTCGGTGAGTTCGCCGCGCCGAAATCCACCATCGACACGGCCTGCTGCGGATCGAGTTCCCAGTCGAGCATGCCGACCAGCGTCTTGACCACGAACTGGATGATCACCGACCCGCCGGGAGACCCGACGGCCAGCAGCACCTCGCCGCGGTGACCGTTGCCGCGTTCGAAGACAAGGGTCGGGGCCATCGAGCTGCGCGGCCGCTTTCCCGGCTCGACCCGGTTGGCGAGCGGCGACCCGTCCGGCGCGGTCGGCTGTGCCGAGAAGTCGGTCAGCTGGTTGTTGAGCAGGAAGCCGTCGACCATGTGGAAGGAGCCGAATGCCGACTCGATGGTGGTGGTCATGGCCGCGACGTTGCCGTATCGGTCGGCGACGGTGATCTGGCTGGTGCCGTGGTCGTTGCCCGGCTGGGTGCCCATGGGGACGGGGCCGAAGTCGCCGGGCTCGGCGGTGCCCATGCTCCGACGCGGGTCGATCAGCGCCGAACGACCTTGCAGATAGTCCGGATCGATCAGCGTGTCGGGTGAGTTGCCCGGCAACGGCACGAAGTCCGAGTCGGCGACGTACTTGTCCCGGTCCGCGTAGGCCAGTCGCTCCGCCTCGGCGACCAGGTGCACGCCGGAGGCGTCGGGCTCGCCGCCGTCCGCGTCGAGCGCCGTCGGCGGATACGCCGACAGGTCGAAGTTGCTCAGGATGCCGAGGGTCGCGGCCACCGCGGTGCCGCCGGACGACGGGCTCGGCATCCCGCACACCTCGCGACCGCGGTAGTCCGTGCACAGCGGGGTGCGCTTCTTGGCCTGGTATCCGGCGAGGTCCGCGGTGGTCATCGCGCCGGGTGTGCGACCGCCGCTCGGGTCGGCGGTCGCCGCGACGATCGCCTCGGCGATGGGCCCCGTGTAGAACGCGTCGGCACCCTCCGCGGCGATCGCCCCCAACGTCTTCGCCATCGCCGGGTTCGTCAACACGGTGCCCGCCGGTTTCGGTGACCCGTCCGGGTTGAGGAAGTACGCACGCGCGTCCTCGTCGATCGTCAGGTCCCGAGCCGAGCCCGCGATCGAGTCGGCCATCCGGGGGCTGATCTCGACCCCGTTGTCCGCGAGCGCGATCGCGGGCTCGAACAGGGTGTCCCATGGTTGCTTTCCGTGCTCGCGATGGCTCATCTCCAGCATGCGCAGCACCCCGGGAACGCCGATCGAGCGACCGCTCGCCCTGGCCGAGGGCGTCGGCTCGGTCCTGTTGGTGTCGTCGACGAAGCGCAGGTAGTTCTCGGTGGCGGCCATCGGTGCGGTCTCGCGTCCGTCGTAGGCCTCGACGGTCCCGGTGGCCGCGTCGTGGTACAGCAGGAAGGCCCCGCCGCCGATGCCCGACGACTGCGGCTCGACCAGTCCGAGCACGGCCTGCGCCGCGATCAGCGCGTCCGCCGCGGTGCCGCCGTCGTCCAGAACCAGGCAGGCGGCCTCGGTGGCGACGGGGTTCGCGGTGGAGACCGCGAAGGTAGCCGTCGTGACCGGCGTCATCCCGGCTCGGTATCCGGTGGCGATCTCCGGATGGGTGGACAGGTTCGCGCTGGTGGGCGGCTGGGTCAGGGGTGCGGCGGCGATGGGGGTGCCGTTCGGCGCGATGGTGCACGGGCCTGCCGCACCGTCGTCGGCGGGGGAGCATCCGACCGCAAGGGTCAGGGTCAGGGCCGTCGCGGTCGCCGCCGCGAGACGTACCGCGTCGCCTGCTCTCACACCGATCACCCCAGAACGAGTGGCCTACGTGCCCAGGCTTCCGACGCTAGCAGGCGAACGGGCCCCTCGGTGCGGCTGTCCTTGGTGGTCGGTGGGGGCGACTAACCTGGTGTTGTGCCCGATCCAGCCACTTATCGCCCCGCCGCGGGAACCATTCCGGTGGCGCCCGGCGTCTACAAGTTTCGTGATCCCCACGGCCGGGTCATCTATGTCGGCAAGGCGAAGAGCCTGCGGAGCCGGCTGAGCTCCTATTTCGCGGACGTCGCATCGCTGCATCCGCGCACCCGCCAGATGGTGACGACGGCGGCCGGCGTGGAATGGACCGTGGTCGGCACCGAGGTCGAGGCGCTGCAGCTCGAGTACAACTGGATCAAGGAGTTCGATCCACGCTTCAACGTCCGCTACCGGGACGACAAGACCTATCCGGTGCTGGCGGTGACACTGGGCGAGGAGTACCCGCGGCTGTTCGTGTACCGAGGTCCGCGGCGCAAGGGGGTGCGGTACTTCGGTCCGTACGCGCACGCATGGGCGATCCGCGAGACGCTCGATCTGCTGCTCCGGGTGTTTCCGGCCCGCACCTGCTCGGCCGGTGTGTTCAAGCGGCACAACCAGATCGGCAGGCCCTGCCTGCTCGGCTACATCGACAAGTGTTCGGCCCCGTGCATCGGCCGGGTCAGTGCCGACGAGCACCGGCGCATCGTCGAGGACTTCTGCGACTTCCTGTCCGGCCGCACCGACAAGCTGGTGCGAGAGCTCGAGGCGAAGATGCTGCGCGCCTCTGACGAGCTGGACTTCGAGAGCGCGGCGCGGCTGCGCGACGACCTCGGGGCGCTGCGCAAGGCTCTCGAGAAGCAGGCCGTGGTGCTCGGCGACGGGACCGACGCCGACGTGGTCGCCTTCGCGGCCGACGACCTCGAGGCGGCCGTCCAGGTGTTCCACGTCCGCGGCGGCCGGGTGCGCGGTCAGCGGGGCTGGGTGGTCGAGCGTTCCGGGGAGAGCGGCGACAGTGACGACGGCGAAATGGGGGACCTCGTCGAGCAGTTCCTGACCCAGTTCTACGGCGAACAGGCCTCGATGACCGATCAGCCAGGGCTGACCGCGGACAAGAGCACGGTGGTGCCCCGCGAGGTGCTGGTGCCGGAGCTGCCGCCGAACGCCGAGGAACTGCAGGTCTGGCTGAGCGGCCTGCGGGGCTCGGCGGTGACCCTGCGGGTGCCGCAGCGCGGCGACAAGAAGGCCCTCGCAGAAACGGTGCAGCGCAACGCCCAGGAGTCCCTCGCGCAACACAAGCTCCGCAGGGCGGGCGATCTCACCTCGAGATCGGCAGCGCTGCAGGGGATTCAGGAAGCGCTCGAGCTCGATCAGGCGCCGCTGCGGATCGAGTGCGTGGACATAAGTCACGTCCAGGGCACCGATGTGGTCGCCTCGTTGGTGGTCTTCGAGGACGGCCTGCCCCGCAAGTCCGACTACCGGCACTACTCGATCAAAGAGGCTGCGGGGGACGGGCGTTCGGACGACGTGGCCAGCATCGCCGAGGTCACGCGGCGCCGCTTTCTGCGGCACGCGGCTGACGTGGCGGGTACGGACGTCGCGGACACGGGCAGCGGGGGAGACCAGGCGCCCGAGGCCGCACTCGACCCGCAGACCGGCAGGCCTCGGCGGTTCGCCTATCCGCCGAATCTGTTCGTCGTCGACGGTGGTGCCCCACAGGTCGCGGCGGCCGCGGCCGTGCTCGACGAGTTGGGGATCACCGATGTCGCGGTCGTCGGACTCGCGAAGCGGCTCGAGGAGGTCTGGGTGCCGGGGGACGAGGACCCGGTGATCCTGCCGCGCACCAGTGAGTCGCTGTATCTGCTGCAGCGGGTGCGCGACGAGGCGCACCGATTCGCGATCACCTTTCATCGGAGCAAGCGTTCGCGCCGGATGACGGCGTCGGCGCTCGATTCCGTCCGCGGACTCGGCGAGGCCAGACGCACCGCGCTCGTGACCCATTTCGGGTCGGTGGCCAAGCTCAAACAGGCCACGGTGGAGGAGATCATCGAGGTGCCCGGTATCGGGGTCACCACCGCGAAGGCGGTGCTCGCCGCGCTCGGAGCCGAGCCGGACTCGACCGCCGTCGAGGCACCAATGGGCGTGGATGAACCGGTGGCGGACCCCGCGGTGGGGGATGATGGTCCAAGTGCGACCGCCGAGGCGGCGCACGAGGGCGAGTTCGGGGGCTCCGACCAGCACGGAAACGGACTGAGGAGGGCGGGAGTCAAGTGAGCGACCAGACCGGGCAGGGGGAGTCGGACATGGAGGTGGCGCTGGTCACGGGCCTGTCCGGCGCCGGCATGAGTACCGCGGCGAACGTTCTCGAGGACCTCGGCTGGTACGTCGCGGACAACCTGCCGCCCGAACTGATCTCCCGGATGGTCGACCTGGGTCTCGAACCCGGCTCGCGGATCCCCAAGCTCGCCGTCGTCATCGATGTCCGGAGTCGCCGCTTCACCGGCGATCTCGTCTCGGTCATCAAGGAGGTGGAGTCGAAGGCGACGCGGACGCGGGTGCTGTTCCTCGAGGCGACCGACCAGGTGCTGGTGCGCCGGTTCGAACAGGTCCGTCGCAGCCACCCGCTGCAGCAGGACGGTGTCGACGGCACCCTGATCGAGGGGATCGAGGCCGAACGGGTGCAGCTGGCACCGGTCAAGGCCGACGCGGATCTGGTCATCGACACCTCGTCGCTGTCGGTGCACGAACTGCGCCAGAAGATCGAGTCCGCGTTCGGTGGCGAGACGACCGGCGCGATCGCGATCACGGTCCAGTCCTTCGGCTTCAAGTACGGGCTGCCGATGGACGCCGACCTCGTGTGCGACGTGCGATTCCTGCCGAACCCGCACTGGATCCCGGAGCTGCGCGAGCACACCGGGCGGGACGCGGCGGTGAGCGACTACGTCCTCTCCCAGGAGGGGGCAAGGGACTACCTGGACACCTACCGGCATTTGTTGGAGTTGACGACCAACGGATACCGTCGGGAAGGCAAGCGTTACATGACAATTGCGGTGGGGTGCACCGGCGGGAAGCATCGGAGTGTGGCAATGACTGAGGCCCTTGCGGGCATGTTGGAGCGTGAGCAGGGTGTGACCGTCAAGGTCGTGCACCGGGACCTGGGGCGCGAATGACGTCCGGCTCCCTCGCCGCTGCTCCCGCCGACCCCACGATCGTTGCCCTCGGCGGCGGTCACGGTCTCTACGCCACGCTCGGCGCCGCCAGGCGGGTGAGTTCCGACGTCACCGCGGTCGTGACAGTCGCCGATGACGGCGGCTCGTCGGGTCGGCTCCGGTCCGAACTCGGCGTGATCCCTCCGGGCGACCTGCGCATGGCGCTGGCGGCGTTGGCGGCGGACACCCCCGAGGTGCGGACCTGGACGGCCACACTGCAACACCGCTTCGGCGGCACCGGCGCGCTCGCGGGTCACTCGGTCGGCAACCTGATCCTCGCCGGTCTCAGCGAGGTGATGGGCGGCACCGTCGCCGCCCTCGACGAGATGGGGCGGATGCTCGGCATCCAGGGTCGCGTGCTGCCGATGTCCCCGATCGCGCTCGACATCGAGGCCGATGTGGTCGGCCTGGAGAGCGATCCTCGCGTCAGTCGATGCATCCGCGGGCAGGTGGCCGTCGCCACCACGCCCGGGAAGGTGCGGCGCGTGCGGTTGTTGCCGCCGGATCCGCCCGCCTGCCCCGAATCGATCGCCGCCATCGAGCGGGCCGACCTGGTGCTGCTCGGTCCCGGTTCCTGGTTCTCCAGCGTCATTCCGCATGTGCTGGTGCCGGAGCTGGTGCACGCTCTGATGGAGACCGGCGCGCGGAAGACTCTGATCCTCAACCTGGTTGCCGAGCCGGGCGAGACGACGGGGTTCTCCGCGGAGCGGCATCTGCACGTACTGTCCCAGCATGCGCCGGAGCTGACGGTCGACGACATCGTGGTCGACTCGGCGTCGGTGCCGGAGGGCAGTGAACGCGACTATCTACACCGGGCCGCCCAGCTCCTCGGGGCAGAAGTGACCTACGCCGACGTTGCGGACAACGGCGGTGCGACACACCACGCGGGCAAGCTCGCCGCGGTCCTCGACCGCCTCGCGGTGCCGAAGGAACGCCAGACAACCCCCGGAAGGGAGACCACTTCGTGGCAATGACAGCGGAGGTCAAGGACGAGCTGAGCCGGCTTGCGGTGACCCAGGTCTCCGCCCGCAAGGCCGAGGTCTCGTCCCTGCTTCGATTCGCGGGCGGGCTGCACATCGTCGGTGGGCGCGTGGTGGTCGAGGCGGAGGTGGATCTCGGCAACACCGCCCGTCGGCTCCGCCGGGAGATCTTCGACCTGTACGGCTACGCCTCGGACGTGCACGTGCTCGGTGCGGGCGGGCTGCGCAAGAGCTCCCGCTACATCGTGCGGGTGGCCAAGGAGGGCGAGGCCCTCGCGCGCCAGACGGGTCTGCTCGACCTGCGTGGCCGTCCGGTGCGCGGGCTGCCCGCCCAGGTCGTCGGCGGCAGCGTCGTCGACTCGGAGGCGGCGTGGCGCGGTGCCTTCCTCGCGCACGGTTCGTTGACCGAGCCCGGGCGCTCCTCGGCGCTGGAGATCAGCTGCCCCGGCCCGGAGGCGGCCCTCGCCCTTGTCGGCGCGGCCCGCAGGCTCGGTGTCGCGGCCAAGGCCAGGGAGGTGCGCGGCACGGATCGCGTCGTGGTGCGCGACGGCGAGGCGATCGGCGCGCTGCTCACCCGGATGGGCGCCCAGGACACGAGGCTGACCTGGGAGGAGCGCCGGATGCGCCGCGAGGTCCGGGCCACGGCGAACAGGCTGGCGAACTTCGACGACGCGAACCTCCGCCGGTCGGCGCGGGCCGCGGTCGCGGCGGCGGCTCGGGTGGAGCGGGCGCTGGAGATCCTCGGCGACGACGTGCCCGATCATCTCGCGGCAGCGGGCAGCCTGCGGGTGCAGCACCGGCAGGCCTCGCTCGAGGAACTCGGCCAGCTGGCCGACCCGCCGATGACGAAGGACGCGGTCGCGGGCCGGATCCGTCGCCTGCTCTCGATGGCGGACCGCAAGGCGAAGGACACCGGGATCCCGGACACGGAGTCCGCGGTGACCGCCGACCTGCTGGATGAGGCATAGCGAACCTGGTGTATCGAGGTTCACCTCGGGCCCAGTGGGTGATCCATCCCACTGGGCCACCTGACTTTGCGTCCCGCGCGGAGCACTAGTGTGGGACACACATCTGATCTATGAACACTGAGAATGGTCAAAGGAGCGAATTGTGACTGTCCGGGTAGGCGTGAACGGCTTCGGTCGTATCGGACGTAACTTCTTCAGGGCGGTCGATGCGCAGAAGGCGCTCGGCACCACCGACATCGAGATCGTGGCGGTCAACGACCTGACCGACAACGCGACCCTCGCCCACCTGCTCAAGTACGACTCGATCCTCGGTCGTCTGCCGTACGACGTCTCCCTCGACGGCGAGGACACCATCGTCGTCGGCGATCAGCGGATCAAGGCGCTCGCGCACCGCGGCCCGCTCGACGAGCTGCCCTGGGGCGACCTGGGCGTCGACGTGGTCGTCGAGTCGACCGGCATCTTCACCGATGCGGCCAAGGCCAAGGGTCACCTCGAGGCCGGCGCCAAGAAGGTCATCATCTCCGCGCCCGCCAAGGGCGAGGACATCACCATCGTGATGGGCGTCAACGACGACAAGTACGACGGCAGCCAGAACATCATCTCCAACGCCTCGTGCACCACCAACTGCCTCGGCCCGATCGCCAAGGTCCTCGATGACGAGTTCGGCATCGTCAAGGGTCTGATGACGACGATCCACGCCTACACCCAGGACCAGAACCTGCAGGACGCCCCGCACAGCGACCTGCGTCGCGCCCGCGCGGCCGCCCTGAACATCGTTCCCACCGGCACCGGTGCGGCCAAGGCCATCGGCCTGGTCCTCCCGCAGCTGCTCGGCAAGCTCGACGGCTACGCGCTGCGGGTTCCGATCCCCACCGGCTCGGTCACCGACCTCACCGCGAACCTGCGCAAGTCGGCCACCGCCGACGAGATCAACGCCGCGATGAAGGCCGCCGCCGAGGGCCCCCTCAAGGGCATCCTCAAGTACACCGATGCGCCGATCGTGTCCTCGGACATCGTCACCGACCCGCACTCGTCGATCTTCGACTCGGGCCTGACCAAGGTGATCGACGACCAGGTCAAGATCGTCTCCTGGTACGACAACGAGTGGGGCTACTCCAACCGTCTGGCGGACCTCATCGGTCTCGTCGCGAAGTCCCTCTGATCCACGTGGCTGTACAGACACTGAAGGATCTGCTGGACGCCGGGGTCGCGGGCCGCACCGTGCTGGTGCGCTCGGACCTCAACGTCCCGCTGGACAACGGCACGATCACCGATCCCGGCCGCATCATCGCGTCCGCGCCGACCATCCGCACGCTGGCCGAGGCAGGCGCCAAGGTCATCGTGATGGCGCACCTGGGTCGCCCCAAGGGCGAGCCCGACGCTGCGCTGTCGCTGGCCCCGGTCGCGGCCCGGCTCGGCGAGGAGCTCGGACGCAACGTGCAGCTCGCAGGCGATGTCGTCGGGCAGGACGCGCTGGCCCGTTCCGAGGGACTCACCGACGGTGATGTGCTCCTGCTGGAGAACATCCGCTTCGATCCCCGCGAGACCAGCAAGGACGACGCCGAGCGGGAATCGCTCGCCAAGGCGCTCGTGGAGCTGGTCGACGGCGACGGCGCGTTCGTCTCCGACGGATTCGGTGTGGTGCACCGCAAGCAGGCGTCGGTCTACGACGTCGCGAAGCTGCTGCCGCACTACGCGGGCAACCTGGTCGCCACCGAGGTCGAGGTACTCCAGAAGCTGACCGAGGACTCCGAGCGGCCGTACGCGGTTGTGCTCGGCGGCTCGAAGGTCTCCGACAAGCTGGCCGTGATCGAGGCGCTGGCCACCAAGGCCGACACCCTGGTCATCGGCGGCGGCATGTTCTACACCTTCCTCGCCGCGCAGGGGGTGTCCGTCGGTAACTCGCTGTGCGAGGAGTCGATGATCGACACCTGCAAGTCGCTGCTCGAGCGGTACGCCGACGTCATCCACATCCCGCAGGACGTGGTGATCGCCGACTCGTTCTCCGCCGACGCGGAGGCGAAGACGGTGTCGGTGCTCGAGATCCCGGACGGCTGGATGGGCCTGGACATCGGACCGGAGTCGGTGGAGCGCTTCGCGGCGATCCTGTCCGGCGCCAAGACGGTGTTCTGGAACGGGCCGATGGGCGTGTTCGAGTTCGAGAAGTTCTCGGCGGGCACCAAGGGTGTCGCCGAGGCGATCATCGGGGCCACCGGCAAGGGCGCGTTCAGCGTCGTCGGCGGCGGCGATTCCGCGGCCGCGGTGCGGCTGCTCGGCCTGCCCGAGGACGGCTTCTCGCACATCTCGACCGGCGGCGGCGCCTCCCTGGAGTACCTCGAGGGCAAGGCCCTTCCCGGCATCGAAGCGCTGGAGGGCTGAGCGATGGCACGTAAGCCGCTCATCGCGGGCAACTGGAAGATGAACCTCAACCACTTCGAGGCCATCGCCCTGGTGCAGAAGATCGCGTTCTCGCTGCCCGCGAAGTACTTCGACAAGGTCGACGTGACGGTGATCCCGCCGTTCACCGACATCCGCAGCGTGCAGACGCTGGTCGAGGGCGACAAGCTCCTGCTCACCTACGGTGCGCAGGATGTCTCCGCCCACGATTCCGGCGCCTACACCGGCGAGATCAGCGGCGCCATGCTGGCGAAGCTGGGCTGCACCTTCGCGGTGGTCGGCCACTCGGAGCGTCGCACCCTGCACGGGGAGTCGAACGAGACGGTGCTCGCCAAGACCAAGGCGGCGCTGAAGAACGAGCTGACCCCCATCGTGTGCATCGGTGAGGGCCTGGAGATCCGCGAGGCAGGCAACCAGGTGGAGTACAACCTGGAGCAGCTGCGTGGCTCCCTGGCCGGGCTGTCCGCGGACGAGATCTCCAAGGTCGTCGTCGCGTACGAGCCGGTATGGGCCATCGGCACCGGCCGGGTGGCGACTCCGGCGGACGCGCAGGAGGTCTGCAAGGCGGTCCGTGGGGAGCTCGCGACGCTGGCGTCGGCCGAGGTCGCGGCGGGCGTTCGCGTCCTCTACGGCGGCTCGGTGAACGCGAAGAACGTCGGCGAGATCGTCGGCCAGCCGGACGTGGACGGTGCGCTCGTCGGCGGCGCCTCGCTCAAGGCGGACGAGTTCGCGACGCTCTCGGCGATCGCGGCGGGCGGTCCGCTGCCCTGATCGGGGCGGCACTGACCTGCTGAACAAACAAACGCCGGTGGGCGCGTGGTCTTCGGACCCGCGCCCACCGGCGTTTTTGTGTGTCACGGAGTAACGTGTACTGCAGTCGATCAGAGGAGTGTCCGGTGAAGTTCGAGGAGATCCCCGCGGTGAAGAAGATCGGGGTCCAGGCGTTGAAGGCGCATCAGTGGGTCTACGAGCGCACGAACGGCCGGATCGGCCACCGGATCCTCGGGGTGCCCTGCCTGTTGCTCGACACCGTCGGCGCGAAGACCGGGCAGGCGCGGGTCAACAGCCTCACCTATGTGCGCGACGGCCTGGACTACGTGGTGGTGGCCTCCAACGGCGGCGCGCCCCGATCGCCGGGCTGGTACTTCAACCTGCGGGCACGTCCGGACGCCTCGATCCGGGTCGGCACGACCACCGTGCCGGTCACCGCCAGGCTGATCGGGCCGGACGACGCGGACTACGCGCGGTTGTTCGCCGCCGCCGATGCGAACAACGGCGGGCGCTACAGCGGCTACCAGCGGCACACCGAACGGCCGATCCCGCTGGTCGTGCTGGCGCCGCGGTAGAAACGCAGAAATGCCGGTGGGCGCGTGGCTTCGGGCCGCGCGCCCACCGGCATTTTCGGCGGGGTCACATCAGCGGAGCAGCTTGGCCTTCAGCTTGCCGAGGGTGGCCTGATCCAGGCCGAGGCCGTCGGTCAGGTACTTGTCGACGGTGCCGTAGTCGGCCTTGAGCTTGTCCAGGCCGGCCTGCAGGTAGCTGGCCTCGACGCCGAGCAGCGGCTCGAACAGCAGGGCCACCTGCTCGCCCTGGGTGGAGGCGATGTAGGCGCGGGTCTTGGCGGCCCACTCCTTGTTGTATTCGTTGGTGAGCAGGTAGTCGCTCATGATGGTCTCGTTGCTGGCGCCGGCGATGCTCTGTAGCAGCATCGAGGTCCAGCCGGTGCGGTCCTTGCCTGCGGTGCAGTGGTAGACCGCCGGGCCCTTGGTGTTCGCCAGACCGGTGAGCAGCTGCGCGAAGCCCGCCTTCTCGGCCGCGCCGGTGACGAACGCCTGGTTCATCTCCTGCATCATCCGGCGAGCGTCGTCGGGGGACTTGATCTTCCCGACCATGTCGTTGATGTTGCCCGACAGGATCGGGATGCGGACGTACTCCGCGCCCGCCGGGACGATGTCGGCCTTGTCGTGGACCTCCTGGTCGCTACGCAGGTCGTAGACGGCGGCAAGCTTGAGCCCGGCGAGGGTGGCGACGTCGTCGCCCTTCGGCACGATGGCATCCGCGCGATAGAAGACGCCCTTGTTCAGGTTCTTCCCGTGCGCGCCCGCGTAGCCGGCGCCGGTGCCCGCGACATCGCGGAAGTTCGGAATGCTTGCCATCCGCGGAGCGTCCGGCGCGGTCTTGCCTGCGCCGACGCTACCGAGGCCGGAGTTGAGCTGTTCGGCGAGGGCCGGGGGGACGACCGGGTCGGCCTGTGCGAGGCCGGCGCCGCTGAAACCGGCGAGCAGCACTCCGCTCGTCACCAGCAGAGATCCCGCGATCCTGGAACCGTGTCGAGACATGAAGAACCTTCCGATCGGATATTGAGGTCTGTCGGGACGCGAAGGTAGTCACGCGGGCGCTCCGCTGTCTCGAACGAAGGCCGTTTCTCCCGCTCAGCGGTCACAATTCTGTTGGGCGGCTCACAATCCGGTCCGATACGAGGCCGCGGCGCGCCAAACGGTAGGATTGGGCGACTTGTGGCCGTATCCGTCAGCGAAGGCGTGGAGATTACATGGAACTGTTCCTGGACATCCTGCTGGTGATCACCAGCCTGCTGCTGATCCTGCTGGTGCTGCTGCACCGCGGCAAGGGTGGCGGCCTGTCCAGCTTGTTCGGCGGCGGCGTGCAGTCCAGCCTGTCCGGTTCCACCGTCGTGGAGAAGAACCTCGACCGGCTCACCGTGTTCACGGCCGTGATCTGGCTGATCGCGATCCTCGGCATCGGTCTGCAGATCAAGTACAGCTGACGATTCCACCGGATCTGGAGGTCGTGATCCTGCCGGGACGGGGCTGAGCACCGATACTGGTTCCATGAACCCGTTGCCCGTGCACGAGGGTCCGCGTCCCGACCACCCGGCCGAGCCTCCCCGGGAGGCGACGGAACCGCTGCGCGAGGACATCCGGCTGCTCGGCGGGATCCTCGGCGAGATCATCCGCGAGCAGGCGGGCGACGAGGTCTTCGAACTGGTCGAGCGCGCTCGGGTGGAGTCGTTCCGGGTGCGCCGATCGGAGATCGATCGCGCCGAGCTGGCCGACCTGTTCTCGACGGTCGACGTCGGCGTCGCGATCCCGGTCATCCGCGCCTTCAGTCACTTCGCCCTGCTGGCGAACCTCGCGGAGGACCTGCACCGCGAGCGGCGTCGGGCCGTCCACGTTCGGGCGGGCGAGCCGCCGCAGGACAGCAGTCTCGCCGCGACCTATCGGAAACTCGATGCGGCGCAACTCGATCCGGCGACCGTGTCCCGTGAGCTCGAGGGCGCATCGGTGGTGCCGGTGATCACCGCGCACCCGACCGAGACCCGGCGCCGGACCGTGTTCGAGGCACAGCATCGGATCACCGAGCTGATGCGGTTCCGCGAGCGCACGGAGCTGGACCCGGGAGAGCTGGCTGGGGTGGACCGCGACCTGCACCGGCAGATCCTCACCCTCTGGCAGACCGCCCTGATCCGGCTCTCGCGGTTGCGGATCCAGGACGAGATCGAGGTGGGCCTGCGGTATTACGACGCGGCCCTGTTCGAGGTGGTGCCGAGGATCAACGCCCGGCTGCGCGCGGAGCTCCGGCGCCGCTGGCCCGAGGCAAATCTGCTCGCCGAGCCGATGCTCACCATGGGGTCCTGGATCGGCGGCGACCGCGACGGGAACCCCTTCGTGACGGCGGAGGTCGTGCGCCGGGCGACCAGTCGGGCCGCGGCGACCGCGCTGGAGCATCATCTCGGTCAGCTCGAACTACTCGAGCGGGAACTGTCCATGTCGGACCGGCTCGTCGACGCCTCGGCGCCGCTGCGGGCCCTCGCGGACGCGTCGGGAGACGACTCGCCGTTCCGGTCGGATGAGTCGTACCGGCGCGCGCTGCGCGGGATCCGCGGGCGGCTGACGGCGACCGCGGTCCGCATCCTCGGCGGGGCCGAGGTCGCGCTGTCGCGGTCCGCCCTCCATCAGGCGGGCCTTGAGCCGTTCGGCACGGCGGCGGAACTGCTCGCCGACCTCGATGTCGTCGATGCGTCGCTGCGCGGGCACGGGGACGAACTGCTGGCCGAGGATCGGCTCGCGACGATGCGTGAGTCGGTGCAGGCGTTCGGATTTCACCTGGCCGGGCTGGACATGAGGCAGAACTCGGAGGTGCACGAGCAGGTCATCGCGGAGCTGTTCGCCTGGGCCGGTGTGCATCCGGACTACCGGTCGCTGTCCGAGCAGGAGCGTGTCGCCCTGTTGACGGCGGAGCTCGGGCTGCGGCGGCCGCTGGTGGGGCCGGGGGCCCGGTTCGGCGAGCTGACCACGTCCGAGCTGGCGATCCTGGCCGCAGGGGCGGAGGCCGTGCGGAGCATCGGCGCGGGCGCGATCCCGAACTACATCATCAGCATGTGCACCTCGGTCAGTGACATGCTGGAGGCGGCGGTGCTGCTCAAGGAAGTCGGCCTGCTCGATCCGGGGGCGAACGGGTCCGCGCCGTCGTGTCCGGTCGGGATCGTCCCGCTGTTCGAGACCATCGAGGACCTGCAGGGCGGCGCGACCACGCTGACCGCGGTGCTGGACGTGCCGGTCTACCGTGCGCTGCTGACCGCCCGCGGCGGGCGGCAGGAGGTGATGCTGGGGTACTCGGACTCCAACAAGGACGGCGGTTACCTCGCGGCGAACTGGGCGCTGTACCGGGCGGAGCTGGACCTGGTGGAGGCGGCCAGGGCGGCGGGGATTCGGCTGCGGCTCTTCCACGGTCGTGGTGGCACCGTCGGCCGCGGAGGGGGACCGAGCTACGAGGCGATCCTGGCGCAGCCGCCCGGCGCGGTGGCGGGTTCGCTCCGGATCACCGAGCAGGGCGAGGTGATCGCGGCGAAGTACGCCGAACCCCTTCTGGCGCACCGCAATCTGGAGACCCTGCTCGCCGCGACCCTCGAGTCCACCCTGCTGGACGTGGAGGGGCTCGGCGCCGACGCGGAGCCGGCGTACGCGGTGCTCGACGAGCTGGCCGCTGCGGCCCGGATCGCCTACGGCGACCTGGTGCACGACACGCCTGGGTTCGTGGAGTACTTCACCACCTCCACGCCGGTCGCCGAGATCGGCGCGCTCAACATCGGCAGTCGACCGGCCTCGCGCAAGGCCACCAAGTCGATCGCCGACCTGCGCGCGATCCCGTGGGTGCTGTCCTGGAGCCAGTCCCGGGTGATGCTGCCGGGCTGGTACGGCACGGGCACGGCGTTCGAGGAGTGGGTCGGCGGCGATCCGGCGCGCCTGGCAAGGCTCACGGAGCTGTACGAGCGGTGGCCGTTCTTCCGTACCGTGCTCTCGAACATGGCGATGGTGATGTCGAAGTCGGACATGGGTCTGGCGGCGCGGTATGCGGAGCTGGTTCCCGATGTCGCGTTGCGGGAGAGGGTGTTCGGCAAGATCACCGCCGAGCACGCGCGGACGATCGCGATATACAAGGCGATCACCGGCAACGACGACCTGCTCGCCGACAACCCGGGCCTGAGAAGGTCGGTGCACAACCGGTTCCCGTACCTCGAGCCGCTCAACCACCTGCAGGTGGAGCTGTTGCGGCGGTACCGATCCGGCGACGACAGCGACCTGGTGCGTCGGGGCATCCAGCTGACGATGAACGGACTGGCCACGGCGCTGCGCAACAGCGGGTAGCCCATCGGAGTTCGGGTGAGGGAGGGGGGCGGTCCGTCGGTGGCGACATTCGACATGGCGGTCGAGGATTATGACGCGCGCGATCTGATCGCGATGTCCGGAGGCCCGGGCTGGACGGTGGAGGTCGAGCGGTCGGCATTGCTCGTGCACGACCTCCAGCCCTACTACGTGGACGTGCTGGCGCATGGGGTTCGCTCGAGGGTGGTCGCCGAGACCTCGCGGCTGGTGGACTGGGCAGTCGGTCGGGGAGTCCCTGTGATCGGGAGCGCACCCCGTGCGGCTTCGGATCCGGCGCAGCGAGGCCTGCTCGGGGAGCTGTGGGGGATGGGCCCGACCGAGCGCCAATCTGCTGAGACGGCGATCGATTCGCTCGAATCCGGGGTGACGTGGGTGAAGAAGCGCAGTTACAGCGCCTTTTTCGCGACCGACCTCGCCGAGGAGCTGCGCCGCACCGGACGTGACCAGTTGGTCGTCGCGGGTGTCTTCGCGTCGGCGGGCATCCTCGCGACGACCTTCGACGCGTTCGCGCGAGACGTGCAGTGCTTCGTCACCGTCGAGGCGACTGCCGACCACACGAAGGACAGGCATGCGACAGCGCTCGGACTCGTTGCGGAGCTCACCGGAAGGGTGGTGTCGGTCGCGGAGATCGTCGCGAGGTGAGGTGCCGACTGCCGAAACGAATCCGGCCGATCCGCTGGTGCTACGGAACAGATTCGGAATCTGTCATAAACGAGAACACGTTTCTATTCGTCCGTCGTACCGTGTCTGAGCACCACGAAGGGTCCCAACTGGTTGAGGGCATATCTAAATTCTCGGGAAATCTAGTGGGCTTGTGGGGTCGCCATCCGGTGGCTCCATGGACTTCGCAAAGGACTGAGTATGAGAAAGAGTGGATTCGGCTTCGCAATTGCCGCATCGGCCTCCGCTGTCGCGCTTCTCGGAACGGGAATCGCGAACGCAGCACCTGACCCGGTGGCTGGTGCATACCAATTGTGCGGGACGGCCTACAGTGGCGCCGCGCTCGTCGACACACACCCGCCGTCGGGGACCCCGTCCGGCGCTGTTCCGAGGTCGGGCGTGACGGTCACAGGCACCCTCGTCGGAGGCACCTCCACTACCTATACCGCGACCACAAACGCAAGTGGCCAGTACTGCCTGACCGGGAATGCGTCGATGGTTTCGACAATTCTCGGGGGCGGCTACGTGACGATCTCTGCGCCGGGTGCCGTGGCGGCCTCGCATCCCGCCGGAATATTCACCGCTGACTTCATCGGTCATCAGACCGGCCCGACCAGCGCCACCGGATTCAACCTCGTCTTCTGAAAGGCGCAACAGAGCTCCCGCGGAATTCCTGAAACGCATGCCGTCGCGGGAATCGGCGGAGGATTGGGCTGAGGTTCGATGCGGAAACCATTAATGCTCGGCGGATGATCGCATCACGTCAAAGCTCGGATCAATCAGGGCATCCCCGTTCTTGTGGGGATGACTCGAACAAGCAATTCACATTTGTCGCCGCCGATTCGTGTGGCCGACAACAGGCCATCTCAAAGGAGTGAAAATGGGTTCGATCAACGACCTGCTCATCGGGGTACTCCCGATCACCGGATCGGCATTCGCAGGCGACCACCTGTTCGAGACCTTCATCGGGTCGATGGAGGGGTTCTTCGAATAGGTGACCGGAGGCGGTGTGCGTCAACCCGAGCTCCGCCGGACCGGCTGAATCAACCTGTCAACAGTCTCACGCCACACAGAACAAGAGGAGTCACAAATGGGATCGATCACGGACGCTATCGCGGGCAGCGTGGGCTTCGGCGCGCCACTCGGCACCTTGGTGGTCAACGCATTGGTAACGCTCAGCGGCGGCACACCCACGGGGTGACGATGGCTCTGGACCAGTGATAGACGCGGTCGTGGCCCCACTCCGAGCGGGGGCCACGATCGCGTCGGCATGTGAGCCTTGGCCTGAGGATCGACCGGCCATGAAAGCGAGAGGAAGACAATGAGTTGTGTACACGGACAACATCACTCAGCGCTCACGTCCCGTCGGCGGCCACTCGTCGGGTTACGGTCCGGTCGACGACCCGCACGTAGCCTGACCGTTGATCGCGAAGATCTGAGTCGGATGTCAAGGCTCCGACCTTGGTGCGCGGTCACCGCGATGGCCTGGGCTGTCGTCCTGGTGTCCGTGCTGGTCGAACCGGCACCTGCTGGGGCAGGTGAGGCGGTGCCTCCGCGGGTACCGGTTTCGGCCGACGCGACACCTTCCATCGAAGCGGAGACCCCACTGTCCGCTCGTCTGGTGCTGCTGCAGGTCGCGAGCCCGGCCATGGAGCGTCAGGTACCGGTGAAGGTTCTCCTGCCGGCGGACAACTCCCGGCCGCGCGGCACGTTCTATCTACTGGACGGCAATTCCGGCCGGGTCGACGACAACAACTGGCTCGGACCGGGCAAGGGCGACGCCCAATCGTTCTTCGCCGACAAGAACATCAACGTGGTGTTCCCGATAGGCGGCACCGGCACGATGTACACCGACTGGCAGCAGGATCATCCGAAGTTCGGGCGGGTGAAGTGGGAGACGTTCCTCACCAAGGAACTACCACCCCTGATCGACGCGCGATTCCAAACCAACGGGCGCAACGCGATCGGCGGGATCTCGATGGGAGCAGAGGCCGCGGTGATGCTGGCGGAACGCACGCCGAACCTCTATGACGCGGTTGCCGGGTACAGCGGTTGCTATACGACGAGCGGTGACCTCGGGGAGGCCTTTACCAATCTGGTGGTGATCAACGGAAACGCCGACCCGCGGCAGATGTGGGGTCCGGTGGGTGGCGCGGACTGGCGGTCGCACGATGTCTTTGCCGGAGCCCCACAGCTCCGCGGCACGTCGGTGTACCTGGCGTCGGGTTCGGGGCTTCCCGGTCCCCACGAAACGGCCGACACGCCTGATCTCCCGCGAGTGGTGGCAGTCGGAGGCCTTCTCGAGTTCGGCTCCGATCTGTGCACCGATCAGCTCACCGCGCGGCTGCAAGCCGAGGGCGTGAACGTGACGCGCAGCGCGACAACGCTGGGAGTTCACGACTGGCCCTACTGGCGAGACGAACTCACACGGTCCTGGCCGACGCTGGAGCCAGCCCTGCGCTAACTCCTCCGCGTCAGGACTCGCTGCCGAACGCCGTCAATGGACCTTCGTGATCACACCGACCTGGGTGTTGACGCGCAGGGAGGCCCGGACCTCGAGCAGGAAATCGCCGAGCGCGGTCGTTGTGGTGGCCCGGACGAGTGCGAGATAGTCAGCGGTGCCGGAGAGGGAGTAGAGCGACTCGATCTCCCGGTACTTGACCAGCCGTTCGGCCAGGCCGGCGTGGTCGGCGGGGTCGGCCGGGCTGATCGCGACAAATGCCGAGATGTGGCAACCGAGCGCCCCGTGGTCGACCGCGGCGTGATAGCCCTCGATCACACCGAGGGATTCGAGCCGGTGCACCCGGGCGTGAACTGCCGAGGTCGAGAGCAGCACCTTCGTCGCAAGGTCACTGAGCTTGGTCCTGGCGTTGGCGACGAGCTCGTTGACCAGCAGACGATCGATGTCGTCGAGTCGTGCTGAGGAGGTCGTCACCGTTCGGAACCTACCGACCAACCCCATTCCGGGTGGTCGATTGGGGAAATCGGACAATGAGTGGGGAACGACCTGCTCCCGGTTCGACCTCACGGTGGAACCGATCGCACCGACGCCGCGTCAAACTCCCCAACGGCCGCAACAGGCCGAGGAGGGAGTCCGCGATGACCGACTGTGCAGGCGCGGCAGCGTGGCGCGGGGGGATCGACAAGCGGTCGAGGCCGCGACCCGCGATCCGGTCCGGCTGCAGGCCCATCGGGCCCCGCGAGGGGTGGGGAGTCCCCGAGATACATCCGGTCCGCCCTCCCTTGGTGGAGGACGAACCGGATGAGGGCTGAGCGTCAGCTCGCGGGCAGGTTCGCCGCAGCGGCCTTGTCGAGCATCCAGATGGTCGACTCGGAACCGACGGCACCTGCGGCCGGGATGTCAACGGGCCTCGCACCGGTCAGCGCGGCGGACACGGCCTCGGCCTTGTCCGCGCCCGCGACCAGCAGCCACACGCGCTTGGCCCGCCGCACGCCCGGCAGCGTCAGGGTCACCCGCTGCGCGGGCGGCTTGGGGGAGTCGGTGACCCCCACGACGAACCGCTTGCCCTCGCGGACGGCGTCGGTGTCCGGGAACAGCGAATTGACGTGGCCCTCGCCGCCCATGCCGAGCAGGTGGACGTCGAACTCGGGGATCGAGTTCGACCCGGCGTGCGCGCTGAGCAGGTGGCTGTAGGCGACGGCCGCGGCATCGGGGTCACCCGCGTACAGCCCGTCGCCGTACGGCATCGGGTGCAGGCGGGCAGGAGTCACCGGTACATGGTCGAGCAGCGCCTCGTGCGCCTGCACCTCGTTGCGGTCCGGATGGCCCCGGGGCAGGAATCGCTCGTCGCCCCAGTAGAAGTCGACCTTGGACCAGTCGACGGCGCCGGGGTTCTCCCGAACCTTGCGCAGCAGCCCGATACCGTTCCCGCCGCCGGTGAGCACCACCGCGGCCTCGCCGCGTTCGGCCTGGGCGGCGACGATCACGTCGACGAACTGGGCGGCAGCGGCCGTCACCAGTTCTTCGGAATCGCCGTAGGTCTGCACGCTCACGTTGTCACTCATAGTTCACCTTCGTCAGCCCGGCGAGCGCCGCGTGGTAGATCTCGTCCGGGTCGAGGCGGCGCAGCTCCTCGGCCAGGCAGTCACGGGTTTCACGACGAGCAAGCGAGACAAGGGAATCCGGTGCGCCCAGTCGGCTCAGGGTCGCGGTCTTACCGGTCTGCGGCCTGCTGAGGGTCACCGACCCGCTCTCGCGCTCCAGCACGACCGTCAGCGGGCCGGCCACCCGTCGGACCGGTCCGTCGATGCGACTGGCCAGCCACCCGGCGATCATGTCGACGGCGGGTTCCTCCGCGAGGCCGGACACCGTCGCCGAGACGATCCGCTCGTACGGCGGCTGATCGAGCGCGGAGGTGAGCAGCGCCCGCCAGTATGTGATGCGACTCCATGCGAGGTCGGTGTCGCCCGCGGTGTACGACTGCAGCCGGGACTTGATGGTGGCCAGCGGGTCCGGCGCCCCGGTCGCATCGGTGATGCGGCGGATCGCCAACCGCCCCACCGGATCCTGCGCGGGGAAGGGCGGACTCTTGTCGGGCCACCACGCCACCACCGGGGTGTCGGGGAGCAGGAACGGCACGACCACGCTGCTCTCGTGGTCGGCCAGCTCGCCGTGGAGCCGCAGTACCACGACCTCCGACGCGCCCGCGTCGCCGCCGACCCGGATCTGGGCGTCGAGCCGGGTCTCGCCGGAGCGGTCGCCGCGCGCGACCACGATCACCCGACACGGGTGCTCGCGGCTCGCCTCGTTGGCTGCGTCGATCACGTCCTCGGCGTTCTCGCTGTCGAGGGTGCAGACGACCAGGGTCAGCACCCGGCCGAGGGTCACCGCACCGCCGGTCTCGCGGACCTCGACGAGCTTCTTGTTGATCTTCTCGGTGGTCGTCGAGGGGATGTCGATGATCACGGCCTTCTCCATTCACGTCCGGTGCGACGGAGCATCTCCTGCGCCGACTCCGGACCCCAGGTGCCGGCCTCGTACGGTTCGGGCTTGCCGGACTCGGCCCAGTGCTCGAGCACCGGGTCGAGGATCTTCCAGGACAGCTCGACCTCGGCGTTGACGGGGAACAGCGACGGTTCGCCGAGCAGCACGTCGAGGATCAGGCGCTCGTAGGCCTCGGGGGAGGACTCGGTGAACGCCTGGCCGTAGCTGAAGTCCATGTTGACGTCGCGGACCTCCATGGAGGACCCGGGCACCTTGGAGCCGAACCGCATCGTGACGCCCTCGTCCGGCTGCACCCGGATCACCAGTGCGTTCTGGCCGAGTTCCTCGGTCATGGTCTTGTCGAACGGCAGGTGTGGTGCTCGCTTGAACACCACGGCGATCTCGGTGACCCTGCGGCCCAACCGCTTTCCGGTGCGGAGGTAGAACGGGACGCCCGCCCACCTGCGGGTGTCCACCTCGAGGGTGATCGCGGCGAAGGTCTCGGTGGTGGAGTCCTTCGAGAAGCCCTCCTCGTCGAGCAGTCCGACCACCTGCTGGCCGCCCTGCCACCCACCCGCGTACTGACCGCGCGCGGTGGTCTCGTCGAGGGGCTCCGCGAGCCTGGTCGCGGAGAGCACCTTGATCTTCTCGGATTGCAGCTCCGAGGGCTCGAAGCTGACCGGCTCCTCCATGGCGGTGAAGGCGAGTAGCTGCAGCAGGTGGTTCTGGATGACGTCGCGCGCGGCACCGATGCCGTCGTAGTAGCCGGCCCGGCCGCCGAGCCCGATGTCCTCGGCCATGGTGATCTGCACGTGGTCGACGTAGTGCGCGTTCCAGATCGGGTCGAACAGCTGGTTCGCGAACCGCAGCGCCAGGATGTTCTGCACCGTCTCCTTGCCGAGGTAGTGGTCGATGCGGAACACCGAGTCCTCGGGGAAGACCGTGTTGACGACCGCGTTGAGCTCCTTGGCGCTCTCCAGGTCGTGCCCGAACGGCTTCTCGATGACCACCCGCCGCCACTGGTCCTCCACCGGCTGCGCCAGCCCGGACTTGGACAGCTGCTCGCACACGGTGGGGAACGCGGCGGGCGGGATCGCGAGGTAGAACGCGTGGTTGCCGCCGGTGCCGCGTTCCTCGTCGAGCTCTTTGAGGGTCTTGGTCAGCTCGATGAACGCCGCGTCGTCGTCGAAACTGCCCTGCACGAACCGGATTCCCTCGGCGAGCCGCTCCCATATCTCCTCACGGAACGGAGTGCGGGAGTGCTGCTTGACCGCGTCGTGGACGACCTTGCCGAAATCCTCGGCCGCCCAGTCCCGGCGGGCGAACCCGACCAGGGCGAAGCCGGGCGGCAGCAGGCCCCGGTTCGCCAGGTCGTACACGGCCGGCATCAGCTTCTTGCGTGCGAGATCGCCGGTGACCCCGAAGATCACCAGTGCGCACGGGCCCGCGATACGCGGTAGTCGTTTGTCCCTCTCGTCCCGGAGTGGGTTGTCCCACCGCGGCGCGGAGCCCGTGCCCGGCACCGGCTCAGCCCTTGTCGGACGCGGCCGCGAGCTCCCCGGAAATGGCTTCGAGAAGCTCATTCCAGGAGACCTCGAACTTGTCGACTCCTTCGGTTTCCAGCTTCTCGAAGACCTCGGGAAGCGAGACGCCGGCCGCGGCGAGCGCATCGAAGACCTGCTGCGAGGCGGTGGCGGTGCCGGTGATGGTGTCGCCGGTGATGACGCCGTGATCGGCTACCGCCTCCATCGTCTTCTCCGGCATGGTGTTCACCGTGTTCGGTGCGACCAACTCCGTCACGTAGAGCGTGTCGGAGTAATCGGGGTTCTTCACGCCGGTCGAGGCCCACAGCGGACGCTGCACGCGGGCACCCGCGGCAGCCAGCGCCGCGTAGGTGCTGCCGCCCTCGAAGACCTCCTGGTACGCGGCGTAGGCGAGGCGCGCGTTCGCGAGCCCGGCCTTGCCGCGCAGGGCCAGCGCCTCCTCGGTGCCGATGGCCTCGAGGCGGGCGTCGATCTCCGAGTCCACGCGGGAGACGAAGAACGAGGCGACGGAGTGGATCTGGGAGAGGTCGTGGCCCGCTGCCTTCGCGGCCTCGAGGCCGGCCAGGTACGCGTCCATCACCGCCCGGTGCCGCTCCACCGAGAAGATCAGCGTGACGTTGACGCTGATGCCCTCCGCGATCACCCGGGTGATCGCGGGCAGCCCGGCCAGGGTGGCCGGGATCTTGATGAGCAGGTTCGGGCGGTCGACGATCTTCCACAGCTCGATCGCCTGCGCGACGGTCGCGTCCGTCTCGTGGGCCAGTCGCGGATCGACCTCGATGGAGACGCGGCCGTCCACCCCGGCGCTGGCCTCGAACTGCGGGGCCAGCACGTCGCAGGCGTCGCGGACGTCGTCGGTGGTCAGGGCGCGGACCGTGTCATCCACGTTGGCGCCCCGGCCCGCGAGCTCCTTGAGCTGGATCGTGTACTCGTGACCCTTGGTGATGGCGCCCTGGAAGATCGTCGGGTTGGTGGTGACACCGACGACACTCTTCTCCCGGACCAGCGCCGCGAGGTTGCCGGACTCGAGGCGGCCGCGGGACAGGTCGTCGAGCCACACCGACACCCCGGCCTTCGACAGCGCGGCGAGGTTGGCGTTCTGTACTGATTCGCTCATCGAGGTCATCCCTTCACTCGGTCGAGGGTGCGGCGAGCCGCGGCGGTGATGGCCTCGGCCGTGAATCCGAACTCGCGGAACAGGGTCTTGTGGTCGGCGGACGCACCGAAGTGCTCGATGGAGACGGCCTCACCGGCGTCGCCGATGATCCGGTACCACGGCATCGCGATGCCGGCCTCGACCGAGACGCGGGCGCGGACCGCAGGCGGCAGCACCGAGTCGCGGTACTCCTGGTCCTGCTCCTGGAACCAGTCCAGGCAGGGGACCGAGACGACCCGGGTGCCGATGCCCTCGGCCTCGAGTGCCTCCCTGGCCTCGACGGCCAGGTACAGCTCGGAGCCGCTGGCCAGCAGGATGACCTCCGGGGTACCGGTGGAGGCCTCCGCCAGGACGTACGCGCCGCGGGCGACGCCGTCGACGGATCCGGCCTTGGTGCCCTCGAGCACCGGGATGTCCTGGCGGGTCAGGGCGAGCGCGGTCGGCCCGGTCTTGTTCTCCAGGGCCGTCTTCCATGCGTGCGCGGTCTCGTTGGCGTCACCGGGACGGATCACCGCGAGGTTCGGGATCGCGCGCAGCGCGGCGAGGTGCTCGATCGGCTGATGGGTCGGGCCGTCCTCGCCGAGGCCGATGGAATCGTGCGTCCAGACGTAGATCGCGGGCGTCTTCATCAGCGCGGCCAGTCGGACGGCCGGACGCATGTAGTCGCTGAACACCATGAAGGTTCCGCCGTACGGGCGGGTCGGGCCGTGCAGCGCGATGCCGTTGAGGATCGAGCCCATCGCGTGCTCACGGATGCCGAAGTGCAGGGTGCGGCCGTAGGGCTGCGCGGTCCAGTCCTTCGTCGAGATCGACGCCGGACCGAAGGAATCCGAGCCGTCGATGGTGGTGTTGTTGCTGCCCGCGAGGTCGGCGGAACCGCCCCACAGCTCGGGCAGGATCGGGCCGAGCGCGTTGAGCACCTTGGCCGAGGCCTTGCGGGTGGCGGCGCCCTTGGCGTCGGGCTCCCAGGTCGGCAGGATGTCGGTCCAGCCCGCGGGGAACTCGCCCGCGTGCAGGCGGTCGAAGAGCGCCTTGCGCTCGGGCTCGCGACCGGCCCACGCCGCGAACTCGGCCTCCCAGGCCGCACGCGCGGCGGCGCCGCGGACCGCGACCTCGCGGGCGTGCGCCAGCGCGGCCGGATCGACCTCGAACGACTTCTCGGGATCGAAGCCGAGCGCGACCTTGACGCCCGCGACCTCGTCCGCACCGAGCGCCGCGCCGTGCACGTCGCCGGTGTTCATCTTGGTCGGGGCCGGGTAACCGATGATGGTGCGCAGCACGATGATCGACGGCTTGTCGGTCACGGCCTGCGCGGCGGCGACGGCGTCGAGCATCGCGGAGACGTTCTCGCCGCCCTCAACGCGCTGCACGTGCCAGCCGTACGCCTCGTAGCGCTTGGCGACGTCCTCGCCGAACGCGATGGCGGTGTCGTGCTCGATGGAGATCTCGTTGTCGTCGTAGAAGACGATGAGGTTGCCGAGCTGCTGGACGCCCGCGAGCGAGGAGGCCTCGGAGGTGACGCCCTCCTGCAGGTCACCGTCGGAGGCGATGACGTAGATGTTGTGGTCGAACGGGCTGGCGCCCGCGGCGGTGTCCGGGTCGAACAGGCCGCGCTCGCGGCGTGCCGCCATCGCCATGCCGACGGCCGAGGCCAGGCCCTGGCCGAGCGGGCCGGTGGTCATCTCGACACCGACCGTGTGGCCGTACTCGGGGTGGCCGGGGGTCAGCGAACCCCAGGTGCGCAGCGCCTCGATGTCGGACAGCTCGAGGCCGTAGCCCGACAAGTAGAGCTGCAGGTACAGGGTGAGGCTGCTGTGGCCACAGGACAGTACGAACCGGTCGCGGCCGACCCACTCGGCGTCCGACGGATCATGCCGCATCACGCGCTGGAACAGCGTGTACGCGAGCGGCGCGAGGCTCATCGCGGTGCCGGGGTGGCCGTTCCCCACCTTCTGCACGGCGTCGGCGGCGAGGACACGGGCGGTGTCCACGGCCTTGGTGTCTAGCTCCGTCCAGTCGGTGGGGTGCACCGGCTGGGTGAGGACGCGGATCTCGTCTGTGATCGACACGAGCAGAAGTCTCCTGACAGTGGGGTACGGCGACGCGGTAACGCCAAGGGTAGTTCCGCGACAACACTAGTGCTCGGGCGCATCCCGGTCGATTGGACGACGGGTCGTGTCGAGACCGGCCGGTCTGTGCTGGAACCGGCTAAGTGCGACCTGCGGTTCGGATCTGTTCGCCGTGCCGTCTACCATCTTGTGTAGTAGTGCGAAGTCAGGCGCGCAGCGGTGCGCGACAGGATCAGGTGGTCACTCGCGTGTCGCAAGGAGAAATGGTGCGGATTGTGGAGCATGGCGGACACGGTCTCGCTGGTGGCTCCGAGCCCACCCAGGTGAACAGGCCCGACACCCTCATGGGTCGGGCGATCGGGAAGGTTCTCGCCTATCTCGCCCTGACCAAGCCGCGGGTGATCGAGCTGCTGCTCGTCGCGACGATCCCGGCGATGCTGCTCGCGGATCGCGGCAACGTCGATTTCCCGCTCATCCTGAGCACGCTGTTCGGCGGCTGGATGGGTGCGGCCAGCGCCAACACGCTCAACTGCGTGGTCGACGCGGACATCGACAAGATGATGAAGCGCACCGCCCGCAGGCCGCTGGCCCGCCTCGCGGTGCCGACCTCGCACGCGCTCGTCTTCGGGCTGCTCCTCGGCGCCGGCTCCTTCGCGTGGCTGTGGTGGGCGACGAATCTGCTGGCGGCCGTGCTGATCGTGCTGACCATCGCGTTCTACGTGCTCGTGTACACGATGGTGCTCAAGCGTCGGACCTGGCAGAACGTGATCTGGGGCGGTGCAGCCGGCTGCATGCCGGTCATGGTCGGGTGGGCCGCGGTCACGGGCTCGATCAGCTGGGAGCCGATCGTGCTGTTCCTGGTCATCTTCTTCTGGACGCCGCCGCACACCTGGGCGCTCGCGATGCGCTACAAGGAGGACTACAAGGCGGCGGGCGTGCCGATGCTCCCGGTCATCGCGACCGAGGAACGCGTCACCAAGCAGATCCTCGTCTACACCTGGCTGACCGTGCTGACCACGCTGGCACTCGTGCCCGCGGCCGGTGTCGTCTACGCCGCCATCGCCCTGGTCGCAGGCGCCTGGTTCCTGCTGATGGCGCACCAGCTGTACGCGGGCGTGCGCCGCGGCGAGCCGGTGAAGCCGCTGCGCCTGTTCCTGCAGTCGAACAACTACCTCGCCGTGGTGTTCTGCGGGCTCGCGGTGGACTCGGTGCTCGGCATGAACACGATCGGCTCCTTCTTCAGCTGATCTCGGGGCGCTCGCGTCGTCCCTATCGCCCCCCTTTCCCGAGTCCCGTTGACTCGGCGAATTGGCATGCCTCCCGTTGCGGCAGTTGTCGACGTTGGTCCGACGCCTGGGCTATTCGATCCACGGCCACATGAGGGCCGATCGGGTTCGGCGGCCCCGACGAGCAGGCCGTTCCGCCGAAGGTAGAACCCCCACAGTTCCTCGGCCCACGAGGTCACCGTCGCGCACCCCAGCCCGCGCCCAGCCCTGGGTACGGGGCAGTTAAGCCTGCCCCCTGTCGTACAGGTCCACCTGCTCGCACCTGCTCTGGACGTCGGTGGCGGGCGTCCGCCGCTGCGGCGCGATCGAGCGAACGGAATCGCTCTGAACTGCAAATACTCTCTCTGGCAACGGCTTCTATACGCCGTAAAGGCCCATCTCTTTACGTCGTATGGAGATAGTGAGGCCCCTGCGCGGTGTCAATCTTTGAGAGGGTTCATTGACAATTGCACTCACGTGGCCGAAAGATGGCGTCGTCGATGTAACGCAGGTAACACTCGGGAGGAAATGTGACGCACGCCCAGCCGCCGGATGACATGAAGATGCAGCGAACGAGCCGGGACATGACCGCCGTGCCGGCCGCCCTGGCCGGATGGCTGGCCACGAAGCTCCCCGTGGGGGCGGAGCCAACCGTCTCCCTGCACTCCGGGATCGACGCCAACGGCATGTCCTCCGAGACCCTCGTCTTCGACGCGTCCTGGCGGGAGGACGGCGAGGAGCGCACCGCCGAGTACGTGGCCCGAGTCGTGCCGTCGGCCCAGGACTTCCCGGTCCTCGAGAACTACGCGCTGCAGGACCAGTACGACACGATGCGGATCATCGGCGAGCTGAGTGACGTCCCCGTACCGCGGGTGGGTTTCATGGAGCCGTCGGGTGATGTGCTGGGTACGCCGTTCTTCCTGATGGACCGCCTCGCAGGCGTCGTCCCGCCCGACGTGATGCCGTACAACTTCGGCGGCAACTGGCTCTTCGACGCGTCGCCAGAGGATCAGCGGCGCCTGCAGGACAGCACCGTGAAGGCACTCGCGGGCCTGCACGCGATCCCCGCGGCGGACGAGACCTTCGCCTTCCTCGACCCGAAATACCCCGGCGCCACCGCGTTGCAACGCAACCTCGCGCGCACCCGCGCCTGGTACGAGTTCGCCGTCCGCGACCTCGAGCGCTCGCCGCTGATCGAGCGCGGCCTGAGCTGGCTCGAGTCCAACCTCCCAGACACGACCGAGGCGGTGCTGACCTGGGGTGACGCCCGTCTCGGCAACGTGATGTACGTCGACTTCGAGCCGGTAGGCGTCCTGGACTGGGAGATGGCGAGCATCGGCCCGCGCGAGCTGGACCTGTCCTGGCTGATCTTCGCGCACCGGGTCTTCGAGTCGATGACCACCCGCTTCGGCATGCCCGGCATGCCGGACTTCATGCGCGAGGAGGACATCGTGGCCCGGTACACCGAGCTCACCGGCGCCCCGGTCGGCGACCTGCTCTGGTACCACGTCCACAGCGCGGTCAGCTGGGGAATCCTGTTCCTGCGCACCGGCGCGCGGGCCATCCACTTCGGGGAGGCCGAACGCCCCGACGACATCGAGTCGTTGCTGCACCACAGGCCGCTGTTCGAGAGCCTCCTCGACGGCCTGGAGGTGGCGGCCCCGTGAGCGAGCAACTGAACGAGCTCGGCTACTACGCCGTGACCCGGCACCCGGCGGACGCGCGGGTGGTCCTGCCCGAGGCCCGCGCGGCGGAGGAGCTCGGTCTGGGCTCCTGCCACATCGGCGAGCGGTTCACGGTCAAGGACGCGGGGGTCCTCTCCGGCGCGGTGGCGGGTGCCACGACCAGCCTGGGCATCGCCCCGTCGACCAACCACCACACCCGGCATCCCACCGTCACCGCGACCATCGGATCGACGATGCACGCGCTGACCGAGGGGCGCTTCTCCATGGCGTTCGGCCGGGGGATGGCCGCCTACTGGCAGGCCGTCGGCCTTTCCGTGGTGACCGAGGCCCGGCTGCGCGACTTCATCGGCATCCTGCGTCGGCTGTGGGACGGCGAGACGATCCTGAATCACGACGGGCCCGCGGGGAAGTGGCCGGTGCTGCGCCACCTGAACGGGTTGGCGGACGCGCCGCCGATCGGCATGGTCGCGGTCGGCCCCAAGACGATGGAACTCGCGGGCGAGATCTGCGACTACGTCATCCTGCACACCTTCTTCTCGGACGAGGCGACGGTCGCGTCGGTCGAGGCCGTGCGTCGCGGTGCCGAGCGGGCGGGCAAGGACCCCGACAGCGTCCGCATCTGGGCCTGTCTCGCGACGGTCAGCGACACCCTGGCGGAGGAGGACCGCCTGCGCCGCCGGGCCGGGCGGCTCGTGACCTACCTGCAGGCCTATGCCGACGTCCTGATCCGCGCCAACGGGTGGGACCCCGCCGTGTGGGAGCGGATCCGCCAGACCGAGCTGTTCACGAACGCGGCCGCCGTTGGTCCCATCGACGCCAGTGCATCGGTCGAGACCCTGGAGCAGCTCGACGCCATGATGCCGGCCGAATGGCTGGCCTCGGCGGCCTCGGGATCGCCCGAGGACTGTGCGAAGACCATCTCCAGGCAGTTCGACCTGGGCGTGCACTCGGTCATCATGCACGGGGCGAGTCCCCAGGAACTCGCGCCCGTCGTGGCGGCCTACCGCGCCGATCGGCCGCCGCTGCGCAGGGCGGTCGCGGCGAACGCGGGACGGTTCGCCTGAGCGGCCGCCGGTAAACTGCGCGCGAGACCGGGAGCGTCGATCCCGGTCTCGCGCGCACCCTTCACGTAGGACGGACCGGGTCATGACGAGCGAGTCTCCCCAGGCGGCCCGTGCGCTGGAGCAGTGGCGGGTGGCGGTTCCGTCCCAGGTCACGCTGTCGGCCGCAGGGACGCGGCTGAACAAGCGCGGCCTGGAGACCAGGGCGCGGTTGCTCGACGTGGCCATCGCCTGCCTGGCCGACAGTGGCAGCGAGCCGGTCTCCGCGAATCGTGTCGCCAAGGAGGCAGGCGTCACCTGGGGCACGGTCCAGCACCAGTTCGGGGACCTGGACGGCCTGTGGGTCGCCGTCGTCACCGAGATCCACGCTCGCAGCTGGGCCGAGCTCCCTGGTCCGTGGCCCGCAAGGACCGGCTCGCTGCGCGAGCGTGTCGTGGGAGCCATCGACTCCGTGTGGACCTACCTCGACACCACCGAGGGGCGGGCGCTCACCGCGCTGCGCACCCTGCTGCCCCCGCGACGCTCGGACATAGCCGCCGAGTACCCGAGGACGGCGGCGGCCCTCGCAGCCCGGGAGCACGACTGGATTCAGGGCTTCGACTATTTGATGGAGGGCCTCGACCTCGATCCGGCCAAGCTGTACCAGGTGCGCTGCCTGCTCCCGGCGGCCGTGCGAGGCCTGAGCAGCGAGCGCCAGCTCGGCTTCACGTCGGAACTCGATGTCGCGCGTCGGGCGCTGGCCGAAACCCTCGTGGCCTTCCTGGCCCGAGGCTAGGGGACCAGCACGATCGACCCGGTGGTGCGGCGGCCCTGCAGGTCGTCGTGCGCCTGCTCGGCCTGATCGAGCGGGTACTGCGCGCCGACCCGGATCTTCACGGAGCCGTCCCGGATCGCCTCGAACACCTCGCCCGAGCGCCACAACAGTTCGTCGCGGTCGCGGGTGTAGTGCGCAAGGGTCGGGCGGGTCAGGAACAGCGAGCCTGCCGGGTTGAGCCGCTGCGGATCGAATGGCGGCACCGGTCCGCTGGCCGCCCCGAACAGCGCGACGGTGCCCCGGATCCGGACCGACGCGAGGCTGGCCTCGAAGGTGTCCGCGCCGACACCGTCGAACGCCGCGGCCACGCCCTCGCCGTCGGTGAGCGCCCTGACCCGCTCCGCGAGGTCGTCGGTGTAGCGCAGCACCTCCGCGGCGCCTGCCTCCCGGGACAGCAGCTCCTTCTCGTCCGAGGACACGGTGGTGATCACGCGAGCGCCCCGCGCGACCGCGAGCTGCGTCAGCACCAGGCCGACCCCGCCGGCGCCCGCGTGCACCAGCACGGTGTCGCCGGGCTCGACGTAGTAGACCGAGTTCATCAGGTAGTGCGCGGTCATGCCCTGCAGGAGCACCGAGGCGGCGACGGGGGCGTCGACGCCGTCGGGCACCGGCACCGCCACCGCGGCGGGCACCACGACCTTCTCCGCATAGCTGCCCGGTGCGGAGGACCACGCCACCCGGTCGCCGACGCGGACTCCTGCGACGTCGGAGCCGACGGCCTCGACGACGCCGCTGCCCTCGAGCCCGGGGACGTACGGCAGCTCGACGGCATAGGCGCCGGTCCGGTAGTAGGTGTCGATGTAGTTCACACCGATCGCGTCCGTGCGGACCAGCAGATCGGCATCGCCCGGTACCGGGTCGGGGATCTCGGACATTCGGAGTACCTCGGGGCCGCCGAACTCGGTCACGGTGATTGCGCGCATGACCCTATTTCTACTCTCCAGTATTCTGACGCCATGACTGTGGACACCCAGGACTCCGGCGCGAGCGCTCCGGCCGTATCGCTGCCGCCGCGGACCCTCGCCGCGGTGAAGAAGTTCGTCGCCGAGCACGGCGGATCGGCCTCGGCGGTGATCCAGCCGGTCGGTCTCGACGGCGTGCGCATCACCCTCGTCGGCGCCGACGGCGTCCTCGGCGATCAGGTGGTCGACGACCTCGCGACCGCGAACGCCGTGGTGGCCGCGGTCGACAACGTGACCGCCGCCGAGTGGGAGCGCTCCATCACCAGCATCGCCACCCCGCGTGTCGGGCACTGGCGGAAGATGGCCGGCTGGGTGGCGAACCAGACGCGCTTCCCGAAGGCGCGCAACGGCCTGGGCTGAGCCAGACACAAACGAATGCGGGCGCCCCGGTCACATGACCGGGGCGCCCGCGTTGTCGTCGGGGGTCTGTCGGGCAGACCTAGCGAATCAGGGAACGAAGAAGGTCCCGAAGCCTGGCGTCGCGATCGCCTGCGGGTCGACGAAGGCAACTACCTGACCTGCGCCCGGATGGATGGTCACGGGCGCGGCGTTCAATGTCGGAAACGACGCGGACCCTGATGCGCCGGTGGCGAGACTGACCCAGTGGACAACCGCGCTGTGAGGGTTTCCGGATTCGGGAGTCCTGAGCACACTCAAAGTAGCGACGCCCGGTTGTTCGCCCACTGTCGCGGCCAGTCTGGGAGTGGGCAGCTCGACCAGCGGGATAAAGGGACTGACCTGGAACGGAATGGTGCTCGGCGCAGCTGCCGCAGGACCCACCGCCAGCAAACCGACGGTCGAGAGGGACAAAGCTCCGGTGACAAGGACGCGTCTGACTCTTCTGGATGCGGTCATGCGGATTGACGGTACCCGCGAGACTGCCTCCCGTCGTGACCTACAACGGGCCCGTTGTTCCTCGCTTCATCGCTCCTTCGGCCGTGTTCAGCGGGATCTCGACTTCAGTGGCTCCCGCTCGACCGGGGCGAGCTCGCGGACCCGGCCCGCGGCGTAGAGAGCGGCGGTCGCGGCCGTGCAGGCACCCGCCAGCGCGACGTGCACCGTCACCAGGACGGCGGGGACATGGGTCCAGAACTGGACCAGGCCGACGCAGGCCTGCGCCACAACCACGGCCACGACGACCTTGAGTCGAAGGGTCACCGCGGCCCTCGCGCCGACCGCGTACAGCCCGAACCCGAGCCCCACCAGCAGGGCGAGGTAGGCGACCAGCAGTTCGGCGTGCAGGTGCACCAGATTGGTGATGTCGAGGTCGAGCCGCTCGACCGTGCGCTCGGGGTTCTTGTCGCCCGCGTGCGGGCCCGCGCCCGTCACCATGGTGCCCGCGACCAGCGTCCCGGCCAGCGCGACGCCGGACAGCGCGGTGAGCCAGCGCAGCTGCTTCGGCACGGTGATCACCTCGACGCCGTCGTCGGGCTGGTCGATCTTGTGGTACAGGATCACCGACAGCCAGACCATCGCCATCGACACCAGTAGGTGCACCGCGACGGTCCACCAGAGCAGACCGGTCAGGACGGTGATGCCGCCGATCACCGCCTGCGCGACCGTCGAGAGCGGCATCAGCCAGGCGTAGGCGAGCACCTCGCGGCGGCGCGCGGCGCGGGTCACCGCGAGCACGACGGCCGCGGCCGTCGCCACCACCAGGAACGTCAGCAGCCGATTGCCGAACTCGATGGCCTGGTGGAACCACGGTGCGGTCGCCGTCCCGGTGGGCACGAAGCTGCCGGGGTGGCACTGCGGCCAGGTGGTGCAGCCGAGGCCGGACGCGGTCACCCGGACGACGGCGCCGGTCACGGCGATACCGCCCTGGGTCAGGATCACCGCGACGGCGATCCATTTCTGCACCGCCAAAGAGGGGAGCGGCAGACGGTTGACCAGGCTCAGGAACCCTCGATACAGCACGCCCCCGATGGTAGATGCCCGTCAACTACAGAGCGTCGTTGGGTCTGGCCGCGCCCGGCGGGCCTCAGCTGCCGGAACTCCCCGAACTGCCGAGGCTGCCGGAGCCGTTCGCCCCGACCTTGAGGATGCCGGTGATCGTGCCCTGCAGGTAGTCGCCCTGCGCGGTGATGAGCGCCGACATCTGCAGGGTGTCGTTCGCCGTGGTGCCGGGAAGTCCGGTGCGGCGCAGGATCGAGCCGGTGTTCGGGTCGACGACGGCGAACGCGTAGCCGTCGAGGGGTCCGCCGGTGCCGTCCCGCAGCACGGTGTAGAGGTGGCCGTCCGCGGTCGACAGGTGCGGCACCGCTGAGCTGCGCAGCGTGTTGTCCCACACCTGATGGCAGCCGGCGCCGTCGAGGTCGACGCGCGTCATGCCGCCGGTGAACGGTGCGGACGCGGGCACGGCCGGTCCGGCGCCCTCGGGCACCTTCGGGTAGGGGTAGCCGTAGGTGCTCGCGACGAAGACCGAGTTGCCGACGCCGATCGGGGAGTTCTCGCTGCCGGGTCCGCCCGAGCCGAGCACGGGGATCTTGCAGACCTCCTGGCCCGTGTCGGTGCGGTGCACCAGCAGGTTCACCCGGGTGTCGGCGCTGTCCACGATCGCGACGTACTCGTAGCCGCTTGTAGGGCCGAAGTAGGTCGGCGTGGACCCGGTGCCCCAGCTCAGCTGGCCCGGCTTGCGGGCCGACCCCCGGTCGTACGTGCGGCGCCAGTCGATCTTCGGGGTGCCGTCCGCGGCGAGGCTCAGCTGGTACAGGGCGTGGGTGGTGGCCACCGAGGTGCCTGCCGGGGAGGTGGAGATGCTGTTCTGCACCTGCTCGCCTGCCGGGACCGCGACGGTCCTGGCGACCCCGGCCGCGTCGACGGAGCCGATCACACCGCCGCCGGTCGCGAACCAGACGTTGCCCTGCCAGTCCGGGGTCAGCCCGGTCACCGCGTCGCCGTCGGGGATGGCCCCGGACAGGTCGACGGTGGAGTCGATGAACAGCGTGTTGTTCGTGTGGCCGACCCGCCGGAGCTTGCGCTCACCGTCGACGGCGACGAGCCGGTTCTGGTTGTCCAGGAATGCGTACACCCCGCCGAGCAGGCTGCCCTTTGCCAGCTTGAGCTGGGCGAGCGAGCCGCCAACCGGGACCGCGGGGGCGGCCGGATCGATCAGGTGCACCGTCGGGTCCTGGCCCAGCACGGAGGTGCAGAGCGCGACCACCAGTCCGTCGGAGCCCTGCAGCACGGTCGGGCACGCGGCGAGGAGGGGGTACGAGGTCACGCCGACCGCTTCGGCGCCTGGGCCTGCCAGCGGCGTCGCGTCCGAGGATCCCGCGTCGCCGTGCATCGTCGCGGTGCCCGTCGGCCCGAGGAACGGGTTGGGCGGTGCGAGCGGGCCCCACGCGGGCTGTGCGGAGGCGAGTCCGCCGCCGAGGGTGATCGCGGAGACGGCGGCCAGGGAGGCGAGGGCGCGGAGTGTTTTCGGCACGGCTCCGCATACTGCCGGTTTTTGACGGAAATGAATACGTTTTGGAACTGATCCGTATCAGGTGAACTTGAACAGCCTGGTCGCGAGCCATGCCGCGACCGAACCCCAGGCCACGAGCACCGCGACCGCGAACAGATCGATCGACCCGCCGATCGCCTGCTGCAGGGCCTCGGCGAGGGCGCCGGAGGGGATCATCCGGGCGGCCGTGTGCAACGGTCCCGGGATGTCCTCGGCGAACACGACCGAGCCGATGCCCGCCATCACGAACCAGAGGACGTTCGCCAGCGCGAGCACGATCTCCGCCCGGAGGGTGCCGCCGAGCAACAGCCCCAATGAGGCGAACGTGACGGTTCCCAGCGCGATGATCAGCGCGCCGAGCAGCAGGCCGGTCGGCTCGGGCCGCCAGCCGAGCGCGTAGGCGATGCCGCCGAGCAAGACCGACTGCATCGCGACCACGATGATGACCGCGGCGCTCTTGCCCGCGATGATTCCCCAGCGCGGCAGCGGGGTCGCACCGAGCCGCTTGAGCGCGCCGTAGCGCCGGTCGAAACCGACAGCGATGGCCTGCCCGGTGAACGCGGTGGACATGATCGCCACCATCATCACGGCGGGCAGCACCGTGTCGACCCGGGGGTCGCCGAGGTCGCCGACCGGCAGCAGGCACAGCCCGATCAGGAGGGTGATCGGGATGAACATGGTGAGCAGCAGTTGCTCACCGTTGCGCAGCAGCAGCGTGAGCTCGAGCCGGGTCTGGGCCGCCAGCATGGGCAGCGCGGCACTCGGCCTCGGGTCGGGGGTGAAGGTCCCCGCCTCGAACCTGTTGTCGGCGAGCCGGTCTTGCACGTTCATCCCCTCAGATCCCGTCCCGTGAGGTCGAGGAAGACGTCCTCGAGCCTGCGCTGATCGACCCGCAGTTCGGTGGCGAGCACGTCGAGCTCGGCGCACCACGCGGTCACCGTCGCCAGCACCTTCGGGTCGACGACACCCTCGACCAGATACGAGCCGGGGGAGACCTCCCGTGGGGTGAAACCGGTGGGCAGCGCGGCGCGCAGCCCGCTCAGGTCGAGGCTCTCGGGCGCGAGGAACCGGAGCTGTCCGGCCGATCCGTGTCGCGTCAGCTCCGTCGGCGTGCCCTCGGCGACGATCCGGCCGTGGTCGATGATGATCAGGCGGTCGGCAAGTGCCTCCGCCTCGTCCATCAGGTGCGTGGTCAGCAGCACCGCGACGCCGTCCCTGCGCAGCGCGTCGATGAGTTCCCAGACCAGCAGCCTGGCCTGGGCGTCGAGACCCGCGGTCGGTTCGTCCAGGAACACCAGCTCGGGTCTGCCGACGAGCGCGCAGGCAAGCGCGAGGCGCTGCTGCTGGCCGCCAGAGAGCCGGCGGTAGGGGGTGCGGGCGGCGTCGGTGAGGCCGAGGGTCCGCAGCAGCCACGCCGGGTCGAGGGGGTCGGCCGAGTACGCGGCCACCAGGTCCAGCATCTCGCCCGCCCTTGACCCCGGGTAGGCGCCGCCGCCCTGCAGCATGACGCCGACGCGGGCCCGGACCGCTCCGGAATCCGCGATCGGGTCGAGGCCGAAGACGCGCACGGTGCCGCTGTCGGGGCTGAGGAAGCCCTCACACATCTCCACAGTGGTGGTCTTGCCTGCGCCGTTGGGGCCGAGCAACGCCAGCACCTCGCCGCGGTGCAGGGACAGATCGAGGCCGTCGACGGCCGTGACGCTGCCGAAGGACTTGACCACGCCGTCGAGCCGAAGAACCGGATGCGCCGTGTCGGACGCGGAAGAGCTCACGGGGCCCCAGCGTATTCGGCGGCCGATCCACTGCCGTTCGGTGCCCCGGTCCCGGCCCGCCACGGCAGCCGGTCGCGAGTGAGGAACATCGCCAGTCCCACCACGAGGATGGTGGCGACGGCGGCCTGGACGATCATGAACGGCTGGTACTCGCCGCCGTTGGGCATCACGATCAGACTCACCGCCGACGAGAAGACGATGGCCGGGATGCGGAAGACCGGCCGGGTCGCCCATGCGGCCAGTGGGATCACCGCCCACAGCAGGTACCACGGCTGGACCACGGGGAAGAGCAGCACCAGGACGCCGAGGGAGACACCGAGCGCGCCCACCGGGTGCACCCGCCCGACGAGAACGGCGACGAGCATGCGTAGCGCGACGAAGGCCGCCGCGAGCGAGGCGATCGGCCGGGTCAGGTTGAGGACGGCGGTGGTGTGGTCGCCGAGTCCGAGGAACACCCCGGCCAGGCCGGTGCCGAGTCCGAGCAGCGTCGGCAGCGACATCCAGCTCCGCACCTCGTTCGCGGTGCCGAGGGTGCCGGGGGAGAGCCAGCCGAAGCCGAGGCCGCTGGCCAGGCTCACCACGAGGATGACCACCGCGGTCACCGCCATCAGCAGCCCGGCGGCCGCCAGCACGGATCGGACGGTGCCGCCCCAGCGCCGCGCCAGGGCCATGCCGATGAACCCGAGCGCCAGCAGCGACGGGATCTTGACTGTCGCGGACAGCGCGATCAGGCCCGACCCGGCCAGCAGATAGATCAGGTTCCTGCCGCCTGCGGTGGCGCCGCGGGGGTCGAAGCGGATCGGGTCGGCGCTCTCGACGGCGCGCAGCGCCAGTTCCATACCCGCCAGCATCAGGCCGAGCATCAGTGCCTCGTTGTGGATCCCGGCGACCAGGTGGAACAGCAGCAGCGGGTTGGCGGCGCCGAGCCAGAGCGCGGTCACGCTCGCGACGCCGCACCGGCGCGCCAGCCGGGGCAGCGCCCAGACGATCAGCGCGACGCCAACGAGCGCGAGCAACCGGTGCAGGAAGATGCCCGCGACGATGTTCTCGCCGGTGAGGGCGGAGATGCCGCGACCGATCCAGAGGAACAGCGGTCCGTAGGGCGCTGGTGTGTCACGCCAGATGGTCGGCACGGTCCTGGTCAGGACGTGGTCGACGCCGAGGGCCTGTGCAGGCCCGATCGCATACGGGTCGAGTCCGCGCGCGGTGATCTCGCTCTGCGCGAGGTACGAGTAGACGTCCTTGCTGAACATCGGCGGTGCGACCGTGAGCGGGATCACCCAGAGCAGCAGGGTGCGGTCCAGCTGGGAGCGGGTCAGCCGTCGGGGCGCGGTGCCCTCCCCCCGGTACCGGCCGATCGCGAACCTGCCGAGCAGCAGCCACGCGAGCACCACCATCACGCTGCCGGTCATGGTGAGCGTGAGCGCGGTCGCGCCGAGGCGCGCGGGCAGTCCGAGGATCCGCAGGCCCTGGACCGGGTTCTGCAGCACCGGCTGCGCGCCTGCCCCGAGCGCGCCGATCGCCATCAGGACGGCCCCGGTCGCACCGAAACGCCTGATCCCGCGGAGCTGACCGGTCTCGCGCTTGTTGAGTCCGGGGGCCTCGGCCTCGTCGCCGTGCAGGCTCGACACCTCGAAGCCGTGGTGCGGGCCGTCGACGCCCAGCCCTCGCTTGGCGAGCGTCACAGCCCGTTCGCGGAGTCGGGTCGCCGGGCCGGCGCTGGGGGTGTCACCGGAGTCCGGTGCGTCGTGGGACTGCGGCACATGGGGAAGCGTAGCGGTGTAATACAGGGCACCCTTGGTGGACCAGCTCCGATAATTCCGTCACACTTGTGTTGTGAAATCGGCACCGGCTCGGGACGCGCGAAGTGAAGGCGCAGGTCATGCACCTGTTTCGCCTGCACTCAGTGGTGCCCCGACCGCGACCGTGGTGGGCCATGACGGGCACACCAGGGCCGCCGTCGTCCAGCTTCTCCTCGAGCAGGGCCCGATCACGGCCCCCGAGGTCGGCGCGAAGCTCGGTCTGAGCGCCGCGGGTGTCCGACGTCACCTCGAGGCGCTGATCGACGCGGGCGAGGCACGTTCCTCGAACGCCGCGAGCTGGCAGCACAAGGGCCGCGGTCGCCCGGCGAAGCAGTTCCAGCTGACTGCCGCCGGCCGTTCGCGTCTCGGTCACTCCTACGACGATCTCGCCGGTGCGGCCATGCGGCACCTCCGCGAGGTCGGCGGTGAGGAGGCGATCGTGGAGTTCGCGCGGCGCCGGGTCCAGACGATCGTCGCCGACATCGATCCCGTCGCACCGCACACCCCAGGCGAGGTGGTTGACACCGCCGACGCCATCGCGGATGCGTTCACCTCGGCGGGTTTCGCGGCCACCACCCGGCCGGTGGGCAACGGCGTCCAGATCTGCCAGCACCACTGCCCGGTCTCGCACGTCGCCTCGGAGTTCCCCGAGCTGTGCGAGGCGGAGACGCAGGCCTTCGCCGAGTTGCTCGGCACCCACGTGCAGCGCCTGGCGACCATCGCCAACGGTGACTGCGCCTGCACCACCCACATACCGATAGCCCCACCAGACGAGCCTCGCTCGTCAGACGCATCCCCGAAGTAAGCACCACCCACGCCGATGCCCAGCCCGCACCGGTACGCAACAAGACTCCGGAAGGAGCTCGCATGACAGTCACCCAAGATCAGGCAGCCGGCAGCACGGAGAAGTCGCCCGCACTGACGCAGGACGAGGCCATCGCCTCGCTCGGCCATTACGGCTACGGCTGGTCTGATTCCGACGTCGCGGGCGCCAGCGCGCAGCGCGGGCTGTCCGAGGCCGTCGTGCGGGACATCTCCGCGAAGAAGAGCGAGCCCGAGTGGATGCTCGACATCCGGCTCAAGGCGCTCAAGACCTTCGACAAGAAGCCGATGCCGCACTGGGGCTCCAACCTCGAGGGCATCCACTTCGACAACATCAAGTACTTCGTGCGGTCCAGCGAGAAGCAGGCGGAGTCCTGGGAGGACCTGCCCGAGGACATCAAGAACACCTACGACAAGCTCGGCATCCCGGAGGCGGAGAAGCAGCGCCTGGTCGCCGGTGTCGCCGCGCAGTACGAGTCCGAGGTCGTCTACCACTCGATCCGTGAGGATCTCGAGAAGCAGGGCGTGATCTTCCTCGACACGGACACCGGGCTCAAGCAGCACCCGGAGCTGTTCAAGGAGTACTTCGGCTCCGTGATCCCCGCGGGCGACAACAAGTTCTCCGCGCTCAACACCGCGGTCTGGTCGGGCGGCTCCTTCATCTACGTGCCGCCGGGCGTGCACGTGGACATCCCGCTGCAGGCATACTTCCGGATCAACACCGAGAACATGGGTCAGTTCGAGCGCACCCTGATCATCGTCGACGAGGGCGCCTCGGTGCACTACGTCGAGGGTTGCACCGCGCCGATCTACAAGTCCGACTCGCTGCACTCCGCGGTCGTGGAGATCATCGTGAAGAAGGGCGGCCACTGCCGCTACACGACCATCCAGAACTGGTCGAACAACGTCTACAACCTGGTGACCAAGCGCACCAAGGTGGACGCGGGCGGCTCGATGGAGTGGATCGACGGCAACATCGGCTCCAAGGTCACCATGAAGTACCCGGCCGTGTGGATGATGGGCGAGCACGCGCGCGGCGAGGTCCTCTCGGTCGCGTTCGCCGGCGAGGGCCAGCACCAGGACACCGGCGCGAAGATGCTGCACCTGGCGCCGCACACCTCCTCGACCATCGTCAGCAAGTCGGTGGCGCGCGGCGGCGGCCGCGCCTCCTACCGTGGCCTGGTCCAGGTCAACAAGGGAGCGCACGGCTCGAAGTCGACCGTCAAGTGTGACGCCCTGCTGGTCGACCAGATCAGCCGTTCCGACACCTACCCCTACGTGGACATCCGCGAGGACGACGTGTCGATGGGTCACGAGGCGACCGTGTCGAAGGTCAGCGAAGACCAGTTGTTCTACCTGATGAGCCGCGGCCTCACCGAGGACGAGGCAATGGCAATGGTGGTGCGCGGGTTCGTCGAGCCCATCGCCAAGGAGCTGCCGATGGAATACGCCCTCGAGCTCAACCGCCTGATCGAACTGCAGATGGAAGGGGCCGTGGGTTAGTGGCCAACGCAAACGAGGCGACGACCGGGGTCAAGGCCGCCGTCGCCGGTGAGAACATCGTGCCCGCCACCAACAAGGGCGAGGTGTTCACCTCATTCGACGTCAACGCCTTCGAGGTCCCCGCGGGACGCGACGAGGCGTGGCGCTTCACGCCGCTGCGCAGGCTGCGCGGCCTGCACGACGGCACGGCGGCCCGCACCGGCGCCGCGACCGTCGAGGTGCAGGCGGGCGACGGCGTCAGCGTCGAGACCGTCGGCCGCGACGACGCCCGTCTCGGCCAGGCCGGTGTGCCCGCCGACCGCGTCGCCGCGCAGGCGTACTCGAGCTTCGAGTCGGCCACCGTCGTGACGGTCGGCAAGGAGCAGGAGCCCGCCGACGCGATCAACATCGTGGTCACCGGTCCCGGCGCCGAGCAGGTCGCCTACGGCCACATCCAGATCCGGCTCGAGGCGTTCGCGCAGGCGACGGTCGTGCTCGACCAGCGCGGCAGCGGCACGTACGCGGAGAACGTCGAGTTCGTCCTCGGCGACAGTGCCAAGCTGACCGTGGTCGCGGTGCAGGACTGGGCCGACGACGCCGTGCACGTCGCGGCGCACCACTCGCGGCTCGGCCGCGACGCCGTGCTCCGCTACACCTCGGTGAGCCTCGGCGGCGACCTGGTGCGACTGACCCCGATCGTGAAGTACGACGGGCCCGGCGGCGACGCCGAGCTGCTCGGCCTGTACTTCGCCGATGCCGGCCAGTTCTTCGAGCAGCGCCTGCTGGTGGATCACTCGCAGCCGCACTGCAAGTCGAACGTCGTCTACAAGGGCGCGCTGCAGGGCGATCCGCACTCCGGCAAGCCGGACGCGCACACCGTGTGGGTTGGCGACGTGCTCATCCGCGCCGAGGCCGAGGGCACCGACACCTTCGAGCTCAACAGGAACCTGGTGCTCACCGACGGCGCTCGCGCCGACTCGGTGCCGAACCTCGAGATCGAGACCGGCGAGATCGTCGGCGCGGGCCACGCCAGCGCCACCGGCCGGTTCGACGACGAGCAGCTGTTCTACCTGCGGTCGCGGGGCATCCCGGAGGACCAGGCCCGTCGCCTGGTGGTCCGCGGGTTCTTCCACGAGATCATCAACCGCATTGCCGTCCCGGAGGTGCGCGAGCGCCTCGAAGCCGCCATCGAGGTCGAGCTCGCCGCGGTCGGCGTCTGAGATCGCCGCCGACAACACACTTCTCTAAGGAACATTGAATGACTACCGCTGAAAACTCCGTTCTCGAAATCAAGGATCTGCACGTCAACGTCGCGACCACCGACGAGAACGCCGAGCCGATCAACATCCTCAAGGGCGTGAACCTCACGGTCCGCTCGGGGGAGACCCACGCGATCATGGGCCCCAACGGCTCCGGCAAGTCGACCCTGTCGTACGCCATCGCCGGCCACCCCAAGTATGAGGTGACCTCCGGCAGCATCACCCTCAACGGCGAGAACGTGCTCGAGATGAGCGTCGACGAGCGGGCCCGCGCCGGCCTGTTCCTCGCCATGCAGTACCCGGTCGAGGTGCCCGGCGTCTCGATGTCGAACTTCCTCCGCACCGCCGCGACCGCGGTCCGCGGCGAGGCCCCCAAGCTCCGCCACTGGGTCAAGGAGGTCAAGGAGTCCCTGACCGAGCTCGAGATCGATCCGTCGTTCAGCGAGCGCAGCGTCAACGAGGGCTTCTCCGGCGGCGAGAAGAAGCGTCACGAGATCCTGCAGCTGGGCCTGCTCAAGCCGAAGATCGCGATCCTCGACGAGACCGACTCCGGCCTCGACGTCGACGCGCTGCGCATCGTGTCCGAGGGCGTCAACCGCTACAAGGAGCGCGAGCACGGCGGCGTCCTGCTGATCACGCACTACACCCGCATCCTGCGGTACATCCGCCCGGAGTTCGTGCACGTCTTCGTCGGCGGCCAGATCGTCGAGTCCGGCGGCGCCGAGCTCGCCGACGAGCTCGAGGAGAACGGCTACGTCCGGTTCACGCAGGCTGCAGCGACAGGAGCCTAGTTCCATGACCACCTCGGTGAAGGAACTCGACATCACCAGGATCCGGAAGGACTTCCCGATCCTCGGCCGTACGGTGCGCGACGGTAAACCGTTGGTGTACCTGGATTCCGGGGCGACCTCGCAGCGTCCCGTCCAGGTGCTCGATGCCGAACGGGAGTTCCTCACCACCTGTAATGCGGCCGTGCACCGCGGGGCGCACCAGCTCGCGGAGGAGGCGACCGACGCGTACGAGGGTGCGCGCGCGGCGATCGCCGACTTCGTGGGGGCCGACGCCGACGAGCTGACGTTCACCAAGAACGCCACCGAGGCGCTCAACCTGGTGACGTATGTGCTCGGCGACGAGCGATTCGAGCGGCACCTGCGCCCTGGTGACGAGATCGTGATCACCGAGCTCGAGCACCACGCGAACCTGGTGCCGTGGCAGGAGCTGGCCAGGCGGACCGGTGCGACGCTGCGCTGGTACGGGGTGACCGAGGACGGCCGCATCGACCTGGAGTCGCTGGAGCTGACCGACGCGGTGAAGGTGGTCTCCTTCACCCACCAGTCGAACGTGACGGGCGCCGTGGCGCCGGTGGCCGAGCTCGTCCGCCGGGCCAGGGCGGTCGGCGCGCTGGTTGTTCTGGACGCGTGCCAGTCGGTGCCGCACATGCCGGTCGACTTCCACGCGCTCGACGTGGACTACGCGGCGTTCTCCGGGCACAAGATGCTCGGCCCGTCGGGCGTCGGTGTGCTCTACGGTAAGCGCGAGCTGCTCGCGTCGATGCCGCCGTTCATCACCGGCGGCTCGATGATCGAGACCGTCACGATGGAGGCGACCACCTACGCCGCCCCGCCGCAGCGTTTCGAGGCGGGCGTGCCGATGACCTCGCAGGTCGTCGCGCTCGGTGCGGCCGTGCACTACCTGAACGAGCTCGGCATGGACTCCGTCGCCGCGCACGAGCACGAGCTGACGGCGCTGGCACTTGAACAACTCGGTGCCATCGACGGCGTGCGGATCATCGGTCCGACCACCGCGGTGAACCGCGGCGGCGCGGTGTCCTTCGTGGTGGACGGCATCCACGCGCACGACCTCGGCCAGATCCTCGACGACGAGGGCATCGCGATCCGGGTCGGGCACCACTGCGCCTGGCCGTTGCACCGGCACTTCGGGGTCGCGGCGACTGCCCGCGCGTCGTTTGCCCTCTACAACACCACCGACGAGGTGCACGCCCTGGCGGCGGCCATCCGTCGCGCGCAGGACTTCTTCGGGGTGACTCCTGCCAGCGAGCCGGTCGTCGACGTGCCGGAGTCCGCACCGATCGACGGGGCGTCCTGACATGCGTATGGAGCAGATGTACCAGGAAGTGATCCTCGATCACTACAAGCACCCGCACGGGCGGGGGCTCCGGGAGCCGTTCGGTGCCGAGGTACATCACGTGAACCCGACCTGTGGCGACGAGGTGACGCTGCGGGTGGCGCTGACCGACGACGGCCGGGTTGGCGACATCTCGTACGACGGGCAGGGCTGCTCGATCAGCCAGGCCTCGACCTCGGTGCTCACCGACCAGGTCGTCGGGTTGAGCGTGCCGGAGGCGATCGCGACGGTCGACGCGTTCGACGCGATGATCACCAGCCGCGGCAACATCGAGGGCGACGAAGACGTGCTCGGCGACGGGATCGCGTTCGCGGGCGTCTCGAAGTACCCGGCCCGCGTGAAGTGCGCGTTGCTGGGATGGATGGCATTCAAGGATGCCGTTGTTCAAATAGTCGACGGCGCCGACGCTGCGCCCACGAAGAATGTCATCGGCACCGCGGTGCCGGTTCAGACCGGAGGATCGTCATCATGACCGAGACCCAGGCAAGCGCCGAGGCCACTGAGGACCAGGCCGTGCAGGAGTCCGCGCCCGCCGCCGATGAGCAGGCCGTGCTCGAGTTGACGCCCGAGCAGCAGGCCGTGATCGACGAGCTCGAGGAGGCGATGCGCGACGTCGTCGACCCCGAGCTCGGGATCAACGTGGTCGACCTCGGGCTGGTCTACGGCATCGCCGTGGACGACGAGGACGTCGCCACCGTGGACATGACGCTGACCTCCGCCGCCTGCCCGCTGACCGATGTGATCGAGGAGCAGGCACGAGGCGCGCTGGTCAAGAGCGGCCTCGTGAACGACCTGAAGATCAACTGGGTCTGGATGCCGCCGTGGGGCCCGGACAAGATCACCGAGGACGGCCGCGAGCAGCTGCGGGCGCTCGGCTTCACCGTCTGACCCGAACGTGACAGAGAAGGCGCCGGACCCGTCGAATCGGGTCCGGCGCCTTTGTCATGCGCTCACGCGGATCAGTTGACGCGCACCGTACCGGTGCAGGACGTGGTCGGGATGGCCCACAGCGCATTCCGGTTGACGGCGCTCCTGGTGATCTCGACCTCGCCGGGGCCGCTGTTCATCCGGAGGTTGACCGCGTTGCCGAGCGCGATCGGCGTGGTGGCGGTGAGCGTGCCGGTGGCCCCGGTCGTCTTGTTGCGCCAGTCGAGCCGGGCGTCCGACAGGTACGGCGTCGTGAAGAACCCCACCACGCTCGACACGTCGGCGAGGGTGACGGTGCCGGTGCCCGGCCCGTCCTGATAGAAGAACGCCCGGCTGGCGATGTAGGGCTGGTCGACAATGTACGGGCTCAGGCCGAAGCAGGTGCTCATGGGTACTTCCACCGTCTGCGCCGCTGCCAGACCGGTGCCCGCGACAAGGCCCCCCGCGATGCCGGCCGATACGACGGCCGTGGTCGCCATGCGTCGAAAGGTGTTGCCGTTCATATACGTTTCTCCCCTGTTTGTTGAAACTAACCGTTTCCGATCATGTCAGTCCTCCGATTCGATTCGGGGTGCCGACACCTGAAAGTCGAAAGAAACCGACAATTCGTTACGTAGAGGGTCGAAACGTACACGGGCCGGGACCGCGATGGGCGCGGCTCCTCAGCCCCTGATCAGCAGGTATGTGGCCACGACGGACCCGACCGCGGCGCCTCCGTAGCACGCCACGGTGACCGCACCCCTGGCCTTCTGGAGCCGCAGGCCGTGCCAGAGGGTGAAGCGGAGCCGGTGCGCGGCGTGGAACAGCGCCAGGACGCAGAGGCCGACCAGCACGACGACGGTGATCGGGTGGCGCAGCACCGAGTGCAGGTGCGCGAAGTCGGGGGCGGCGACCCAGCCGAGCGGAATCGCGACCCCGAACAGCAGGATGAGGACCGGGATCAGCAGGGCCGCGGCCATCCCGCCTGCGCTGAACGCCAGCCACGCCAGCGGTTCCGCCGTCGGTCTGCGACTTCCGCGCCTGCTGGTCGTCATCGCAGGACCACCCACGCCGCGATCGCCGAGCACGCGGCCCACAGCGCGTAGTGCGCGGCGAGCACCGCGGCAGGCGGAACGGACCGCTTCCCCACCCGGACCACGATTGCCTTGGGTGCCAAGTTGAACCAGGTCACGGCGTGGAGCAGGACGAACGCCGTCGCGATCACGTTGAGCGCGATCACCCAGGGGCGCGCGCTCCAGTCGAGGAAGTCCCGGTAGGCGCCAGGGCTGTCGCCGACCGCCACCACCAGCGTGAGCGCGAACACGACGAACCACGCCACGAACAGGCACGACAGCTCGCGCAGCATGAACAGGAGGTACGACCTGCGCCGCAGCCACCACAGCCGGGGCACCGGCGGTCGGTATGGACGCGCAGCCACAGTTCCCGCGGAACTCATCGCGCACCCCTCGGGAGCAGGAACTCCTTCAGCGACCTCGACGCCGCGGTCAGCTTGTAGCGCTGGATGGCGCCTGCGGGGTCGACGCCCTTGGGGCACGCCACGCTGCACTCGCCGACGAAGGTGCAGGCCCAGGCGCCCTCCGCGGAGGCGAGCACATCACGCCGGTCTTCGGCGCCCTCGTCCCGCGAGTCCAGGTTGTAGCGCTGGCCCAGCGCGATCACCGCGGGGCCGAGGAAGGTGGGCTCGAGGGCGTACACCGGGCAGGCCGAGTAGCAGAGCATGCAGTTGATGCACATGCTGTACCGCTTGTACGCCTCCATCTCCTCCGGCGTCTGCGGGTACGCACCCTCCTCGGGCTCGGACTCGTCCGAGCGGATCAGCCACGGCTTGACCCTTGGCAGCTTGGACATGAAGTCGCTGATGTCGACGACGAGGTCGCGGATCACCGGGAAGTTCCGCAGGGGCTCGACCCGAATCGATTCGGGCGCATAGTCGGTCAGGAACGTCGAGCAGGCCAGCTTCGGTTCGCCGTTGACCGTCATGCCGCAGCTGCCGCAGATCCCCATTCGGCAGGACCACCGGTAGGAGAGCGTTCCGTCCAGCTGATCCTTGATGTGGTTGAGGCCGTCGAGGACGGTCCACTCCTTGCGCAGCGGGACCCGATAGCACTGCGGCGCAGGCGTGGACTCCTGTTCCGGCCGGTAGCGCATGACCTCGACGGCGACGGTGTCGTGTTCGGGCATCGCTTACCTCCCGTAGACCCGTTGGCCGGGTGGCCAACGGGTGATCGTCACCGGTAGGTAGGTGATCCGGGCCTCGCCGCCCGGTTGCCGGTGGACCAGTGAATGAGCCAGGTATCTGTCGTCGTCGCGGTCGGGGAAGTCGGTGCGCTGATGCGCGCCGCGGGACTCCTCCCGTCGCAACGCGCTGCCGACGATGCACTCGGCGACATCGAGCATTCCCGAGAGCTCGAGGGTTGCGGTCAGTTCGGTGTTGAAGGTCCGGCTGTGGTCGTCGATGACGGCGTGGGTGTAGCGCTCCTTCAACTCCCGGATCTCGTCAATGGCGGTGCGCAGCGACGCCGCGTCCCGGTAGATGCCCGCACCGGCCTCCATCGCCTCCTGCATCCCGGTCCGGATGTCGGCGATGCGGTCCGGCCGGGCCCCGCCTGCGCCGTCGTGACGGGCGAGTTCCCGTTCGAGCCGGCGCTGCTCGTCTCGTCCCTGTGCCTCGATCGCCGCGGTGGAGCCGGTGGCGCGAGCCGTTGCGGCGTGCTGTGCGGCCGCCTGTCCTGCGCGGGCGCCGAAGACGAGCAGTTCCGGCAGCGAGTTCGAACCGAGACGGTTGGCGCCGTTGATGCTGACGCAGGCGACCTCGCCCGCCGCGTACAGCCCGTCCAGGTCGGTCGCGCCGTGGATGTCGGTGTGGATCCCGCCCATCATGTAGTGCACGACCGGGCGCACCGGGACGAGCTCGTGCACGGGGTCGATGTTCTGGTAGCTCGCGCACAGCTCCCTCACGAACGGCAGTTTCGAGTCGATGAGGTCGGCGCCGAGATGCCGCAGGTCCAGGTGGACGATCGGTCCGTCGGGGGTGTCGATCGTCCTGCCCTTCTCCTGCTCGTGCACGAAGGCTTGGGAGAGCCGGTCGCGCGGGCCCAGCTCCATGCTGCGCAGGACCGGACCCGGTGTGGGCGTGCCGAGGTCGTAGTCCTGCAGGTACCGATAGCCGTCCTTGTTGATCAGCCAACCGCCCTCGGCCCGCGCGGCCTCCGTGATGAGGATGCCGGTGAACGGCAGTCCGGTCGGGTGGTATTGGACGAACTCCATGTCCTTGAGCCCGGCCCCGGCCCGGTAGGCCAGGGCCATTCCGTCGCCGGTCTTGATTGTGGCGTTGGTGGTGAACGGGAAGACCCTGCCGCACCCCCCGGTGCACACGATGACGGCGTCGGCGACGATCGTCTCGATCCGGCCGGTGGCCAGCTCGATGGCGACGACACCGCGCACCCGCCCGTCGTCGACGAGCAGCGTGGTGGCGAACCACTCGTCGTAGCGGACGATGTCCGAGTAGGACAGCGCCGTCTGGAAGAGAGTGTGCAACAGGTGAAATCCGGTCTTGTCGGCGGCGAACCAGGTGCGCTTGTTCTTCATCCCGCCGAACGCGCGCACGGCGATGCGCCCGTCCGGTTGCCTGCTCCACGGGCAACCCCAGTGCTCGAGGCGGAGCAGTTCCCTCGGCGCCTCCTGGATGAAGGCCTCGACGGCATCCTGGTCGCACAGCCAGTCGCTGCCGGACACCGTGTCGTAGGCATGCTCGTCGAGGGAGTCGTCCGGCGCGACCACTGCGGCGGCGCCACCCTCCGCGGACACGGTGTGGCTGCGCATCGGGTAGACCTTCGACACGATCGCGATGCTCAGGTTCGGGTCTGATTCGGCGATCGAGATGGCCGCGCGCAGCCCGGCGCCACCGCCGCCGACGATGACGACCGAGTGGAATGCGGTCATCGCTCAGGCCTCGTGGTTGCCACTGTGCTCATCGGTCAGCACCTTGCCGTCGTGCCGAATCGTCTTGATGCGCACCGATCCGTCGTGATACTCGTGGCGGATCACCCGGCAACCGCACTCGTAGGTGCGGTCGTCGATGCGCAGGCCCTCGTCGTCGTTCTCCTGATGGCGGCGACCGTCCACGACGCGACCACACGGGGCCGTATCCGCGGTGATGGGGGAACTGGTGGTGCTCATCGCCGACCTCCGTGCCCTGGTGGACGGCCAAACCCCTGATCGGTCTCGGCCGGGCGAGCGGGCCGGGCGCCACCACGCGGGTGTGATCTGTTTCACATCGGACGATACGCCTCTTTGCGGGTGGCGAATCCCGGCGAGGGGCGTAAGTTAACCGGAGTTCGCATACGTCGGAGGGAAGTTCTCGGTGGGTGATCGGGTGCGTGCGGCGGTTCTCGCGGAGTACGGCGGGCCCACGCAGATCAGGGAGATCCGGACCACTGCCCTGCGGGAGCGGGAGATCCTGGTCCGGATGGCAGGCGTCGGCATCTGCCACACCGACCTGACGGCGGCGGCTGGGGCGATTCCCTTTCCGCTGCCCGCGGTTCTCGGGCACGAGGGGGCGGGCGTGGTTGAGTGGGTCGGCTCCGGGGTCGACACGGTCCGCGCAGGCGATCACGTCGTCCTCAGCTTCGCGTCGTGTCGACAGTGTCCGAACTGCACCGGCGGTCACCCGGCGTACTGCGCGGACTTCGCCGCGCTCAACTACTCGGGGCGCAGGCGGGACGGCAGCACCACGCTGCACTCGGGGTCGGGGGAGGTGCACGGCGGCTGGTTCGGGCAATCCTCGTTCGCGACCCATGCCGTGGTCGACGCCGCGGGCGCGGTCAAGGTTGCCGCCGACCTCCCGCTCCCGCTGCTCGGACCTCTCGGATGCGGCATCCAGACCGGCGCGGGCGCGCTGTTGCGGGTGTTGCGTCCGCAGCCCGGTTCCTCGGTGATCGTCTTCGGCGCCGGGGCGGTCGGACTGGGATCGGTCCTGGCGGCCGCGGCAACTGGGTGTGCGACCATCCTCGTCGTCGATCCGCTGCGCGCCCGGCGCGAGCTGGCCGTCGAACTCGGCGCCACCGCCGCGCTGGACAGCGCCACGCCCGGGCTCGGCCGCGAACTGCGCAGGCTGACCGGCGGCGGCGCGGACCACAGCGTGGACACGGTCAGCAGCGAGGAGGTGCTGAACCTGGCGGTCTCGACCCTGCGCTCGCCGGGCAGCTGCGTGACGCTCGGCCTGCGCGGCCAACGCAATCCGGTGGTGATCGACCAATCGAGCCTGCTGATGGGCCGCAGCGTGACCGGGGTCATCGAGGGTGACGTGGACCCCCAGACGTTCATCCCCGAGCTGATCGAGCTGTGGCGGGCGGGTCGGTTCCCGTTCGAGGAGATGATCACGACCTTCCCGTTCGAGGAGATCGAGGCGGCCCTGGCCGCGGCGTCGAGCGGGGCCGTGGTCAAGCCGGTGCTCACCTTCTGACATGTGCGATCGATCGCCCATATCCTCCCGACGAAAGGAACGCCGTGACCGGTAAGCAGAAATTCTTCGAACTCCTCGGCAGCGCGGGGCCGGTGGATCCCCGGGTCCTCGACGAGCTGTGGGCGGCGCTGCCGACCGTGCACATCGACGAGCTCGAGGGGCGGTGGCGGGGGAGCGGCTTCGAGACCGGTCATCGCACGGGCAGGCTGCTCGCAAAGTCGGGCTGGTACGGCAAGAACTTCGGTTCGCGCTTCGATGTGCAACCGATGCTCTGTCGCGGACCGGACGGCGAGCTGTTCTCCGATGTCGCGGCGGGCAAGGGGGAGGCGAGCCTGTGGATGGTCGAGTTCAGGGGCGAGTGCACCGCGACGATGGTCTACGACGGGATGGCGGTGTTCGACCACTTCAAGCGCGTCGACGACCGGACGCTGATGGGCATCATGAACGGCAAGGATGTGCTCGACGGTGGTGAGCACTTCTACTTTGCCCTCATGAGGGACGAGACCGACTAGCCGGTCTTCCTGGCAGGTGCCTTCTTGGCTGCGGCCTTCTTCGCGGGCGCTTTCTTCGCCGGTGCGGCCTTCGCGGAGCCCTCGCCCGACTTCCCCGACTTCGCGGCGTCGACGCTGCGCTGCAGTGCGGCGACCAGGTCCACGACCTCGGCGTCCTCCTTGGCGGCGACGACCGCCTCGGGCGGGGTCACCTTCTTGCCGCCGTTCTTGATCGCCTCGTCGAGCATCTTCTGCAGCTGGATCTGGTACTCGTCGGTGTACGACTCGGGCTCGAAGTCCTCGGACATCGACTCCACCAACGACTTTGCCATCGCCAGTTCCTTGTCGCTCGGCGCGGCCGCCTTGTCGAGGGTCTCGAACTCTGCGGCCCGCACCTCGTCGGGCCAGAGCAGTGTCTGGATGACCAGCACGCCGTCGCGCACCCGCAACGCGGCGAGCCGGGTGCGCTGACGCAGCGTGAAGTGCACCAGCGCGGTGCGGTCGCTCTCGGTCAGCGTGGACGCGAGCAGCTGGTAGGCCTTGGGGGAGGCGGAGTCCGGCTCGAGGTAGTAGCTCTTCTCGAACAGGATCGGATCGATCTGCTCGGACGGCACGAACTGCAGGACCGGGATCTCGTGCTTCTCGGCGGCGGGCAGCTCGTCGAAGTCCTCGTCGGTGAGGATCACCTGTGTCCCGTCCTCGGACGAATAGGCCTTGTCGATGTCGGCGAACTGGATGGTCTTGCCGCATTCCTGGCAGACACGGTTGTATTTGATGCGGCCGCCATCGGCGCCGTGGACCTGGTGGAACCTGATGTCGTGGTCCTCGGTCGCGGTGTAGACCTTCACCGGGACGTTCACGAGCCCGAACGCGATGGAGCCTTTCCAAATGGACCGCATGAAACCATGATGGTGCACAGGACGGGATCAGGCCAGGCAGTACCCGAAAATGGGTGGGCGGAGCATGAGTCACAACACCGCGGTGATGGTGGAGGGCAAGCGCCTGTCCCTGACCAATCTGGACAAGGTTCTCTACCCCGAGACGGGGACCACCAAGGCGGAGATCTTGCAGTACTTCACCACGGTCGGCCCGCTGATGGTGCCGCTGCTCGCCGGTAGGCCGGTCACGAGAAAGCGCTGGCCGGACGGCACCTCCGCAACCCCGTTCTTCCAGAAGAACGTCGACGCGTCGACACCGGACTGGGTCGATCGCCGGACCATGACGCACTCGTCGAAGACCATCACCTACCCGATCGTCGACGACCTGGCGTCCCTGGTGTACTTCGCTCAGGCGGGCTCGCTCGAGTTCCATGTGCCGCAATGGAGATTCGGCGCGGGTGGCGTACCGATGGACCCGGACCGCCTGGTGATCGACCTCGACCCGGGTCCGGGCGTCACCCTGGAGGAGTGCGCCGAGGTGGCCCTGCGGGTGCGTGACCGGCTTGCGGACAGCGGTCTGGGGGCACTTCCGGTGACCAGTGGCAGCAAGGGAATTCACCTGTACGCCGGGATCGGTGAGGGCTGGACGGCGGCGCGGTGTGTTGAGTTCGCGAAGAAGATCGCCGTCGAACTCGAACGGGAGACACCGAAGTCGGTGATCTCCAAGATGACCAGGGCCGAGCGCGCGGGCAAGGTGTTCGTGGACTGGAGCCAGAACTCGGCGTCGAAGACGACGGTGTCGCCGTATTCGCTCCGCGGCACCGCGAGCCCGAACGTGGCCGCCCCTCGCACCTGGGACGAGCTGACCCGGCCGGGACTGCGCCAGTTGGACTTCCATGAGGTCCTCGACCGGATAGCCGAGGGCGGCGCGCAGCCGGGGATCCCGCCTGCTCCCGCACCCGAGCGCGCACGCCCCCAACGGCGCTCGCGCGCCGCCACCACGGGCGACCTGGCCCCGATGCTGGCATCCGCGGTGACCGTGGCGGACTTCACGTCCCGGGCGGACCCCGAGGTGTGGGCCCTGGAGCCGAAGCTGGACGGTATCCGTGCCCTTGTGCATTTCGACCACGACGCCGAGAGCGGCGTGTCCACCGTTCGGTTGGTCAGTCGCAGTGGATCGGACCTCACCTCGGGCTATCCGGAGTTGCTCGACGTTCCGGAAGGCCTGCATGGCCATTCGGGCGTGCTGGACGGGGAGATCGTGGTCCTCGGTGACGACGGCGCGCCGAGCTTCGGTCGGCTGCAGCAGCGGATGGGACTGAGCAAACCGCGCGACGTGCGGGTGGCGGCGGCGAAGAATCCGGTGCTGTTGGAGATCTTCGACGTCCTGCAGCTCGACGGGACATCGCTGCGCGCCAAGGTCTACCGGGACCGGCGCAAGGTCCTGGACGCGATCCGCCTCGGCGAGGACGAGACCTGGCGGGTGCTCGAGTTGGCGCCCGCGGACCTCGGCGAGGCGCTCGAGTCAAGCCGGACCGCCCGGATGGAGGGCCTGGTGGCCAAGCGGTGGGACTCCACCTACCGGGCCGGTCGATCCGCTTCCTGGCTGAAGCTCAAGCACTACTCGGACCTCGAGGTGGTGGTTGGCGGCTGGCAGCAGGGGGAGGGGCGTCGGTCCGGTGGCATCGGATCGCTGCTGCTCGGTGTGCCAGGCGGTGCCGACGGCCTGCGGTACGTCGGAAAGGTCGGGACCGGGTTCAGCGACGCCACCCTGACGCGGTTGGCGCGGCTGCTGGCGGACGCGTCCGCGGACAGCTCGCCCTTCGGTCACTCGGTTCCCGCGGTGGACGCTCGCACGGCCCACTGGGTGCGCCCGGAAATTGTTGGGGAGGTGCGGTACTCGGAGCTGACCGGTGACGGACGACTGCGCCACCCGACCTGGCGCGGGCTCCGCCCGGACAAGGACCCGGACCAGGTCGGGGGCCTGGGTTAAGCGCGGTTGAACGGATGCGGCAATTGGTCTAGACCATATTGAACGTGTGGTGAACAGTGGGGAGCCCCTGTCGCCTCGGCGCGCGATTGGTCTAGTCCTATTGCAGGCTCGTGGGCGTGACCACGAAGCGCACCCGCACCCTGACCGCACTGTCCATCGCGATTGCCGGCGCCGTCTCCGCCGGAACGGCAACCGCCGCAGCGTCTCCGACCACCCCGGAGTCGAACGATCCCGCGAAGGTCGTCGTCATCGGACTCGACGGAACGATGCTCGACCACATCAAGACGGCGAACACCCCGAATCTGCACCGGCTGATGGCGGAGGGCACCACCGGGTCCTCCTCGATCCTGGGTCACCCCACCATCTCCGGGCCGTCCTGGTCCACGATGCTGACCGGCGTCTGGAACACCAAGCACGGCGTCCAGGACAACTCCTTCAACGGTGCCCGATTCGACCAGTACCCCACGGCGTTCACCCAGATCGAGCGGGCCGACCCGGCTCTGCGCACCGAGGCCATCTCGACCTGGGGTGGGATCGCCACCATCGCAGGCAGCGGCTCACCGACGGCCGATGTCGTGACCACCACCCCGGATGCGGGCAGCGAAGGCGCGACCGATACCGCGACAGCGACGGCGGTGGCGAACGAGATCGCCGGAAACGGGCCCGATTTCGTCTTCACCCAGTTGGACCAGGTGGACGGGGCCGGACACGCGACCGGCACCCTCGGTCCGGCGTACAACCTGGCGATCGAAGCCGTCGATCTCGAGGTGGGCAGGATCGTCGCGGCGGTGGACGAGCGTCAGCGAAACACCGGTGAGCGGTGGACCGTGCTGGTCACCGCCGACCACGGTCACCGGCCGCTCGGCGGGCACGGCGGTCAGACCCCTGCGGAGGCCTCGACCTTCGTGATCGTGCGCGGCGGGGGATACCGGGCCGGTGGCATCGACAACGGCTACACGATGGCCGACATCGCGCCGACCGTGCTCGAGATTCTGGGCGTGCCGAGGCCGGCGAACCTGGACGGCACCGCGTTGGCGAAGGACGCGCCGGTGCCGCCGCCGGTCGCGGGAGGGTCGACCGGCGCGGCCCTGCCGAGTTGGGTCCCGACCGGCTCGTAACGGTCACTGCCGCACACCGATCCCGCCCTCGGGGTCGGTGTGCGCGGACGGCTGTCCGGGTGGCGTGTCGGAGTGGCTTGCTAGTTTTGTGTGGGCGGCTCCGATCGGGCACTGCTCGACGGTTCCTCCGAAAGGCTTTCTCTCACATGGTGATGGGTGCTACCCATGCTGTTTCCGGCGCGGTCGCGGGTCTTCTTGCCGCGCAGGTTCTTCCACCCGAATGGGGCGGTCCGACCTCGACGGCCGAGGTGTTCACCTTTGCCGGGGTGTGCGCGGGGGCGGCACTCCTGCCCGACCTCGACACGGCGCAGTCCACGGTCGCGAGGTCCTTCGGGCCGGTCAGTCAGCTGGTCGCCCGCGGCGTGGACGAGGTCTCGCTGTGGTACTACCGGCTCACCCGCGGACGGCGGGACCCCAAGCGCCGCGGCGGGCACCGGACACTCACGCACACAGCGTTGTTCGCGATCGCGTTGAGCGCGGGGATCTCGGCGCTCGTGATCGAGTTCGGGCGCCCGGCGATCATCGGCACCCTGTTCGTCACGCTCGGCCTGGCGCTGCGTGGCCTGGCCGGGAGCTGGGCCGCGCGCAACGGCTGGATCGCGGTCACCGTCGTCGCCGCGGCCCTCTCGGCATTCACGTGGACCTGGTACCCGGACGAGGTGGGTTCCAGGGCGCTCGGTGTCGCGGTGGGGCTCGGATGTGCGGTGCACTGTCTCGGCGATGCGATCACCAAGGAGGGCGTCCCGTTCCTGGCGCCGCTACTGCCGTGGGGGCGCAGGCGATGGTGGGAACTGCGCCTGCCGTCGATGCTCTCGATCCGGGCAGGCGGCACGGTCGAACGGGTGGTGCTCGGTCCGTTGCTGACCCTCGTCGCGGTGGGGCTGGCGATCTGGGCGATCGACGGTGTCCCAGGCGCTGTCACCGAGGTCGTGGCAGAGATCCGTGCGTGGGGCTGACGGTCGGCAGGACCGCTCTCGCCAGCGTGCGCCGGACCGGGTTCGGGGCACGTCGGAACACCGCGGCCATCGCCAGGCTCACCGCCGCCGGGTCGGCGCGCTCCGAGAGATAGGCCCGTTGGCGGACGGTGGGCAGGTCGAAGAACGCCTCGAAGAACTCCGCGGTGAGCTGGGGCGGCAGCCGGAGCAGCGCGCGCAACCCGACCTCCCGTAGAGCGCGGACCGCCAGGGCGGCCCTGGGCCACAGCGCGGCCCGCGGGTCGTTGCCTGCGACGATCGCACCGACCACACCGTCGACGGCGGACAGCGAGGCGGCGACGCTGTATCCGGTGCCGGGGTGCATGATCCCGGCGCGCGCGCCGAAGGTGGCCGTCGCGGCCGCCGCGCGCGGAACCTGCACCGGGAACCGCACCCTTTCGCGTTCCGCATGGGCGGCCACCGGCACACCCCGTGAGCGCAGCCTGGCCTCCAGTCGCGTGCGCAAGACCTCCTGAGACAGCCCCGGCCTGCCCACCAGGCAGGTCTCCTCCAGCAGGACCCGGTCGCGGCCGAGGGGGACCGCGTAGAGGAACGACGGGGTCTCGTCCGGCGGTGCGCCGTTGTCCGCGCGCCAGTCCATGAACCACGCCTCGCCGTCCCCGAGGACCGGGCTCGCGGCTTCCCCTGACACGACGACGCCGTAGGCGGTCTGTTCGGCCAGCACCGGTGCGGGCTTGGCGCCGCGCGCGTCGATCACCTGTCGGGCGCACAGCCGGTTGCCGTCCCGGAGGATCACCCGGCCCGGTTCGACCTCGGCGGCGGAACCGGCGAGCACCCGGGCGGAGCCGAGGTCGAGGGCGGCCAGCAAGGCGTCGTTGTCGAGCACGCAGTACGGCCGGGGCAGCACCTGCTCGCGGGTCGTCCACACCCGGGGGCGCTCGACCCGAGCCGCGACCACCGCGGGCCCGTCGAGCCAGCCCGGCAGCTCGTCGCACCAGGCCGCATAGGTCGGCGTCCAGCGGCGGTCGGGGTGCGGATCGACCGCAACCACGTCGAGCCCGGCGGCGGCGGCCCGATGGGCCAGCGCCCGCCCGGCGGGCCCCAGCCCGACCACCGCGAGATCGGCCACCGGTTCGCGGGAGGTCATCGGATCACAGGTGACCAACGACGTTGACGACCTGGCCGTTGGGGTCGCGGACGAAGAACCGGCGCACGCCCCACTCCTCGTCCTGCAGCGGATGCACGATCTCCGCGCCCGCCGCGACGACGGTCGCGTACACCGCGTCCACGTCGTCCACCTCGATGCTCATGTCGGGATGGACGGCCGCGGTGGCGTCCTCGCCCATCAGCGTCAGCTGGGCCGTCGGGTTCGACGGCGACGCCAGCGTGGTCACCCAGCCCAGGTTCATGACCTCCACGAAACCGAGGAGGCCGTAGAACCGGCGGCTCCCGTCCAGATCGTCGCACCGGATGTCCGGCACGACACGGCGAATGGTCACAGCGCCTCCTTCATGGCTACATCGAACCCGTCGAGAGCAGTCCGCCGTCCACCCGGACCGTCTCGCCGGTGATCCACGAGGCGGCGTCCGAGACCAGGAACCCGACCAGGCTCGCGACGTCCTCGGGCGACCCGAGTCGCTTCATCGGGTAGCCGGCCGCGGCCTGATCCTCGCCCGCCGCGACGAGGGCGGCCGCGAACTGGGTCTTCACGATGCCGGGGGCGACAGCGTTGACCCGGATCTTCGGCCCGAGCTGCCAGGCCAGTTCCTCGGTCAGGCGGATCAGCGCCGCCTTCGAGGCGCCGTACGCGGCGATCACCCCCGTCGACCGGAGTCCGCCGACGCTCGCGAGGTTGACGACGGCGCCGCCGTGTTCGCCCATCCAGGCGTGGTACGCCTGCTGGATGTAGCCGAGCGCGGCGACCACGTTCACGTCGAAGATCTTCTTCACCGCGTTCAGATCGGCGTCCATCAGCGACCCGAAGACCGGGTTGATGCCGGTGTTGTTGACCAGGATGTCGAGCGACCCGAGCTCGGCCACGGTCCGCGTGACCGCCTCCGCGCGCGCATCGGCGTCGCCCGCATTGCCCGCGATGGGCAGCACCACGCCGCCCGCGACGGCCGCCCGCAGCTCCTGCGCGGCAGTCTCAAGCGGTTCCGGCTTGCGGGCGGTGATGGCGACCGCGGCGCCGCGCGCGAGGAACTCGGCCGCGATGGCCCGGCCGATGCCGCGGCTCGCGCCCGTGACCAGCGCCGTTTTTCCCTGCAGATCCCTCGTGAGAGTCATCTGCGGAACGTTAGCCGAATCACAACGCCGTGCAACTCCCGCCGGGAATGTCACGGTAAAGTGGATCGTTCTTGTGTCTCGTGTGCCGTCGGCGTTTGCCCGGCCACGCAAAGTTTCCGTTTCCGTTGAGGAGTTCTTGTTGATTACCGCCACCGACCTCGAAGTTCGTGCCGGTGTGCGGACCCTGCTCTCCGCGCCGGGCCCGGCCCTGCGGGTCCAGGCGGGCGACCGGATCGGTCTGGTCGGCCGCAACGGTGCGGGCAAGACCACCACGCTGCGCATCCTCGCGGGGGAGGGTGAGCCCTACGCCGGGTCGGTGATCCGCACCGGCGACCTCGGTTACCTCCCGCAGGACCCGAAGGAGGGCGACCTCAGCGTGCTCGCCAAGGATCGGGTGCTCTCCGCCCGCGGCCTCGACACCATCCTGCGGGACATGGAGAAGATGCAGACGCTGATGGCCGAGCTGGTCGACGGCGCCGAGCTGGACAAGGCCGTGCGCAAGTACGGCGCGCTCGAGGACCGGTTCTCCTCTCTCGGCGGCTACGTCGCCGAGAGCGAGGCGGCCCGGATCTGCAACAGCCTCGGGTTGGCGGATCGGATCCTCGCCCAGCCGCTGCGCACCCTCTCCGGTGGTCAGCGCCGCCGCGTCGAGCTGGCCCGCATCCTGTTCGCCGCCTCCGACGGCAGCGGTGGCCGCTCGGACACCATCCTGCTGCTCGACGAGCCGACCAACCACCTCGACGCCGACTCCATCACCTGGCTGCGCGGGTTCCTGCAGAACCACGACGGCGGGCTGATCGTGATCAGCCACGACGTCGAGCTCCTCGGCGACGTCGTGAACCGGGTCTGGTTCCTCGACGCGGTCCGCGGCGAGGCCGACATCTACAACATGAACTGGAAGAAGTACCTCGACGCCCGCGCCACCGACGAGCAGCGCCGCCGCCGTGAGCGCGCCAACGCGGAGAAGAAGGCAGGCGCGCTGCGGGTGCAGGCCGCCAAGCTCGGCGCCAAGGCGACGAAGGCGACCGCGGCGCAGAACATGGCCAAGCGGGCCGACAAGCTGATGGCCGCCCTCGACGAGGTCCGGGTCTCGGACAAGGTCGCGCACATCCGGTTCCCCGAGCCCGCGGCGTGCGGCAAGACCCCGCTGATGGCGAAGAACCTGACCAAGATGTACGGCTCGCTGGAGATCTTCGCCGGCGTCGACCTGGCGATCGACCGCGGCAGCCGCGTCGTCGTGCTCGGCCTCAACGGCGCGGGCAAGACCACGCTGCTGCGCATCCTGGCCGGCACCGAGCAGGCCAACGCGGGCGAGCTGGTGCCCGGCCACGGGATGAAGGTGGGCTACTTCGCGCAGGAGCACGACACCCTCGACGACGAGGCGACCGTGTGGGAGAACATCCGGCACGCCGCACCGGACACCGGCGAGCAGGAGCTGCGGTCGCTGCTGGGCGCGTTCATGTTCACCGGCCCGCAGCTCGAGCAGCCGGCGGGCACCCTCTCCGGTGGTGAGAAGACGCGTCTGGCGCTGGCCGGGCTGGTGTCCTCGGCGGCCAACGTGCTGCTGCTCGACGAGCCGACCAACAACCTGGACCCGATCTCGCGTGAGCAGGTCCTCGACGCGCTGCGCAGCTACAAGGGTGCGGTCGTGCTGGTCACCCACGACCCCGGTGCCGCGGAGGCGCTGAACCCGGAGCGGGTCATCCTGCTGCCCGACGGCCAGGAGGACCACTGGTCGCAGGAGTACCTGGAACTGATCCAGCTGGCCTGATCGTTGCCGCGGCGCGGCGCGGGTGGCTAGCCTGAGAGTGTTCGCTCAAATCCGCCGAATGACGGCACGCGCCGCGCGCGAGGGATTCGTGCGCACTCCTGTACGGAGGTCAGCCATGGCCGAGCTCACGCGACTACCCAAGGGCGCCCGGGTGTCTGGGGGTGCGCGGGAGGCCCTGCAGACCGAGCTGCGCGAGCGCTATCAGTCGGGCACCAGCATCCGAACTCTCGCGGACGCCACCGGTCGCTCGTACGGATTCATCCGGGCTCTGCTCACCGAGGCCGGGGTGACGCTGCGGGGCCGCGGCGGCGCGAACCGCCGCGGCCGCCTCTCGCACTAGTCACCGCGGACGTCGGTCGCCTCAGTCTCTGCGGCGGACCGATTCCTCGACCAGGTCGAGCACGGCGGACAGGTTCTCGCCCGCGTGGCCAGACGCGATCCGGGCGATGAGCCCGTCGAGGACCAGATCCAGATAGCCGACCAGCACCTCGGTCGGGAGGTCGTCGCGCAGCCGGCCCGCGGACTTCTGTCGTTCGAGCCGGTTGATCGTCGCCTCGGTCAGTTCCGCACTGCGCTGCGACCAGGCCCGGGCGAACTCGGGGTCGGTTCGGAGCCTGCGTGCGATCTCGAGCCGGGTGCCGAGCCAGTTGAACTGGTCGGGCTGTGCCAGCATGTCCCGCATGACCTGGACCAGGCCCTGGTTCGCGGCGACGTCGGCCATCCGCATGGCGTCCTCGTGCGCGAGCGCGAGGAACAGGCCGTCCTTGTCCTTGAAGTGGTGGAAAATCGCTCCCCGTGAGAGACCGGTGGTCTCCTCGAGGCGGCGCACGGTGGCACCGTCGTAGCCGTACTCCGCGAAGCACCGGCGAGCGCCGTCGAGGATCTCGCTCCGCCGCGCCGCGAGGTGGTCTTCACTGACCTTAGGCACAGGCAAACCTCCTTCGTCGGTTGCGTGTGCGCGTTTTCGGCCCAGATGGGCACAAAGCGCGCACGACCACAGTTCCCGGTCCGCAATGTCCGTTCGACAGTGGTCGTGCGCGCTTTGTGCATTTGGTGACCCATCTCGCGAAAGGCCGAAAACGCGCACACGCGCGAGGCGGCTGCGTGGCCGAAGGCTCACGCAGCCGCGTTGCGCCTAGCCCTTGATCATGTTGCGCAGGACGTACTGCAGGATGCCGCCGTTGCGGTAGTAGTCCGCCTCACCGGGGGTGTCGATGCGGACGACCGCGTCGAACTCCACCTTGGCGCCGTCCGTCTTGGTGGCCGTGACCTTCATGGTCTTCGGGGTGACGCCCTCGTTGAGCTTGGTGATGCCAACGATGTCGAAGGTCTCGGTGCCGTCCAGGCCGAGCGACGCGGCGGACTCGCCCGCCGGGAACTGCAGCGGGACAACGCCCATGCCGATGAGGTTGGAGCGGTGGATGCGCTCGAACGACTCGGTGATGACGGCCTTGACGCCGAGCAGGCTGGTGCCCTTGGCTGCCCAGTCACGCGAGGAGCCGGAGCCGTACTCCTTGCCGCCGAGGACGACCAGCGGGATGCCGGCGGCCTGGTAGTTCTGCGAGGCGTCGTAGATGAACGACTGCGGGCCGCCCTCGAGGGTGAAGTCACGGGTGTAGCCGCCCGAGACGTCGTCGAGGAGCTGGTTGCGCAGACGGATGTTCGCGAACGTGCCGCGGATCATCACCTCGTGGTTGCCGCGACGCGAGCCGAGGGAGTTGTAGTCCTTGCGCTCGACACCGTTGGCGTCCAGGTACTGCGCGGCAGGCGTGCCGGGCTTGATCGGGCCCGCCGGGCTGATGTGGTCGGTGGTGACCGAGTCGCCGAGCAGCGCGAGCACGCGGGCGCCGGTGATGTCGGTGACCGGCGTCGGGTCCTTCGGCATGCCGTCGAAGTACGGCGCCTTGCGGACGTAGGTCGACTTCTCGTCCCACGCGAAGGTGTCGCCCTCCGGGGTCTCCAGGTTCTGCCAGCGCTCGTCGCCCTTGAAGACGTTGGCGTAGGAGTTGACGAACATGTCCTGGTCGATCGAGGAGGCGATGGTCTCCTCGATCTCCTTCGTCGAGGGCCAGATGTCCTTCAGGAACACGTCGTTGCCGTCCGTGTCCTGTCCGAGGGCGTCGGTCTCGAAGTCGAAGTCCATGGTGCCCGCGAGGCCGTAGGCGATGACCAGCGGCGGGGAGGCCAGGTAGTTCATCTTCACGTCGGGGGAGATGCGTCCCTCGAAGTTGCGGTTACCGGACAGCACCGCGGTGACCGACAGGTCGTTGTCGTTGATCGCCTTGGAGATGTTCTCCGGCAGCGGACCGGTGTTGCCGATGCAGGTGGTGCAGCCGTAGCCACCCAGGTAGTAGCCGAGCTTCTCCAGGTAGGGCCAGAGGCCGGCCTTCTCGTAGTAGTCGTTGACGACCTGCGAGCCCGGCGCCATGTTGGTCTTGACCCACGGCTTGGTGGACAGGCCCTTCTCGACCGCGTTGCGGGCCAGCAGGGCGGCGCCCAGCATCACCGACGGGTTCGAGGTGTTGGTGCAGGAGGTGATGCCCGCGACCACGACGGCGCCGTGGTCGAGCACGAACTCGCCCTGCTCATCGGTGGTGACGCGCACCGGCTTGGAGGGGCGGCCCTCCGCGCCGTTCGCGGCCGACGCCACGGCGCCCGCGGCGTCATCGGCGAAGGAGAGCGCGGCGGGATCGGACGCGGGGAAGGACTCCTCGACGGCCTCGTCCAGCTTGCTGTGGTCGGCCGCGGCGTGATCCTCCACGTAGGTGTGGATGTCCCGGCGGAACGCGTTCTTCGAGTCCGACAGCAGGATGCGGTCCTGCGGGCGCTTCGGGCCCGCGATGGACGGCACCACGGAGCCGAGGTCCAGCTCGAGGTACTCGGAGTAGTTGGGCTCGACGTCCGCGTCGTGCCACATGCCCTGCTCCTTGGCGTACGCCTCGACGAGCGCGAGCTGCTCCTCGCTGCGGCCGGTCAGGCGCAGGTAGTTGACGGTCTCCTCGTCGATCGGGAAGATCGCGGCGGTGGAGCCGAACTCGGGGCTCATGTTGCCGAGGGTGGCGCGGTTGGCCAGCGGCACCTCGGCGACGCCCTTGCCGTAGAACTCGACGAACTTGCCGACGACGCCGTGCTTGCGCAGCATGTCGGTGACCGTGAGGACGACGTCGGTCGCGGTAACGCCCGGCTTGATCTCACCGGTCAGCTTGAAGCCGACGACGCGCGGGATCAGCATGGAGACCGGCTGGCCGAGCATCGCGGCCTCGGCCTCGATGCCGCCGACGCCCCAGCCCAGCACACCGAGGCCGTTGACCATCGTGGTGTGCGAGTCGGTGCCGACACAGGTGTCGGGGTACGCCTGGCCGTTGCGGGTCATGACGGTGGGTGCCAGGTACTCGATGTTGACCTGGTGGACGATGCCCATTCCCGGGGGGACGACCTTGAAGTCGTCGAACGCGCCCTGGCCCCAGCGCAGGAACTGGTAACGCTCGCCGTTGCGCTGGTACTCGAGGTCGACGTTGCGCTCGAGGGCGTCGGCCCGGCCGAAGACGTCGAGGATGACCGAGTGGTCGATGACCATGTCGGCGGGGGAGAGCGGGTTGACCTTGTTCGGGTCGCCGCCGAGGGTGGCGACGGCCTCACGCATGGTCGCGAGGTCGACGACACAGGGCACGCCGGTGAAGTCCTGCATGATCACGCGGGCGGGGGTGAACTGGATCTCGACGTTCGGCTCGGCCGACGGATCCCAGTTCGCGATGGCACGGATGTGGTCGGCGGTGATGTTGGCGCCGTCCTCGGTGCGCAGCAGGTTCTCGGCGAGAACCTTCAGCGCGTAGGGCAGCTTCTCGGTGCCGGGAACGGCGTTGAGGCGGAAGATCTCGTACGAGTTCTCTCCGACCTCGAGGGTTCCCTTGGCGCCGAACGAATCAATACTGGTGCTCACGTCAGCTCCACTCGTCATTGAGGTTCGCCGTCGACGGGGCTGTGCCGACGGCTGAAGCGAAGCGCATCGCGGCGGACCAAACGGTCACGCCGGGCGCATCGCGGCAAGTCTAACAGTACGCTTGTCCTGTGAGAATTTCGGGCAGGTGTGGAGGGCGCGCCGCGCCCGATCCGACACCTGTCGATTCTTGTCGACGGCACCGGCGTCCGCAACGCGGCAATCGCGGGTTTCGCCGCGCCGCGACCTGCGTCACGTAATGTGCATCGGGTCAGCAGCGATGGTCTCGATACTGTCGTTTCCGTAAGCGCTGCATTCCCCTCGACCCGATCCGGATGAAAGATGCCTGCTGCTCTCACCTCTGCGTTTCGTCCGGTCCTGGCTGACGTTCCCCCCGATATCGGCATCGACGCGATCCTGGTCGACGTCAGGGACGACGGGGTGTCGGCACCCGCGAGCGATGTGGACGGGCTCAGGAGCGTGGTGGACCGGGCCGAGCGCGACGGGATCGAGTTGAGCGTCGTGGCGCTCGCGGAGAACCCGGCGCGGGATTCCCAGCTGCGCGACATCGCGACCGAGGTGGGTCACCAGGAGGGCGGCACCGTCCTGGTGTTGAGCCCGAGCTGGGTCGGCACCTACAGCGACACCCTCAGTCGGGTCACCGTCGAGGACGCACAGGACAAGGCGTACACCGGGAACGCGGTGGCCTCCGCCGACAACTTCCTCGGTGCGATCACGCAACCGGACCCGCCGTACGGGCTCATCACGGCGGCTCTGGTGGTGCTGGTCGGCGGCGTTGCCGCGGTGGGCTTTTGGGTGCGCTCGCGACGTTCCGCGGCCCCCGTCGACGGCAAGATCGACGCTCGATAGGGCGGCTCATTCGGGTGGCCCGACGCGCCACCGCGGGATCAATCCGTCCATTGGAGAGAAATCCCAACTCCGCGAATATCTTTCGCAACCGATTCGGCAAACCCGCAGCTCACGGCGTCTCGCGGGCGAGCAAACCAGTGTTTTTCTTGTGACTAGAGTTCCACTAGTGGGCATTGTGTCGTACGATACTTTTGGCACTTATGGGGAAGAAGTGTCGCTTTGAGCAGCATGGCCACGGAAGTGGTGTGAGTTCGGCGATTTCTGCTGATCGTCGAGTGCTGCCAAGCTTGCGCGTCTTCCCTGTGCGGGTACGACCGAGCTGAGCGCTGATCCGTCTGGCTCGGTGGAGAACCGAGGGAGAGACCTGTGAGGCGAAGGGCACCGCGCACGAGGACTCGTAGTGGACAGCTGCTGATCGGAATGGCGATCGTGGCCTCGTTGGTCACGGGAACCCCCGGGCTGGCCGCCGCGGTGCCGCCACCGCCGCCGAATCCGAGCGAATCCGAGCTGCAACAGGCCGGCCAGGGTGTCGAGGAACGTGTCGGTCAGGTCAGCGCCCTCATCAACGAGGTGGCCGCGGCCGACCAGCAACTGCGCGCGCTCGACGACGAGGTCGCGATCAAGCGTGAGCAGGTGAACAAGGCGCTGGTCGACCTGCAGATGTCCCGTGATGCGGCCGCCGCGGCCGCTGGTGCGGTCGGAATCAGCCAGCAGGCACTGCGGGATGCAGGCGCCCAGATCGAGTTGGCGCAGACCAGGTTCGACGAGTTCGCGGCCAGAACATACAAGCAGGGCACCGGAATCGCGTCGTTCGCGTCGTTCCTTGGATCGCAGGGACCCGGCGACGTGCTCGACCGCGCCCAGGTGATGAAGATCCTCGCCACCAACAAGAATTCGGTGATGGACGCGCTGCAACGCGTGAGAACCGAACAGGCGAACAAGGATTCGTCGACCCGCGAGGCGAAGCAGCAGGCGGACGCCGCGGCCAGCGCGGCCGAGTCCCGGAAGTCGGACGCGGAGAACGCCATCTCGGTCGCGAGGTCCGCATTGGCGGAACAGTCCGGCAAGAAGGCCGCGATCGAGGCGCAGAGGTCGTCGGCGGAGTCCGCGCTCGCGGCGGCAAGGGAGAACGTCTCCGGGCTGCAGAGCCAGCGGCAGGCGTTCGTCAACTGGGACACCCAGCGCGCCGCCGAGCAGGCCGCGATCGCCGCCGCCGCTGCCGCTGCACGGGAGGTCGCCGCCGCGGCCGCGGCGCGTGTCGCCGCGAACCAGGCGGCGAAGGACCGGGCCCGCGAGCTCGCAACGGGACAGCGCCCGCACACACAGATCGAGGACGACGCGGCGACCGACTACGGAACCGAGGAGTCGGGCGCGGTCGAATCGGGCACCGAGGAGTCGGAGGCCGAGGAGTCGGAGGCGTCCGAAGAATCGCCGCCGGTCACCACCAAGCCGGTCAAGCCGAAGCCGAAGCCGAGCAAGCCCAAACCGGCCGTCACCGGCAGCGCAGCCGTCGAGACCGTGATCGACCGCGGCATGTCTCAGCTCGGTATCACCTACGCGTGGGGTGGCGGGGACGAGAACGGGCCGACCCTCGGTATCCGCGACGGTGGCGTGGCAGACAGCTACGGCGACTTCAACAAGGTCGGTTTCGACTGCTCGGGCCTGATGATCTACGCGTTCGCAGGCATCGGCGTCTCGCTGCCGCACTACACCGGCTACCAGTACACCGCCGGTGAGCAGGTGCCGTCCTCGGAGATGCGACGCGGCGACATGATCTTCTATGGACCGAACGCCAGCCAGCACGTTGCGCTGTACCTTGGCAATGGGGAGATGCTGGAGGCGCCGCAGTCCGGTTCCATCGTCAAGGTGTCGCCGGTGCGCTGGGACGGCATGACCCCGTACGTGGTCCGAATGGTGTAGCGACCTGACCGCCTTCCGGGACACGGAGGCGGATCGAGGCGATCGATGTGAAAGCGGTGGATTCTTGGTGACCTCAGCTGACGGGGCGACCGGCAGTACGGACGTGCAGATCCTCGAGAAGGTGATCTACGAGGTCAAGCGGGTCATTGTCGGGCAGGACCGGCTGGTCGAGCGCATTCTGGTCGGGCTCCTCGCGAAGGGGCACGTGCTGCTCGAGGGCGTGCCGGGTGTCGCCAAGACGCTGGCGGTGGAGACCTTCGCCACTGTCGTCGGCGGTTCGTTCTCCCGGGTGCAGTTCACCCCGGACCTGGTGCCGACCGACCTGGTCGGTACCCGGATCTATCGGCAGGGCCGGGAGGAGTTCGACACCGAGCTCGGTCCCGTTGTCGCGAACTTCGTGCTCGCCGACGAGATCAACCGGGCGCCCGCGAAGGTCCAGTCGGCCCTGCTCGAGGTGATGGCCGAGCGGCACGTCACCATCGGCGGCAAGACGGTCCCCATGCCCGAGCCGTTCCTGGTCATGGCGACCCAGAACCCGATCGAGAGCGAGGGCGTCTACCAGCTGCCCGAGGCGCAGCGCGACCGCTTCCTGTTCAAGATCCTCGTGGACTACCCATCCGTCGAGGAGGAGCGCGAGATCGTCTACCGGATGGGTGTCGCGGCTCCCGAGCCGAAGCCGATCCTGGATCCGGCCGAGCTGATCCGCCTGCAGAAGGCAGCAAGCGCCGTTTTCGTGCACCACGCCCTCGTGGACTACGTGGTTCGCGTCATCGCCGCCACCCGCACCCCTGCCGACCTGGGCATGACCGATGTGGCCGGGTGGATCGCCTACGGTGCCTCGCCGCGCGCGACGCTCGGGATCATCGCCGCCTCGCGTGCGCTCGCGCTGATGCGCGGACGCGACTACGTGGTGCCGCAGGACGTGCTCGAGGTGATCCCGGACGTGCTCCGCCATCGCCTGGTGCTCTCCTACGACGCCCTCGCGGACGATGTCTCGCCCGACGACGTCATCACAAGGGTCTTGCAGAGCGTCGGTCTCCCGCAGGTCGCGGCCCAGCCGGTCGCCCCGCCCGTGCAGGCCCAGAACGGAGCGGTCGCCCCGCAGGTGGCCCCGCAGTCGAACGGCACGCCGCAGCAACAGGCTGTCGCCGACCCGACCGCGTCGGTCGGTGGCCAGCAGCGGTGAGCGCTCCGGCTCATCGTGACGGCGGCGCGTTGCCCTCGTTCCGTTCGGGCGAACTGCGCAACCCGGAGCTGTCCGCGGCACTGCGCACCCTCGAACTGACGGTTCGCAGGCGGCTCGACGGCGTCCTGCACGGCGAGCACCTCGGGCTGATCCCGGGGCCGGGCACCGAATCGGGCGACGCCCGCGAGTACCAGCCAGGCGACGACGTCCGGCAGATGGACTGGTCGGTGACCGCGAGGACGACCCATCCGCACGTGCGGGAGTCCGTCGCCGACCGCGAGCTCGAGACGTGGCTGGTCGTCGACCTGTCCGCGAGCCTGGACTTCGGGACGACCGGGGCCGAGAAGCGCGACCTGGCGGTGGCCGCCGCGGCCGCCGTCACCCACCTCACCAGCGGGGGCGGCAACCGGATCGGCGCCATCGTGGCGACCGGCGAGCGGACCGTGCGCATCCCCGCGCGCGGCGGCCGGCTGCACGCGCAGGCGATGCTCCGTAAGATCGCGACCACCCCACACGCCCCGGACGGGGTGCGCGGAGACCTGCGCGGCGCGATCGAGTCGCTGCGCAGGCCCCAGCGCAGGCGCGGTCTCGCCGTGGTGATCAGTGACTTCCTCGGTCCGATCGACTGGGAGCGGTCGATGCGTGCGGTGTCCGGCCGGCACGACCTGCTCGGCATCGAGGTGCTCGATCCCCGCGACCTGGAGCTGCCGGACGTTGGCGACGTCGTGCTGCACGATCCGGAGACGGGCCGGACCCGGGAGTTCCACACCACCCCGGGACTGCGCGCGGACTTCGCCGCGGCCGCGCAGGCGCACCGTCGCGCGGTCGAGCACACGCTGCGCGGGTGCGGGGCGCCCGTCCTGGCGCTGCGCACCGACCGGGACTGGATCGCTGATGTCGTTCGCTTCGTGGCGTCGCGCCGGCACAGTTATGGTGCTCGGGTGAATCGGGTGCCGCGCCAGTGAGCTTCGCTGATTTCGCGTCCCCCATGTGGTTGGCGTTCCTCGTGGTGGTGGCGGCCCTCGCCGTCGCCTACGTCCTGGTCCAGCGGAGCAGGCACAAGCACCTGCTCCGGTTCTCCAACCTCGAGCTCCTCGAAAAGGTCGCCCCGTCGCGGCCGGGGCGCTATCGGCACGTGCCGACCGCGCTGGTGCTGTGCGGACTGTTGCTGCTCACGGTGGCGCTCGCGGGCCCGACGTCGGAGAAGCGGGTGCCGAGGAACCGGGCCACCGTGATCATGGTGATCGACGTATCCCTGTCGATGAAGGCCACCGACGTGGAGCCGACCCGGTTCGACGCCGCCAAGGCCGCCGCGAAGGACTTCGCGGACGGGCTGACACCCGGGATCAACCTCGGGCTTGTCGCGTTCGCGGGTACCGCCTCGGTCCTGGTCTCGCCGACCATCAATCGCGAGGAGACCAAGACCGCGATCGATCACCTCAAGCTGAGCGAACGAACGGCGACCGGCGAGGCCATCTTCACCTCGCTGCAGTCGATCGAGACGCTCGGCGCGGTCCTCGGAGGCGGGGATCAGGCGCCGCCCGCGCGGATCGTGCTCCTCTCCGACGGGAAGCAGACCGTCCCCGACGATCCCGACGCCCAGCGCGGCGGCTACACCGCGGCAAGGGAGGCGAAGGAGAAGGGCGTGCCGATCTCGACGATCTCGTTCGGCACCACCTACGGCACCGTCGATATCGAGGACGAGCGGATCCCGGTCCCGGTCGACGACCCGTCGCTCCGGGAGATCGCGAACCTCTCCGGCGGTAGCTTCTTCACGGCGTCCAGCCTCGAGGAACTGCGCAAGGTCTACGACACCCTCGAGGAACAGATCGGGTTCGAGACGACCAGGGGCGACGCCAGCAGGCCGTGGCTAGTGCTCGGGGTGCTGTGCACCGCGGCGGGGCTCGCCCTGGCATTGGTTCTGCGCCAACGCCTGCCCTGACGGGGCGATGACCCGTCACAATTTCACCGACCGACGCCAACGCGGCGTACCCGAACAGATAGGTTGATCGCATGTCGAACACCCCCTCTCCGTCCCGTTCCGTGCTCGTGACCGGAGGCAACCGCGGCATCGGCCTCGCGGTGGCCCAGCGTCTCGCGGCGGACGGCCACAAGGTGGCGGTCACGCACCGTGGTTCCGGGGTTCCCGAGGGCCTGTTCGGTGTGAAGTGCGACGTCACCGACGCGGAGTCGGTCGACCGGGCGTTCACCGAGGTCGAGGAGCACCAGGGTCCGGTCGAGGTGCTGGTCGCCAACGCGGGCATCACCGACGACACGCTGCTCATGCGGATGACCGAGGAGCAGTTCACGAACGTCATCGACGCCAACCTCACCGGTGCCTTCCGCTGCGCCAAGCGGGCCAACCGAGGCATGCTGCGGGGGCGCTGGGGCCGGATGATCTTCCTCGGTTCGGTGGTGGGCATGGCCGGTCAGGCCGGGCAGATCAACTACGCCGCCTCCAAGGCCGGGGTCATCGGTCTGGCGCGCTCGGTGACCCGCGAGCTGGGTTCGCGGTCGATCACCGCGAACGTCGTCGCACCCGGCTTCATCGAGACCGACATGACCGCCGACCTGCCGGAGGACATGAAGGAGATGGCGAAGAAGTTCATCCCGCTGCAGCGAGTCGGCAAGGCCGAGGACGTCGCCGCCGTGGTCAGCTTCCTCGCCTCGGAGGACTCCGCGTACGTCTCCGGCGCGGTCATCCCGGTCGACGGCGGCATGGGCATGGGCCACTAGTTCCGCTCGAAGCGCAACCAACACACAGACTTTCACCTACAGGAGTACAAGCATGGGCGGATTGCTCGAAGGCAAGACGATTCTCGTCACCGGCATCATCACCGATTCGTCGATCGCGTTCCACGCCGCGAAGGTGGCGCAGGAGCAGGGCGCGAAGGTCATCATCACCGGCTTCGACCGGCTCCGGCTGATCGACCGCATCGCGCAGCGCCTGCCGCAGCCGGTGCCGCCCGCGATCGAACTGGACGCCACCAACGAGGAGCACCTGAGCGCGCTCGCCGACCGGGTCCGCGAGGTGGCGCCGGAGGGTGTCGACGGTGTCCTGCACTCGATCGCCTTCGCGCCCCGGACGCTGATGGGGCCCGACGCCAAGCCGTTCCTCGACGGCCCGGGACCCGACGCGGCCAAGTCGTTCGAGATCTCGGCGTGGAGCTACGCGGCCCTCGCCCGTGCCGTGCTTCCCGTCATGAACGAGGGTGGCTCGATCGTCGGCATGGACTTCGACCCGCGCACGGCGATGCCGTACTACAACTGGATGGGCGTCGCGAAGGCCGCGCTCGAGTCGGTCAACCGGTACGTGGCGCGGGAGGTCGGCGAGGCGAAGAAGATCCGCTCGAACCTGGTCGCGGCCGGTCCGATCAAGACCCTCGCGGCGAAGGCGATCGCGGGCACCGCGACCGACGACGCGAAGCAGCTGAACCAGCTCCAGTCCTACTGGGACGGCGCGTCGCCGATCGGCTGGGACGTCGGGGATCCGACCGCGGTCGCGAAGTCGATCTGCGCGGTGCTCTCGGACTGGCTGCCTGCGACGACCGGCTCGATCATCTACGTCGACGGCGGGGCCAGCCACAACATGTGGTTCCCGGAGGGTTTCGCGGGCTGACACGCCGATGACCGAGTACGACGCCCTGCTGTTGCTCTCCTTCGGCGGACCCGAGAAGCCCGACGACGTCCGCCCGTTCCTGGAGAACGTGACCAGGGGCAGGGGAGTGCCGCCCGAGCGCCTCGACGAGGTGGTCGAGCACTACCTGCACTTCGGCGGGGTGTCGCCGATCAATCGGCTCAACCGCGACATCATCGCCACGGTCGAGGCCGAGTTCGCCGATGCGGGAATCGAGTTGCCGATCTACTTCGGCAACCGAAACTGGCATCCGATGGTCGAGGACACCGTCGCTCGCATGCGCGACGACGGTGTCCGCTCGGCGCTGGTGTTCCCCACCTCGGCGTGGGGCGGCTATTCGGGTTGCAGGCAGTACCACGAGGACATCGAGCGGGCGAGGAACGCGGTCGGAGACGGTGCTCCCGCGCTGGTGAAGCTGCGTCAGTACTACGACCACCCACTGCTCATCGCCGCGTTCGCCGGGGCCATCGGCGCGGCCCGTGAGCAGCTCCCCGCCCACCAGCGTGCGGGGGCCAGGCTCGTGTTCACCGCGCACTCCATTCCGGTCTCCGCGGATGCCTCCGCAGGCCCGCCTGCCGACGGTGGCCGGCTCTACAGCCGTCAGGTCGCAGAGGCGGCGCGGCTGTGTGCCGGCTCGGTCGGCGTCGACGAATACGACCTGGTCTGGCAGTCGCGGTCGGGCCCGCCGCAGATCCCGTGGCTCGAGCCGGACATCTGCGATCACCTGGACGCGCTCGCCGCGGCTGGCTCCGAGGCCGTCATCGTGTGCCCGGTTGGCTTCGTCTCCGACCACCTCGAGGTGATCTGGGACCTCGACACCGAGGCAAGGGACAGGGCCGCCGAGCTCGGGTTGGGCTACGTCCGGGTCGGCACGCCTGGCACCGATCCCCGTTTCGCGCAGCTGGTTTCGGCGCTGGTGCGGGAGATGTCGGAGGGCGGCAACCCGCAGCGGCTCGGCTCGGAGCCGCTGTACGGGGCGGGCACGAACGGCGCCCTGTGCGCGGTGGCGTGCTGTGAGCCGCCGCGCAGGCCGGGACGCTGACCGCCCGTCTCAGCCGGAGATCTGTTGCAGGGTCCAGCTGTTCCCGTCCGGGTCGGTGAAGGCTGCGTAGGAGACGGTCGGCTTGCCAGGGGCGCCCATCTTTTCGACCTCACCCATCTCCACGCCGCGGCCCGCGAGTTCGGCACGTGCACCGTGGATGTCGTCGACGACCAGGTGCAGGCCCTTCACCGAACCAGGAGTGGTGTCGACGATGCCGATGCCGAAACAGATGGAGCAGGCTGACCCGGGCGGGGTCAGCTGCACGACGCGGAACTGATCACCCGCGCTGTGGTCGTGGTCGAGCGTGAAGCCCGCCTTGTCGACGTAGAAGGACTTCGCACGCTCGACGTCGGCGACGGGAAGCGGTACGAGCTGGAGTCTCAGGTCCACGGTTGTCTGCCCTCTCCTGCGTGTGTGCATCGGGAACGGTCACCGAGGATCCTCCTCCTCCGATGACGACGGTGTCAGGCAGGCGCGCACCGGCGTAGTGTTCGGACCGTCGGAACCTGGAGAGGCGATGGTGCTGATGCGTACCGACGGAGACACCTGGGACATCGTGAGCAGCGTGGGCCGCACCGCGTTGGGGGTGGCGACCTTCCGGGCGCTGGAATCGGAGCGCCCCGACCCGCTGATCACGGACGGGTTCGCTCGATGGTTCGTCGAGGCGGCCGGTGACGAGCACTTCACCGGCCTGCTGGCCGACCCGTCCCCACTCGAGGCGATGCCGTTCTTCTTCCCTGGTTTCATGGGCGTGCGGACCAGGTTCTTCGACGAGTACTTCACCGCGGCCACGGCCGAAGGGGTGGGGCAGGCGGTGATCCTGGCCGCCGGGCTGGACGCGCGGGCGTACCGCCTGGACTGGGCGCCGGACGTGACGGTCTTCGAGGTCGACCAGCCGAAGGTGCTGGACTTCAAATCCGGCGTGCTCGACGGGCACGGTGCCAGGCCGAAGGTCGATCGCCTGCCCGTCGCCGTCGACCTGCGCGAGGATTGGCCTGCCGCGCTGGAGGCGGCGGGCTTCGACCCGGGCAGGCCGTGCGCCTGGTCGGCCGAGGGTCTGTTGCCATACCTGCCAGGCGCGGCGCACGACGCGCTGTTCGAGCGGATCGACGGTCTCTCGGCCCCCGGCAGCCGGATCGCGCTGGACGGATTCGGATCCGCGACGGACGTGAGACGGTTCCTTGCGTTGCGGGACAAGTACTTCGGGGGCAAGTCCTTCGGAGACATCGACGTCGAGGCGTTGTTCTACGACGACGAACGGGCCGACCCGGCGCAGTGGTTGACCGAGCACGGCTGGACCGTGCAGCGGTTCAGTCCGGTCGAACTCACCACGGGTTACGGTGTGGAGGTCCCGGATCTGCCGGACGACCTCGTGGAACTGGCGCAGACACCGGCGTACCTGACGGCGACGAAATAGCGACGGGTCACACCCGCGGCCGGGCCGCTCGGACGGTCGCGGCGACCGCCCCGAGACGGGCCGCCCTGATGGTCGACCAGAGCGGTCGGAGGGTCTCCTCGCGCGCCGCCACGCCTGCGGCGGTCTGCGCCCGGACCCCGGTCTCGCCCGCGACGGTGAGGATCGCGGCGACCTGGTCGGCGGTGTCGAAGATGCGCAGCGCGCGATCGGGAGTGGAGTCGGGGTAGCTGTGGTGCGAGAACTCCTCGATCGCCTCGGCGATGCGGGCGCGAGAGTCGCGGTCGTCGGCCGCGAAACCGCCGCGCATCGACGCGAGCGTGTCGGCGGCATCGCGGACGGCGCGGCGCATCTCGAACTCGGCCTCACCCAGCCCCATCTGTTCGACGGGCTGCGGGATGGTCGGGACCGGGAACACCGTCCAGCGCAACACATCCGGCCCCTCCACGGTCGGCACGATGCCGATACCCTGCCTGCCGGGCGCGCCGACCAGGATGCCTTCCTCGGCGTGGATGGCTGCCGCGGCGAAGTCGGTGCCGGTCGGCAGTCCGCGGACATCGCCGGGTGCAGGCAACACGAGGGTGAGCTGGGTGTCCGGATCCTCGGTGCTGAGCCTGCGGGCGATCCGCATCAGCACGATCGGTCCGTTGTCCTGGAGTTGCGGCCATGGCAGGTCCAGGCGCAGAGCCACCTCGGCATCGCCGGCCCCCACCAGGTGCATGGGCGCCCAGGACTGGACGGCGTCGATGACGTCGTCTGGGGAGCTGGTGCCGGCGAGCCAGGCGGCGGCCCACACGGTGAAGGTGGTGCTGGAACAGGACACGGTATTCCAGCATAGGTCGGCGTGGCGGGCGGCGACCAACCGAATCGGTGTCCTAGCGTTGGCGACCGTGAGTTCACGCGATATGTACGGCGGAAACATCTTCTCCGGCCACACCCGTAGTCGACGACCGGAGTACCCGAAGGTCCCCGCGGACAAGGGGCTCGTGGTCGAGGACTCGGCGACCGGCTACTGCGGCGCCGTGGTCGGCATGGAGAAGACGTACGACGGCGATTACGTCCGTCTCGAGGACGCGCGACGCCAGACGCGACTGTTCGCGATGCGTGAGGCGGCCTTCCTGATCGACGGCAAGCCGGTGACCCTGGTGCGGCCGACCGCTGCGAAGAAGCCGGCCGCGGCCACCAGGTCCGCGTCCGGTTCGACCCGGGTGGAGGGGCTGAAGGCGCGCACCGCGCTGCCCAGCCGGATCTGGGTGGAGGGCATCCACGACGCCGCGCTCGTCGAGCGGGTCTGGGGCCATGACCTGCGGGTCGAGGGCGTCGTCGTCGAGCACCTGGAGGGACTCGACAACCTCGCCGACCGGCTGGCCGAGTTCCGGCCGGGACCGGGCCGCAAGGTCGGCGTGCTCGCCGACCATCTGGTGGAGGGCTCGAAGGAGTCCAGGATGACGCAGAACGTCGGACCGCACGTGCTGGTCACCGGGCATCCGTACATCGACGTGTGGGAGGCGGTGCGGCCCAAGGCGGTCGGCATCGCCGCGTGGCCGAAGATCCCGCGCGGCCAGGACTGGAAGACGGGAATCTGCCGGGAGCTGGGCTGGGGGACCCCGCAGGACGGGTGGCGCCGCGTCTACGGCGCCGTGTCCAGCTTCCGCGACCTGGAGTCGCCACTGATCGGCGCGGTCGAGCGGCTGGTCGACTTCGTCACAGCCGCGGACTGATCCCGCCGTCGTTTCCCGGGCCGCACTGGAGGGGAACTCTGGTTAGATGGTGTTGTGGCAGCACTTGTCTGGCTGATAGCAGGGGTTTTGCTGGCCGCCGCCGAGGCATTGTCGGGGGATTTCTTCCTGCTGATGTTGGCAGGTGGCGCATTTGCCGCGGCCGGGGTCAGCGCGGTGACCGACTGGCCGGTGTGGATCGACGCAGTGGTGTTCGGCGTGGTGTCGCTCGCGCTCGTCGTCGGGGTGCGGCCAGCGTTGCTGCGCCGCTTCGCGAAGCCGCCGCTGCTGCCGACCAACGTCGAGGCGCTGACGGGCAAGCACGCGCTGGTGCTCGAGGAGGTTGCCGAGCACGCGGGCCAGATCAAGCTCGCAGGCGAGGTGTGGACGGCCCGCCCGCTCGACAGCTCCGAGGTGTATCCGCCGGGGACGACCGTGACCGTGATGGAGATTGACGGCGCGACCGCCGTCGTATGGAGGGGACCGTAAATGGCCGCACTGATCGTTCTTGCCGTCATCGTGCTGCTGGTGGTGATCGTGGTGGCGAAGTCGGTCGCCCTGGTCCCGCAGGCGGAGGCGGCAGTCATCGAGCGGCTCGGCCGCTACGCGAGGACGGTGTCCGGCCAGCTGACCTTCCTTGTTCCGTTCGTCGACCGGATCCGGGCCAAGGTCGACCTGCGCGAGCGAGTGGTGTCCTTCCCTCCGCAGCCGGTGATCACCCAGGACAACCTGACACTGAACATCGACACCGTCGTCTACTTCCAGGTCACCAACCCGCAGGCCGCGGTGTACGAGATCAACAACTACATCGTCGGTGTGGAGCAGCTGACCACCACGACGCTGCGCAACGTGGTCGGCGGCATGACCCTCGAGGAGACGCTGACCTCGCGCGATTCGATCAACGGGCAGCTCCGAGGGGTGCTGGACGAGGCCACCGGCCGCTGGGGCCTGCGCGTGGCCCGCGTCGAGCTCAAGAGCATCGATCCGCCGCCGTCGATCCAGGAGTCGATGGAGAAGCAGATGAAGGCGGACCGCGAGAAGCGGGCGATGATCCTCACGGCCGAGGGCCACCGCGAATCCGCCATCAAGACGGCGGAGGGCGACAAGCAGTCGCGGATCCTCGCGGCGGAGGGTGCCAAGCAGGCGTCGATCCTCAGCGCGGAGGGCGAGCGGCAGTCCCGAATCCTGCGCGCGCAGGGCGAGCGGGCCGCGAAGTACCTGCAGGCACAGGGTCAGGCGAAGGCGATCGAGAAGGTCTTCGCGGCCATCAAGGCGGGCAAGCCGACGCCGGAACTGCTTGCGTACCAGTACCTTCAGACCCTGCCGCAGATGGCGCAGGGTGATGCGAACAAGGTGTGGCTGGTGCCGAGCGACTTCGGGGATGCGCTGAAGGGCTTCGCGCGGACCCTCGGGGCGCCGGGGGAGGACGGGGTGTTCCGGTACGAGCCCAGCCAGGCTCAGGAGGACCTGCCGAAGCCGGAGGACGACTCGGCGGAGGTCGCCGACTGGTTCGAGACGAAGTCGGACCCGACCGTCGCGCGCGCGGTCGCGGCGGCGGAAGCCGTTGCGCGCCAACCTGTCGACACCTCGCTTGTGCCCGAGCACCAGCTCGAGCCGCAGCGTCACGAGGCGAGCGAGCTCCCGGCGGGCCCGGCGGATCCGGGTGGGCAGCTGCCGCCCGCGTAGTCGTAGGCGTTTAAGTGATGAGCCCCTTCGCGACCCCGCACACCGCCACCGACCACAGCACGCTGGTGAAGGTGCCGATGATGAACTGTTCGGACGCATGGGGTTCGCGCAGTTCGGGATAGCGCGCCAGGCCCTTGACCGCGAGCACGATCGCGAGGCCCTCGGGCCAGCCGGCCAGGATCGCCACCGCGACGGCGCTGCGCTCGAGTACACCGATAATCCGGCCGCCATACAACGGACCCTTCTCGGGCGTCGGTCCCGCGTCCTCCTGGCGCTTGGCGATGCGAAATGCCGCGCGTACCAACGGCGCTCCGCCGGTGGCTGCCGCAAGCACTGCCAGCACCAGCGTGGCACCCAGCGCGAATCCGGTGACGGGCCGGGTCGCCGTTGCGGCGAGTGCGGCGCCGCCGAGGGCGAGCGCCGTGAGGGTCGGGCTGATCCAGGGCCGGATCCGGCCGCCGGCGAGCACCACAGGGCACAGCGCGGCGAGGCCGAGCAGCACCAGGGCGAGCGTGGTCATCGGGCCGCCTCCTGGAGTAGTCGCCGGGCGAGGGTGCGTCCGGCGCACTCCGCCTGCCATCCGGCCACTGCCAACCGCTGCGAGATGGCCTGCTTGCTGATGCCGAGTCGCTCCGCGGCCTCGGCCTGGGTGAGTCCCTCCCGCATCGCGGCGACCGCGTCCCGACCCGGCTCGGACCGCCTCGACATGAGTGCCGACACCAGCATGAGCGCGGTTTCCGCGTCGGTGGCGGACGCGGTGTCGGGGCCGGTGACGGCGATCGAGCCGGGCAGGTTCTTGGCCCGATCGACCGCGTCCCTCGCGGCCTCGTAGGCCGGCCCGCGGCCGGCTCGGGTGCTGGCGGGCAGGGGGCTCTCGACCGGACCGATGCCGATTCCCACGCTCCAGTACCCGCGTGCCGCCAGTTCGAGCGCGAGGTCGACAACCAGGTCGGCGCGGTCCGCAACGGCCTGCACCTCGTCGCCCGCGGTTCGCTCGAAGGGGCGCAGCAGCGGTGCGTCCGCGAACTCGTGCAGGATCGGATCGACGCGGTCGACGTCCCGGCGGCTGCCGCGCTGGTCGACCGTCATGACGAACATCTGTCAAGGCTAGGAACTGGATCCTATGAAGTCAAGGTTCTTCACTTGACTTGCCGTGGTCTAGCGTGCGGACTTGACCTCGGTGATGTCTCTCGGGGTCGGCACGCCCATTCGGGCGTCCAGCACCAGGCCGAGGACGCCGATGGCGATGCAGACCGCGGAGAAGGCGAGCAGCGCCGGGTTGGTGTCGCCGCCGAGGGCGTTGCCGAGCACCACGACACCGATGGTGCCGGGCAGCACCCCGGCCAGGGTGGCGAGCATGTAGGGCAGGACCCGGACCGACGACACGCCGCTGCAGTAGTTGATCACCGAGAACGGAACCGCGGCGATCAGCCGCAGCGACCCCACGGCCAGCCAGCCCCTCCGGGCGAGCCGATCGTCGATCGCCTGGATCGCCGGGTGGGTCATCCGCGACGCGAACGCGTCCCGTCCGACGGCGCGCACGAGCAACAGCGCCAGCACGGCGCTGACGGTGGTCGCGGCGACGGCGATCAGGATCCCGGTCGCGGCGCCGAACAGCACCCCGGCGCTGAGGGTGAAGACGGTGCGCGGGACCGGGGCGACCGTGACGAGGGCGTGCACGGCGAAGAACACCAGTGGGAACGCGGGGCCGATGGAGCGCGACCACTCCCGAACCTGGTCGATGGACGGAAGCGGGACGATCAGCGCGGCGACCAGCAGCGCGGCGGCGACCAGCAGCCCCGCGATCAGCTTCGGATCACGAAGGTGCCTGGTCACGTTCGCCAAGAGTACCCGCGGCGGCACGCGGTGCCCGGTCTCCCGGCGTGGCGCGGCGGCAGGTGACCGTCGCGACCCCGCATTCGCGGCCGTCGGCATCCGTGCACGTGACCCGGCTGACGACCACCCGGCGCCCGGCCCGCAGGACCTCGGCCTCGAAGACGGCCGGGCGGTCGAGCGGCACGGTCCGGAAGAAGTTGATCCGCAGGGAACTGGTGTCCATGGCGCCCGCCGACCCGGCCGCGGCCGCGTTGCCCGCGAGATCGTAGGCGCAGGCCTGCACGCCGCCGTGCATGACGCCGAGAGCGTTCGCGAGCGACCGGTTCGGTGGCACGGTCAGCCGCGCGCCGCGCTCGGTCCGTTCGAGCCTGCCGCCGATCGCCTCCAGCGGCGTCGTCGATGTCGGTACGGACCCGTCGGCGGGGACGAGCGGGCGGTCGTCGCGGGACTGCTGGACGCCGTCGATGAAATTGCCCCACGCGGTGCCGGTGGCGACCAGCTCGCCCGCGGAGTCGTACACCCGCACCGAAGCCATCGCACCGTCCTCGCCGCGGGTCTCGAGCCTGCCCTCGGCGGTCAGGTGCGCCCCGGTCCAACCGGTCGGCCGGACGAAGTCGACGGACAGGTCTGCGCTCACCAGGCCCGCCCGATCGCCGCGCCGCTCGTACATGGTGAAGCCGAGGCAGTCGTCGAGGAGCACCCCCAGCGACGCGGTCCCGCCGTGCGACTCGGGCGCGCCCAGGTCCATCGTCATCCGGTTCACCTCGTCTGCGCGGGTGGCCGGGCTGACCCGGAACAGGGCCTGCGGCGTCCTCCGCTCGGCGCCCGTCCTGACGTTCGCAATGCTCATTGGGTGGAGGTTACCGAAGGGTAGGTGATCCAGGCGATAGTGGCCGAAAGGGTGCGGCTAGCATCACAGAAACAATGACTGTGTCCGAATATGGAGAGGAAGCAGACACCGTGTCACAAGCTCCTGTGTCACACGCTTCACAGGCCGAGGACGCTGCACGCGACTACGCGAAGTGGCAGAAGGCTGTGGCCGCGGTGCTGGCGAAGGCCCGCAAGGTCGATGTGGCTGACATGCCCGCCGAGCCCGAGCGGCTGCTCGACACCACCACGTACGACGGTGTGACCGTCGCGCCGCTGTACACGCGCCGCAACGAGACCCCCGAAACCACCCTCCCGGGGGAGTTCCCCTTCATCCGAGGCCGGGACGCCCACCGCGACGTGAACCGCGGCTGGCTCGTCAGCGCCGGATTCGGTGCGGGAGAGGCTGATCCGAAGGCCGTCAACCAGGCGATCCTGGACGGGCTCGAGAACGGCATCAGCGCGATCTGGCTCAGCGCCGGCGGCGGCGACGTGCCCGCAGCCGCGGTGGCGCAGGCCCTGGACGGGGTGCTGCTCGATCTGGCGCCGCTGACCCTCGACGCCGGCGTCGAGACGGCCGCCGCCGCGGAGGCGGTACTGACGCTGCTCGACGAGCGCGCGGCCGCAGGCGACGGCGTGACGGATCGCTCGGCGGTCACGGTCGGCTTCGGTGCCGCCCCGCTGACCAGTGCCTTCGCCGGTCGCGGCGACGTCGACCTCGCCGCAACCGTTGCCCTCGCGCAGGCCGCGGCGGGCCGGGCCGAGACGGTCCGCGCCATCACCGTCGACGGCACCGCGTTCCACAACGCGGGTGCGAGCGACGCCGAGGAACTGGGTGCGGCGATCGCGGCCGGACTGGAGTATCTGCGCGCGCTCACGGGTGCGGGCGTCACCATCTCGGCGGCCCTCGGCCAGATCGAGTTCCGGTTCTCCGCCACCGACGACCAGTTCCAGACGATCGCGAAGTTCCGTGCGGCTCGGCAGCTCTGGGCCCGCATCGCGCAGGTCTGTGGGGCCTCCGAGTTCGGCGGAGCGCCGCAGCACGCCGTCACCTCGGCGGCGATGATGACCCAGCGTGACCCGTGGGTGAACATGCTCCGCACCACCCTCGCGGCCTTCGGCGCAGGCGTCGGCGGGGCCGACGCGGTGACCGTGCTGCCCTTCGACGCCGCGGTGCCCGAGGGCACGCTCGAGACGTCGAAGTCGTTCGGGGCCCGCATCGCCCGCAACACCCAGCTGCTGCTGCTCGAGGAGTCCCACCTCGGCCGGGTGCTCGACCCCGGCGCCGGGTCCTGGTACGTCGAGGACCTCACCGCCGCCATCGCGGCGGGCTCGTGGGAGTTCTTCCAGCAGATCGAGGCCGACGGCGGCTACGCGGCCGCGCTGGAGTCCGGCCTGATCGCGGACCGGATCGCGGCCACCCGCGCCGCCCGCGAGTCCGACATCGCGCACCGCAAGACCGCGGTGACCGGGGTCAACGAGTTCCCGAACCTCGACGAGAAGCCGCTGCCGCTGGACGCGCAGTCGCCGCTCGCCGACGTCGCCCGCTACGGCGCCGCCTTCGAGGCGCTGCGGGACCGCTCGGACAAGTACCTGGCGGACAACGGATCCCGGCCGAAGGTGTTCCTCGCCGCGCTCGGCCCGGTGGCCGAGCACAACGGTCGCACCACCTTCGCCTCGAACCTGCTCGCCTCGGGCGGCATCGAGGCCGTGAACCCGGGCACCCTCGACCTGGCCACGGTCGCGGGCATCGTGCGCGAGGCAGGCACCACCGTCGCGGTGCTCTGCGGCACCGACAAGCGGTACGTCGCCGACGGCGTCCCCGCGGTGGACGCGCTGCGCGCGGCCGGCATCACCACCGTGCTGCTGGCCGGCCCGGAGAAGACCTTTGCCGAGGCGGAAGGCCAGGACCGTCCCGACGGATTCCTCACCGCCCGCATTGATGCGGTGTCGGCGCTCGCCGACCTGCTCGACACCCTGGGAGTGAAATGACCACCCGCGAGGTCAAGCACGTGATCGGCAGCTTCGCCGACGTGCCGCTGACGGACCCGGATTTCCCCGCGCCGAAGGCGCCGACCGCCGACCAGGTCGCCGCGCACGTCGCCGAGGCGGCGGCCGCCAACAACTACACCGCCGACGAGGTGGTGTGGTCGACGCCCGAGGGCATCGACGTCAAGCCGGTGTACACCAGGGCGGACCGCGACGAGGCCCAGTCCGAGGGCTACCCGCTCGACAGCTTCCCCGGGGCGGCCCCGTTCCTGCGCGGGCCCTACCCGACGATGTACGTCAACCAGCCCTGGACCATCCGCCAGTACGCCGGGTTCTCCACCGCGGCCGAGTCCAACGCCTTCTACCGCCGCAACCTGGCGTCCGGGCAGAAGGGCCTGTCGGTCGCCTTCGACCTCGCGACCCACCGCGGCTACGACTCCGACCACCCGCGCGTGCAGGGCGACGTCGGAATGGCCGGTGTGGCCATCGATTCCATCCTCGACATGCGCCAGCTCTTCGACGGCATCGACCTCTCGCAGGTGTCGGTGTCGATGACGATGAACGGCGCGGTGCTGCCGATCCTCGCGCTCTACGTGGTGGCAGCGGAGGAGCAGGGCGTCACGCCCGACCAGCTGGCCGGAACCATTCAGAACGACATTCTGAAGGAGTTCATGGTCCGTAACACCTACATCTACCCGCCGAAGCCGTCGATGCGGATCATCTCCGACATCTTCGCCTTCACCAGCGCGAAGATGCCGAAGTTCAACTCGATCTCCATCTCCGGCTACCACATCCAGGAAGCCGGGGCGACCGCCGACCTGGAGCTGGCGTACACCCTCGCCGACGGCGTCGAGTACATCCGGGCCGGTCTCGACGCGGGCATGGACATCGACGCGTTCGCGCCTCGGCTGTCGTTCTTCTGGGCCATCGGCATGAACTTCTTCATGGAGGTCGCCAAGCTGCGCGCAGGCCGCCTGCTGTGGAGCGAGCTGGTCGCGAAGTTCGACCCGAAGTCGAGCAAGTCGCTGTCGCTGCGCACGCACTCGCAGACCTCCGGGTGGTCGCTCACCGCGCAGGACGTGTTCAACAACGTCGCCCGTACCTGCGTCGAGGCGATGGCCGCGACCCAGGGCCACACCCAGTCGCTGCACACCAACGCGCTCGACGAGGCCATCGCGCTGCCGACCGACTTCTCGGCCCGCATCGCCCGCAACACCCAGCTGCTGCTGCAGCAGGAGTCGGGCACCACGCGCCCGATCGACCCGTGGGGCGGCTCGAACTACGTCGAGTGGCTCACCCATGAGCTCGCGAACCGCGCCCGCGCGCACATCGCCGAGGTCGAGGCGGCAGGCGGCATGGCGCAGGCCATCGGCGAGGGCATCCCGAAGCTCCGCATCGAGGAGGCCGCGGCCCGCACGCAGGCCCGCATCGACTCGGGCAGGCAGCCGCTGATCGGCGTCAACAAGTACGTGCCCGACGAGCCGGACAGCATCGAGGTGCTCAAGGTCGACAACACGAAGGTGCGTGCCGAGCAGCTCGCCAAGCTCGAGCGCCTGCGCGCGGAGCGCGACGAGGCGGCCACCCAGGCCGCGCTCGCCGAGCTGACAAGGGCCGCCACCTCCACCGAGGGTGGCATGGAGAACAACCTGCTGGCTCTCGCCGTGAACGCGGCCCGCGCCAAGGCCACCGTCGGCGAGATCTCCGACGCGCTGGAGAAGGTGTACGGGCGTCATCAGGCCGAGATCCGGACCATCAGTGGTGTGTACCGGGACGAGGCCGGAAAGGCGGAGAACATCGCAACCGCAACCGAACTCGTCGAGGCCTTCGCCGAGGCGGAGGGCCGTCGCCCCCGCATCCTGGTCGCCAAGATGGGCCAGGACGGACACGACCGAGGGCAGAAGGTGATCGCCACGGCGTTCGCGGACCTCGGCTTCGACGTGGACGTGGGACCGCTGTTCCAGACCCCCGAAGAGGTGGCCAACCAGGCCGCCGACGCCGACGTGCACGTGGTCGGTGTCTCCTCCCTTGCCGCCGGACACCTGACGCTGGTGCCCGCGCTGCGGGAGGCGCTCGCCGCGGTGGGCCGGCCCGACATCATGGTCGTGGTCGGTGGCGTCATCCCGCCCGGCGACTTCGACGAGCTGTACGAGGCCGGCGCTGCCGCGATCTTCCCGCCTGGCACGGTGATCGCCGACGCGGCCACCGGTCTGCTGGAGAAGCTGGCCGCGCAGTTGGGGCACGATCTGAGTGCCAGCTGACAGGCCTGCCCTCGATCTGACGGCCCTCGGCGATGCCGTGCTCGCGAACAAGCGCGCACAGCTCGCGAAGGCCATCACGCTGGTCGAATCGACCAGGGCCGACCACCGGGAGCAGGCGCAGCGGCTGCTGCTGCGCCTGCTCCCGCACGCGGGCGGCGCGATCCGTGTCGGCATCACCGGCGTCCCAGGGGTGGGCAAGTCGACCACCATCGAGGCGCTCGGCATGCACCTGCTCGAGCTCGGTCACAAGGTGGCGGTGCTGGCGGTCGACCCGTCGTCGACCAGGACCGGCGGTTCGATCCTGGGCGACAAGACCCGGATGCAGAACCTGTCGGTGCAGCCGAACGCGTACATCCGGCCGTCCCCGACCTCGGGCACGCTCGGCGGTGTCGCCAAGGCCACCCGCGAGACGATGGTGCTGCTCGAGGCCGCCGGCTACGACGTGATCCTGGTCGAGACCGTCGGCGTCGGGCAGTCCGAGGTGACCGTGGCGAACATGGTCGACACGTTCACGTTCTTGACCCTGGCCCGTACCGGCGACCAGTTGCAGGGCATCAAGAAGGGCGTGCTCGAGCTCGCCGACATCGTGACGGTGAACAAGGCCGACGGCAAGCACGCGATCGAGGCCAAGGCCGCGGCGCGTGAACTCGCAGGGGCCCTGCGGTTGATCTACCCGCACGACGCGCTCTGGAAGCCGCCGGTGCTGACCATGAGCGCGCTGGAAAACGTTGGCGTGGACAAGTTCTGGGACACCGTGCTCCGGCATCGGAAGGTGCTGGGCGACGCGGGGGAGCTCGAGGCCAAGCGTCACCAGCAGCAGGTGGACTGGACCTGGTCGATGGTGCACGACCAGCTGCTGCGCCGGCTCGAGACCGACGCCGAGGTCAAGGCGATCCGTCACGACGTCGAGCAGCAGGTGCGGGACGGCTCGCTGACCGCGGCGCTGGCTGCGCATCAGATCCTGGACGCGTTCGACAGTTAGGCGCTGCGACCCGCATCGTCGAATCCCGGCTGACAACCCGGGTCGTGCCTGTCGCGACCCGGGTTGTCACCTCTCTGTACCATGTCGGTGCCTCTGCGGTTTGCTGAACGGAGTTTGTGTGGCACAGAAGGATTGGCAGTGGACGCGTCCGTTGTGACATCGCGGGGCGATGCCGACGCGGCCGCGCCACGCGGTGGTCGTGCCCGATTCGGAACCGCGCTCGCCACGACCGGGCTGCTCGTTGCGGTCGCCAGCGCGATGGTGGTGCCGCCGTTGCTCGCGCACTCGACCGCCGATCAGCTCGACCGGTTGAGCGAATCGGACGAAGTCGAGGAATCCGCCGCACCCTCGGAGATAACCCTCCCCGAGGGTGTGGGGAGTTCTGCCGGCCTGAGAGCACTCGCCGCCGCCTACACACAGGCAGGCAAGCCCTACAGCTGGGGCGGAACCGGGCCCGACGCGTGGGACTGTTCGGGCCTCGTGCAGTGGGCATTCGGGCAGGCAGGAGTGGATCTGCCGCGGGTGAGCGAGGATCAGGCACTGGCAGGCGAACCGATTCCGGTCGAGGCGATGGCTCCCGGCGACGTGATCACCTTCCGTGATGCCGCCGACCACGTCGGCATCTACGCGGGATTCGGGCAGGTGTTCAACGCATACGACGAGGATGTCCCGATCGGTCTGACCGGGCTCGCCGACCTGCCGCCCATCCACAACGTGCAACGGTTCTGAGCTACGCGTCAGCGCTGCAGTGCGGTCGTGATGAGATCGTGCCCGAGGTCGTATCGGATGCCGTCCGGGTTCACCAGGTCCGGCCCGCGGTACCAGGATTCGTCGGCCTCCGGGTGGGGGCCGACCAGGCCGACGCGGCCGCTGCCGTAGGGGCTGACGACGGCAGCGACGGTGTCGTTCGGGTAGCGGGCGAGCACCGTGGCACCGACCGCGCCCCAGTCGTCACCGGGCACCCTGAACACAGCGCCGTCCTGGAAGAACATGTGGCGTCGCTCGTCGCGCCACGTCACCTCCACGACGGTGTCCTCGGTGTCGTCGACGGTGGCCTCGTCGGTCCCGATGTACTGCCGTACCCGCCCCGGGAACAGGTTGTAGCCCGGGTCGGCGCCTGCGAGGTAGGCGCCGAGACAGAAGCCGAGGTAGGTGCCGCCCGACGCCACCCACTCACGGAGGTGCGGAGCGTAGCCCCGCACGCGGCGCCACGCGGGGTCGAGGGTCCCGCCACCCGGTTGTGCGTAGAGCGTTGCGCCTGCGAGGGATTCGGGTGTGACATCGACCTCTTCGTCGGGACCGCAGTACACCGGACGCAACGGCGTCGGGGCAGACTCGAGCAAGCTTGCCACCGACTCCGCGCATCCGGCACACGTCGCGGGACCGCGGTACACGAGTGCGACGGGGCGGTCGTCCTCGAGCAGACGCGGAAGGCCGACGGCGGCGGCAGCGCCGACTGCGCCTGCACCGGCCGCTCCGATCAGGAACCGCCGTCGCGTCACCTGGCCCGCGGTTCTGTTCACGTGCGGCCAACCCTGGACTCGACGGCCCGGCGGACCCGGGTGGTCACGGCGGTGACGAGACCCTCGAGGGGGCCGCGACCGGCGGTCGCGCGCCAGGCGAGTGCCACGACGCAGATCACCAGGACCTGCCGCAGATAGCCCTCCGTGGCGTCGTACATGTCGAAGTCGGAGTTGATGAACATGATGTGGCCGACGTAGACGGTCAGCGACATCGTGCCGACGGCAACCAGTGGCGCGGTGAGGATGTTGACGGCACGAGCCAGGGTCGGCCGGCCGATCCAGAACAGCAGCAGGCACAGGCCGAGAACCAGGAGCGAGCTGCCAATGGTGTTCATCAGGTCCAGCGAGGTGCCGGTGTGCGGACCGTTGACCCCCAGCCACCACCAGGTGTCGGTGGGCACGGTGCCGTCGGAGCCGAACGCGAGGACTTCCGCCAGGGTGTCGGGATCGGTGATCGCCTCGAGTCGGTTCAGGCCGTCGAACGGGTGCAGCACCATCCAGGACAGGGTGGCGGATAGCGAGACCAATAGCGCGCCGAAGCCGGTGAGCCAGGCGTTGATCCGCAGAGACGAGAGGTCGAGCCGGCCCACCACGATGCCAACCAGCACGTAGGTCATCCACACGACCACAGGGAACTCACCGGTGAAGATCAGATTGGCCAGCGACTCGAACGGCTTGACCAGCACTGTCTCCCAGGACAACTGCCGGGTGAACGGCTCAGGGAGATGAGGGCGCACGAGCTGACTGAGCGCAGGCATCAACGCGGCGGACGCCACTGCCAGCACCGCCAGCGCGCGGGTGCCCAGATACACCAGGGGTACGGCGAGCAGGAACATGACGGCGTAGTAGGGAAGGATCACCACCCCGTAGTCGATCTCGGTGTATCCCAACGACAACCCGATCAGCCCGAGCATCCCGGCGCGGGCGACCAGCGACGCGGCGGTGCCGAGAGACTGCGGCCCGCGCGGCAGCCGGCGACGACCGGACAGGAAGGCGATCGCGACTCCGGCCAGCACCGCGAACATCGCCGATGCGTGTCCGGCGGAGAGGCTGTACGACATGGTCGGGTTGCCGTCGGCGTCGTAGTCGTCCAGCGAGTGCACGGCGATCATGCCGAGCACGGCCAGGCTGCGGGCCAGGTCGATGCCGCGCAGGCGGATCCGCCGCCGTGCGGGGACGGCGGCAACGGGAGTGTCGGTCAGTGTCGTCATGTCAGCTCATCACCGCGTCGATCAGGTCGAGGCCGGCGACGGTACCGACGCCGGTGGGAGTGGGCAGTCCGGAATCGGCGAACCAATCGGCGTCGGCTTCCGGGTGCGGGCCGACGACCCCGACACGCCCCGCACCGAAGCGGGCGGTGAGCGCGGCGACCTGGCCGTTGGCGTACGCGGCCAGCACGTACATGCCGGGCGGAAAGTACTGCGGCAGTTCGAAGGTCGGACCGTCCTGGAAGTACATCGGCTGTGGACGGCCCCGCCACCGCACGTCGACGACGGTGGCCTCGGGGCCGGCGACCTCGGACCGATCGGTGGAGATGTAACGGTCGGCGTCTCCTGGGAGGAGATCGAAGCCAGGCGTGGCGCCCGCGAGGTACCCGCCGAGACAGAACCCCAGGTAGCGACCGCCGCCTGCGACATACTCGCGGACCGTGTCCCGGTGTCGACGCATCCGCCGCCAGGCGGGGAGCAGTTCGTCACCGCCGGGCTGGGCGTAGACGGCCGCGGACCGCAGGACGTCGGGTGCGAGCGGCAGGTCCTCGCCGGGGCCCACGTAGCGGACGTCGAAGTCCCACCGGCTGAGCGAGAGCAGTGCGGCCACGGACTCCGCACAACCGGGCAGCGTTGCGCCCCCGCCGCGGTACACGAGGGCGAGGGGGCGGTGGTACGGGTGCCTCACGCGTGCACCGCCTGCGCCGGGACGCCTTCCCACCGGGTGTTGGCCGGCAGCTCGTCGCCCTTCATCAGCAGGGACAGGGCACCGAGTTCGGCGTGCTCGCCGACGACCGCGTCGTAGAGCACCACCGCACGGGTGCCGACTGTCGCGCCTGCGCCGACGGTCACCGTCGACATCTTCATCACCCGGTCCTCGAACAGGTGGGTCTGCAGCGACACCCCGGCCCCGATCACCGCGTCGTCGCCGACCTGCACCAGGTCGAACTCGGTGAGATAGGTGGTACCCATCCAGACCCGCCTGCCCATGCCCGCGCCGTACCAGCGCAGGATCATCGGCAGGAACGGGGTTCCGGTGAGCTGGCCCAGCAGTACCGGGACGGCCGCGGACTCGTACATGCCGGTGGCGAACTCGGACCGTCGTACGAACTTGGCCCAGAGCGGCTCGACCCGAGGCCGGTAGGTGCCGACCAGGTTCTTCTTCACCGCCGCGGAGAACAGGACCACCCCGAGCGCCGTTGCCAGTGCGAGCAGCGGAGCAGACAGGATCGTCCAGGTGAGGGTGCTGGCACGGGCGATCAGCGAGAGCCCGAGCAGATAGAAGTACAGACTCACCCCGATCACCGTCGGCGGCAAGACGATCCGGAAGAACTCGATCCACCAGCGGTGGGCGACCACCGCTCGGCTCGGTGCGAAGGTCTCCGTCTCGTCGAACTGGCCGCTGTCCTGGCGGGCGGGCAGGTAGAACGCCGGATTGCCGAGCCACGAGGTGTCGGGCGGAACGCCCTCGGCAGGCGGGACGGTGAGCACGCCGACCAGTGAACCGTCGCCGGTGCGCATTCCACTCGGCAGTACCGCGGCGTTGCCGATGAACGCCCTGGTACCGATCTCGGTGGGGGCGAACGTCATCCGGCCGTTGCAGAACGTGCTGCCGCCGAGGCTCGCCATGTCGGCGACGAAGCTCTCCTCGCCGATGGTCAGCAGGTCGGGGTCGATGTGGGAGACGGTCGAGACCTCGGCGCCGCGGCCGACCTCGGCGCCGAGCAGGCGCAGCCACGGCACCGTGTAGAGGGTCGCGTAGAGGGTGTTCGTGTAGAGCAGGCTCATCTCGAACAGCTTGTCGGTGGCCCATTTCCTGACGCCGAGCGCGGACGCCTCGGGGAAGGTGCCGATCGGCAGCGACGGCAGGATCAGCTTCTTGCCGAGCGCGACGACGGCGCACACGCTGGCAACGTAGACGGCGCCGGAAGCCAGCGTCGCCAGCAACGAGGCGATCATCCCGTACTCGAGCAGCACCGCCCACACCAGAACCAGGCTCGGCACGATGGTCGCGATCGTCAGCGCCTCGAGGGTGAGCACACCGAACGCGGTGAACATCAGCAACTTCGGGGTCCACTCGGGTGCAGGCTCGTCCGCGGCCATCGCTTCGATGCGCGGGTCGAGGGCGCGCACCTGGCGCGGCGGCGAGCCGGACCAGCGGCTGTGCGCGGGGATCGTCGCGCCCTCCGCGAGCACGGACTGGTCGCCGAGCATCGCGCCGTCGCCGACGACGGCGCCCGGTTCGAGTGCGCAGTTCGCGGCGACGTATGCGTGCGCACCGACGACGACCGGCGCCACTACGACCTGACGGCCGACGACCCGCCACGGCCGCACGTCGGTGTTCGTGCCGAGCGAGGCCCCGGCGCCGATGGTGACCAGCGAGGGGAACGAGACGGTCGAGGTGCCGATGTGGGCGCCTGCACCCACCCTGGCGCCGAGGGCCCGCAGGAACGGAGCCATCAGCGGCGATCCGCTGAGCACCGGCATCGGCGCCAGCAGCATGAGGTGGTCGACCATCCACAGACGTAGATACGTTGCGCCCCAGAGTCGGTAGCGGCCGGGGCCGATGCCCGCGGACAGCGGCCGGATCGCGACGACCGGGACCACCCACCGCACCACCAGGTACGACGGAACGGTGGCGATCAGCAGGTCGACGAGGGCGTCGAACGACGGCTGACCGCCGTGGCGGACGTACACGATCGAGACCGGGATGGTCACCACGAGCAGGACGAGGAGGACGAACAGGGCCTGCAGCGCCCCGGCGCGTCGCACGGCGGCACTGCCGATCGGTTCGCCGACGGTGTGGTGTGTCGGCGGGGCAGGGGGGAGCGCGCAGCCGGTTCCGCCGACTCGGCCGATTCCGATCAGTGTCGCGGCAATCGCACGAATGGTCGGCTGGGCGTACACGTCCCGGATGCCTGCGGTCGGGTGCATCCCGCTCTCGCGCAACCGCGTGACCAGCTGGGCCGCGGCGAGTGAGTGGCCTCCGAGCTCGGTGAAGAAGTCGGCCTCGACGGACACCTCGTCGTCGGGCAGACCGAGCAGGTCGGCCCACAATCTGCGCAGGTCGTGCTCGACCGCGTTGGCCGCCGCGACGACGGGGCCGGTCGGCCCGGACAGTCGTCGGCCGGTGGGAGCGGGCAGGCGGGGTCGGTCGACCTTGCCGCTCGGCATCATCGGCAGTTCGTCGACGACGTCGAGGAAGGTCGGCACCATGTAGTCCGGGAGCCGTCTCTGCAGCTCGTCGTGCACGCGGGCGATCAGTGCGGCCATCGCGGCGCCGCCTGCGTCTGCGCCCGGCATGAGCACCACCCACGACGCGAGCTGCTCGACGTCGGCGACGGTGACCTTCGAGACGACCGCGCTGGCGACGGCGTCGTCGACGAGCAGAACGCTCTCGATCTCACCGAGATCGACGCGGTGCCCTCGGATCTTGACCTCGCTGTCGGCGCGGCCGAGGTACTCGACTTCGCCGTTCTCGGTGATCCGGCCGAGATCGCCCGTGCGGTAGATGCGGCCGCGGATGCCCGTGATCGGCAGGTCGAGGAACCGGTCGGCGGTCAGGTCGGGGCGGCCGACGTATCCGCGGGCGACGCCTGGTCCGCCGATGCAGATCTCACCGACGCCACCGTGGGGGACCGGCTCGCGGTTCTCGTCGAGGATCACCACCGAGTAGGTGGGAAGCGGGACACCGATCGTCACCGGGCGACCCGGCACGAGCTCGCACCACGTCGCGGTCACGGTTGCCTCGGTCGGTCCGTAGGTGTTGAGGATGCGTCTGCCGGGTCGGCCCCATCGCTCGACCAGTTCGCGCGGGCAGGCCTCGCCGCCGACGAGGATGCTGCGCAACAGTGGGAGCTCGCGGGGGATCGTGGCGAGCAGCGTCGGCACGCAGTACATGACGGTGACGGCACGCGACTCGAGGAAGTCCGCGAGTTCGCCGCCGAGCCGACCCGCGCCGGTGGGTCCGGGGACGAGAGTGGCACCAACGGCCCACGTCGGCCAGATCTCCTCGATGGAGAAGTCGAACGAGATGGTCATGCCCTGGTACACCCGATCGGTCGGCTGCACGTCGTAGACGGTGGGGACGATGTCGAGAAAGTTGCAGATGCTCGACTGAGCGATCTCGACGCCCTTGGGCCGTCCGGTCGAGCCCGATGTGTAGATGATGTACGCCGCCGGATCGCGGTGTGTCACCGTGAAGCTCGGGCGGGTGGTCGGCTGCCCGGCGATGAAGGCGGACTCACTGTCGACCTCGGTCCACGGCACCTGCAGGCCGCCGAGGATGTCCGAGAACGCCGAGCTCGTGAGCACGAGGTCGACGTCGGCGTCCGCGGTGATGTAGGCGATGCGGTCGGCGGGCGAGGCGGGATCGATCGGGACGAAGGCCGCCCCGGCCTTGAGCACCGCGAGCAGGGCGATGTAGGTCTCCGGGGAACGCTCGAGCAGGATCGCGACGCGGGCACCGATGCCGAGGCCGCGGCCGATCAGATGGTGGGCCATCTGGTTCGCGCGTTGTTCGAGGTCGGCGTAGGTCAGGTGTCGGTCGTCGCACTCGACCGCGACGGCGTGCGGCACGCGTGCGACGGAGGCCTCGAAGACGTGCTCGAGACGTCGCATCGGTGTGTCGAGCCATGCCCGACCGGACAGAAATGGCTGGGTTTGAGCACTGGACATGGCTTCCTCGTGGTGGTGAGCCGCGGGAAACGCGGAATCTCGGGCGCGCTGAGTGAGCACGTCCGGGCATCTCGATCGGGGGGGTCGACGGCGGCGTGGACGCGAGGCGCTGCGCGGGGCTCGGAGGGGTGGGTCCGGGTCGCGTCGCGGCATGGTCATGTTCGGACCGGGCGCGTCGATTCCGGTGTCGCCATGGCCATCTGAGTAGGCCGTCGAGCTGGCCACGAGGTGGTGCACGGCATGCATCCGGGGGTCCGGCGGACCGGACGAGGAGGGAGGCTACCAGAGCGCGCGCCACCCGATCGCAGGTGCCGGGTGGCCTTCGTTCCACCCGTCGATTCATCCCGTTCACCGGGACGTCGACACCCGTTCAGCGTCCGCGCGACGCTTCGCCCGGGCGCGAACCTCAGCGGTGAGCAGATCGGGGGATGTGGCTCCTGACAGTCAGGAGTGTGGACGCGCCGACGGTTGACCTGTCGGGGCCGCACCCGGGAAGAACTGGCCGAAGAACGGGTCCTCCGCGAGACGGTTCAGTGGCCACGGTAGCGGCGGACGCTGCGGTGCGGGGGGCGTGGCGACCGGGGGCGTGCTCGCCGGGGGAGTGCCGGTCGGCGGTGTCGCTTCGGTTTCCTGAGGTGCGGCCGTCGTCGGCGGTGTGGCCTCGACCGGCGCCGGAATGGTCAATGGTGCAGGCGCTTCCGTTGGTGCGGGCTCTGCCGGCACGGTCGGCGCGGGAGCGGGTGTCTCCGCGGGCATGGGGACCGGAAGGGGTCCGGGCACGGGTGTCGCTACCAGCGTGGTCGCACTAGACGTTCCCGTTCCGGCACCGCGGTGCACTGTCGTCTCCACCAGGTCGTGCGCCAAGTCCATGTGCACCGCGTCCTGAGCAGAGAGTCCGTCGTCGATGAACCAGCTCGCATCCGCTTCGACGTGGGGTCCCGTGACGCCGACCCGTCCCTTCCCGAAATCGACCGCAAGGGCCGCGATCTCGCCGCCCTTGTAGGTGCCGAGGATGGTCGCGTCGTGTCCGGGCTCCAGATCGAACGCGGGCGGGTCCTGGAAGTAGGCGGTCTTCTCCTGACCGCGCCACACGACTGTGGAGCGGTGCGGTTGGGCGTCCCACACCGTTGCACCCGGCTTGGCGCTGTACTGCGAGGTGTCTCCGGGCAGCAGGTCGTAGCCGGGAGTCGCCCCGGCCAGGTATCCGCCGACGCAGAAGCCCAGGTAGTTGCCGCCGTTGCGGATCCAGTCGCGGATCATGCCGGAGTACGGCTTCATCGCCTTCCATGCCTTGCTCAGGCTGGGCCCGCCCGGCTGAGCGAACACGCTGGCGCGGGCCAGCGTCTCAGCCGTGATGGGTGTGTCGTTCGGCCCGACGTACTCGGTGCGGAAGTGCGACGGTGAATTGCGCAGCATCACCGCGACCGACTCGGGGCACCCCTGGCATGAGGCGGGGCCGCGATAGACGAGCGCCAGTGGTCCGCTCGCCGTGGCATTCGAGTTCGGCTGTGCCGTTGCGACGACGGGCATGCCGACGAGAGCGAGCACGAGCCAAAGGACAACCAAGATTCTCTGGTGGTTTCGCACCGCGCCTCGCTCTCGTTCGCCCCCGGGGACAAGACATTACAGAAATGCGGTCAACCGAACGGAGTCCGACGCGCACAGTGTCCGATTCGGTCCACCAGGGAGGAGAAGAACTCGTCGGGATCGGTCTCCACCACGATGTCCGCGTTGAACGGACGTCCCCACATTCCGTAATAGTCGGCGACAGTGCAGGCGCGCGTGAGAGTTCCGGTCAACTCGACGTCCACGGTGGCGGACCGGGCACGATAGTCGACGGTCCCGAGGGCGACGGCCGCCGCGAAGGGGTCGTGCATGTGCGCGAGGAATCCCTGACCGTGGTCGCGGTGGAACTCGAGGTAGAAGCGGACGGCGTCGGACAGGTGCCGGACAATCGGATTCGCTGCGTGCGAGCGGGTTCCGACCGGATCCGACTCGGATATCACCTCGGCGGGAGTGCTGCCCGCGACCGCCGCGAGCCGGCGCAGGTGCTCCGGTCGCATCTCGATGGTCTCGGTCACGTCGAGTGGGCAGATCACCGGCCTGCGGTCGGCGGGGGCGGCGGAGAACGCATCGAAGACCTCGCGGGCGGCCTCGGGGTCGACGGAGATGTTCCACTCCGCCTTCGGTGTCGTGTTACCCGGATGGTGAAACGCGCCGCCCATCACGATGATCCTGTGCAGCAGGGTCGGCAGTGCTGGCTCGATCCGCAGCGCCAGGGCAAGGTTGGTCAGTGGTCCGGTGACAAGCCCGGTGACCTCGCCGGGGCGGTCGCGTGCGATGTCGACCCAGGCCTGCGCCGAACTGCGCGCCGACACCGACCTGGTCGATGCAGGGAGCTCCGCGTAGCCGACGCCCTGTGGGCCGTGGGTGTCCTCGGTGGTGCGCAGTGGATCGGTCAGCGGCGCAGGCGAACCGAGGGTGACCTCGATGTCCGGCCGGCCGCACAGCTCCAGCCACGCAAGGTTGTTCGCGGCGACCTGTGCGACGGGCACGTTGCCGCCGGTGCTGGCGATCGTGAGGATCTCGGCCTCGGGGCTGGCGAGCAGGTAGAGCAGCGCGAGTGAATCATCGATGCCGGTGTCGACGTCGACGATCAGGGGCACGGTGGACGGCTCGGTACCGGGCATCTCAGGCCCCCACGAGGGCCGTGGGCCGGTGCTGCACGGGGAAGTTCACCGAGCGGGCGATGAAGCACTTCTCGTGCGAGGCCGTGTGCAACTCGGCCAGCTTCGGGAGCATGTCTGTCGCCGCAACCGTGACCTCCGGCCGCAGCACGACCTCCGTGAACTGTCCTGCCCCGCCGGGCTCCTCGGTCATCGTCCCGGTCGGGCGATCGAGGTAGTCCGTCACCACGACGCCCGCGAGGGCGGCGAGATTCAGGAACCAGAGCATGTGGCACTGCGACAGGGCGGCGACCAGTAGTTCCTCCGGGTTCCACCGCGTAGGGTCGCCCCGGAACGCGGGATCCGAGCTGCCCGTCAGATCCGGCTTTCCGTCCGCGGTCACCAGGTGTTCGCGGCCGTAGGAGCGCGGGTCGGTCGTGCCCGCCCCGTGATTGCCGGTCCAGGTGACGGTCAGTTCGTAGTGGTGCTCGCGCACGGGGCGGATCCTCTCGGGAAGGGTGGACGAAGGGCCGTTGCTTCGCCGGTCCGGTCAGGTCCAGTGCGGCGCATCCGCGCCCCAGTCGTGAGCCGGATACGGGTACTGGTCGTACTCGGCCAGTGGTGGCCGAGCCGCGGTGGTCGCGCCGTGGGTGACCACTGTCGACGGTCCTGGAAGCCTCGGTGCCGATGGCGCTTCGGTTCGGCCGGGTGCCTCGAGCAGCCAGCGTGCGGTGCGGGCCAGCGACACCGAGACGGTCCGGCCGATGCCGTCCCCCGTGCGCATCGCGAGCGCATCGACGACCCCGGCCGCGAGCAGGTAGCCGCTGCCGTGGTCGAGCGCCTGCACCGGCAGCGCTCCCGGGTGCTCGTCGCCCTCGATCAGCGCGATCCCGCTGGCGGCCTGCACGATCGAGTCGAAGCCGCGGCGCTCCGCCCACGGTCCCTCTGTTCCCCAGGCGCTGACGCTTCCGCGGATCAGGCCGGGCCGGTCCTGGCCGAGCCCGAACCGGTCGAGGGCGCCGGGGCGGTACCCGGTGAGCAGGACGTCCGCGGTGTCGAGCAGGTCGTGCATGGTGGCTGCGCCCTCGGTGCTGCCGAGATCCAGCAGCACGGACCGCTTTCCCTGCCCGGTATCCCGGTGCTGCCAGTCGATCTCGTGCAGGTGCGGGGGGTCGATCCGCAGCACCTGCGCCCCGAGCAGTGCCAGCGCGCGGCCGGCGACGGGCCCGGCCAGCACCCTGGTGAGGTCGAGAACCCGAACCCCGGCCAGCGGGCGGTGTGGATCGGTTGGTGGCGCGCCGCGCTCGCCCGCGGTGCCCGCACCGCCGGCGGTCATTCGGACCAGCGGTCCTGCGGTGGCCTGCGGACCGGCCAGCCATTCCGTCTCCGTGCGCACCGCGGCCGCGATGGCGCCCTCCTCGGCGGCCCGGTCCTCGACCTCCTGTTTCGGGAGCTCTCCGATCCGTGTGGAGACCAGGCCCGGGTCGGCATCGGCCGAAAGGTCAAGGGCACGTAGTAGTCTCGCGTGGTGATGCGGGTAGTTCGCGTGCGTGCGGACCCAGCCGTCCGAGGCGGCGAAGAAGCCGGACAGCGGGGCGAACCCCGAGACGGGCGCTCCGTCGATCCGCATCGCCTTGTCGCCCGCGAACGAGGACGCGATGCGCTCGGGGTCCAGCCTGCGGTCCTGCGGCGGCAGGCCGCCCGCAGCCAGCAGCCGGTTGACAGCAGAGGCGAGGGTTGCGACGGAACCGAAGGCGAGCGAGGGCACCGGCAACCGGGCGCTGAGGAACCCGGTGTCGGGCTCGCAGTCGATCGCGGCGGGCCCCGCGGTCAGGCGGCACTCGCGTTCGTAGTCGTGCCGCAGTTCCTCGTGAGGCCCCATGGCGCAACGGTACCGAAGACTACGATGACGCGATGATTCGCGCCGTCGCATCAACTCTGAGTCGACCGGCCCTCGCCGCACTGGGTGGCTTCGCGGCCGTGTCCGTCGCGCACCTGGTCGCGCAACTGGCGGGCGCCGACGGGGCCGCGAACGTGAGCCAGTGGTTCCTCATGCCGCTGCTGGCGCTCGTCCTGCTGCTGGCGGCTCCCGCTCCGCGGCCGCGGCTGGTCACGTTGACGCTGATCGCACTCGGATTCTCCTGGCTCGGAGACTCGGCGCCCGATCTGACCGGCGGCGACGCGGCGTTCCTGGTGATGATCGGGTTCTTCCTGCTCGCCCAGCTCGCCTACATCGCCGCGTTCTGGCCGTATCGCGGCGCGGTGCGCCGTTCGGTGGTGCTCGGCTACGGGGTGGTGGTGGCGGGCCTGGTCGCGGCGTGTGCGGCGGGCGCGGGCGCGCTGCTTGTCCCGGCGCTGATCTACGGGATCTGCCTCGGCACCATGGCCGCGCTGTCCACCGGGTTGGGGGTCGTCGCGGCCGTCGGCGGCGCGCTGTTCCTCGTCTCGGATTCGATGATCGCCCTCGGCGCCTTCGCGGACTGGTTCGACCCGCCCGCGTCCGGATTCCTGATCATGTCCACCTACATCGCCGGGCAGCTGCTCCTCACGGTTGGGGTGCTGGCGGCCGCACGCGCCCCCCGTCAGCCCCACCCCGCCGCGACTAGTTCCGCCGCGCGCTGATCTCGAAGCCCGCGGCACGCAGCCGGTCGACCAGCGCGTCGCCGATCGCCGTCGCGGGCGTCAACACGCCCGCCGCGTCGGGCAGGGCATCCCGGTCGAGCGCGAGGGCCAGCGCCGATTCGCCCAGCATCACCGCGGTCGCGGCGTAGCCAGGGTCGCCCTTCGCCCGCATCCGGGCGACGTATCGGGCGCCGGTGCTGGTGGTGGTGTAGGTGTCGGTCGTGAAATGGCCTGAGGCCCTCGACTTCTCGTTCGGTCCCTCGCCGGGCTTGGGCAGTACCCGGTCGAGGAGGTACCGGGTCGGGCCGAAGGCGAGTCCCGCCATCAGGGCGCCGAGGCCTGCGGACACTCCCGCGGCGAAGACGGGCGAGAGGACGGACTGCCCGACGCTCATCACCTCGCGGTACCGGAACGCGCGGCCGTACTCCCACTTGCGCAGCGCATTGCTCCTGCGCACGACCCTGGTGTTGGTCGAGCCCATCAGGAACGGCGCGGTGCGACCGCCGAGGCCGGGCGCGATGTCCGATCCCTTGAGCATCTCGACGTCGGACTGGCGGCCGAGGTCGGGTTCGGAGGCGAGGTCCGGGCTCAGCGAGTACGGGTTCACCGCGATGCGGCGCGCGGACTTGTCGGCCCTGACGGTGTCGACGAGGTTGCGTATCGAGTCGATGGTGCCGCCGCTGATGCCGCCGCGCATCGAGGTGACCACCAGCGTGGTGTCGGTGAGGTCGCCCTCGCCGTCGGCCGCGACCTGCTTGTGCAGGACGTGCACGCCGATGTCGGAGGGGATGGAGTCGAATCCGCAGGAATGCACGATCCGGGCCCCGGAGGCCACCGCGACCTCGTGGAACCTGTCGATGCTCTCCCGGCCGAACAGCACCTCGCCGCTGAGGTCGACATAGTCGGTGCCCGCCTCGGCGCAGGCACGGACCAGGTCGATGCCGTACTTGGCGTACGGGCCGACGGTGCTGATCACGACGTGGGCGGACACGGCGAGCGCGGTGAGGGAGGTGGGATCGTCCGCGTCCGCGATGATGATCGGCCACTGTGCGGCGGACGGGTCGAGCTGGGCGCGCACCTTCTCCAGCTTGGCGGTGGACCGTCCGGCGAGGCCGATCCGGGCCCGGCGCGGGGCGCTCCTGGCCAGGTACTCCGCGGTGAGCTTGCCGACGAATCCGGTGGCGCCGTAGACGACGATGTCTAGATCGCGAGTGCGGGTCATGTATCAGGACCCTACGCGGAACGCACCGTTCACGGCCGCGGTGCTACCAGCTCCACGTGTGGACCGGCTCGCCCGAGTGCATCCGCTCGAGGTACTCGCACAGCATGGCCCTCAGGGCGTCGTCGCGCGACTGACCGGCACGTTCCCGCGAGGCGACGCACTCGCGCTGCCACACCGATCCGCTGCGGGCCGCACGGGCGCGGCCCTCGATCACGCCCAGGTACTTGTCGCGGAGGGCGGCGTCGACCCCCAGGGCCTCGAGGCCGGCCTCCGCCATCGGCAACAGGGTGCGCCGCACCAGATCCTGTGGGCTCACCGCGCGGACCCCGGGCCACTGCATGACGGAGTCGAAGCCGTTGATCGCGCCGACCCGGAGGTTCTCCTCTGCGGAGGCGAACGGCATCTGCGTCCACACCGGTCGGTCGGAACGGGCGAGCGAGCACAGCGTGCCGTAGTAGAACGCGGCATTGGCGACTGTGTCGACGATGGTCGGCCCTGCGGGCAGCACGCGGTTCTCCAGGCGCAGCGGTGCTCGGGCGTCCGTTGGGTCGTAGACCGGACGATTCCACCGGTAGATGGTTCCGTTGTGCATCGTCAGCTCGGCGAGGTCGGGTGTGCCGCCGCCTGCGACCACCGCGATGGGGTCCTCGGGCGTGCAATCCGGCAGGAGCGCGGGGAAGTAGCGCGAGTTCTCCTCGAACAGGTCGAAGATCGACGTTATCCAGCGCTCGCCGAACCACACCCGCGGTCGGACCCCCTGATTCCTGAGCTCCCGCGGCCGGGTGTCGGTGGCCTGCTCGAACAGCGGGAGCCGGGTCTCGTTCCACAGCGCTTTTCCTGCGAAGAACGGCGAGTTGGCGGCGAGCACCACCTGCGCCGCGGCCAGTATCTGGGCGGCATTCCAATACGCGGCGAAGTCGCCTGGGGCCACCTGCAGGTGCAGCTGGACCGAGGTGCACGCGGCCTCGGGGAGAATCGTCTGGGCGACGGTGGTCAGGCGTTCGGCGCTGGAGCGGCCGGGCAGCGGTACCCCCGCGATGCTCAGCTCGATGTCCTCGCCCCTTGCGGCGAGGATCTGCTCCTCCAGGACGGTGTACCTGGTGTCGGCCGACATCCATTTCTGCTCGAAGTGCTCCTCGCGCAGGGTCGGCAGGATGCCGATCATCGCGAGCCGGCCACCGGACTCGCGGGCGCGGGCATCCGCGAGGTCGAGCGAGGCGCGCAGGTCGCTATCGAGTGCGGCGAGATTCGCGCCGGCCAGGTGCCTCGGCTCGACATTGATCTCGATGTTGAACTGAGCGAGCTCGGACTGATAGTTCGGGCCTGCGAGGTCGGCGAGCACCGCGGCGTTCACCATGGCGGGGTCGCAGTTCTCGTCGACGAGGTTCAGCTCGATCTCCATGCCCATCTTCGGGCTGGGGATCTCGGCCTCGGCCTTCTCGAGGACGGTCGTCAGGGCATCGAGACAGGTCTGCACCTTCTCGCGGAAGTCCTGCCGGTCCCGGTGCGAGAACTTCAGCCGTGTCACCTCGTGGCCCATGGGTACTCCTCGGCCGGTGCTGACGCCCTGGACTCAGTATCCCCGCTTCGGGCCCCGCACCGCAGCCGCGATGCCCAGCGTCACCAGGGTGACGGCTTGTAGTCCTTGAGGAAGCAGCCGTACAGGTCGACGCCCTGCTCACCCTGCACGATCGGGTCGTACACCCGGGCAGCGCCGTCGACCAGGTCGAGCGGGGCGTGGAAGCCCTCGTCGGCAAGGCGGACCTTGGTGTAGTGCGGGCGTTCGTCGGTGATCCAGCCGGTGTCGACGGCGGTCATCAGGATTCCGTCCTGATCCAGCATCTCCTTGGCGCTGGTGCGGGTCAGCATGTTCAGCGCGGCCTTGGCCATATTGGTGTGCGGATGCCCCGCACCCTTGTACGCCCGGCTGAACTGGCCCTCCATCGCGGAGACGTTGACGACGTACTTGCGGCGTGCCGCCGCGGCCGCCATGGCGGGGCGCAGTCGGGACACCAGGATGAACGGCGCCACCGAGTTGCACAGCTGAACCTCGAGCAGCTCGATCGGATCGACCTCAGCAACGGTCTGGACCCAGCTGTTGGTGTGCGCGAGGTCGGGCACCAACCCGCCCGCGTCGATCGCGATGCCCTGCTCGATGCGTTCGAGCGAGGCGGAGCCTGCGACCAGCGCGAGCTCGCTGACCTGATGGATCACCGACTCGGCCGTCGGCAGCGAGCTCGCCAGCGAGGCCGGGTGCGCGTCGCTGGTCTTGCCGAAGGTCAGCACGTCCGGGAGCTCGCCGGCGGGCAGCGGCCCGGACTCGGCCTCCGCGAGCGCGGAGTAGGCGCCGGGGGAGCGTCGGACGGTCTGTGCCGCGTTGTTGATGAGGATGTCGAGCGGACCCTGCTCGGCCACCGAGTCGGCGAGCGAGACGACCTGGGCGGGGTCGCGCAGATCGATGCCGACCACCCTCAGCCGGTGGATCCAGTCGCCGCTGTCTTCCATCGCCTTGAACCGGCGGATCGCGTCGTTGGGGAAGCGGGTGGTGATGGTGAGGTGCGCGCCGTCGCGCAGGAGCCGCAGCGCGATGTACATGCCGATCTTGGCCCGACCGCCGGTGAGCAGCGCCCGCCTGCCGGTCAGGTCGGTGCTGGCGTCGCGCTTGGCGTGGCTGCTGGCCGCGCACTCGGGGCAGAGCTGGTGGTAGAACGCGTCGACGACCGTGTAGCGCTGCTTGCAGATGTAGCAGGGCCGCGGACGGATCAGGGTGCCCGCGCTCGCGCCGGGTGCGTTCGAGGTGAGCAGCACGCCCGCGGTCTCGTCGTCGATGCGCTCGGGCGAACCGGTGGCGGTCGCGGCCACGACCTGGCGGTCGGCCTCGGAGACGGCGTCGCGCGCCTCAACCCGGCGGCGCCGCTTGAGCTGCTTGAACATCTTGCCGCTGGCGCGCTGGAGGACCATCGAATCCGGGTGGTCGGCGTCGAGGCTGCCGGCCTCGGACAGCACGCGCAGGCAGATCTCCAGGTCGGCGGGATCGATGCCCGTCATTGGTTGTGCCATCGGTAGGTCGCTCAGTTCTGATCTCGAAGTGCCGGTCGAGGTCGGATTCTACCGAGTCAGGGGATGGGCCGAGACCATCGCAGTTTCCACCGGCTCAGGTGGTGACATCGCTCACAAGCCCGAGGAGGATTTTCGGTATCGGGGGATTCGTCGGCAGTCGATGCCGATCACCGAAAGGCCGAGATCATGAATGAGTTGAATGGTTCCACGGATCCGCCCCGGTTCCCGACAGCAGTGACCGACGACATGGCGCGTCCGAATTCGCTGCTTCACGTCGAGTCGGTGATACCCGTCGAGGCCCCGGTGCAGAAGGACGGACCGTTCCTGCCGGAACTGACGGAGGTCGATCTCCTCGTCCGGGCGGCGGACGCCCGCCGTGAGTTCAACGTCGGTGGTTCCGGTGTCACCGTCGCCGTGCTCGACACCGGATTACGCACCACACACGTGGATTTCGCGGGCCGGGTGGTGCCGGGACGCAACTTCACCCGGGACAACGGGGGCGACCCCGCTGACGTCACGGACGCGCACGGCCACGGCACGAGCGTGGCGGGAATCGCGTGCGCCGCGCGGATCCACACGGGCGTCGCCCCGAACGCGCGGATCGTTCCTGTCAAGGTCCTCGGCGACAGCGGAGGCGGGAGCTTCACGGACATTCGAGACGGACTGGACTGGGTGCTCGAGCGTCGGTCGTCTCTTGGCATCTCCGCCGTCTGCATGGCGCTTGGCGCGTCGGACAACCGGACGACCGACACCGACATGCCGGGCGACGGCATCGGTGCCCTGCTCCAGGAACTGACCGACGAGGGCGTCTGCTGCTGTGTGTCGGCGGGCAACGACTACTACGCGCACGGCGGCATGCAGGGGATGAGTTACCCGGCGATCTTCAGACAGACGATCAGTGTCGGGTCGGTCTACGACGCCGACGAGGGCAGCTTCCGCTACCGGGACGGGGCGAAGGCGTTCGAGACGGCGGCCGATCGGATGACGCCGTTCTCGCAGCGGCTGCACCGCAAGATCGGCGGGCCGTGCGCGACGGACATCTTCGCGCCGGGGTCGCCGGTGACGTCGGCGGGCATCCTCAACGACACAGGTGAGTCGCTCCAGTTCGGGACGAGTCAGGCGACACCGGTCGCGACGGGCGTCGTTTTGCTGTTGCAGTCCTTCTACCTGCGGACAAGGGGTGAACTGCCGTCGGTCGCCGATGTGAAGCGGTGGCTGGTGCGCGGCGCCACCGTCATCTACGACGGCGACGACGAGCACGACAACGTCGGGCACACCGGGCTGTCCTTCCCGAGGGTCAGCGCGGTCGGCTCGCTGCTCGCATGCGCGAAGGATCTCGCGATGCGCGAGCTGACGGCGGCCGAGCATGCGAGGACGGAGGCGGCGATGGGCCGATGATGATGTCGGACAGGATGTTTCGGAGAAACGCGAAAGGCCCCGGATCGTGATCCGGGGCCTTTCGCGTCTGTCTCAACTCAGAGTGCGCGAGGGGGGACTTGAACCCCCACGTCCATTAGTAGGACACTAGCACCTCAAGCTAGCGCGTCTGCCATTCCGCCACTCGCGCTTGCACACCTTGTTGTTTGCCCGCCGTTTTCTGCGTGCTGGGAAAGATTAGCTGATGCAGGGCCCCACGCCAAAATCAGCGCGTCTGCGCTGCTAGGAGGGGGTGTTCGGTGGTAGGAAAGTGGGGTGTCAGACGCAGAGAACACTCACGGCCCCGCCGCGGCGATCAACTCCGATCGTGGCCGAGCCGAGGCCGAAGTCGTCGATCTGGTCAGCGCGCTGATCCGATTCGACACCTCCAACACCGGTGAGCTCGCCACCACCAAGGGGGAGCGTGAGTGCGCCCAGTGGGTGGCCGCCCGGCTCGAGGAGGTCGGATACGAGACCGAGTACGTGGAATCCGGCGCGCCGGGCCGCGGGAATGTGTTCGCAAGGCTGCGGGGCGCGGACCCGACGCGTGGCGCGCTGCTGATCCACGGTCACCTCGACGTCGTGCCCGCCGAGCCCGCCGATTGGAGCGTGCACCCCTTCTCCGGGGCGGTCGAGGACGGTTATGTGTGGGGCCGCGGGGCGATCGACATGAAGGACATGGTCGGGATGACCCTCGCGCTGGCTCGCCAGTTCAAGGCGGAGGGCGCCGTGCCGCCGCGCGATCTGGTGTTCGCGTTCCTCGCCGACGAGGAGGCGGGCGGCAAGTACGGGTCGCAGTGGCTGGTCGAGCACCGCCCGGATCTGTTCGACGGCGTCACCGAGGCGGTCGGCGAGGTCGGCGGCTTCTCGCTGAGCGTGCCGCGCCCCGACGGCAGCGAGGCCCGGCTGTACCTGGTGGAGACGGCGGAGAAGGGGCTGGGCTGGATGCGGCTGACGGCCAAGGCCCGCGCCGGACACGGATCCTTCCTGCACGAGGACAATGCCGTCACGATCCTGGCCGAGGCGGTCGCCCGGCTGGGCAGGCACACCTTCCCGCTGGTGGTGCCCGACTCGGTCGCCGAGTTCCTCGGCGCGGTGAGTGCGGAGACGGGGGTCGAGTTCGACCCGGCCTCCCCGGACATCGACGGCACGCTCGAGAAGCTCGGGACGATCTCGCGGATCATCGGGGCGACGCTGCGTGACACCGCGAACCCGACCATGCTCAGCGCCGGGTACAAGGCGAACGTGATCCCGCAGACCGCCGAGGCAGTGGTCGACTGCCGCGTGCTGCCCGGCAGGCAGGCCGCCTTCGAACGGGAGGTGGACGAGCTGATCGGGCCGGACGTCACCCGCGAATGGATCACCAAGCTGGACTCCTACGAGACCACCTTCGACGGGCACCTGGTGGACGCGATGAACGCCGCGATCCTGGCGCACGACGAGAACGGCAGGACGGTGCCGTACATGCTGTCCGGCGGCACCGACGCGAAGGCGTTCGCGAAGCTGGGGATCCGCTGCTTCGGGTTCGCTCCGCTGCAGTTGCCGCCCGATCTGGACTTCACCGCCCTCTTCCACGGCGTCGACGAGCGGGTGCCCGTCGACGCGCTCGAGTTCGGTACCCGCGTTCTCGAGCACTTTCTCCATAATTGCTAGTGCCAGCATCCATCGAGTGATCGCACCGGTTCCGCCCCCTCACCGCTGAAAGGTCCCACCATGGCTTCCTCGCACAATCCCTACGACGCGCTTCCCGAGCTCCCGTCGTTCACGCTGACCTCGACGGACATCGAGGACGGCCAGGTTCTTGCCAACGCCCAGGTGAGCGGGATCTTCGGGGCAGGCGGCCAGGACATCTCGCCGCAGCTGTCGTGGTCCGGGTTCCCTGCGGAGACGAAGAGCTTCGCGGTGACGGTGTTCGATCCGGACGCCCCCACCGCCTCCGGCTTTTGGCACTGGGCGGTCGCGAACATCCCGGTGACGGTGACTTCGCTGGCGTCCGGTGCGGGTACCGCGGACGGATCCGGGCTGCCCGAGGGTGCGGTGCAGCTGCTCAACGACGGCGGCCTGTACGGGTACCTCGGTGCCGCGCCGCCTGCCGGGCACGGCCCGCACCGGTACATCGTCGCGGTGCACGCGGTCGGGGTGGAGAAGCTGGACGTGGACACGTCGGTCAGCCCGGGGCGTCTCGGGTTCAACCTCTTCAGCCACGCGATCGCGCGCGCGACGCTGACCGGGACGTACGAGCAGTAGCGGACGGATCGGCGCGCGGGGCCCTCGAACCGATCGGGCGAGGGTCCCGGCGCGCCTCGGTGTCGGCCGGAACGGGGGAGTGACCATGGAGATTCGGAAGGTCGCGGATCGGCTGCCGCCCGGTGCCGGTGGCCTGCGTGTCTACGGGGAGCCGTACGAGACCGCCAACGGCGCCACGATCATCACCGTCGCCAGGATCGGTGGCCGCCGCATGGGCACCAGCGGCGCCGTGGCGGTGCCCGTCGGTGTGTTCGTCATCCACGACGGCGAAGTCGCCTGGAAGCCCGCCGTCGACGAGACCCGAATAGCGTTGATGGCCTTGTCCATCGGCCTGGCGTCGGCGGTGTTGGCGACGCTGGCCGTCCTCCGCCGTCCGCCCTGGCCCGATCTGTCCCGACGGTGACGTCCGCGGGTCAGTGACCGAAGCCGAGCGGATTGGAATCTCCCGGAGGGGCGAGAGCAGGTGAAATGCCTTCGGGTTGACCAACTCTTGTTGGCCAGCCCGAAGGCATCCGCTATTCAGCCATGACACGTACGGCGGAGTGAGTGACCTTCAATGAGTATTGACATCTCCCTCAGCGGAAGTCCGCCGCATGATCCACCGCCCACTCCCGGAAGGGCCGGGCCGGGGTGCCCGTGATGCGCTTCACCTCGTCGTTGACCGGCTCCGGATTGTTGAGCATCTCTGCCTGGGCCGGCATCACAGCCTCCACCAGTTCGACAGGGTAGCCCGCGGCCTTCATCTGCTCGATGGCCTCATCCAGCGTGATCTCCTCGAACCGCACCGGACGCCCGATCGCCTCGCCGATCAGCGCCACCTGCCGTTCCTGGGTGACCAGTTCGGGGCCGGTGATCAAGGGGCGGGCGCCGAGCAGGGCGTCGGTCGTCAGAGCTTGGACGGCGACCGCCGCGATGTCAGCCTCGTGGATCAGCGGGCGGGCCAGCTTCGGCAGCGGCGCGCGTACTGCGCCGGTGGTGCGGACCTCCTCGGCCCAACCCAGCGTGTTGCTCGCGAACCCGGTGGGCCGCAGCGCCGTCCAATCCAAACCCGACGCCTCGATCAATCGCTCCAGCTCCGTGTGGAACATGGTGATGGCCTCGCCCGGCTTCTCGTCCCCGACCCCGGCGGAGGACAGGTACACCACCCGCCGGGCATGCTTCCCGATCGCGTCGATCACGGCCGGCGCGCCCTCGGCGCTCAGGAACGGCCACACCAGGAAGACCGAATCGATGCCCGCCAGTGCCGCGTCGAGCGACGTGGGATCGCTGAGGTCCCCGCGTACCGCCTGCACCCCCTCCGGGAAGGAGACCTTCCCTCTCGTCAACGCCCGCACGGGCACGCCCGCCGCGTGCAGTTGGGTCACCACCGCGCCGCCGACTTTTCCGGTCGCGCCGGCCACCAGGATCTTGGGCTGTGTCATCGGACTCTCCTCATCTCGGCGATCGATGACACAACTGTCAAACATGAACCACGGTTCAGGTCAACCTTGTCGGAGTGAACGTCATCGTGATCCGTGCCACGCCAACACTTTCCCTCGAAGGTGTCCTGTTCGACGATCGTCAAACAGGACACCTCCAACCAAGGCGAATGTGGATGGTGAAGCTTCGGGGATCGACCACCGCCTCCTGGATCGCGCGATCAGATACTCAACTCGTGACAGACGTGACGATTCGACGCACTAACCGGTCGATTCAGTCCAATGGCCGCCGTGCGGGAGCTCGCCGAAGCGATCGACAGGCCATGGAACTCGCTCGCCCTCGACCCGAAACTCCACTGTTCGCAGTGGCGGCTGCCGTCGCGGGCGAACGTCGACGGCTCGGAATGAGAAACCATCCTGCATCGCCGACTCCCAGTCGAAGTCGACGGTTTCGCCAACCTGGAGGTCTGTGGCTTGTCCGTAGACCTGGATCGATTCCCCGCGGCGGAGAGGCGGATGGTTCAGTGTCCAGATATTGCTGTAGTGCACCCAGCATCCGGTCGGGGTGTCCGACGATTCGATGACACCCCAACCTTCTTCACCGTGCCAGTCGGCCACGACACCCACACTCGTCATTCGGGAACCGTAGCTGGCTCGGTGACGAGGGTGCCAAAGCGCGGTCAACGTCTTGTTGATCGATGGTCACACAGGACACCGAGCCGAGGGCTCTCGCCGGATGACTCACCGCAGCTGGTCTCCAGGGAATGCCCGGATCTGTAGATCTCGGCGCCCGGGCCCTGACGTCAGGCCGGGTCTGCAGAACGCAACTTCTCGATGAATCGGCGGAACTGCGGATCGAACTGGTGGGGGTCGCTCGTCAGCACTTCGTTCGCTGTCCATCACCGGCCGCCACGAAATTCGTGGGGATCGAGGGTGAATTGCGTGTCGCGGCGGGCCGCGATCACGTACCAGAGGCTGACGTCGACATGGTTGTTGTCGGCCCCCGCCGTTGCAGTGACCGTGAGGAATATCGGCTCCGTTCCAGCAATGGTGAAGTCGGCTTCTAGGCCGAGCTCTTCCCTCGTCTCCCGTCTGGCCGCAACCATGGGGTGTTCGCCGGGCTCGACGTGCCCGCCGGTGGGGAGCTGCAGCCCGGATTTGATGTGGTCGACGAGGAACAGGCTCTGATCGGATGGGTCCACCACGACCGCGTATGACACAAGGTGGCGTGGTGGAGTTGCTGGCTTGGCGTGGCGAAAGATGTCGTCGGTGCTCTCGATCCAGGCCAGCGCATCTGAGAGGTGTTCACGTTCAAGGTCGTCGAGTGGCTCGATCTTGGAAACGAGGTCGTGGACGGAGCGAACGACAGGATGCATCGACCGATCGTTCCAGGAGTCACCGACACGCACTGTTCGATCCGCACTACCCGGGCCGGGCGGCGTCACGCTCCGCGCCGGTAGACCTGGTGCTCCGCCCACTCCCGCCCGTACCGGCCCGAAGTCGTAGAACACAGCGCGTAGACGCTCGGAATTTCCGGGAAGAACGTGTCACACCCATGCGTGCCGGACACGACAGTCACCTGCAACTCGTCAATGACGTCGTCGACGAGCGCCTGCTCGTAAAGCATCGCGCCGCCGAACACGATCACGTCCTCGATCTAATCCGACGTATCCGCCATCGCGACCGCCTCGCTCAGACTCCGCGCCACCCACACATCCGCCGGGTAGTCGTCGCGCGCGGAGACCACGATCGTGCGGCGACCAGGCAGCGGCAGGGACGAACTCGGATCACGGCAACTCGGCAACGTGAGAACAGTGACCGAATCGGGCTCTCGGGAGTGCCCGAGTTTCATGACTCCGGCTGACGCAGTGGGGGCCTGTCAATCTGTTCACGAAGGATGTCTCCGTGGCCTGCGTGCCGGGCGAACTCCTGGATGAATGTGAGCAGCGTCCATCGCATGCTGACGGTTCCTTCTCGGGGATTGCCCTTGGTGTCGTCGAGGTCGAATGCGGACGCGATCTCCCGCGATCGTTGGCTTGCGCGCTCGAATTCGGCGATTACGTCCGCCAGCGACTCTTCGTCGCCCACGACGAAGGTGCCCTCGTCGCGGCGCGAGTAGCCATCACATTCGGACTCGTCGAGCCCTGCCCAAAACCGCTGGAACCAGATCCGTTCCGCGCAAGCGGCATGCTTGATCAATGAGATCGGTGTGGTCAGCGACGCGACGAGGCGGCGACGGGCATCGTCCTCGGACAGACCGCGTGTGGTCTCGATGAGTGCTTCGCGGTTGCGGTCGAGCATGTTCTCGAGGATCGCTCGTTCGGTGCCGTTGGTAAGTCCGTAGGTACTCATGCTTTCACTCCATTTCTCTAGTGCGGTTAACGGCCCGCGGGTTGAGGACCGGTGCTGAATGAGGAAGGCGGCGCAGCAGCGATCAGTTTCGAGTGGGACGAAATGCCCGGCGTCAGAGTTTGACCGGGAAGAAGGAGAGCATTCGATCCGCTCGACGCGAGAACTGCGTACGGGGCGTAGAGAGCAGGCCAGCGGCAACATCGCAGACCGGGCTCGGCAGGAGGCTCCACTGCCTGCGGTTAGCATATCTCAGAACTTCGTCCATCCCGGGCTGCACGCCGATCGATGATGCTCCAGCATCATCGTCAAACAGGACTGGCTAGAACTGACCCAGCCGGTCTTGCTGTCCGCCGAACCTCTCTTCCAAGCGGAGCCGAGAAACTCATCGGTACGCTCGCGGGTATGGGTGGGGACTTGTTACTGCTGGTCGTTACGATCGGACCGCTGACGCTGTTCGGGTGGGCGGCTATTCGTGCGAAGCACCGCGGGCTCGGTGGGGCGTTCGTCGGGCCGTTTCAGGAGATGTTCGATCCCGGTGGGGCGCGAGCACAGATCGTCATCGAGGAGATGGCGGAGCTGCCGGATCCTTCGGATTCCGGCGATCCGGATAACGACGAGAATGTGCCCTACACCGTGGTGTATGACGGTGTTCGGCTGTACATCAATCAGGGCAAGAATCGACGGCGCGGAGGTGACAGGACCACCAGCCGTGCTGAGTGAGCACTTACCTGGAAACCCCGGCAACGCCGACCCGGCGCGGTCACAGTTCTCGAAGACCCATACCAGTCCTGAACTGTCATCGTCGACCGCGACCCATCCGACTCGACGATCGTCCTACGGGACACCGCTTGCGCACCCCAGATTTGCTCGAAGGGACGCAAACCGACCATGTTCGATTATTCCCAGTACGGTGGCTCGCGTGCCGGATCATCGAGTACTGCATCGATTCGCTCGCCGGCCACAATGCGATTTATTGCGTCCGCGCTGGCACCGATGGTGGCGAAGTGTGGATCAACGTCGTTTGTGATGCACCAGGCAAGGTCTGCCGGCCAAATGAATGCGGGGTCGGGTGAGCCGCCATACGGCCACCGCGCGGGGTCGGTGCTATTCCAGTCCGCATAGTCCGCCAGTGTGCCGCGGAACAACCAGTAGTCGCGATTGGGAATCGCGAAGTTGGGCGCTGAGTCGATGGTGATCGTGCTCCACCCATCCCACATGCAGAAGTAGCACTCATCTGGTGTGGTTGTGTATCGAGACAGGACCTCCAGCGCTACGCCGATCTGCTCCTTCTCCGACAATGCGTGCTGATCGAAATCGACGTCGCTCATCTTCTGTCCAGGAAAGCCCGGATCGGGTATGAATCTCACCCGCGCATAGCTCGGATATCCGACCGGGCCGCGGCCTGCCAATCGATACCACGGAAGTCCCTGCTCGACGAGCCAATCGGCGGTCGACGCGTCCTCGCACAGTTCGAAACTCACCCAGTCATTGTTACTTGGTCGGTTCGCTCGCGGCGCCAGCGCGATGCCGACGACGGTGTCTTGACTGACGATCTATTACACGACAGTCACATACCACCGCCAACAGTGGGTTCTACGTCTCCGGTTTCGGCATGATCGTCAGAAGCGGACAGCCAAGCGACACGTGCCTCGGCGTGGTCTCGTTCGTAACGTTGTTCCCGCTCGATCGGACACACAGACCGACCGTTACTTTCTATGGGGGTAGATGCCGATGATTGCTGACTCAGAGTTGAATCCCGCTGCGGTCGAGATCGGCAGTTTCTTCCCGCAGTCGCCAGACACCATTTGGCGTGCACTGACGGATCCGGATCTGCTCGAGCGATGGATGATGCGACCTACCGGGTTCGCTGCGTCAGTGGGAACGCAGTTCATTTTCGCAATACCAACTCAGCCGACCGGTGAGATTGCCTGCGAAGTCCTGGCGGCTCGGCCAGGTGAGCAGTTGAAGTTCAGCTGGGTCGATTTGCGAGCTGAGGATCCTGCGCGGTGGATTGTGGACTGGATGCTCCATCCGCAGGGCCGCGGCACGCGACTTCTGTTGACACAAACAGGCTTTGATATCGAGGACCGCCGGCAGAAGATGGCCCGTGATGCCCTGGAGCGGGGCTGGAAGGTCACCTTGTCGCGACTCCGGGACGTATTCGACGAGTCTTAACGTGAGGTTCACCGGTTGCTCGTCCGAGATCGGAAGGGAAGGGATGAGCGTGGGTCGTCTGACGATTCTGAGTACTGACCGGGTGAGGATCACGACGTGGCTCCCCTCGGACTTGAATGATCTCGCCGTGCTGCACGCCGACCCTGTCACGATGCGGTTCATCGGGAGCGGGCGCCCTGAAACCCTCGACGAAGCGCGATCCAGGATTACGGAATACTGCGACGAACAACGGGTTCGAGGTTGGACCAAGTGGCGCGTAGAGAATCGTGACGGCGACATGATCGGTCGCGCCGGCTTCGGAGCGAGCGATGTAGGCCGTGAGTTGGCGTACGCCTTGCGTCCAGACCATTGGAACCGCGGTCTCGCCACGGAGATCGCCGCGGGCCTGGTCCACTGGCACAACAAACATCTGCCTGGCGATCAATCCTCGAGCAGCATCTGTGCGTACGTCGAGGTCGGAAACCATGCGAGCGTCCGTGTACTGGAGAAGGTCGGTTTCATCTTCGTGGATCGACGCTCATACAAGGGTGCCGCCTGCGACTTCTTTCAGGTTCCCAAGGCAGAAGGGGCGTGCACTGATTGAGGATCGTCAACCAGGCCAAACTGAACAGCCGATCTCGCTGTTCGCCGAACGCCGAACCTCTTCCAGACGGAGCCGAGAAACTCAATCGGTACGCTCGCGGGCATCGTCGGGCCATTTCAGGAGATGTTCGATCCCGGTGGGGCGCGAGCACAGATCGTCATCGAGGAGATGGCAGAGCTGCCGGATCCTTCGGATTCCGGCGATCCGGACAACGACGAGAATGTGCCCTACACCGTGGTGTATGACGGTGTTCGGCTGTACATCAATCAGGGCAAGAACCGACGGCGCGGAGGTGACGGGACCACCAGCCGTGCTGAGTGAGCACCCACCTGGAAACCCCGGCAACGCCGACCCCGACGCGGTCACAGTTCTCGAAGACCCGATGCACGAGGCCGACAAGCTCGGCGTTGCTGGTTATCGAAGACGACGGTGGTTCTCATGAGTGAGGTTCCCGATCTCACGGCGGTCGAGTGGTTCGACGGTAGTTCGGTGCGAGCTCCGCGAACTGTCGCCGACCTCGTTGGCGTCGATCTCCCGGTCTATGTTCGGATCCTCCATCCGGCGGGGCGCGTAGAAGGAGGTACCTGCGTTGATGTCCGTTGGGACGAGGTGGCGCGCGCCAACGGGCGGCGGATGCATCCCGAGGTCGAGTGGGGGTCGATAACAGGATCGTGGTCTGTAGATGCGCAGCCGCCCACCTGGGAGGAGAGCCCGGACTGTGGTTCCTTGCCCGAGTCCGTCGCGCGCGGCCTAGCCAAGGTACTCAGGCACGTGGGAGCCGATTCCGGGGTCGTCTGGGCTGGTACCTGGGAGGGGTGGGACACCGAGTGGCCGGATCTGGAGGCGTACCGGGTATCGCCCGATCAGAAGCTGACGTGGGACACGGACAAGGTGAACCCGCTGCCCGCACCGCCGACCTAGG
>NZ_BCXA01000025.1 GCF_001894865.1 Rhodococcus maanshanensis NBRC 100610 | reverse complement strand
GGCCGCGAAGAAGGCTCCCGCGAAGAAGGCTCCCGCGAAGAAGGCGGCCGCGAAGACGAGCCCGAGCGCCGAACCGGGCCCATGGGTTGGAGTCGCATCGGACGGGATAAGTCTCCCCCCGTCACCTGGCAGCCCCTCGATGATGCCTCGGGGAGCAACGTTAGATCTCGGCCTAGGTTGGGATGATTTCGAGAAGCTTATGTTGGCCTTGAGTAAGGACCTGCTGGGGATCCGCGGTATCAAGATTCGGCGGTACGGCAACCAGGGGCAGGCGCAGTACGGGATCGATCTTGCTGGGCGCGAACCCGATGGCAGATACAGCGTGGTGCAGTGCAAGGAGTACGAAGCCTTTACGGAGAAGCACCTCCGTGCAGCTGTCGAGAAGTTCGTTGAGGGTCGTCCAGATCAGAGTGGACGCGTGTTTGACGCGTACAAGTTCGTCGTCGCCACCAGTGCTTCGACACAAGCCACACAGATCCAAGATGAGCTTTCCGACTTGCAGAGCGAGCACCCGGATCTAGAAATTGATCTGTGGGGAGCCGAAGTCATCAATGAGGCGCTGCGTAAGAACGCCGAGATCGTCGCGACGTTCTGGACGCAAGAGACTGCCGCACACTTCTGCACCGGCGCACCGCCGCAGGGCGTACCGGCTCCGCTGCCCGATCGGATGTTGCAGGCACAGACAGTACTTGTCGGACCCCTGAACACCCTGGATGTTGCGCCGGTCCTCAAGGATGCCGAGGCGAAGAAGGCCACCGAACCTGATGTTGCCGCCCGGCTCTTCGGAGAGCTGGCTGCAACGTTGGACCTGGCTGGCTACCGTGGGCATGCCTTTGTACTTCGGGAGAAGCAACTTGACGCACTCGAAGCGGCTGGCTCAGCAGAAGAGGCTGCTGCGTTGGCAGCGCGACTCGCTGCAATCAGTCTGCACTTCGGTGACGAGGACAGTGCCGCACAACAGAGCCGACGGCTGGATAAGATCGCAGGTGTCGGCCTCTCGGCTCTCGTAGCAGGCTCCCCCCACGTGGAGGCGTCGCCGGCCACTAAGAGACACGCTGAGCTAATCCGTGCAGCTGTTGACAGCATCCATGAACCGCTCGGCGACCTCGGTGTATTACGTGAGGCCCTGACCGAACCTACGGCCGGGGAGGTGCCCGCCTACCAGCCATTGCTGGTGCTCCTTCTCTGTGAGGTGTTGGATGCGAATGACTCAGGTGAGCTACCGGATCTGGATGGGCTTTTACAGAAGGCTTTGGAACAGGTAGCTGAGCACCCAATCGATGACGTTCCAGACGACATCGCACTCCGACTGCGCCTGGTCCGAAGTGGATACGACTCGGTAGAGGCGCAAGACGTAGACAGAATGGCGCGGCACCGGCTCTTCCCTTCGAAGAGTCACTCAGCACTGGTATTTGCCAGGTACGCGCGTCGATCTGCTCTGCTCGGTGAGACCGAAGACGCCCTGGAGTACTGGCGGCGGGCGGTTGAGGATGGCATCCACGTCGGACTAACGAATGACGCCGCCAGCTGGCTGTATGCGATCCGACGCTTGAATGTCTCGTACGGACCTTGGACCAGCGATTTGGAGGACGAGCACCGTCTCGCCCAGTCGCTCCGGACCACAGCAAGCGATCGGCTGCTTCCGCGGTACCGAGACCCGCGAGAGCGGACGCTCAACGCGCGTGTCGCTGGGCGACCGAATGCGGCGATCATCGCGGCGCGTCGTTGGTTGGTGGACACCATCGTGACCGGCCGTTGGGCTGACGAGGCCTCCGCACTCGAGATGTTGGGCGATCTCTATCGGGACAACGCGGAACCAAATCTCGCTGCCGCGTTCTATCAGCGGGCTGGCCTATCGAAGAAACTGACGGCACTGGTGGAGGCGGTTGGTGATCTGAAGCTCACAGTTGGACCACTTGACACTGGTGCACCGTGGTGGGAATTGTCTGCTCGTGCACACCTAGTTTCAGAGCAAGCAGATCTACTCGATGACGAAGCTGCGTCGACATTGCTTCGCCAGTTGATCGATCTTGCTCGACGAGGACGTGCTGGTGAGTTGACTGACGGACCCGCCCAGGTGTTGGGAGATCAAATCATCAGCAGTACCTGCGCACTCGCACCCCGGGGTTCGGTCGAGCAAGCTGTCGAAGTGCTCGATTTGCTCAAGCATGATGTGCCGCGTGCACCGGGGCACCATCGGCGTAGTGATGGCCCACATGTCAAGGCTTGCGTCGCAATAGCAGGCGCTCATCCGGGACTGGCGGCGGTCGCGATGACCAGGCTGTTCGATCTCGCAGAAGCGAATACGCATGAAGCGTTGACGGCTCTTCTCGATGATGGTGTATTGAGATTGTTGGGGGCTAAGGAGCTTAATGCGACCGTTGTCAACGATCGCACCAGCGTAGAAACGCCTCTGACCGATGCTGAGCGCGAGAGCTTTTCTGATCGAGTGGAACGCCTGGCGGCTGAGGGTCGATATTTGTCACAGGTTGTCTTGCAGTTTGTGAAGCCACGGTCTGCGACGGTGCGTGCTGCCGCGGAAGAGGCACGCGATCGTATTCTCACGCGGCCCGAGCCAGACATGAGCAGCGCGGCACATGGGGCTGGATTGAATGCCGACGCACTATTGGTTCAGTTGCTGGGCAAAGAGGACCAGAAACTGTGCATTGACGCACTTCTGGCGATTGCGTGCGATCCGCGCGAAACAGCGGAAAGTCGGCAGGATGGACTTTCTGGTGCGAGCTACCTGATGAGCTCGCAGCCTTCTTCGGTACGTCAGGATGCTCTTGATCGGAGTCGAAGCTTCGTCGAGGGTGGCCAAGATGGGAGTGCTCTTGATGAGATGACTGGACCATCACACCCGTTGTCGACGTTCAAGGTGAATCTGGGATCGTCGTCATTGCGTGGCGCTGGCCTTCGATTGGCGTTCAGTTCGGCAGAAAGTCGAGATGAACTCGATTGGGTGCGTGAACAGGCGGTCGTTCTAATAGGGCTTAGGGACAGAACTGATGTCTTCGCGGCTGCCCATGTTCTCCGTGGACTTCCGCAGGAAGTCACGGCGATTGTGGATGCCAACTTATTGAGCGGTCACTCCGAGCGGTGGGTACGTCAACTAGCCGCGGTGCTCAGCCTTCGAAACGTGAGCCAGTACGAGCTTGCCGCAACTCGGCTCGCGAAAGATCCTGATGCACGGGTTCGGCGGACTCTCGCTCAAGCCCTTACTTACGCGGACGCATCCCCTGGCATGGACGCTCTGAGGCAACAGTTGCGGAACGATCCAAGGCACAGTGTTCGTAGTTTGCTCGGGTAACTTCAACTCGCCGCATACCGCCGTGACACGCCAGCGGATCGAGGTTCATTGTCCATTGTTTCAAGTCGTGCGAGATCACGTGCGTGTCAAGCACTGATCCTCAATTTGACCACGATGGTCCCGAATACGGCGGTGGTGTGGGCTTGTGCGCTTTGTGAATGACGGAGCGTCCTACCGCCGCGATGTGACCTTTCATGGAGAAGGGAGTGGTGTATAGAGCTGAATAGGAACAGTCCGTTGCGGAGTGTGCCTCGGTTTCGTCTTGTGTGACTGGTCGAAGATTGCAGATCCATAAGGCGAACAGTGTCGATTCCATTGCTAAACTCGACGATTTCACCTTCCCGGTTTGGATTGTAGTGGGCGATTTCAGGCTGGTGCCGTTTCGATCGGCTCGACGGTAGCCCCATACCTCGGTGTGACGAACCCTGGCCACTCGCTCGGGGTAGTGGCCACCGGGGTGATGCCGAGGCTGCCCTTGACGTGCTTGCAGAAATCCGCGCACGAGTAGGCGCAGCCCCGCCATCACAGTCATCGACGCACTGGTTCGGTGTCTCGGAATACGTATCGGTTCGCGAATCGCGCTCTACCTAGAACAGGCCTTCAACACCGAAATCATCACGCACACCCATCAGCCCGCGAGCACGACAGTCACCTGAGTATCCCTCACGGCGTGCTACCCGCCCAGGCGCCCAACGCCGAGTGCATGAGTGTCTTGGACGCGGATCACGCGGTCCCGGACTCCGATGCTAGCTCAGGGGGGTCGTCGAACAGGGTGAGCTCGGCCGGGTCCTCGAACAGCTCCATCTGCCGCGGTGGTTCCACGGGCGGTGCGGGGGTCAATCCGGGGCGGGAGAAGCTGACGACCCGGAGGGCTCCGCTGAGCGCGGCCAGCGTGTCGGACCAGGCCGCGGCCTCGCCCTCGCACAGTGCGATCTCGTCCGGATCCGCCTCGGCGCGAGCCTTTTCCAGCGAGCCCCGCCACTCAGCATCGCGTTCCGCACTGATCCGCATGTATTCGAGGATGGTGGTGCGGTCGCGTTCGCAGACGTCGGCGGCCATTTCGGCATCGAGGTCCCCCTCACCGAAGAGCACCAGCTGCATCACCGCCATCAGAGACGGCGGCACGTCTGGGACGCATTCGTGGTCCGTGGCGGGTGAGGGGGTGGTGCGGTAGCCGACGGCGTCGAAGCGTGCGGCGAACGCTCGGTCCACGGTCGCGAGGAACGCGGTGATGCGGTCGAGCAGGTCGGTCAGATGTCGTGGCACGAAGGGAAATCCGGGCACCTCGATCACCGCGTTGAGGCGATCCTCGCGGAGGACGAACCGCAGGTGCGACCAGCGTGCGGTGAGGTCGGCGACCGTCTCGGCGGCGCGGGTCCGGCCGCCGATCCGGTAGAGCAGCGGCACCCACAGCCGGACGACGGGTTCGGTGGCGTGCGGGATGACGAACACCGCGTGGCCCTCGAGGGTCAGGACGAAGTCGCCGTCGCTGTCGACCTGCGGCTGGTCGCCGAGCAGATCGGTGAGGGCGGCCTCGACGAGATCGCGGAGGTGGTCCGGGTCGCGCGGGGCGACCGCGAGCATCGGGTCGACGTCCGAGGCGAGCCAGTCCCGCACGGTGGGTCCGGCGAGATTGGCGCCACGGCTGCCGATGGCCTCGGCCCGCAGGAAGCTCGGGTGCGGCACGCTCCAGACGTCGCGGAAGGCGGAGACGGCCATCGAGGCGAGCTGGTCGGACCAGCGGACGGTGCGGTCGAGGAAGTGGGCGGGCGAGCCGTCCCCGGGGTCAGCGTCGGGCGCGCAGGTGGGGTGCTGCCAGCCCAGCTCGATCAGCAGCGCCTCGTCGGCGGGGGACAGGGCGAAGCGGGGGTCGAGGAACGCGTTGGAGGGCACCTCGCAGCGCACCAGGTCCTCGGCCCAGGCCAGAAACTGCACGCAGGGGAGATAGCCGCCGACGCCCGGTTCCTCCGCGAGCTCGACCACGAGGATGTCCTCGCCGCGCATCGTGCCGATGTGGTCCGCGAGGGTGCCGCGAAACTCGCGCCACGCCAGTTCGACGGCCTGGTCGAACTTTTCGAGGTCCGGCAACGGTGTGGTCCTATCTGCAGCGTGCTCCGGCCGCACTTCCGACCGTCGGCAAGCAGGGTAACGCGAGGGACCGACATTCCGGCCCAGGACGCGACGGAGCAGGCGCCCGGCTTTTGCCGAGCGCCTGCTGCCTTCGGGCTTGGTTGGGTTCGACTACGCGGAGGTAGTCGGTGCGGCCGCGGTGATACCGAGGTCGCCCTCGACGTGCTCTCCGTTGTCGCCGCACGCGCAGTCGCCGCCGCAGCCCCCGCCGCCGCAGTCACCGGCATAGCTATCGTCGTCGGCGTCGCAGTCGAGGGTGCCGCCGAACCGGGCCGCGAAGTCGTCGTCGAGGTCGTGTGTGAGGTCGTGGATCTCGTCGATCAGGTTGATCAGGTGCTGCGGCGCGAACGGGTCCGCGTCGACGAGCGTCGAGACCAGCAGGTGCTCCTCGCTGAGCGAGAAGCGCAGCCGCGGCCACTCCTCCGACAGCGCGACCAGCTGCGTGGTGGCCTGCGCGCGGTCGGTGATGCCGGTGACGATGGACGACCACACGTGCAGCTGCGGGCCGTCGTCCGCGACCGTCACATACACCGCGAAGCCGTGCACGGGGATCGCGATGTCGCCGTCCTCGTCGGTGTCCGGCTCGGAGCCCAGCAGCTCGGCCAGGGTTCGCACGCACAGGGCGTGCAGCTGGTCGTGCTGCTCGGTGACCACGGCGAGTGCGCCGTCGATCCGAAGCGGCTGGTCGTCGGTGGTGTCGTGGTCGCTCATGAGTCCTCTGTCCTGCGCCGGACCAGGGGTACGGCTGGCCGCTGCTGTAGATGGCTGGGTGTGCGGGTCCACGGTAGCGCGGGGTGGTATCGGTGGGTCGTCCGGTGGGTGACGGGCTGTCGCCTCGAAGCGTCGGTTGGGTGATCGTTCGAGGGCCAGATTGCGGGTACCAACAATTCCTGCGCGTGGGTCGCGGCTGGAGATGAGTTTCGGTCGGTCTGCGTTGCCTGACGAAGTTGAAACCGGGGAAGTGGTATGGATCTGTCGTAGGTTGTCGGAGTCGCGTGTCACGCTGTCGTGTGTTGGCGGGCGGTCGAGTCGCCGTAACGAAAGGTGTTCCCTGTCATGACTGTGTCCTCGATCGAACCTCTCGATGGCGACGACGAGAATGAGGGCGCCGATCTCACTGTCGTTCCGGATGAGTTCGGAGCCCTCGTCATCGGTCCAGACCATGTCATCGAGCGGTTCGAGTCGGAATGGGCCGAGTCCCACGGGCCAGGCACAATCGCCGTACCCGCTAATCGAACAGCGGCAATTGCGGTTGAGGCCGGTCGGGCAATCCTGAAGTCGCAGCGCTCGCCATATCTTGCCCGCTATGTTGGCGGACGGCAGTTGTGGGATCAGCTTTCGAGGCCGCCTGCAGGAACAGTCGTGACCTACCACAAGATGACGCGGTCGGCGAAGACCGGAAAGATCCTGTCGAATCCGCAAGTGATGCCAACAGCATTGGTTCCAGGCGCCGGACAGGTCATGCTGGGTCTCGCAGCGCTCGAGATGGCACTCGATCAGATGGCAGCCCGAATCGACGAGCACCTCGACATCATCGAAGACAAAGTCGGCGACGTGCTCAAACTGGCTTCGGCGCAGCGACTGGGTGACGTGTACGGGCATCAGCGGATCCTGCAACGCCGAGTCAAAGAGCTTGCCGATGGTTCTGCATTGACAGACACCGACTGGTCCAGCATTGCCGCATTGGGTGCTGACCTCGAGGTGGGCGTCGAACGATTGCGGCAACACGCGATTCAACTACTCGCCGAGATTCGCGTCGAGGATACCGCTGACAAACGCGCTGATCAGTTGAGAAAGGCGGTCGACAAGGGTCTGCTCAGGGAGACACTTGGTTTGCTCCTCGTCGCTCAGCAGTCGCTATACCTGTGGCAAAAGCTTCGACTCGAACGTGTGAGGGTGGCGGAACCGGGCTACTTGTCGCAAACGCTGGAGAGCGCCAGAAATACGTTGCGCGAGCATCTCGACGCCGACCATGAACTGGCCAGCGAATTGCGGAGTGTCCTCGACACCCACGCAGTCCTTCGTGTATCCGAGGTTCACCGTCAATTGGCCGGGCGAACCCTGACCAAATACCGTGAGCCCTTGGTGCGGAGCGTGGACGATTTCATCGCCGCACGTAACCTGCAGGTCGACGAATGGATAGGGTCCGATCATGCGAGAATTCGCGATGCATTCCTAGCCGCGCGGGCGCAGGGTGCGGCGGCTGTCAATGCGAGTAGGAAACAGATCGCGGGCGGGGCGAACAGACTGGCGCGATGGGTCGAACCAAATAGTGGTGTTAGCGAAGCCGATTCGTCGGATCCGTCTCCGAACCGGTCAGATGGCAGCGAGGCCTGACCCCGACAGGACTAGTCGGATCTCAGTTGTGAATCCGTAGGGCCCTGCTGAGCTGCCTCGGAGTGAACCAATGCGCAGACGGGTACTGGCGCCGGGGCCCCGAATGGCCTGGGTACTCAAGTGGAGAGGTTGAGGATGGTACGGCGAGAACTCAGGGAGTTCCTCGATCCGACACCGGCGATGCTCGCCGACCAGTGGCAGTCCCTACTCGCTAGATCGGTTGTTCCGCCGGGGACTCGTCAGGTTCATTTTGTCCCGTGTGAGGTGGTGTTGTGCCTCGGCGCCTCGCTTCTTGTGGATCACAGCCGATTCGGAAGCTCGACTGCCAGCAAGGCGGGATACCCGGTTCAACACCTGGCAAGTTTATTCAAGCGCCCACCCACCAGCGTCCTTGCGAAGATGGCCAACCTGGACGGCAGCAGAAGTAACGGCGGATATCATGAAATCGAGGTGTCGGCTCGCCTAATGTCAGACAGCGCATTGCTACAGGACGTGTACCTGAGAATAATGCGTGCGGCACGATCCGCAGGAATCGACAGCGTAAGACTCCCTGACTTCCTTCAACTGGAAGGTGGCGGTGCACTGTGGCTTTCGGGGCAGGAAGAACTCGTTGAGAGTGAGATCGAGGCGTCACTTGAAGACGCTCTGGTGAAGTGGTCGGCCGAGCGTGATGACGTGCCTATCAAAACAACCCAGCGTCTCCTCACTTCAACCGTTCGTGTGGGACAACACCGCTTCGCAGAGCGCGTGCTGGCGAATCACCAACATCGCTGCGTGTTCTGCGGATTGAGCGGAACCATAGGAGGCAAGCGTCGTCCCCGGATGCTCACGGCCAGTCATATCAAGCCGTGGCGAGACAGCACCAACAAGGAGCGCCTCGACCACCGAAACGGCTTCACAGCCTGTCCGACTCACGACGTCGCGTTCGACACGGGTCTGATTACCGTCGACGGCGATCTACGGGTTCACTATGCGTCGGGCGTCGAGGCCGACTTCGCCAAACACGGTCCGCTTCGCAATGCTCTGGGAAGGCCGCCGCTAGCGGATCGACTCGTCATGCCGGATAGTGCCGAACGGCCAGATGTCCGTTACTTGGATTGGCATCTATCGAGAATCTTCGTTGAGTATTAGGACCCCCGCTATTTGTGTCACTCTCTGCCGCTACAGTTCCCCTCGACTTGGCTTCAGGAGAGGTGATCGTGACGGGGATAGCGAACGACGAGCGGGTTGGCGTAGACGAGAACGCACTGCCCGCGGCGGTGGCACATCGACTCGAACGCCAGCTCACCTCGTGGCGTGAGAAGCTGCTCGCGCTTGATCGGCGTCAGCGGTTGCTCTACTTCAAGCACACCAAGAGCGGGTCGCTCGAGATTGGGCACCCGGGCGCCGAGGTTCTGCTCGCGATGGTCAGCGCCGGCGAGGTTCCGGTGCGACCTCAGCCGGCGGACGGCGAGGAGCTGCTGGCCAGATCCATCATTGTCACGAACAAGACCGCGGACACCCTCAAGACCGGGCTTGGCAGGCTTGATCAACAGTCGCAGCAGTCGTACGCAGACCGCGGGGTGTGGACTCTGCATCTTGGCCTTGGGATGCTCCGGTGGGTCGATCCCAGCGATGGGGCGGAGGTGGACAGCCCCATCCTGATGGTGCCCGTCCAGCTGAAGAAGACAGGTTCCGATTCGCCATACGTGCTTTTCCGCGCAGAGGACGACATTACGGTCAACCCCGCCCTCAAACTGAAGATGGAGGACTGTGGGGTCACACTGCCCGACGTTGATCCAGATGTGCCGGACCTGCTAGCGCTGACGGAGGGAATCACACACGCGATCCGGGGGCATGCCGGGTGGTCCATCGTCGACCGGATTGTCTGTACTGCGTTCACTTTCCACAAGGAGGCGATCTACCGCGACCTGCTCGCTAACGCCCAAGCTGTTGCATCCCATCCGATGGTGCAGCTGTTGGCAGTGGGTCCTGACGCGCCGTCGGCAGGTGAGTTCGCGTTTGACCCATTGCCGGTCGAACGACTTGACCATGCGTATCCGCCCGAGAAGATGTACAGCATCCTTGATGCCGACTCGAGCCAGCGCGGATGCATCCTGGCGGCCTCGGATGGCCGCAGTTTCGTTATGGACGGACCGCCCGGCACCGGCAAGAGCCAGACGATCGCCAACATGATCGCCGAGTTGATCTCGTCGGGGAAGACGGTGCTCTTCGTCAGCGAGAAGGCCGCCGCGCTGGATGTCGTCCGCGATCGCCTGAGCGTCGCGGGACTGCAGCAGTTCTTATTTGAGCTGCACAGTCACGCCGCCACCCGCAAGCAGGTTGTGCAGGAACTGTCGAAGACTCTCCACACGCGAGTCTCGGCCACTCGTGCCTTCACTGAGGGCGACGCCGGGCGCCTTGTCAGGACACGCGAGGAGCTCAGTGCGTTCGCCGAGGCGATGAACGAGACCCGGACGCCGCTGGGGATGTCGGTGTTCGAGGTGGTCGGCCGACTCGAGCGATTGCCGGAACACGTTGACGCCTCTGCCGATCCGGGCGCGCGATGGACCGGACTGGATGCGACGAAACTCGTGGTGTTGCGCGAGCATGCGACCCGGCTTGGGGGACTGTGGCACGTCGCCGAACGGGGCGACGACTTTCTTTGGCGTGGGCTCGAGCGCGGGGACCTCGGCGCGCCGGAGGCTCGCGAATTCAAACGAACCGCGAACCGCGGTGCGGAGGTCGCGTCGGCGCTTGGGGTCAGGTTGGACACCGTCGACGCGGCGACGGGGCTGCGGCTCCCGAGGAACGCGGACGGCATCGCGCGACGCTCGTCGCTGTTGCGACTGCTCGAGGCCCCGTTTGAGGTCCCAGTGGTGTGGTTCTCGCGACCTAGCCTGACGCCCGCCCGAACCCGGCTTGAGGAGGCTCGGTCGGCGGTCCGGAACATCGACGAACGGTCGCGCAACCTGGAACGCCTGGCCGGGCAGCGGTGGGACGACCTGGACGAGGGCTGGCTGGACGCACTCGCCGCAGGGGCGAAGGACCCGCTGCTCACAGGTGCCGCGGTGCCGGGTACGGTCGACGAGCTTCAGCGTCGACTGCGGGAGGTGCCGACTCAGCTCGGACCGATCCTCGCCGATGCGGTGCAGCTGGCTGATCTGCTCGGTGTCCCATCGACGAGCATGACCGCCGCTCGTGCCGGAGAGCTGGCCGAACTCGCGGCGCTCGGCGCTGTGGTTGAACGGCCCGAGGGGCATTGGCTCAATGCCGCGCTGCAGAACCAGATCGCCGAGTCGATCGATGCGATGGACAAGATGGTCGACCACGCCCGTCGCCGCCAGGACGCGATGCGCGAGCACTTCACGCCGGCCGCGCTCGAACTGGACATCGGCTCGCTCGCGTTGCGATTCCGGGATGTGCACAAGGGATTCGGGAAGTTCTCGAAGTCCGCGCGCGAGGACCGGAAGGCGCTCCGCGCCGTGACGGTGACCGGGAAGGTCGACAAGGCGCTCATCGCCCGGCTCGAGGAAGCAGCCAGCTGGCAGCACGCCGTCCAGGAGCTCGGTGTCGGTGAACAGTCCCACGCACCAAAGCTGGGCGCTTCCTACCAGGGGCTGGCAACCGACTTCGCCAGCCTGCGTCTGGCGCTGGATAACGCGCGCAGGGCGGCAAACCTCGCCGGGATCGACGTCGACGGGGCAAGGCTGACGCGTCAACTGGCCAACGGCGGCGCCCCGGATCCGGCGCTGGTCCTGGTTGCACAGCGCCTCGGTCCGGCGGTGGAACAGTGGACGCGGTTTGCTTCGTCGTTCTCGGAGCACCTCGACGGGGCGGCAGCCCGCAACCGCTCGATCGAGGAGCTGACCGGGTGGGCACTCGGTGCGGTTGAGCGTCTGACTCCGGTCCGGGATTCGCTCGGTCAGATTTGTCTGGTGGCGCAGCGGGAGGTGCGCCTATCCGACGCCATCTCGCTGATCAAGGATGCACGCAGCGTGCGGGAGAGCCGAGCGCAACTGCAGGCTGCAGCTGTGGGCGACCAGGAGTTGTTCGGCGACATCGAACTCGGCATGTCCACGGACTTTGACTTTGTCGCCCGACAATTGGAGTGGGCCGAGGATGTCCGCGCCTCGGTTGGAGTTCCGATCCGGCCCGCTGCCGCTGCGAAGCTTGGTTTTGTCACCATCCCCGCAGCCGAACTCGACGACGTAAACCGGAACTGGGAGACGGTGCGCGACGAGCTGTTAGGCCACTTCTCGACGGGACGCCATACGGAGTTGGCGGTGGACCTCAACGACGACATCGATGCCGCGGCCGAACTGCTTGCCGAGATGGAGCAGTCCGCGGTGCCTGACATCGAGAATTGGTGCGAATTCACCCGCCTTCGCGAGTGGGCGCACCAGCAGGGGTTCGGCGACGTGCTCGCGGAGCTGGCGAAGGACCGGCGGTCACCGGAGGCCGTAGGGCAGTCTCTCGAGTATGCAGCGTTGGAGTCCTGGGTCGACGAGGCGGTTCGCACCGATAGTCGGCTGCAGGGCTACAACGCGGACAACAGAGATACGGCCGTGGCCGAATTCAAGGACCTCGACCGTGCCCTGGTCGCAGACGCGCACGCACGGGTTATTGACATGTGCAATGCGCGGGCGCCTAAGTCGCTCACCAGCAAGCCCGCACAGGTCATCACGCGGGAAGCGCAGAAGAAGACACGCCACAAGCCGGTTCGGCAGCTGATGGAGGAGGCCGGCTCGCTGGTTCAGGAGCTTAAGCCCTGCTTCATGATGAGTCCGCTGTCGGTCTCGCAGTACCTCCCGCCAACGGTCCGATTTGACGTGGTGATCTTCGACGAGGCGTCGCAGGTGTTGCCGTCTGATGCGGTTAACTGCGTGTACCGGGGAAGCCAGCTCATCGTGGCCGGCGACCAGAAGCAGCTTCCCCCGACCGACTTTTTCGCCGTGTCAGACGATGCCGCGGACGAGGAGGATGACGAGGTTGACGTGTTCCAGTCGGTGCTCGATCTCGCCAAGGGCGCCGGTGGGCTGACTTCGCTGCCATTGAATTGGCACTACCGCAGCCGGCACGAGGACCTCATCACCTACTCGAACTACCGCTTCTATGACGGCAAGCTGTTCACCTTTCCGAGTGCGGTCTTTGATGCACCAAACCTGGGCGTGGAGCTGTTCCGCGTGAACGGCACATATAGGCGCGGCACGACCCGAGACAACCCCGCCGAGGCGGTGAAGGTGGTCGAGCGGGTGCGGTACTTCGCCGAGAGCCATCCCGAGGAATCCATCGGTGTGGTGACTTTCTCTACGGCTCAGGCCGATGCGGTGATGGCCGAGATGGAGCGCCAGTCCGAGGCGCACCCGCGGCTCGCTGCCCTCCTTGGTGACCACGACCGCCTCGATGGCTTCTTCGTCAAAAGCCTTGAGAACGTGCAGGGTGATGAGCGCGATGTGATCGTGTTCTCGCTCGGCTACGGGCCAGACGAGAACGGCAAGTTCACCATGAACTTTGGCCCGCTCAACAGGGAGGGGGGTTGGCGTCGTCTCAACGTCGCCATCACCCGTGCCCGTAAGCGCGTCGAGGTCGTCTCGTCATTCCGCGCTGCGGAGATGTCAGCGACGACAAACGAGGGTGTACGCCACCTGAAGAACTACCTCGACTTCGCGGAGCGTGGACAGAAGGCGCTGGCGCTCGATCTGGAGGAGAGTCTCGGTGACGTCGAGAGCCCGTTCGAGGAGCAGGTGATCGATCGGATTCGCAGCTGGGGCTATGAGGTCGTGCCGCAGGTCGGCGTCGCGGGGTATCGGATAGACATGGCGGTCCGCCATCCGGACCGCCCGGGCAGCTACGCGATCGGCATCGAATGCGATGGCGCCGCCTATCATTCGTCGAAGACCGCGCGGGACCGGGACCGCCTCCGCGAGGCGGTGCTCCGGAATTTGGGTTGGGAGATTCACCGGATCTGGGGCTTGAGTTGGTGGCGTGACCGGGACGTGCAGGAGAAGCGGCTGCGAGAGGCGATCGAGAACGCCATCTCCGCCGAGGATCGAGTTGCAGCGCGGTCGCCAGAGCGCGCGATCGAACGACCGCAGATCGAGGTAAAGGACTTCGATTTCGACGCGAAGCCGGAGTGGGCGACCGAGTACACAATGGTTGGCGAGGCCCGAGGCTGGCATCGCGATCCCAAGACCGCTGAGGGACAACAGGATCTGCGGGCGTATTTCGTTCAGGTGATCGAGGCGGAAGCGCCCGTGCACCGCGATGTCGTGTACGAGCGGTTCAAGCAGGAGTGGGGAATTCAGCGCCTCGGCGCAGTCCTCAAGCGGAGCGCCGATAGCTCGCTCGCGGCAGCCAACATAAGGGGTCGTTCGGTTGCTCCGGGTGCTGACGGGGTGTGCCGCCTGCCGGATCGGCCGGCGCCGGTCGTACGCGTACCCGTCGACGGGCAGCCGCTGCGGAAGATGACCCATATCCCGGAAGAGGAGCTGGATCTCGCCGTCGCCCACCTGATCAAGGATGCCCACTCGATGGATGCGGATACCCTCGCGCAGCAGGTGGCGCGGTTGTTCGGATGGCAGCGGGCGACCGAGGACATCAGGTTCACGGTCGAGCTTGCCGTGGAGCGGTTGGTCGGCGCCGGCGATGTCGCGCGGGCGGAGGATGGGGAGCTGTCGATCGTGTTCGAGTAAGGACGATAGGCGTCCGGGCGGGAGAAGGTAGCTGCAACACCGCCCGGACAACCTCCGGATCAGCAGTTCCTACTATGTTCGCTTTTCGAGCCTGAGTTGCGCTGTCTCAAGATGGTCCATGAAATCTTCGTCACTCATCGAATCGATCTCGGATTGTTCAGTTCCAAAGACCGATGCCCAAGCCATTGGGCCGTACTCGGTATCGGTGAATGATATTCTCTTCTTGTTTGTGGTGAGCGCATTTATGGTAACCGTGAGAACCCCGCCTTTCGTAATGCCGTACCCGTACATGACCGGGCCAAGGTGGGGGCGTTCCAGGCCATCGTCGTAGCTGACATCGCCATCCTCATCGGCTTTGTAGTCGTATCGTTCCTTAATAAGTCGAAGATCTACACTCATTTCGGTCCTCTGTTTTGGTTTAGGTGCCATCTGTGTAGGATGGCATTTTTCGATTGGGTGTATCTGCTGGAGGCTACATCAAACAGTCACGGTAGCCTTCGCATGACTTCGCGGCTTTCTTGATCGCCTTGACTTGTTTCTTGATGCGCTTCAGGTCGTGTGGGTCGACAAGTGTCTCCTCGATGTCAGGCCAGGGTTTCTGATCGTTATCACGGAGTGATTGATTCTCTTAACCCGCTCCGCGGCTTCGTGGTAGCTAGTTCCATCCGAAGTCGAGTCAATGAATTCATTGATTCGAGCCGAGCATTCTGTAGCGCAGTGATGAATTTGGTAACTAGATCGTTTATCGCGTCGCGGTGCTCCGTGCGTGATTTCGAAATATTCTCAGCGGCCTCGACTTGATTGACTATGGTTCTCATGTATTCATCGGCGGCGTCGCTTACGGCGGGGGTTTCGTCTCGTTTGAGATGATCGAGTAACCCGCGGGCCATTGTGAGCGCTGACTTGACCTCCGCGATCCGCCAGTCTGTGTCTGATGGTTAGCGAACTATGGGGTCATCCTGCGTAATCGAACTGCTTCAGGCGGCGCCGCGCCGCATCCAGTTCCTCTTCGCTGAAGAGGGGCGCAAACCGAGGATCGAGCACCTGCGCTTCCACAGTGAGGTCGAGGCGTCCCCGTTCCCACAGGTCAGCAAACCCGTCAGACACTGTGGGCGAGGCGAGCAGCTTCTTCGCCGTTGCCAGCGGCCCGATGTCCGCGAGCATGCTGCGAAAGTAGGTGGCGTTGTAGCGGGCCTCGCGGCGTGCCCGGTCGTACCCATCGGACAACTGCCGGCCCAGCTCGAGGATGAGTACGTCGTCGTTGCCGGACTCTTCCACAACAGAGTCAGTGGGTTCGCCACCGGCCGCCGCCTCACCGCGGCGAGCAACGTAACCGAGGAGCGCGTCGACGGACGTGAAAACCTCGTATCCGAGTTCCTCGAGCCGGGGCAAGTCTGCGTCTTCGGCATCGAGCTCCAGGACCACCGGATTGCCCTGCCCAACCTGTAGGCCGTCCGCCCAGAACGCCTCTGCGACGGCGAGAACGCGGCCGCTGACCGGGTCGGCGATCTCGGCGTCGGTGGTCGGCGCTGCAAGGCCGAGCCGTTGCAGCTCGGTGATCATGTCGCGAATCTGTGCGGTGCGCGGGTCGTCTGACTCGTCGGCGACGACCGTGACCCGCTGCAGTCCAGGCTCGTCGAGGGATCCCGTGCCGGAACGTAGCCCCTCTAGGAACGACTGCGCGGCCTCGGCGAGCAGTTCGCGTCGGGCAGCGAGAAACTCAAGATAGTTCTCGACCTTCCACAGCTCGGGATCGGTGGGGATCCACTGCGAGGCAAGAACGCCGGGGTTCTTCGCCTCGACCTCTGCCAGGTACTCCTCCGGCGCCCGTTTTCCGATCTGAATGTTGGTTTCCTGCGTCAGGAAGCAGAAGTTCGCCAAAGCGTTGATTTCACCGCGGTCGTAACGGTCGCGCATCAGCGCCTTCGGGAAGATGTGGTGGATCTGTAGTGACGACAGCTTGCCGAGCAGCTCCGCCTTGAGGGCGAGTCCGCTACCGAAATCGCGGGCGCCACTGACCCTAGTGAGGAGGTACAGCAGCGGATAAAACCGGGCGCCCCGAGTAGAACCTTCGAAGTCGTCGGGCAACACTTCGAGCTTGCCGCCGCGGGTGCGTTCGAGCGCGGCGATGAGCCCGTCGATGCCAGCGCGCTTGACGGTCTCGTAGTCCTGCTGAAGGTAGGTCTCGGTTGAACCGCTGAACCTGCCCCACAGAGCCGTGTGCACGTACCAGTACAGCACCTTGTCGCGGTGTGCGGCGTCGTCAAACCGGCCGCTGTGCTGTGAAAGCAGGTACGAGACAACAGGAGCCGCATATCGGCCCATGAGGACTCGATCGTGGTCGAGGCCGAGGCGCCCGGACACCGCGTTGAGGAACGTCCCCACGTACTGGACGGAGGAGGTGAGGGCCTCCTCGAACTCTGGTGCCGATACCTTGTCGAGTGCGGAGAACAACGCGCGACCGGTTGCCACAGCGGTGGCGTTTCGTAGCAACCAGTCCAGGCTGAAGTCGTAACCAGCCTTCTTCCATCGGTCCAGGTCGTCGCGCATTTCGGTCCGCGCGTCCGGCCACTGGGCGCACAACTTCGCCAGCGCGAGGTCGCCCTTGGACAGCTTGGTGCCGCCGGAGTTGACCTTGTTGAAGATGTCGACAACCTCGTCGACGGACTTGCCGGCCCCGGTGATCTTCTCCTGGTTGAACTCTCGTTCCTTGACCTGCGCGAGCTGATTGAGCCGGTTCAGGTAGGTGGTATTGGACTCAGGCTGGTAGGTGAACCGGGTCAGGTACGCCATCGGCCCGTTCTGGAACAGCTCGGTGACGCTGACCCAGGTGGGGTCGCCGGACATCTTGGTCGGCGCAAAGAACTCGAAGATCTCGTCCTCGACGTTGAAATACAGCCCGGTGAAGGCGGTCGCGTCACCTTCGAAGAAGGGCGGTGGAGTACCGCGTACCACGCCGTACATCGAGGTGACGCGCTGCTGGCCGTCGAGCAATAGCTGTCGAATTCCGGCGGCGGCCACGGATCCGCGCACGGACACGCCGTCTGATGTCGTCTCCCACATCAGCAGCCCACCGACGGGGTACCCGAGGTACAGCGAGCGCATCAGTCCACGGACCTGGTCGCGGTTCCACACGTAGCCGCGCTGGAACTCGGGAAGTAGTACCGTGCCCGAGTCGATCTCGTCGAGCAGGGTGGACAGCTTCGGCATGGTGGGCCTTTCAACTACCGGGACGTTGGTAGGTATCTATCACACGAGGGGGACAAGAAACGGGCTCGGTTCTTCGCTCCAGGTCACGAGCAGATCCTCCCGTGCGCGAGTACACGCGACGAACAGGACGCAACGTTCGCGCTGCATGTCGCGGTGGTGGGTCTGTGCATCGTCCTCGACGGCCGTGATCGCGGCAGCCGCGGGGACCTGCCGGGCGCTGACACCAGTGACCGCAACACACCGGAACTCGAGGCCCTTCATCGCGTGCATTGTCCCGATCGCGACGGAGTCGGTGTCGCCTTTGGCCTTCGCGAGCGATCTCACCGGCACGCCGCGGCGAAACAGTTCGTCCTGCACCTTGCTACCGAGCCATTTCGCCCGGGTGGCGATGCCGATCTCGCCGGGCGTGACGCCACTGTCGATCCACGCTTGCACGGTGTCGGCGACGTAGCCGATCTCGTCGCTTTGTGCGGCGAGACCCTTGGCTGTGGGCGGCATTCCGTGCACAGCGGAGCGGCAGCCGGCGATGGAGTCGAGTTGGCCGTCCATGTCGTCGATGCGTTCACCCGCAAGCAGCTGCAGGCTCCAGCCGAGGATCTCGGCGGTGGTGCGGTAGTTCAGGTTGAGGCGGCTGGACCTGCCGGTGACCTTGATCCCGATCTCACGCAGGCTGACTCGGCTGTCGTAGATGCGCTGGTGGGTGTCGCCCGCAATGAACATGTCGTCAGGCCCCTCCGGTGCGGCCGCCCGGATGAGCCGCCACTGCTCGGGGCTGAGGTCCTGCGCCTCGTCGACGACGACGTGACGGTAGGGCTTGTCGTCGCAGTCCTCGAGCAGGCGGGTGGCCTCTCGGCACACGGTTTCATGGGTCCACAGGCCCCGCTCGCGTAGCGCACTTTCGAACTCCCACAGTGCTTGCCAGACCTGCGCCTTCTGGTTGGCGCCGAGGCGGCGACCCCGCCCGGTTCGCTTCGCGGACAGATACGCGGCAGCCGTCGACACGCGTTGCGCTAGTGCTACGTTCCGCCATTCCGCGGAGAGGAATGCCGCGGTGAACGGTAGGTCGAGCCGGTCGATGATCGAGTCCCACAACCCATTTTCTTCGGAGTCTGCGAGCAGGTTCGGCGCGCCGTGCTCGTCGCGGAACACCCGATGTGCCAGCTTGTCGACATGCTGGACATCTATTCGGGCCAGAGCCTCTGCGGACGTGGACAGCAACTTGACACCGGCCAACAGAGAATCGGTGAGCGTGGAGGTGAAGGTGGTGACAAGGACGGAGGCGTCGGGCTTCTGGGCGAGTCGATATGCGCGGTGCAGCGCGACCACTGTCTTGCCGGTGCCAGGCCCACCGGTTACGCGAGCGGGGCCTCGGAAGTCGGCGTCGACTACGGCCTGCTGCGTCGGGTGCAGGTAGATGCGCCACAGCGCGAACGGATGCGCGAAGATCGCCATCAGGTCGTCCGGTCCGTCCACCAGCACGATCCGGTCGGTGCTGCGGGCCACCGCGGCGTCGAGATCGTCAGTGTCGTAGGGCTTGTCGACGATTGCGGCGCCCAGGTCGGACCACACTTCGTCCGGCGTCAGGCCCGACGCGAGCCCAATGAGGACCTGCCCCTGGGTTTCGGGGAGCATTCCCAGCGCGGCCTCGAGCTGGGCCTCGTCCGTGAGCGTCCGGGCGAAGGTCCGGGTCTGCTCGTCGATGCCGAGTCGGATGAGGTCACTGTCGTTGATGCCCTCGAACAGGCGGGCAGGCGTCGTCTGCGCGGTCTCCTGCAGTACGGGCAGGTTCTCCTCGATCCAGGACTCGTCCCGGACCTCGATCCCACCGGTTGCGCGGTTGACGGACAGATCCCGTCTGCGGGTCCAGGTGTAGGCGTCGTCATGCGGAAGGACCGTCAGCAGCGTGTAAGCGTCACCGGTCTCGGGGGCAAGGACGATTCCGCGGTGGAACTGATCGATGCGGATCGAGCGGAATCGAGGATTCCGGGCGTCGCGGATCTTCTCTAGATGTATCCCCGTGTGGGTCGCTGCCTCGAACTTGACAAAGACCTCGGTGATTCGGTCCTGCAGGGGCTTGTCGAGTCGGCCGTACTCTCGAAAGAAGTCTCTGTCTACCCCGAGCTTCGGCATGTGGTTGTTCCCCCGCGTATGAGATAGATGTTCCGGTCATCTTTACCAGCCCACCACGGCCGCCGTCAGTTGACCGCATTCAAGCTCATGGCTAGATCGGATTGGCTTTGAGGTAATGGGAGTGCACGTCCGGTAGATCGCGGAAAGCGTGCTCGGGGCTGCGGCTCCGGTGGCGGACGCGGGGTGCCGTCCTGCGACGGCCATGTGTGGGGTGACGATGGCGAAGCCGAACGACTGAGCAGATGTCGGACACCAGCCGGCGAGCCGGCTGACTACCAGGTCATTCAATTGATCGACGCCGGACCCGACTCGCCGTTGAGAAGGCGCCTCTTGGGATACTGAACAACTAGGTTGGGTCGACTTGACGATGTGTGAGCAGGGGAGCGCGGCTGTGCAGGACGGGCGGTGGATCGAGGTCTTGCCCTCGCATCTCGACCAGGGAAAGCCGAGCTTCACGCACGTCAATCAGACGCTAGGCGGCGCGCCGCTGCTGCGGCATTTCGAGACCCGCGAGGTCGAGTTTCGGGTTCGCTGCGACGGACCGAGTTCGACTACTGAAGACCGTTCAAACGAGGAGGATCAGTGACCGGAGGTCTGGTGGTCGCACCACCACTACCCGAGTCCGGCCAGGTGGTCGAGGTTCGAGGATCCACCTGGGCCGTGGCCAACGTCCAGCCGCAGGGGCTGCCGCGCAGCTCCGCCGACGACTCGGTGGCGCGGCTTTCGCACGTTGTAGACCTCCAGTCGTTGGACGAGGATCGGCTTGGCGAGAAACTCTCGGTCGTCTGGGAGCTCGAGGTCGGCCACACGGTCACCCCGGCACAGGGCTTGCCGGACCGTATTCATGCGGATTCGTTCGACGACCCGACCACGCTGGCCGGCTTCGTGGACGCGATGCGCTGGGGAGCGGTGACGTCGGCGGACCCCAACCGCTACCAGGCGCCGTTCTGGTCGGGTGTCAACGTCGAGGCCTACCAGCTCGAGCCGCTGCGCCGCGCACTCGGCGCGCCGCGCACGAACCTCCTGCTCGCCGACGACGTGGGCCTGGGTAAGACGATCGAGGCTGGGCTGGTCATTCAGGAGCTGCTCCTGCGGCACCGGGCACGGACTGCGGTGATCGTCTGCCCGCCGAGCCTGTCGCTGAAGTGGCAGGACGAGATGCGCGACAAGTTCGGCCTCGAATTCACGATCGTCAACAGCGAGCTGATGGCGCAGGTTCGCCGCACCCACGGGTTGCATGCCAATCCGTTCCTGATGTTTCCGCGGGTGATCGTGAGTATGGCCTGGCTGCCGCAGGTGCGCGCGCAGCGCCTGCTCCGCGACCTGTACGCGCAGGCCGGCAATCCGAAGTCGGCCAAGCGTTTTGCTTTCGATCTTCTCGTCGTCGACGAGGCTCATCACGTCGCTCCGTCGGGTCCTTCCACTATCGGAGGTGGCCGCGGCTACGCCGTCGACACGCAACGGACGACTGCGGTACGACAGCTGGCCGACCAGTGCGAGCACCGGCTGTTCCTCAGCGCCACCCCGCACAACGGGCATCCGGAGTCCTTCACCGCTCTGCTCGAGATGATCGACCCGCGACGGTTCTCCCGCGGCGCTCTCCTCGATTCCAAGGCGCTTCGGGACGTCACCGTGCGACGGCTTAAAAGTGACCTCGTGGGGAAGGGCTTCAAGGCCCGGAAGGTGAACACACTGCCGTTCGTACCGCGGGCGGACGAGGAGGAGAGTTTCGCCCTGCTCGATGAGATCGTCACAGAGAGTGCGGAGCTCAACGGCACGAAGCCCGGTGGCGACATCGTCGCGATGCTGCTCAAGAAGCGCTTCCTGTCCAGTCCCTTCGCGTTCGGCATGACGCTCGGCCACTACCTCGACGCCAAGGCCGGGCGTGGACTCTCCGAGGACGACTACGACGACGTTTTCGGTGAAGGCCAGTCCGACGAGGAGGAGGGCCTGTGGGATCAGGACGAGGCCGAGCGGCTCCGCGAGTCTAAGGGCTCCGACCCGCTCAGCGCCGCCGAGCCCGGCCAGCTGGAGACTCTGATGGAATGGGGTCTGGGCTTCGAGAGCCGGGCGGATTCCCGCCTCGACGCGCTGCTCGCCGAACTTGACGCCGTCTGTCGCCCGGACGGGAAGCACTGGACCAACGAGCGCGTAGTCGTTTTCACCGAGTACGCGCACACCGTCGACTGGCTCACCCGCGTGCTGACGCAGCGTGGCTACGCCGACGTGCTCGCCGTGATTCAGGGCTCCACGAAGACCGCGGAACGTGAGTACATTCGCTCGCAGTTCACCGAGGATCCATCGAAGGAACCGGTCCGCGTGCTGCTGGCAACAGACGCGGCGGGCGAGGGCATCGACCTCCAGACGTACTGCCACCGGCTGGTGAACTTCGACATCCCGTTCAACCCCTCTCGCTTGGAACAGAGGATCGGTCGCATCGACCGGTACGGGCAGACGGAGGAGCCGCAGGTATTCCACTTCCTACCTGGCAACGAGTCGTCCACGCTCTACGCTGCGGACGCGGGCTTCATGGCACGAATCGCAAAGAAGGTGGCGAACGTCGAACAGGATCTCGGATCGGTCAACGAGGTGATCGGCGCCGAGATCCAGAACCACTTCGCCCGCCGGACGCCGTCCCGAACCAAGGCCAAGAGTGTCGACCCGAACGAGGTCATCAATAACGCCCTCGCCGGCGGTATGGCCCTCAATGCCCGACTCACCGAGCTCGAGCAGGGCTATGACGCCTCGCGTACCGAGATGCATCTGGACCCGGCGAACCTGCGACGTGTTGTCGACACCGCGCTGCGGATCAATCACCAGTCGGCCCTCGTGCCGAATTACGAGTTCGCGCAGGACACCGACGCCGAGGTCTTCGATGTTCCGGCGCTCACCGCCGGATGGCGTGGCACACTCAACGGACTCGACACCCGGTTGCAGCCTGGGGTGCTGCGCCCGATCACGTTCGATCCCGACGCCGTCAAGGACCCGGACGGGAAGGATCGCAACGACCTGGTGTATGTCCACCTGGGTCATCCGATCGTGCAGAAGTCCCAACGCCTGCTGCGCCAGTCTTTGTGGAGCGTCGACTCGCCCCTCAACCGCGTCACCGCGGTGGTCGTCGACGACCTGCCCGAGTCGTTCGTTGCGGCTGTGACCCGCATGGTCCTCGTGGGTCGTGGCGGTCTGCGCCTTCACGAAGAGGTGTTTCTCGCCGGCGTGCGTGTGAAGGGTCGCCGCGCAATGGCCGAGGAGAAGGCGGAGGCGGCGCTCGACGCGGCGCTCGATGGCGATGACCTGAGACTCGCGGACGGTCGTGTACGCGACCAACTATGCGACATGTGGAACGCCCCCGATGCGCCACTTCGCGCCCGGTTGGAGGAGTCGATACGGGCTCGCGCCATCCGTCGGCATGACTTGGTCATGGAGCAGCTCGCGAAGCGTCATGCAGCAGACGTGCAACGTGCCCGCGAAATCTTCGCGGATTTCCGTGCCAATCTGCACGACTCACTCAGAGCGGTCGCAACCGATGACGAGCAGGCCCAGATGATGCTCTGGTCCGATGATCAACAGCGTCAACGTCGCCGCGACATCGAGGCGATGAGGCGTCGCTTGGACGAACTGGACGATGAGGAGACCCGCGAGATCGCCGCGATCAACGACCGGTATGCGGACGTGAAGCCGCACACCACCGCCGCTGCCGTGGTCTTTGCACTGACCCGTACCGACGCTGAAGGATGGATGGACTGATGGCACGCCAGACGCGGCGCACGCCGACGACGAACGCTGCCGACCTGCACCGCGGTTGGCTCGAGCTGGTCGACACCGAAGGGCCGTTCCTTGCCATCCCGCCGCTGAAGCGAGTCTGGCCCAACGGCATTCCCGACTTCAGGAAGACGCACCCGAGCCGATTCGATGTCCTCACCGACGCGCGGAAGTGGTTCGAGTCGGCGTGGGAAGCGCTCGACCGCAGTCCTGACAGCGAATCGGTACTCGATTCGTACCGGGCAGCCCGCGACGAATGGATCGAGATCGTCCTGCGTGACGTTGCCGGGTGGTCCGAATCCCTGTCCTGGGGTGATGTTCCTGGGGCGCAGGCGCAGGCGCAGTCGCCGAACCGAGCGGTCACCGTGACGGCACAGGCAGCACTCCGTGGCGCGGATGGCATCGGTGCGTTGGTTCACGTGGTCGACCCGGTCGACTCGCTACGACAGACACCGAGTGATCTGTGGGCCGCGACACCCGTCGACCGCCTCGAGGAACTGCTGCGTAAGAGCAAGTGTGACATCGGTGTCGTCACGGACGGACGCTGGTGGGGGCTCGTCTACGCAAGTGAAGGCAGCATGGCCGCCTCCGGCATAGTGGACGCTCTCACCTGGATCGAGGAACCACGCACCCGCGACGCGTTCCTCACCCTGATCGGGCGTCAGCACATCATTGGTGGCGAACTTTCGGAGCGACTCCCGGTCCTCTTCGAGGAATCTGTGGCTGCCGCCGAGGAGATCACCGAAGCGCTCGGCGCGCAGGTCCGTCGTGCCGTCGAACTACTCATTCAGTCGTTCTCGGAATCCGCCGCGGACGCTGGACGGCGTGGTCTGCCCGACCCGCTTCCCACGCGCACACATGACACGTACGAGGCCGCCGTCACCGTGATGATGCGCGTGGTGTTCCTACTGTTCGCGGAGGAACGGGGGCTGCTGCCGACGGGCGAGTTGTTCGAGCAGGGCTATGGCATCTCTCGCGAGCTTGCGCGACTCGTTGGACGCGAGAGTGACGAGAGCGAGGAAGCCCTCGACTCGACATCGTTGACGTGGCATCGTCTGCTGGCGACCAGCGCAGCTCTCTACAACGGAGCCACGTTCGAGAACATGCGTATGCCGGCGTACGGCGGGTCGCTGTTCGACCCCGCCCGGTTCCCGTTCCTGGCTGACGCGAACGAGCAGGGCAGCCTCGCGATCACTGTCTCGGACCGAGTCATGCTCCATGTGCTTCGCTCGGTGCAGATCGCCGAAATCAAGGGTGAAGCACGGCGGATCTCCTTCCGCGACATCGATGTCGAGCAGATCGGCTATATCTACGAAGGATTGCTGGGCTACAGTGCGGCCGTTGCCGGCGACGTAGTCGTCGGGCTGAAGGGCAAACTTGGCGAGGAACCTGAGATTCCACTCGCGGTGCTCGAAGCTCTCGCGGCCGAGCATACTGACCCCAAGAAGCTCGCCGCAGCGATTCGGTCCTTCACGGGGGAGGACCAGCCGTCGGCCACGCCGCAATCGGCTGCCGCAATCGCCAAGGCGATTGATGCGGAAGTCGAACCCGGCGTGGTCAGTGCGCTCACACAAGCCGTCGGAGACAACCTCGATCTTCGCGACCGAGTGAAGCCGTGGCTCGGCCTCATCCGTCTCGACCTGCGCAAGCATCCCTTTGTCGTGCTCGCCGGCGGGCTCTTGGTGAAGGAGACACCGTCCCGGAAAAATGCCGGCGCTCATTACACGCCGAAGTCACTGGCCGAGGAAGTTGTCCGCCACACACTCCAGCCGCTCTGCTACGCGCCTGGCCCGCACGAGAGTGCCGACGATCAGGAGTGGAAGCTCAAATCCTCCGACGAACTCTTGAACCTGAAAGTCGCAGACATCGCCTGCGGCTCCGGTGCCTTCCTCGTTGCTGCGGCGCGCTATCTCGCCGAACGCCTCGTCGAGGCATGGACCAGCGAAGATCCGGGCAACGCTGTTCGTGCCGGTCTCTACAACCGAGCCATGCGGCAGGTTGTCGCCAACTGCCTCTATGGCGCGGACATCAACGACATGGCCGTCGAGATGTGCAAGCTCTCGCTCTGGCTCGTGTCCCTCGACCGTGACCTTCCGTTCTCGTTCGTCGACGACAAGGTCTTCCTTGGCAATTCGCTACTAGGTGTTACACGGCTCGATCAATTGCGGCGTCTCCATGTCGACCCAGCCAAGGCGAGAAGCGACGAGACGTTCCATGGTCAGATTATCGACGTCGACGCGATCATCCAGCGAGCCATCGAACTTCGACGCCACCTACTGAGTGAGATCGACGAGAACGACCCTGCACGTACCAGCGCAGCCAAGCGTCGTCAGGTCGGTGAGTTGCACAGGGTGACAGCAGACCTTCGTAAGATCGCCGACGGTGTTGTGGCCGCCGGGCTACCGCTGGGCGGGAAGCCCGGCCGCGCACTCGACGAAGCCTACGAGAACCTTCGGGTCGCTGCTCGCGCAGCGTATCCGGACAAGGGTGCGTCCGATAGCACGTTTCTCGACACGCTCGTCGACGTGGGACTTACCCCGACGGTCGAGACCGACTACGAGCGCTGGGAACCGCTGCACTGGATCATCGAGGCCCCCGACGTTGTGATCGACAACGGCGGCTTCGACGCCATCGTCGGCAACCCGCCGTTCCTCGGTGGCCAAAAGCTCACCGGCGCGATGGGCACGCCTGTGCGCGACTGGTTCGTCAACAGCATCGCTGCCGGCCGCCGAGGCAGCGCTGACCTCGTCGCCTACTTCTTCCTCCGTGCGACCTCGCTCTTGCAGAAGAACGGCACCGTCGGCCTGATCGCCACGAACACGGTCGCCCAGGGAGACACCCGAGAAGTCGGCCTGGACGGGATGGTCGCCGGTGGTTTCACTATCACCCGCGCCATCCAGTCCCGCCCCTGGCCGGCAGCGAGCGCGAATCTGGAGTACGCCGCCGTGTGGGGCACCCTCGCAGCCGTCCCTGATGAGGTGCCACGGGTCGCGGACGAGCTACCGGTACGCCGAGTGAGCACTCTCCTCGAACCCTCTGGGCGGACCGAAGGTAACCCCCTCCGGCTCGCCGAGAACGCGGGGATCGGGTTCCAGGGCTGCATCGTGCTCGGCATGGGGTTCGTGCTCGACGCTGCCGAAGCGCAAGAGTGGATAGCCGCCGATGCACGCAACGCCGAAGTGCTCTTCCCCTACCTTAACGGCGAAGACCTCAACTCCCGACCCGACGCCTCCGCCTCCCGATGGGTCATCGACTTCAACGACCGCCCCGAAGGCGAAGCATCTCAGTACGCACTTCCTTTCCGCCGGTTAGTTGAATCTGTTAAACCGGAGCGACAGCGCGTGAAACCGGATGGGTCGTTCGTGCTTCGTCGTCCCTTGCCCGAGCGGTGGTGGCAGTACGGCGAAAAGCGACCGGCGATGAGAAAAGCGATTGCCGCATTGCCGGAGGTGTTGGTCATCGCACGTGTCAGTAAAACCGTAATGCCGCTGCGTGTTCCAACTGGGCAGGTCTTCCACGAAAAGGTGGTCGTATTCGCTACCGATTTCTATGCAGTCCAGGCCGTACTTTCATCGAGCGCCCATCAGTTGTGGGCTATCAAATACGGCACGACTATGCGAACTGACCCCACATATACGCCTGATCTCGTGTTCGGCTCTATGCCGCGCCCGGAGACATCAGACCGCCTCCACATTGCCGGCCGCGTCCTGGAAGAGGAGCGTCGAGCGATCATGTTCCGACGCAACCTGGGCCTGACGAAACTCTACAATCTCGTCAACGACTCCTCGATCCATCGCGATCAGGACATCGACCGTTTACGTGAGATCCATGTGGAGATCGACGAGGCCGCCATGGCCGCGTACGGATGGGACGACGTTCCTCTGGACCACGGTTTCCACACTTACCGCCAGATGGAGCGCTGGACAGTCAGCCCGGCGGCGCGAGTGGAGATCCTTGACCGCCTGCTTGAGGAGAACCATCGCCGCGCCGCGGCCGAGGCGGCTGACAACAGAGGCTCTCTCAAGGGCCGCAAGTCGAAGGTTGTGTCAGAGGGACAGGGGACATTGCTGTAATGAGCTACGTGACAGCCGGCAAAGGTACAGAGGCGTCCTACGAGCTGAACTACGAGCCTGACGGCACGTCGTTCATGGTGCGCGAGAACCTCGTTGACATTTTGGAGCGCGAACTTCTGGGCCCGATTCATGGTCCCGATGAAACCCTGTCGTTCAACCCTCGCTCTCAGTACCTCGTCGGGCTTATCGCGCCGTTCAAGCTCACCGGTGCCGCCATTTCCAGCGATAGTTCGGAAGAAGGGAGCGGACGAGGTGAGCTGGTCGAGGTTCGCACCGACGGTGACGCCGCGCACGAGCAGCGCGGCGTGCCATCCCAGCCGGCTGATGAAACCGAGGCGGATGCCGAGGACGACGACTTGGAGGACCGAACGCCCAAGCAGGGGTTGATGATCCCGGCGTCGATGGGATTGCGGTTCCAGGTGCCGGCGGACCTCGAGTCGTTCACAGTCACCGCATCCTGGGGCACCTACGAGTCGGTGGAGACGGAGAAGACCACCAAGACCGGGCGTCCGATCCGCGACTTCCAGCGCACGCCCGCGGCAGAGCCGCGCACGATCAGGCTCGCCGACCTGGTACCCGGTAAGACCACCGGGATCCCGCTGCGCGAGTCCATTTGCCTGCGCATCGACCGCTACGACGACCCAGCCTTCGGGCGCGTGCTGGTGGAGATCGCGCTGTGCAACGACCGCGAAACCCCCATGCCCATCCCCGTGAACATGTGGATGTTCCAAACCAAGCTGCGGGTCGATGCAGGCGGCGCCGAGGTGTTCCTGCCCGTCCGCGACGTACTCGAGTATGCGTGGCCCGAACACGACGAGGAGGTCCGTCGCCTCAACCTCCAGTACCGCAACCGCCTCGAGTTCGCGATCGGACGCACCTGCTCGGTAGATTGGGTCGTCAAGAACGGTGCACGCCGTGCCACCGAGGTCTCGACGACCTGGCTGCCGGTAGCCGAGACCCCCCAAACGCGAGCGCGATCGGTGCACGACGCAATGCTGTCCATGGACGCACTGTCGACCGTTACACCAGACGCCCTACGTGCGGGCCTCGAACCGTTGGTCAAGGGATACGGAGTCTGGCTCACTGCACAAGGCGATGCGGCCGATGGTCTACCCGAGCATCTCCAGGAAACCGCAGAGCTCGCGCTCCTCGAGGCCCGGCAGGCACATAGCCGTTTGGCCGCAGGCCTGGAACATGTGGCGACCGATCCGGAAGCGCTGCGGTGCTTTCAGTTCATGAACCGCGTGATGCGTGACCAGCGCATAGCGTCTCAGGTGGCAGCTGCGCGGGCCGCGGACGCCGCGATGACGATCGAGCAGGCGCAGGCCGATGTTGCGGCGAGGGGCGCCGGCGCGGCGTCGTGGCGACCATTCCAGTTGGCATTCATCCTGATGCAGCTCGGTGCGCTCACCGATCCCGCCGCGCAGCTACGCAGCGCCGACCACCACGCGCGGGTGGAGTTGCTGTTCTTCCCGACCGGTGGCGGCAAAACCGAGGCCTACCTCGGCCTGGCGGCCTACACCTTCGCCATCCGGCGCCGGCAGGGCGTCGTCGAATCTGCCGAAGGCCCTCTGGACGGCCGCGACGGCGTGGCCGTGCTGATGCGGTACACGCTCCGGCTCCTGACCGCCCAGCAGTTCCAGCGCGCGACCGCACTGATGTGTGCCGCCGAGCTCGCCCGGGTCGAGGACGAACCAACCTGGGGCGCAGAACCGTTCCGGATCGGGCTGTGGGTCGGAACGGACGTGAGCCCCAAGCGGTTCGAAGAAGCAGACGAGCAGCTCACCAAGGCCCACGAATACGGCTCGCACCGACTCACGGTGCTGCAGATCCAGCGTTGCCCGTGGTGCGGCACACCGATAACCGCGGCACAGGTCAAGGCCGACGCCACGATGCGACGCGTCTATGTGTACTGCGGTGACGAGTTGGCGCGGTGCCCGTTCGCGAAGGGCGGCACCGCATCCGAAGGACTGCCGGTGCTGACGGTCGACGAGGAGATCTACCGCCTGACGCCGGCATTTGTCATCGCCACCGTCGACAAGTTCGCGCGCCTCGCCCGGGAAGGCGAGGCCGCCGCCCTGTTCGGATACGTCAGCCGCCGGTGCGGACGCCACGGATACGTGCACCCGGACTACACCAAGTGCGACATCACCACGTCCCATCCGGCGAGCAAGGCCGGGCACCCCGGGGCCACCGTCCGCACGGTGGATCGCCTGCGGCCCCCGGACCTCATCATCCAGGACGAGCTGCACCTCATCACCGGCGCACTGGGTACCTCCGTCGGGCTCTTCGAAGTAGCGGTCGAGACTTTGTGCTCGTGGGAAACCAAGGCTGGCAAGCCCGTCAAACCGCTGATCGTCGCGTCGACGGCGACGGTGCGCAACGCCCAGGAACAGGTCCGCGGGTTGTACGGCCGCCAGGTCGAGATCTTCCCGCCCCAAGTCCTCGACGTCGCCGACACATTCTTTTCCGAAGAGGTCCCGATCGACCGGGAGAACCCCGGCCGCCGCTACGTCGGGGTCAGCGCACAGGGTGTGCGCCTGTCCAGTGCGGAGATTCGTGTATCCGAGGTGCTGCTGTCCTCCGGCCAGCTGCTCTTCGACAAGGCCGGCGCCGCGGCCGACCCCTACATGACGCTCGTCGGCTACTTCAACGCCACCCGGGAACTGGCCGGCATGGCGCGCTACATGGCCGACGACGTCCAGAACCGGGTCAAGCGCCCCCGCAAGGGCTCTGGTTTTCCGGCCCGGCTCGGAACCTCGTTCGGCCTGCTCCACTTGGGCGAGCTGACCTCGCGTATCGCATCCGCGGAGATCGGCCGCACACTCGACCGACTCGGGCTCGAGTTCGACCCGGACTACGACACCACCGAGGCGTTCCGAGAGCGACTCGCCCAGGACAAGGGCAAGAAGGTGCCGAGCCGCACCGAGATGCCGTTCGACGTGGTGCTCGCAACCTCGATGCTGCAGGTCGGTGTCGACGTGCAGCGGCTCGGCCTGATGCTCGTGGTCGGGCAGCCGAAGAACACCGCCGAGTACATCCAGGCATCCTCCCGTGTCGGCCGCGACCCGTCCGATCGGCCCGGCCTCGTTGTGTCCCTGGGTAACTGGGCACGCCCTCGCGATCTCGCGCACTTCGAACAGTTCCGGCACTACCACGAGACCTTCTACGCCCAGGTCGAAGCGCTGTCGGTCACGCCCTACTCGCCGACGTCGCTCGCTCGCGGGATCGACGGTCTGCTGGTCAGCGTGGCCCGGGTCGTCCAGGCCGCGCAATCCGACGGTCTCTCGCCCGAGCGTGACGCATGGCGTATCAAGGACCAGCGTTCCGCGGTCGAGACTATGGCCGAGCGGCTCAAGAAGCGGATCGCCGCCGCCGCGCAGACCGACGATGCGACCAAGCGCGCCAGCGACCTCCTGGTCAACCGCATCGACCGGTGGACCGAACGCGCCAAGCGAGCAACCGACATGAGCAGGACCCTCGTCTACGAGCGGACAGGCGAGGGGGACAAGTACCTGCCTCTAATCATCAGCCCGGAGAATGCCAAGGCGTCGGTCGGCGGGGCCGCGGAGACACCGTTCATCATCGCGAACTCGATGCGCGAGGTCCAACCGGAGATCAATGTCCTGGTCAGCCCGATTCCCGATCGGCTGTTTGCGCGGACACCCGCCGATGCGCCGGCATGGGCTCTGCCGTCTGGGGAGGACAACTGATGACCGACACCGCCGCCACCGAAATGGAGGTTCCCGCCGGGATGCTCCACGACGCCACCGACGTGCTCGACCCCCTCGCGGACGCCGAGGAAGGAGTGGTCAAGAACCGGGCCAAGGTGGGCTCGGCCCGCCCCTCGTCGCTGCTGTACACCTACGGTCCCGGCGCGATCATGGATCTGCCCGGCTTCTCCGTCATGCCCGCAGGACTCGACGACTGGGTGCCGATCTGGAAGCGACGCGAACACATCCCGAGCATTCTCGAGCCGCGACTGGTCAACGTGGTCCGGCTACACCTGGGCCCGCAGGTCGACGCGCTCCGGCCGTACCCGTGGCAACCCAAGCAGGGCGCGATGTCCAAGGAAGGCGCCGACCTCGGGATACCGGCACGAGTGTTCCCCCAGTGGTTCCGCTGCACCGGGTGCGACTACCTCGGACCGCTCCCTCGGTTCAGCTACACCAACACTCATCCGTTCCGGCCGGACCTCGCGCAGTTCACCCACAAGAGCTGCCCGGGCCGTAGTCGATCGAAACCAGTCGGCGCGGCTGGCAAGCGTGAGAGCCCCGCGGTCCCGGCACAGCACCTACTGACGTGCACGAACGGGCACCTCGACGAGTTCCCCTACATGCTGTGGGTGCATCGCGGCGGCAAGTGCGCCAAGGCCGAGCTTCCCGATCTGAAGATGCGCGACGCCAATGTCGGCAGGAGCGTCGGATCGGTCATCGCCTGCGCCTCGTGCGGAGCCACCCGCGGCATGGCCGAGGCGCAGGGATCGATTGGCCGCGATAAGCTCCCGCAGAAGTGCCGCGGCCGGCACCCACACCTCGGTGCCTTCGACAGCGATTGTGGGGCCCGTCCGGCCCTCATCATGATGGGCGCGTCGAACCTGTGGTTCGCGTCCACGCAGTCGATCATCGTCATGCCCCGCACCGAAGCTGAAGAGAAGAAGGCGCTCGCGGACAGGCTTCGCGTCGAGCTGGGTCTCGATCAGGTCAAGCAGTTCGGGGATCAAGTCGCTGTGATTCGTGCTCTCGCCAGCGCCAAGGGCATCGAGATGTCGGATGTCACCGACGAGGATCTGGTCACTGCAATCGCCGACGTGCTCGCCCCGGCCGGCTCGGAGGAGGATCGGCAGGAGAAGCTGGCGGCCTGGGATCCCGTCGAGCTGCTCGTGCCGGAATGGCGGTACCTGCAGAAGCCGGCGCTATTCCCGCAGCAGACAAACTCCAGCGGGCTGATGGTCACCGAGATGCAGCGCGGACCCAAGCTCAATCCCAAGATCAGCCGTGTTGTCGCGGTCAACCAGATGAAGAAGGTCAACGCGGTACTTGGGTTCACGCGGCTCGACGAGATGGATCGAGTCAACGATCTAGCCAGCCGTCTCGTCAAACTCACCCGCAACGGCAAACCGACGTGGGTACCCGCCACCGAGGACCGCGGCGAAGGGATATTCCTGCAGCTCGACCTCGAAGCAGTTGCCCAGTGGGAGAGTGCTATTCGTGAAACAAGCCTGTGGATGGCCCACCAGGCGGCGCACAAGCGCAACTTTCGGCGACGATTCTCCGAGACCGCCAAGCAGGTCGATCCAGACAAGAGGCTGCCCGCGCCGCGCTACTGGCTGCTCCACACCCTTTCCCACGTCCTGATCCGGGCGATGGCGATGGAGTGTGGCTACGGTGCCGCCAGCCTCAGCGAGCGCATCTACGGCTGGACAGCGACCCCGCAGCGAGAAGCGGCGGCAGGTCTGTTGATCTGCACCACCGCTTCCGACAGTGAGGGCACCCTCGGCGGGCTGGTCGCGCTTTCCGAGCCGACCCGGCTGGAGGGTCTGATGGTGTCGGCGTTGCGCCGGGCCGCGCGGTGCTCCTCGGACCCGGTCTGCGCCACGCGAACCCCGAGCGATCCGGAGGACTTCCTCCACGGCGCCGCCTGTCACTGCTGTTCTTTCGCCTCGGAGACGTCGTGCGAGAAGGCCAACCGATTCCTCGATCGGCGGTTCCTGCTGGACCTCCCGACGGCCACGGGCGAGTCTGTGCCCGGGTTCTTCGGGCGCGTCGATGACCTCTGACCCGTACAGCGCACTCGGCGAGTACCTCACGGCCTCCGAGGCCGTGGGGCTCGCCGTGCTGCTCGAATCGGGCCAGCACGTTGTCCATGCGGCGCGCTCGGTCGGGGCGGCGCGCCGGGAGGAGGCTACGAAACTCCTTCGTGCGGCCGGGATCGGGCACGCCGATGTGGAACTGTCCGTGGCAGTACTGCGTGCCATCGCTGGGGCGAAGATCGTTCACCGCGACCTGACGCCGGTCTGGACGATGCCCGGTAACGAGGCAAAGGTCGGACACCTCACGGGCGAGTTCCATCGCCTGATCGGCGCTGCGCGACAGTCGATCACTTGCGCCACTTACAACTTCGAGTCCACCTCGCAGATGTGGACGGTACTCGAAGAAGCATCCGAACAGCCCGGAGTTGTTGTGACCGTATACGTCGACGCAGCCAAAGCTGACGCACGTAAGGTCAAGGCGCAGCTCCCGTGCGCAACCGTCTACCAGTCGGCCGAACTGCCCGGCGGCAAACGCATTGTCAGCCATGCGAAATTCATCGTCATTGACCACGAGGTGCTGCTGATCACCAGCGCCAACTTCTCCTACAGCGCCGAGAATCGCAACATCGAGTTCGGCCTTCTCGTCCGCGACTCTGCACTCGCTGAATCAGTCGAGGCGACAATGGCGAGCAAGCACGGGAGTCTGTACGAACTGGTTAGTTAGATCGTGTTGCGGCAGGTATCGATCAGTACGACAGGGGACTTACTTCATGTATTTGAAGAGGCTGGACGTAGAGGGTTATCGCGCTGCGGCGTCAACGCCACTCACATGTGAGTTTGGAGGGCGATTCTCGCTACTGCTCGGCGCAAATGGTGCAGGGAAGACGACAATCAACGAGGCGATCGTGCACGCCCACCGCCATCGGTTTCCGAGGCCGCGCCCAGTTGATGCAGCCGTACTTGGAGAGCCTCCGCGGGCTGTGCGGGTCGAGTACGGATACGAGGCGGACCCCGCCAATGAGGGGGCTCTTGGGCAAGCCCTGCTGAATACCGGCTACTCCGCACCGAGCTGGGGAAGACCGCTGGAACGATCGCTTGGACGGGTTCGGCCTGGCTCTGTAGTGGGTGCAACCGAAGGCCACGACAACATCCGGCTCATTTATCTTCCGGCGCTGAGGAACCCGGTGGATGAACTTTCCCGCCGCGACACACAGGTCTTGCTGGAGCTCTTGCGTGCCGAACACCTTCGTCAACCTAGCGCTGGAGGGCTCGCTGCTCTCCGCGCGAATGCTGAAGGAATGCTCGAGAAACTCACCGCGGATCAGCTAGTGGTAAACGTAGAAGGACGGATCGCGGAGCACCTGAAGACCATCAGTGGCGGTGTGCACGAGCACCACGCGTTTGTCGGAACACAGAGGGTCGATAATGCGTACCTAGCCCGCGTATTCGAGCTATTGCTAGGCATAGTCCCAGACCGCGGTTCCGCGATGCGCCTTGAGGCGTCAAGTCTGGGATATGTCAACCTCCTGCACATCGCGGTCACCCTGGCTGGTATTCCAGATCCGAGTGCGACGGGTGCAGGTGCGGCAGCAGGCGACGATGAGAAGACCGGCGGGGTCTTAGTGGACTCCACGCAGAATCCACCCGATGAACATGTCCAGGTGGGTGGCTCGTCCGATACCGCAGTTGATGCGCGGATGCGCCTACTGGAGGCGTCCAGTTCTGCTGAGGCCGACCACGACTCGTTCTACCCTGAACTATTCCATGCGACGGTCTTAATCGAGGAACCTGAAGCTCACCTGCATCCACAGTTGCAGTACGGCCTGGTTCGGTACCTGCGTCGGGTCGTGAAGGAACGTCCAGACCTCCAGGTAATCGTCACTACACACTCCGGTGAGCTCGCGGCCGCGTGCGAACCGAACGAACTTGTCGTGGTCCGTCGAGACACGCAGGGCGCAACAGTTGCTAGACACGTCGGCGCACTGCCATTGCCGCCTTCGAAGAAGGAGTTCATGTTCCAGCAGACCAGACTTCACCTCGACGCGAGCAGATCCGCTTCTCTGTTTGCCAGTCGGGTACTGGTGGTCGAGGGCGTCACGGAAGCCGCACTTCTTCGGGTGCTCGGCAGAGCCTGGGCCGGTGCGGACGCCCGGAAGGGAGGCTTCATCGATGCGCTCGCGATCGTTCCCGTGGGCCATAAGGTGGGGGAATGGCCAATCCGTCTGCTGGCCACACCTGGATTCGAATTGGTCACACGAGTGGCAGGCCTGGCTGACACCGACCTTCGGGGGGATCCTGTCCCCTCACCCAATCCTCCGGCGTGGCATGCCAAGCTCGACTCTAAATCGGCGCAGTTCTTTTGGTCACGACCAACTCTCGAACCCACGCTGGTCACGAGTAATGAGGACTTGATCGCGATCGCTCTCGCTGATATTGGGCGGGCGCAATCGGAGCCTGTGACGGTGGCACTCGTCGATGAACTCTTCAGTGGGACCGCGAAATCGCAGAAGGGTGAGTTTGCACTCGCGGTAGCTCGTGTCGTGGAGGGCAACCTGGATGCTGTCACTGTTCCCGGCCACATAGTGGACATGTTCAATTGGCTGTACGGTCCGACTGATCCTCCTGTGCTGGACGAGGTCGGTGGTGAGGATGGTGGATCTGCGGAGGATGGTTCGCCCATAGCCGGCATTCCTACCGGCGAGTCATGATCCGCCTCACAGACGAGCAAGTGATGGCTGCCGCTGCACCGGAGCGGCTCGTCAATATCGTGTCCGCGCCTGGGAGTGGCAAGACGACAGTGGCTGCGGAACGCTTCGGATTCCTTCGTTACCAGCATTCGGATCGACGGGGTGTTCTGGGTTTGAGCTTCACGAGGGCGGCAGTTTCAGAACTGGCTACTCGGATTGCCGGTCGTTGGGGATCAACATGTCTCACCTTTCCTCACAGGGTACTGACGCTCGACACGCTCCACACATTGCTGCTTGATGCTCTCCTGTCCGCGAACCTCATTAGCTGGCCGAATGGCCACGTGAAGCTGGACGTGAAGGATGATTATCGTGGTTACAGCGGTCATCGCTGGTTGACTCCATCGAACTACCGACGGCAAGCCGGTCTGAATTCCCAACGCGAGGTCGTTTCCCAGGGCCGAAGGGTCACGGTGCCTGGAGGTGGGATCGGAAACAAGGAGTATCACGACGCACTGCTTCGAGCGGGGATTGTGAGTCATGGTGATCTCCGCGAAGTGCTCACTCAGGCACTTGAGGTCTCGGAGCTGCGCGACTATGTGGCCAACTGGCTTGCGGGGAGCTTTCGCCATTTCATCATCGATGAGGTCTATGATGCCGCATCACTGGATCTTATTGTCACACTTATTGCTGCTGAGGCTGGACTTGGCGTGACCGTCATCGGAGACCCCCGTCAAGCACTGTACGGGTGGCGTGGGGCAACGCCGGAGAAGGTTGCTGTATTACTAACGAGCACTTCCGACCCGTTTGCTGGCTACGAACAGACTGAGTCCTTTCGCTTTTCGGGTAAGCAAATGCCGGTACTGGCACGCACGCTTCGCGACGGAAAGCCCGCAACAATCCCGCGTATCAGCAGCAATGACATCGATGTCGCGCTCGCTCGACAGTGGAGCGACCTATGGAAAGCAGGGGACAACGTTCTTCCCCTCGCGTATAGGAACGTCAACAACAGTACGGATGCGGCGATCAACCTTCTCCTCGATGTTTTCACTCAAGCGCAGCTCGGCCGGAACTCACACGGACGAGAAGCCGCGATCACACAGCTCCGGCTGGATCGAGAACGCTTCATCGCGGAGCAAGTCGCAGTGATGCGTCCGTTACTCGCAGACCTCCGCAATGGAAGGGACCCGAAGGACGTTCTCGACGCGCTTCGGGGTGCAGCGATGATTCTTGGGGCCCCGCGCCGGCCGAATCGACTAAAGGAATCGGCCGAGAATGCACGAGTGGAGGAACTGAGGTCACTTGCGATTCGGCTCCAGCAGCCGTCCCTGATCCCGGGACTGACTGTGCATCAGGCGAAGGGGGGAGAATGGCCCCGGGTCGGAGTTGTGTTCTCAGAACATGAGAGTCGACTACTGGCTGCCGGTCTGCGGGAGCTGGAAGGTGATGACTGCGTTGTATATGTCGCGCTCACGCGCGCCAAGTACCTGTGCGGCCGTCTCGCGGGAGATTTCGCCCTTGATTTCGGCGATCCGGTGGCTGCGGAGCCGTAGGGAGCATCTGTGAGATGTCGAATTGGAGGGAATTCAGATGCTCACCTCGGGGTCGTTCCAGCAGCAGGTTTGGTCGGAGTCATCTTCTTGCAGTCGAAGATCGTGATCCTCCGAGTTTCTTCCAGCAGCTGGTGCAGGTGCCGTTCGCCAGTGCTCGCGAGAAGGGTGATCGGCCGCTCGAATGTCGCGTGGAAGCGCCGTTACTGCAAATCGCCCTTTATGACTCACTGATTGCCGCTCGCACCGCTGATGAGATCGACACTCGTGAGTTCGTCGTCGATCCTGTGCTCCGCACCTCGCCAGCAATTACAGCGACGTCCCGGACGCCTGCCTCGAACTCGGTCTAGATACGGCAATCGCCAGCAACCACGACTACCCGTAGCTACGCCGCCAGCAGGTCCCTGTAGTCCGGATTCTGCTCGACAAACCTCTCCACATACGAGCACGACGTCGCGATCGAGATCCCGTCCGCCCGCGTCGCGTCCAGCGCCGCCGCGACCAGCTTCCCGGCCAACCCCTGCCCGCGGAACGCGGGATCCGTGACGGTGTGGTCGAAGTCCCGGACGCCGCCGATCACGGTGTAGTCCGCGTATCCGGCGAGGGCGTCGTCGACGTGGATCTCGAAGCGGTTTTCGGCCGGCTTGTGCTCGATGCGGTGCGCCACGGTGACGGGTCCTTTCGTCGGAGGATGCCTCGCACGTTACCCATGCGGGGTACTAGGAGGGTCAACTATCCGGTCCCGAGCGCTATTCCGGCCGCCTCCAGCGCCGGCCGGAGCTCGTCCAACGAGGCCGCCTGGTGTAGCCACGTCGGCGCGGTGATCGGGCTCTGCAGCATCCGCCGGACCGCCTGCGCCGCGACCTCCGCCGTCGCCCGCGACTGCACGCGGCCGGTGGCCCACCACGACCGGCCGTCGCCGCCTCGCGCCGCGATCACCCAGCCGTCGCCGCCGGGCATGCCGCCCGCCGGGATCAGGGCCGCGATCCGCGGCGCCCAGGTCAGTGCGGCCAGGCCGAGCGTCGCGAGGCGGGAGTCCAGCCGCAGGTAGGTGCGGACCGGCACGCCGAGGTCCGCGGTCAGCCGGTGCTGGTCGGCGAAGTCCGTGCGCAGCGCCGGGAACCGCGGGTAGCCCGCCTCGGCCGGGAGGTCGAACCTGGTCGGCCGGGTGTAGTTGCGCACCCGCGAGCCGTCCGGGTCGTCGAAGCGCTTGCCCAGCAGCCCGTACGTCCACGCCGTCGCCGCCGGGCCGTGCGCCTCGCCGGCGCCGAGCCCGATCAGCACGTCCACAGTCCCGCCCGCGCGCGCCGCCTCGGCGGCGAGCAGGCTGCTCAGCCCGGGCGCGATGCCCACGCCGAGCAGTACCGGGCCGTCGACCCGCTCGAGCTGCTTCGCGTACCCGGAGGTCGCGGTGATGTCGACGAACGGGATCCCGTTCCCGGCGACCGCCGCCGCGACCGCGGGCTCCTCGGACCCGGAGCAGTTCACCACGGCGGACACCCCGTCCAGCCCCGACCCCAGCGAACGGGGATCGGTTAGGTCGACCACCCGATCCGCCCGCGCGGGGTCGCGGCCCGCGGCCAGCGCGTCGGCCCCGTCCGCCCGCAGCCGTTTGACCACGTGCGCACCCACCGCGCCGTAGCCGCCGAGAACCAGTACCGAGGTCATGCCGTCTCCCAAATCGCTAGAGTGAAGCTCTAGTGCATCACTCTAGATCTACACTTCAGTTCGTGGCAACACCGATCGAGGACGACAAGACACCGGCGCGGCGGAAGATCCTCACCGCCGCGCGCACCCTGTTCACCACCGCCGGCTACGCGTCGACCACCATCAAGGCGATCGCGACCGAGGCGGGCGTCGCGGTGCAGACCGTGTATTTCGTGTTCGGGAACAAGCGCAGCGTGCTCGCCGCTCTGCTCGACGTCTCGATCGCGGGCGACGACGAGCCGATCGCCACGCTGGACCGGCCCTGGGTGGCCGCGGCGGTCGCCGAGCCGGACCCGATGGCGCAGCTGCGCATCCAGGTGCACGCGGCCCGGCTGATCCTGGACCGGGTGGCCCCGGTGCTGCTGGCGGTGCGCGCGGCCGCGGGGGCCGACGCCGAGGTGGCGCAGCTGTGGCAGACCACCTGCGAGCACCACGAGACCGTGCTGCGGCACCTGATGACCGCGCTCGCCGGCAAGGTCGACGGCCTCGACGTGGACCGCTGCGTGGACGTCGGGCTGGCGCTGCAGAGCCCCGAGACCCACGCCCTGCTCATCGACGAACGGGGCTGGAGCGCAACGGACTACGACGGCTGGGTGGTCGGGGCGCTGGCCGCGGCCGCGGGCATCGGGAACCGGATTTAGCCGAGCAGTTCCCGGATGTCCTCGGCGGACAGGGCCGCGCTGAACGCCCCGCCCTCGTCCACCACGCTGGCGAACAGCTCCGACTTGCGGGCCTGCAGCGCCATCACCTTCTCCTCGATGGTGTCCTTGGCGATCAGCCGGTACACCATCACGTTCCTGGTCTGCCCGATCCGGTGGGTGCGGTCCACGGCCTGCGCCTCGGAGGCCGGGTTCCACCACGGGTCGAGCAGGAAGCAGTAGTCGGCCTCGGTGAGGTTCAGTCCGAACCCGCCCGCCTTGAGGCTGATCAGGAACACCGGCGCGTCGCCGGACTTGAACTCGCCCAACACCTTCGCGCGGTCCCGGGTGCGGCCATCGAGGTAGGCGTAGCCGATGTCCTCGGCGTCCAGCCGCTGACGCACCCGGTCCAGGAAGCCGGTGAACTGGCTGAACACCAGCGCCCGGTGCCCGCCGTCGATCACGTCCGCCAGCTGCTCGAGCAGGGCATCGATCTTCGCCGACGCGACCGACGCGTGGGTGTCGTCGATCAGCGAGGCGTCCAGGCTCAGCCGGCGCAGCAGGGTCAGCGACTGCAGGATGGTGAACCGGTTGGCGTCGACCTCCCCGACCAGGCCGAGGATCTTCTGCCGCTCCCGCTGCAGGTGGGTGTCGTAGAGCTTGCGGTGCCGCGGCGACAGCTCCACCTCCAGCACCTGCTCCTGCTTGGCGGGCAGATCGGAGGCGACCTGTTCCTTGGTGCGGCGCAGGATCAGCGGCCGGATCCGCCGGCGCAGCCGGCCGAGCAGCTCACTGTCGCCGCCGGATTCGATCGGCTTGCGGTAGTACTCGCCGAATTTCGTCGGGTTCGGGAACAGGCCGGGCGCGCTGATCGAGAGCAGCGACCACAGCTCCATCAGGTTGTTCTCCATCGGCGTGCCGGTGATCGCGATCTTCGTCGGCGCCTCGATCCGGCGCATGCACTGGTACGCCTTGGAGCGGTGGTTCTTGACGAACTGCGCCTCGTCGAGCAGCAGCATCGACCAGCGGTGCGCCGAGTACTCGTCGTCGTCGAGCCGGGCGAGGGTGTACGAGGTGACCACCACGTCCGCCCCCTCGATCGACTGCGCCAGCGCCGCACCGCGTTTGGTGCCGGTCTCCGACACCGCGACCACCCGCAGGTGCGGGGCGAACCGCGCCGCCTCCGACGCCCAGTTCGCGACCACGGACGTCGGCGCCACGATGAGCACCGGCGGATCGGACGGGTTCGCCTCCCGCGCCTGGCAGATCAGCGCCAGCGACTGCACCGTCTTGCCGAGGCCCATGTCGTCGGCGAGGATACCGCCGAGCCCGTTCGACCACAGGAAGCTCAGCCAGCGGAAGCCGTCGAGCTGGTACGGCCGGAGCGTGGCCCGCAGCGACGCCGGCGCCTCCAGCGTGGACGTGGTGGTCGCGTCCAGCAGCCCCTGCACCTGCTCGCGCCACCGGGCGGCCTGCCGCTCGACCACCCCGAGCGCCGCGAACTCCTCCCACAGCGACGCCTGGAACCGGCTCAGCCGCAACCCGTTCGGGTCCTGCTCGTGCAGGCCGCGGGCCTCGGCGATCAGGTCCCGCAGCCGCTGCAGCTCCGGCCGATCCAGCGAGAGGTAGGCGCCGTCGGGCAGCAGTAGGTGCGACTGGCCGGCATTCAGGGCGGCGAACAGGTCGCGGAACGGCACCGGAGCGTCCTCGACGCGGACGGTGATCGACAGGTCGAACCAGTCGCCGTCGTCGGTGGCGTCGGTGCCGACCCCGATGCTCAGGCTCTCGCCCGCGTCCCGGTACCGGGCGGCCTCGCCCTCGACCACGACCTCCAGGTCGTCGCGGGCGAGCAGCTGGGGGAGCAGTTCGGTGCTGAGCCGGGCGGTGTCGAGGCCCTCCAGGCTCACCCGCGGCAGCAGCGCGCCCGCGGGGGAGAGCAGCCGGTACTTCGCGAGCGGCAGGTCGAGCCCGTCGAGCAGCGCCCGTTCCCGGTCGACGTCGCGGAAGTTCTCGTCGTCGCCCGGCCGCAGCTCCACCGTGCGCTCGGCGCCGCCGATCGCGTACCGGAACTGCCAGTGCAGCCGCGCCCGGTGCCCGGGCAGGTAGGCGACACGCAGCAACAGCGCCGGGCCCTCGATCGTGGGCGGGGTGAACGAGCCGTCGGTGGAGCGGACGCTCGCGGCCCGGCTCAGCCGCGGGTAGTAGGCGGTGGCGAAGCGGTCCGCGTCGCGCGCGGGCACGGTGATCGAGGCCTCCGCCGCCACCAGCTCCTGCATCGCGCGCGGCGCCGTCCCGGACAGCCGAGCGATCCGGAACGGCCACTCCGCGGGCGAGGGACCGCGCGGGTAGCCCGGGCGCAGGTAGATCACCCCGTGCGCGTCCTCGCCGAGGAAACCCAGCGCGGCCACCGGCAGGTCGGAGTCGTCGGTGCGCACGGTCGGGGTCACCACCAGGTCGCCGCCGGACTCGTCGATGTCGACGCACAGCTCGGCGGTGCCGGGGCGTGGCAGCGCGCCCAGCTCCTTGCGGTTGTAGAGCAGCGCGACGCCCGCCGCCGCCAGCTCGTCGAGCAGCGCCCACAGCCGCGGACTGTCGATCGTGGTCAGGTCGAGGTCCTTCTCGGCGGTCCCGTAGCCGCTGCGCCTGCCGCGCCCGCCCATCTGGTGCACCGTGTGCAGCTCGGTCAGCAGGTCCCGGTGCCGCGCGTCCACCTCGTGCATGGTCGGCAGATTCGCCCAGGCCATGTTCGCGTTGACCCAGCCGGCCTTGCCGGGCCGGGCCAGCCGCGCGTGCAGCCGCCAGAACTGCGAGCGGGGGCCGGGGGTCAGCGTCAGCTGCACCGCCAGCGGGACGGTCCCGCCGGGGCGGGTGTCGCCCCCGCCGCCGAGGGCGGCCCCGAGCACGTCCTCCCAGGACGGCGGCGCCGCAACGGCCCGGGTGTCCGGCTGGTCGAGGAGGGCGACCGTCAGCGCGACCGAGTGCTTGCAGTTCAGCCGGACCGGGCAGCTGCACTCGCCGCGCGCGAACTCGAGCCGCTCGGCGCGCAGGCTGAACACGGCCGACGTCCGATACAGCTCGGTCCCGTCGACCAGCCCGACCGCCCGCCGCTCCGCGGCCAGCCAGTCCAGCTCCAGCACCGACCCGCCGCGGGCGTAGCGGACGCCCCGGTCGTAGGTGGTCTGCCCGACCGCCCGCACCAGGGTGGAGATGGCGTGGTCGCGGTCGAGGGGCGAGAGCATGGCTAGACGGTAGTCGGTGGGGGCGACGGTGCAGGTCGCGCGCCCGCCCGAACTCCTGTTCGCCGTCCTCGTGTCGGTGTGCCGTCGGGGAGTACCGTCAGTCAACGAGGCGAAACGCGTGCGTCGATGGGGGCGGATCGTGGCTGAACGCATCGGACTGGTCGTGGCGGGAGCGGGCGCACGAGGTGCGTTCGAAGCAGGCGCGATGGCGACGCTGGCGAAACGGTTGGCCGAGGACAACGCCCCGCCCTCGATCCTGATCGGCACCAGCGCAGGCGCCCTGAACGTGGTCGGGCTCGGCGGCTACTTTGACCTGGGACTCTCGGCGGCGGCAGGAGAAGTCGTCCATCAGTGGGGTTCGTTGAAGCTGGACGACGTCTTCGAGCCGGTGAGCAGCATCGTCGGGAGCGGGCTGCGCTATCTGGGGCAACTCGCCGGCATGCCGGTACGACTGCCGAGTCTGTTGGACACAGAGCGACTTCGTACGACGCTATTGGAGCAGCTGCCGTGGGGCAGGCTGCACGAGAACATACGAGAAGGAACGATCGATGCAGTCGCGGTGACCGCGACGTCCGTGGCGACGCGGGGCACGGTCGTGTTCGTGGAGAAGAACTGTTCGGTGAAACTTCCGCCGTACGATCCACGCCGCAACATCACGTACGTGGAGACGACGCTCGGCGTCGAGCATGTGCTCGCCTCCTCCGCCGTGCCGGGACTCTTCCACCCGGTGCAGGTGAAGGAGCCGCGGCGCTGGTCCGGTTGGTACGTCGACGGCGGGCTGCTGCTGAACACGCCCGTCAAGCCCGCTGTCGATTTCGGTACGGACCTGCTGGGCGTCGTCGCGACGCACCCTCGGACCTGGCCGACCGGGTTTCCATCCGAGCAGTCCAGACACACCGGAAAGCCGGACGTGTTCGGGGCTGTGGCGCTCTCCATGCGCGCCATGCTGGCCGACCGCATGATCGAGGATCTGCGCGCGATCGAACGCCGCAACGAGATTGCGCGCGCCTATCCGAAAATCGCTCGCCATATCGATTTCATTTTCGCCGGTCCCTCGCTGGACCGGGCAGGTGAGATCGCCGCGCTCGCGGACGAGGTCTTCCGTGAGAAATTCGCCTGCCTGCGCGGCACGCAGAACCCGTCGTTGTGGGCGCTGGCCCGGCTGATCGGCGGCGAGGCGGCGGACCGAGGCGATCTGCTCAGTTTCCTCTTCTTCGACCCCGCCTTCGCTCAAGCCGCAGCGGACCTCGGGCGTGCCGTCGAGTTGGAGTTCTCCGGGAGGGAATCCGGTTCCTGAGCGTTGCCACCGGTCTTGCTCACCGACTCAGGCGAGGGCGACGGGGTGGTAGTACAGCGCGGTGTCGGTCTCCTCGACCCGGACGTCGACCATGTCGCCGACGTCGAGGTAGTCGCTGACGTTGATCCGGGCGCTCGACCCCACGAGCCTGCGCACCGAGCGCGCCGGGATCAGTCCCTGCCGGCCGTCGAGCGTGACGGCGAGGGCATAGCGCGGGCCGGTCCGGGTGACCCGGGCGTACACCGTCGGCTCCTCCGAGCTGTCCGGCGCCGTGCCGTCCGCATCGGCGTCGAGCTGCGCCGTCTGCCGGTCGAGCTCGGCCGCGAGCAGGTCGGCCATGGTGTCCACGTTGTCCAGGAGCTGCGCCATCTGCCGCGCCACGTCTCGGTGAAATTCGTTGGGCTTGAGCGCCTTACCCGGCTTGTACATGTCCTCGTGGGTCAGCTCGCCCCACGCGTCCTGCAGCAGCGTCTTCACCTGTACTTCGACCTTGACGCCCAGGTCGCCCTCGTGGGTGGCGACCTTGATCATCAGGACCGCGTGAAAGGCGCGGTATCCGCTGTCCTTGGGATTGGCCACGTAGTCCCGCGGCGGGACGGCCAGGCGCACCGAGCAGGCGGGCGAGGTGCATGCCTCGAGCAGCTTCTCGGTGAACGCGGAGAGATCGCGCGGCGTCTTGCACAGCACCTTGATCCCGACCAGGTCGTGGATGGCGTCGGCGATGTCGTCGGTGGTGGTGGGCCGGGCCATCTGTCCCTCGGCGATCCTGCGCCGAACCTTGTCGGCGGTGCGCTCGCGATCCTTGATCCGGGCGGTCTTGGCGTTGAGCCGGTCGCGGTCCAGATCCTCGAGCACGTCGTCGGCGAGGGTGTCGAGGAACGTCTGGGCGGTGACCAGCGCCGCGGCCCAGGCGCGCTCGCGCTCGTTGTAGAGCTGATTGACCAGCGCCGCGACGTTGTCCGACTTCTTCTTGGTGCGCATGATCCGATCCGGGTTCAGGGTGTACGGGTGGGCGCGGGAGCCCGTCAGCTCGGCTCGTCGAACAGGGACTGCTCGCCGGGGTCGGTGAACAGCTCCATCTGCCGAAGCGGCTTCGGGGCCGGCGCCGGGGGAGGGGTGGTGAGCTCCCCGTGGTCGACCTCCATCGGCACGGGGTCGGGCTCCGGGAATCCCTCCAGCCGTCCGCCGAACCGCGCCGCGAACTCGTCGTCCACGGTCTGCGCGAACGAGAACAGCTGCTCGAGCATGTCGATGAGGTGCTGCGGGACATACGGATTCGCGAGCACTGCCGCCCACGCCTCCACCCGATCCGTCGCCAGGGTGAATTTCAGGTGCGGCCAGCGGCGGTTCAGGTCGGCGATCAGTTCGCTGGCCCGGGTCCGGTCGCTGACCTCGCGCACCAGCGGCACCCGCACCTGCACCTCGCCGCCGTCGAGGTGCGGGCCGACGAACCCGATGACCCGCCCCAGGGCGAGCATGAAGTCGTTGTGGTCGTCGTCGCCCGGCGGCTCGTCGAAGAGGCGGGCCAGCGTCAGCCCGACCAGCTCGTAGAGGTGCTCGTCGTCGCGCGGCACCACCGCGGCGCCGAGGTCCAGCGCGAACGACTCCTCGTCCGGCAGATCCGGCTCGAACTCGAGCGACTCCAAGGTGCCGACCGCCTCAGTCCGCAGGAAGCTCGGGTGCGGGACGCTCCAGGTCTCGCGGAACACGGTGATCGCCATCGCGGCGAGCTGATCGGCCCAGTTCGCGGCTTTGTCGACGAAGAACGCCGGCGACCCCGCGTCCGGCTCGTCCTCGGGTGCGCGGGTCGGACGGTGCCAGCCCAGCTCGACCAGCCGCGCCTCGTCTGCGGGGGACAGCCGGTGCCGGGGGTCGAGGTAGGCGTTGGACGGGACCTCGCATCGCACCTGGTCACCGCCCCACGCCAGGAACTGCACGCACGGAACGAAGCCCTCCACCGAGGACTCCTCGCCCAGCTCCAACGCTAGGAGGTCGTCGTCGACCATGGCTGCGACATGGTCGGCGAGGACCGCCTGGAAGTCGGCCCAGGCCTGCTCGATCCTGTCATCGAAACTCTCGGTCATCGTTCCCCCTGTCGCATGTCGTGGAACCCCCGACATCAGCAAACCTATCGCGAGGGTCCGACGAAGTCCGGGAGGCGAGCGGAGTCGCGAGATCTCGATCCGGTGGTGCGGTGGAACCGATGGGCCGGTTGCTGCGTCTATCTAGGGTGGACCGGTATCTATCGGCCGGGAGTGGGGAGTGTCGGGTGCGGGTACGAACACGCGGTCTCGTTGCGTTGGGCGCGGCTTGTGCTGCGTTGATGCTGGTCGGGTGTGGTTCGGAGAGTGTTGCGGGGGAGGCCGAGGCTGTCGGGGCCGGGTCGGGGGAGCCGGTGTTCAGTCCCTGCGATGACATTCCGGATGAGGCCTTGCGTGCGGTGGGGATGGATCCTGCGACTGAGTCCCAGGACATTCTCGATGTCAAACAGCCGGGATGGAACATCTGCAAATGGATTGGGCCTGATCACGCGCTTTCTCTGTTTGCTACGACTTACACAATGGACGACGTCCGGTCGAACAAGAACTTTGAAGAGTTTCATCCGATTGATCTCGGTGACCGGAGCGGCATCACGTTTCGAGAGGTCGCGGACAAGGACCGACGCCGGTGCGACGTGGCATTCGCTTCGAACGGCGGGGCGATGTTGGTCGCGATCTCCTATCTGGGTGGGATGCCCGTAGTGGAGGAACCATGTGCCGTTGCCGTACGGACGACGCAACAGCTGCTGCCGCGTCTTCCGAGTTAGCCACCAGGTTGCGAAGGGGGTAGCAAGTGTCTGAAGGAAACGGGTCGAACTGGGCTGCGGTCGGGGCCGCCGTCGATGGAGGCCAGGTGTATCTCGAGCGCGGGACGGCTCAGCGGTGCGCGCAACGTTGCGCCGAGTTCGCCGGCCAGCTTCGCCAGATCCAGGTCAACGCACAGGGGCTTGGACTGATTGATGGGTTTGGTTACCTTCCGTCGGGTATCGCTCTCGCGGCCAAGTTCAAGCAGAAGGCGGTGGACGGCGACTACTCGATGGACCAGGCGCTCGCGGATCACATCGCCGTGGTCCAAGAGATGCAGCGGGTGTTCGAGAAGATCGAGGCGATGTATGCGGCGTCGGATGATTCTGGTGCACGGGGAATCTCAGTATCCGGGGCGGCACTCTGAACAGCCTGATTTGGGCCTGGGGGACTGCGATGTTTGGCATGTGGAGGGGACAATGGTGGGCTCGGTAGTTGTATTGAATGCGGCACCGGCAGGTGACTGCGCATGACGCTGTTCGTCGATTCTGAGGCACTCGACGGAATCGTGGAATCGCTCGCCCGGTCAGCTGCAGATCTCGACTCGGTCGGCGCCTCGGCACCGACAGTCGTTGACGCTGGGGACGCGACGGCAGCTCTGACGGGGATCTTGGCACAGATGAGTGAGAGTGCCGGACAACTTGTTGTGGCCCTGGCCGCGTCGAGTGAAGCCGTGGCCGAGGCGAACGCCCGTTATCGAGAACAGGACGTGGCGACCGCCGACGGGTTCAACACGGCATGGGTGGAGTAGCCGGTGCCGATTGACACCCGCGTTGACGGGAATCCCGAGAGTATTCGTGCGGCGGCGGCCTGGCTGCGGACCAGTCTCGGCCCGATGGTCGTCTCGGCTGCCGATCAGTTGTACCGAGCGCGAAACACCGCCGACGCCGGATGGGACGGCACTGCCGGTGACGGGTTCAGCGCCAGGGCAACTGTTTCCGCCGGCAAGGCCGACGAACTGGCGACCGCGGTAGCTGACCAAGCCCTGGCCTTTGACGAGGCCGCAGCCCAGCTTGAACGTGCACAGCAGGACATGCGTGCTGTCCGTGATGCCGCTGGGGATGCCGGACTGGCCGTCATGGGCGAGCAGATCCAGGAACCCGGACCGGCGCCTGCTCCTCCGGGGCCGCCGCCGAGCGGAGCCGACGCGACGGTGGAGGCCTTGAGCGCACACGCCGCCGCGGTCGGAGCGGTCGAGCGACACGAGGCCCTGATGCGGGCGTACGACTCGGCCCAGCATGGTGTGGACGCTGCGCGGGAGCTATGGGCGTTCGCGGTGAGAACGGTCAAGAACGTCTGGGCGGACCTGAGTAGTAAGTGGTTCTTCGTTGTGGGGGATCTTGTCAATGGTGCCGCCGGGGTTCTTGCGGCTCGGCATGTCTCAGCGCTGTTGAAGAACTCGCAGTTCTTTGCTGGAGAGGCGTCCAAATACCTCGAGCTCGCACGAACCGCACCGGCAGGAACCCCCGCCGCACAGATCTATCGAGACTTCGATACCTCACGGCTGATGAGCCAGACGGCCGATGATGCGGCCGCGGCGGCGGCGCGCTCCGAAGCCAGCGCGAGCAAGCTTGGGCTCAAGGCAGGCGGAGTGCTCGCCGCAGCAGGTGTCGCATACGACATTTACAACGGAAAGCCAGCGGGCCAGGCGGTCGTCTCAGGTGCAGCGGGGTTCGGGGCTTCTCTCCTTGCGGGTGCAGGGGCGGGCGCAGTGGTGGGGTCCGTCGTTCCCGGAGTTGGCACGGCGGTCGGCGCCGGCGTCGGGGTGGTCGCCGGATTGTTCACATCTGGAGCAGTGGATTCGTTGTATCAGAACGGCGTTGACGATCTTGATGACGCCATGGAGTCGGGGGTTGACGCCGTCGCGGACGCCGGAGCCGCTGTCGGTGGGCTGGCGAAGGGGGCGTGGAATGCAGTTTTCTAGGGCCTTGGAGGTCCCATCCGAATGGCCCGCGGCCCGCTACACGATGACCGAGAAGCTGGCGATGGCGATGATGACCGGATTCGGTTTGATCGCCGTTCTCGTCGGCCTGGCCGGTTGGGCCGGAGGGTTCCCCGCAGCTCTGCGGTACTCCCTCGGAATCGCATGTTTGTTCTTCCTAATTGTGGCAACTGGAGTAGCGGTTCGGGATTCGAACCATCGCGATGGTGACATTCGTACGGTCGCGGTCGGGGGTATTCCGGCGACCGAGCTGCGGCAGTCGCGGCGGGTGTGGGTTCTGCTCGTCGCGTTGATGACATGCTTGACCGCACTGAGCCTCGGTGCCGCCATCGAGATCTATCTCAAGGTGCCGAGCTCGTTCGTTCCCGGAGCCGCGATGGTGTTCGGGTTGTTCGGGATTTTTCTCGCGACCTTTCTGGTTGTGGTTTCAGCCCGTCTTCTGCGCCCCGGTTACATCCAGTTGACGCGTGACGGTATTCGCCATCGCGGCTGGAGCTTCGAGTCCTATCTGCCGTGGGAGGCGGTGGCAGGAGCGAAAGCCGCCTACAACGGGTATCGGATGGTTCTGGTCATCGGGTATGCGAACGCAGCATGGGAACGCCGCTATACGACCTCGGTTTGGAGAATCGACCGACTGCCACCAGTTCCCATGATCGAGGTGGACTGTCGCAAGTTCGCGATTGACGAAGCGCTGATGTTCCATCTCGTCACCCACTATGCGAACAATGCGGACGCGAGAGCGGAGCTGGGCACCGAGGCGGCGGTCGGGCGCGCGCGGACTCGCGACTATCCGGAAGCGGCCTAGACGGCGAGGTGGGCCTCCGGGAGGGTTCTGGGCAACGCTGGCCTGCGGAACCGGCGAGCAGGTTGCTGCGTCTATCTAGGGTGGACCGGTATCTATCGGCCGGGAGTGGGGAGTGTCGGGTGAGGGTGCAGTTTCGGGGTCTCATTGCGTTGGGCGCGGCTTGTGGTGCGTTGATGCTGGTTGGGTGTGGTTCGGAGAGTGTTGCGGGGGAGGCCGAGGCTGTCGGGGCTGGTGCCGGGGAGCCCGTGTTCAGTCCATGCGACGACATCCCGGAGGAGACCTTGCGTGCCGTTGGTGTGGATCCGGTGACGGAGTCGCCAGATGTCGCGGGGGTCAAGCAGCCAGGATGGAACGTCTGTAAGTGGATTGGACCAGATCACGGGCTCGCGGTGTATGCCACGACCTACACGATGGACGACGTCCATTCGAACCCGAAGTTTGAAGAGTTTCGTCCGATCGATCTCGGAGACCGTAAAGGCACAACCTTTCGCGAGGTCACGGACAAAGAGCGGCGCCACTGCGACGTCGCGCTCAGTTCGAATGGTGGCGCTGTGATGATCACGATCACCTACCTCGGTGGAATGCAGGTGGTGGAAGAGCCATGCGCCGTTGCCGCGAGGACAGCTCGACAGCTTCTGCCGCATATTCCGAGCTAGTACTGAACATGAACAGGAGCAACAATGGCTGAGCGCGAAGGGGCGAACTGGGGCGCTGTGGGAGCAGCCATCGATGGGGGCCACGTGTACCTTGAGCGCACGGTTGCGCAGCGATGTGCGCAGCGATGTGCGGAGTTCGTCGGACAACTACGCAAGATCCAGTTCGATGCGATTGCGCTTGAGCGAATCGACGGTTTCGGCAATCTGCCGTCCGGCGTGGCCCTCGCCGCGAAGTTCGGGAAGAAGGCTGTTGGCGGCGACTACTCGATGGACCAAGCAATTGCAGACCACATAGCCGTGGTCCAAGAGATGCAGCAGACCTTCGAGAAGATTGAGGCCATGTACGTGGCCTCGGAGGAACGCAACCGCGCCGGCATCGACCGCGCCGGATCCCCGCTCTGACCTGCCGTCCTACTTGAGCATCGCGCCCGGGTTCAGGATTCCGTCCGGGTCCAGCGCGGTCTTGATCCGCCGGTTCAGCTCCATGACGTCCTCGCCGAGCTGGAACGGCAGCCAGTCCCGCTTGAGCCGACCCACCCCGTGCTCGCCGGTGATTGTGCCGCCCAACGCGATCGCCAGGTCCATCACCAGGCCGAATGCGCGCTGCGCCCGATCGGCCTCGTCGGGATTGGTGGGGTCGAACACGATCAGCGGGTGAGTGTTGCCGTCGCCGGCGTGCGCGACCACGCAGATCAGCACGTCGCAGTCGCGCGCGATGTCCTCTACGCCGGTGATCAGGCGGGGCAGCGCGTCCATCGGCACGCCGACGTCCTCGAGCAGCAGGCTGCCCAGCGCCTGCACGGCAGGGAACACCGAACGCCGGGCCACCGTGAACGCCTCGCCCTCGGCGGGGTCGTCGGTGGCGAACACCTCGGTGGCGCCGTGCTTTTCGCAGGCCGCGACCATCGCCGCGATCTCCTCCGCGGCGACCGCGCCCGGCGCATCGGACTGCGCGAGCAGCAGCGCCCGCGCGTTCCGGTCGAGCCCCATATGTACGGAGTCCTCGACCGCGTTGATGCTGGCGTGGTCCATGAACTCGAGCATCGCGGGCCGCAGGTTCCTGGAGATCGCGAGGACCGCGTCGGCCGCGTCCTGCACCGAACCGAACGACGCCACCACGGTCGAGGCTGGCGGCTGCGCGGGGATCAGCCGCAGCGTCAGCTCGGTGATGACCCCGAGGGTGCCCTCGCTGCCGACGAACAGCTTGGTGAGCGAGAGCCCGGCGACGTCCTTGAGACGCGGGCCGCCGAGCCGCACCGCGGTGCCGTCGGCGAGCACCACCTGCATGCCGAGGATGTAGTCGGTGGTGACGCCGTACTTCACGCAGCACAGGCCGCCCGCGTTGGTCGCGGCATTTCCGCCGATGGAACAGATCTCGAACGAGGACGGGTCCGGGGGATACCAGAGCCCGTGCTCGGCGGCGGCCTTCTTCACCTCGGCGTTGAACAGGCCCGGCTGCGCCACGGCGATCCGGGTGACCGGGTCGACGCTGATCTCGCGCATCCGCTCGGTGGTGAGCACGATGCCGCCGCTGACCGCGGTCGAGCCGCCGGACAGGCCGGACCCGGCGCCGCGTGGCACCACGGGAACCCTGTGCTCGGTCGCCCAGCGCATCACCGCCTGCACGTCCTCGGTGCAGGTCGCGCGGACCACGGCCATGGGGTGGCCTGCGTTCGGGTCCGCGGCCCAGTCCTGCCGGTAGCCCTCGGTCAGGTCCGGGTCGGTGAGGACGGCACCGTCGGGGAGGGCGGCGACGAGTTCGACGAGATCGGCGGTCGACATGCCCCCATCATGCTCCGACTCCGGCCGCCTTCATCGGATGTCTCCGACTCAGCGGGCGATGCGTGCGCGAACTACCCGCCCGCGACCACCGCCGTCACCTCGAGCTGATTGACCTCCGGCCCGGTCTTCGCGCACCCGGTCCCCGGCAACGGCAGGAAGAGCGACGCGTACGCGTTCGGTGGGAACACCCGCAGGCCGGCGACCGGCGTCGGGTCGCACAGCTCCGGCGGGTAGTTGGCGACCTGGATCGCCCGCACCTGGGCGGTCGCCTTGGCGTCCGATGCCAGCTCCACCGGGCCCTGGCCCGCGCCGGATCGTGTCGCCGGTGCGCCGACCTCGGGGCCGTTCTCCTGGGCCACGTAGGAGACGCCGGGGAAGCCGTCGAGCTTGCACGTGCGGCCGCCGATGTTGGTGAACACCAGCGGGATGATCGTCGAGCCCGCGGCGCCCTCGGTCTGGCCCGCGGTGAGCATCAGCTCGGTGGCGGCGCAGGTGTTCGGGTCGTCCGGAGCGGTGGTCGGGGGCGGGGGACCGGCTGCCGTGGTCTCCACCGCCGGTGCCTCGGTGGTGGGGGTTGTGGTCGTGGCGGGTGCGGCCGTCGGGTTGCCCTCGGTGTCGGAGTTGCTACACGCGGCCAGCGTTAGCGCAGTGGTGGCGAGCAGTACGGCGGCTATCCGGTTACGGGTCATGACATCCCCTCCGCTTCGGCTTCGGACATCACAAATGCTAGTGCCTTGATTCCTCCAATTGGTGAAGCGAAACCCCTGCGAATCGAACGAATGTTCTAGTAAACTCCGAACATGGAACTCGACGAGATGCTCACTGCGCCGCAGGATGTGGCCGCATGGCAGCTCGCCGACACCGACCTCTTGCGGCTGATTCCCGAGTTGTCATTGCGGATGCGGCAGCTCGAGGGACTGCGGGTCCGTCTCATGCATCAGGTCGATCAGCGGTGCGTGGCCGAGCGGGTCGGGGCGTCCTCGCCCGGCAACTGGCTTGCGGGAGCGACCACCATGACCCCCGGCCAGGCGAACCGGATCGTCAAGCTCGGGCGGGAGCTGGCCAAGCACCCGGAGGTGGCCGCCGAGTTCGACTCAGGGAAAGCCGATTACGACCAGGTGCGGGTGATCGTCGAACTCCTGAACAAGGTGCCCGACGGCGAATCCCCGGCCGACCCGAAGGCCGCCGCCGAGGATGGTACCGGCGACGCTTCAACTGAAGGCGATGGCGACCCCGGCTCGGACGCCGCCGACGGCGACGCCCGCAGTGGCGCCGTTCAAAGCGGCGAAGACGACGGTGGCCGGACTGACTGCAATGGTGGCGACGACGGTACCGGCAGTGGCAGCGACAAACGTGACGGTGACGACGGTGATCAACCCGATGTCGACTCGATCATCTTCGGTCCTCACGACACCCGAACACAGGCCTGCGCCCGCTACCTCCTCTATGCCGCCCGCACCGAAGACTCCACCACCCTCGCCCGCCGCGCCAATGCACTCGACCTGATCCTCAACGGAGACAAGAAGAACCCCGACTCCGAAAACACCGAACTCAACGAGTTCCACGCATCACCCGGACTCGGCGGCCGCGTCCACCTCAAAGGACACCTCGACGCCGCATCCGGCGAAGCCCTCCTCGCCGCGCTGTCCGCCCTGTCCAAACCGCGCCCCGGCGCCGACAACCGCGATGGACAAACCGGCAGAGACCAACGCAGCCCCGCCCAACGCCGTGCCGACGCCCTCACCCACATCGTGCGCACCCACCTCGACTCCGGACACGGCCCCACCGAAGGCGGCGAACGACCCCACATCAACGTCTTCGTCGACGCCGACGACCTTGCTGCCACCACTGACGAGCACAACCATCACGAACGCGGACACCAGCAGCGGGGTCGACGGCGCGGACCGGCTTGGATGCCCTGGCTCGGACCGATCACCCTCGACCTCGCCGCACAGATCTCCTGCGATGCCGACATCACCCCCATCACCATGGACCCCGACGGCAACCCCATCGACGTCGGACGCACCACCCGGCTCATCCCCCGCAAACTCCGCCGCGCACTCAACGCCCGCGACTGCGGCTGCGCCTTCCCCGGCTGCGGCCGACCCGCAGCCTGGACCGAAGGCCACCATATTCAGCACTGGTCCAACGGCGGCCCCACCAACCTGTCAAACCTGGTGCTGCTCTGCCGCTTCCACCACACCACCATCCACCGCGGCGACTGGACCGTCACCATCAACAAAGACGACGGCCATCCTTGGTTCACCCCACCCGCCTGGGTCGACCCCCACCGACAACCCATGCCGGCCCACAACCGGCGCAACCAACTCACCTTCGCCGCGTAAAAAGGCGAAACCACCGGGCACCGCCCGACACCACCCAGAAACGGGAGGCGTCGGAGCGGTGCCCACCGCGCGTTCGGGGGAGTGATGGCGCCCTCGCCGTCGAGTTGACAGCCTGGATGCAGACCCTCGCCCTCACCGAGACCGAAGCCCGGCGATGGGATCCGAAAAAGGTACGACTGCGACAGTTCTCGATCGCGGGATGGATCGTCCGACACGCCGGGGGAACCCACCTGAGACGGTCTGCGCACGCACCGTGGCGACACCTGATCGAGGCCGTCCTTGCCGGGCTCGACGCTTGTTCCGTCCCAGCTCGACCAGCCCGAACCGGCCCTTACGGTCGACACGCATATCACCGGAACCCGTGGAACGCGGCCGTCAATCCCGGCTGACCTCGGGTGTGTGATCGGCTCAGCTCACACACTGTAGCGGCGAGGGGCGGCGATCGGATGAGACCCGACCCACTCCGAGGTGCGGGTGAGCCCCTCGCGCAGGGAGACCTGCGGGCTCCAGCCCGTCAGTTCCCGCACGCGCCTGTTGTCGGACACCAGTCGGTGGACCTCGCTGCCTGCGGGACGTTGACGGGAGTCCTCCGCGGTGACGGATGCGGCGGAACCCGTGATCTCGATGAGTACGTCGATCAGGTCGCGGATCGAAATCTCCTTGCCGGTGCCGAGATTCAGCGTCTGGCCGACCGTCCGCTCGGACTCCGCGATCGCCATGAAGCCACGGGCGGTGTCCTCGACGTAGGTGAAGTCCCGGGTCGGGGACAGCGCGCCGACGGCGATCTCGTCCGCGCCGGAGTGCAACTGGTGCAGGATCGCGGGAATCACGGCGCGCGTCGATTGCCGCGGGCCGAATGTGTTGAACGGACGGCAGACCGAAACCGGCGTGTCGAAAGAGTGAAAGTACGACAGCGCGACCATGTCCGCGGCGATTTTCGATGCGGAGTAGGGCGACTGGGGTTGCAGCGGGTGCGCCTCGGAAATCGGCACTTCTCTCGCGGTTCCATACACCTCGCTCGTCGACGTGTGAACAACCCGTCGCACCCCGTGTCGGTGCGCGGCGTCGACGATGTTCTGGGTGCCCAGCACATTCGTCTGGAGATATGTGTGGGGAGCCTGGTAGCTGTAGGGAATTCCGATCAGTGCCGCGAGGTGGAGAATGGTGTCGATACCCTCCGCGGCATCGAGCACCTGTCCGCTGTCGCGAACATCTCCCGCGATCATCTCGATATCGTCGAGGTGATCTGAAAGAAAGCCGGCCGACGCATAGGGCTTGTAATGCGCCAGCACCCGTACCTGCGCGCCTTGCGCGAGCAACTGTTCGACCAGGCTGCTGCCGATGAAGCCCTCACCGCCGGTGACCAAGACTTTTCTGCCGGACCAGAATTCATTCACGATTGCACCTCTTTTGTTCGATGGGTTCATGCGTTGACGACGTCATATGCCGCGGACTTGTGGCCACCGAGTTGCCGCAGCCAGTTCGCCACTGTTCGTGCGGAATCGTTCAGTCTCGGATGGGCGGTGTCCGCGATCGTCGCGCGCTCAGTGGTGTCGCCGAGAAGGTCGTCAATCGAGCGCGCCAGGCTTGCCGGGCTCAGGTCGCCGTCTCCCAGCATCCTCGCGGCGCCGCGGGTCACGAGCGCCTGCGCGTTGTGTCGCTGATGGTCACCGGGCGCGTGCGGGTACGGCACCAGGACGCTGGGCACGCCGACATGGGATAGCTCGGCGACCGTGATCGCGCCTGCCCGTCCGACAAAGATATCGGCGCCCGCGTACACCAGGTCCATCCTGTCCAGATAGGGCAGCACCAGCACGTTGCCGAGGTCTTCGACCGCGGCCGACGCCGCCGAGAAGTGCTCGGGCCCCGTCTTCACGACCAGACGAACGTCGTCGCGGTCGCGCCATTCGCGCGCCAGCGACAGCGCGGTATCGGTCAGCCGGCGAGATCCGAGGCTGCCGCCGCACACGAAGACGAGTTTCTGACGCGGCTCCGCGCCGAAGACGGTGCGTGCCTGATCGCGAAGCGCCCACTTGTCGAGTCTCGCGATCTCCCGCATCAGCGGTGTGCCGACCACCCGAACCTCGTTGCGGGTGAATGCCCGCGTCGTCTCCGGGAATGCCACTGCCACCCGGGACGACAAGAGCGCGCCCAGGCGGTTTGCCCGTCCCGGCACGGCGTTGGATTCATGGATCAGTGTCGGGATTCCCGCGAGGCGGGCGCCCAGCACAATCGGCAGACTCGGATATCCGCCGGTGCCGAAGACGACATCGATACCGAGTTCACGGATCTGCCGTGCACAGTGCACGCTGGCGCGTCGGAGTCGGGCTGCTGCCCTCCCACTGCCGCGCACTCCGGTCAGTCCGTCGACCTCGGCGGTGTGCAGTCGGTAACCTGCCGCCGGCACGAGTTTCTCTTCCAGTCTGCCTTTGGCGCCAAAGAATTCGATCTGAATATCGGCGTGTTCGCGCAGGGCCTCGGCGACGGCAAGGCCCGGATAGATATGTCCACCGGTGCCGCCCGCGCCGATGGCGACGCGGAGCGCCGGTCGCGGTTCGAATGTCATATCCACACTGTGCGTGACCGAGATTAGAGCTCCGTTAGACCGCGAATCGGGCGGGTCGCGGGCATCATCTCCGGGTTGAGCAGCGAAAACGCCCGGTGGCATGGAACTTCCATGCCACCGGGCGCTTCTCGAAACGAATGGACGGTCTCACCACGCGTTCAATGTGTTCAGGATCTGGGGGCGTGCCTTCCACAGTTCCGCGGACCAGTACGGCCACGAATGGGTGCCGTGGGCCGGGAAGCTGAAGGTGGCCGGGATGCCCAACGAGTTCAACTTGAATTCGAAGGCGCGGGTGTTGGCCAGTGCCAATGCCTCCAGCCCCATGCCTGTCGCCGTGTTGAAGTACTCGATGGGAGCGTTCGGCTGATCGAAGGGACCAGGAAGACCGCTCGCCGCATAGACATACAAGGACAGGCCGGCCAGTTGTGGAGCCACGACGAACGGGTCGTTGCGCAGCCACAGGGGCGACCAGGGCGGGCCCCACATGGAGTCGACGTTGTAGCGACCGGCGTCGAGCATCGAGACGCGGATGGCCTCACGCATGCCCGGCGCGGACAGGTTGAGGTAGCCCGACAGGGAGCCGGCGAACTTGAACTGGTCGCGATGGTGCGCGGCGAGCGTCATCGCCGCGGATCCGCCCATCGACAGGCCGAGGACGCCGTTGTTGTGACGGGAGACACCGCGGGTCTCGAGGTAGTTCGGGAGGTCGCGGGTCAGGAACGTCTCCCACTTGTAGGTGGTCTGCTGTCCGTTGAAGTTCGACGGAGCCATCCAGTCGGTGTAGAAGCTGGATTCGCCACCGACCGGCATCACCAGGGTGACGTTGTCGTTGCGGAACTGGTCGAGCGCGTTGGTCTCGAACGTCCACGCGTTGCGGTCGTTTCGCGCCCGCAGGCCGTCGAGCAGGTACAGCGCGGCGTTGCCCCCGCGGGATGCCCACTGGATCTGCACCTTGATCGGGCCCATTTCCGAGGGGACCCACACCTCCTCGTATCCGCCCCATGGCGCGCGATGCGCGAGGGGCGCGGCCCCCGCGGTCGCCTGCCCTGAGATGCCCGCGAGCATCACGCACGCGAGCAGCGATGCGGTGACGGTGAGCAGGCGTTGGAGGAGCCGATTGGGCGTTTGAGGTCGAGAAATGCACATCAAAACTACGTAATTCCATCCTGTTCGGGTCCGATGCGCAGCTGGCCGCCCCAGTGGAGAGTGGTGCCGCCCCGACCCGCATCGGGCACCGAAGGTACGCACGGATCATTAGCGAACGGTAAGAATTCCGTAAGAAAGGAGGAGCGCGGCCTACTGATGCCCGGCGTGCAGGCATTCGTCGAACAACGCCCGCACCTCGTCGATGTGCTCGTCCAGCGTCTCAACGGTCCAGTTCTCGGTGCTGACCGGCTCCAACACGTCCACGTACACCGTTCCCGGGTGTGCGACAAGTGAATTGCGCCACATCAGCTCGCCCGCGTTGTGGATGACGATCGGCACGATCGGCACCGCCGCCTGGATCGCCAGGTGGAAGCCGCCCTTCTTGAACCTGCCCAGGCGCGGCGTCGGGGTCCGCGTCCCCTCCGGCGAGATCGCGATCGAGATGCCCGACTTCAGCTTGTCCACGGCGGGCCCCAACGCGGCCTTCGCCTTCTCGCTGTCCGACCGGTCGATGTACGCGACGTCGAGCAGCGCACCGATCGGCACGAACCGCGGATCGTGGGACGCCTCCACCTTCGCGACCCCGGTCACGTCGCGGCGGATCACGCCGCCGACGATCAGCATGTCCAGCGAACTGGTGTGGTTGAACATGAACACCGCGGGCCGATCGCTCCACGCGTTGTCCTTGCCGTTGATCTTCACCGAGATCCCGCAGATCGCCAGGGCTAGATCCGGACCGAACGTCCCGACGAGGTTCGCGGCGCTCTGCCGGTTGCGCAGGACCAGTCCGGCCGCGCCGCCTGCCACGGCGGTCGCCATCAGCGCGCCCACCGCGGTGGAGGTCCGCACCACCGACAGCGGGTCGGCACCGAGCTGCGGCTTGCGCAGGTTCACCGCAGGCCAGCCCTTCCGCTTGGCGACCCCGGTCAGCTTGCGGTCCGGGTTCAGCGCCACCGGGTGCCCCACCGACTCCAGCATCGGGACATCCTCGCCGCCATTGGAATACGCGAAGCTGCGGGACAGATCGGCGTCCTTCCTTTCGGCGTAGGAACGCAGCGCGTCGGCCTTCGCCTGCCCCCACAGCGGCGGCGTCGTCAGCTCGCCGGTGAGCATTCCGTCCACCACCTCCGGCTCCGTCGACAGCACGTCGGTGATGTCGAGGTCCGCCGCCACCCACTGGGCCTGGTACGGGGTGGCGGAGGTGGCCATCACGATGGTGTGCCCGGCGCTCCGGTGCGCGGCGAGCACCCCGCGGACCTCCGGGTAGATCATCCCGGCGATCTCCTGCCGGAACAGCCGCTGGCCCCACTCGCGCAGCTCGTCGTCCATCCGCCCGGCCAGGGACTGGACCCCGATCCGCATCAGCCCGCCGACGTCGGCGCCGCGGAACTGGGTGTCGATCGCCGCCCCTGTGGTGCGCAGCAGCTCGGCGAGGCTGATGTCGAAGCGGCGCAGACGATCCCGATACACCACGCTCGCGGAGTACCCGCTGATCAGGGTGCCGTCGAGGTCGAATGCGGCGAGGGTCCGCGGGCCGGGCTCGGCCGCGGCGATGGCTTTGTGCAACGCGTCCACATCGCTCACAGATCACGCTCCTCGGGCGTGATGCCTGCCTCCCGGAACTGGTCGAGGCGCTCCTGGGTGAGGCCGCGGATGTGCCGTATCCGGGTGACCAGGGTGCGGATCTCGGCGGCGAACGCCGTCCGCCTGCGCGCCAGGTCGCCTGCGGCATCTCCGTCGGCGGGCTCGAGCAGGTTGCGGTTGCGCGCCAGCTTCAGCGCGGTGCCGAACAGCTCGCCCGAGATGGACTCGCTGCTGGCGATCTGCTGGCGCAGCCGCCGCTGCTCGGCCAGCGCGAGACAGGTCGTGGTGAACTGCTTCTCGTCGAACTTCCCGGACAGCGGGGTGTGGACCAGCTGATCGGCCACCACCCCGTAGGCCTCCAGGAACGGTTGAAGGACCCGGTGCGCCAGGTAGGGGCGAATCCGGTCGAGCATGGTCTCGGCCAGGTTCGGATCGTCGCGGTTGCTCTCCCACGACGGGTAGATCAGCGTCATCTCCCGGCGCATGTCGCGCTCGAAGGTGTCCCGATCGCTGAAGAAGAACTCGAACTTGAGCAGGTCCCGGATCCGTTTCGCCTCGATCCAGCCCTCGGTCACCAGGTCGGTGTACCCCTCCTCGATGCCGGCCCGGAGCACCAGCTCGGTGATCGCCCGGACCACGAAGAAGTGGATGGTGTTGTTGCGGTAGAACGCCGCCACCAGGTGCTGGTCCTTGCCGAGGTAGTAGACGCGGGTGCCGCCCCTGTCGAAGCGCTGCAGCACACCGGATTCCACGTGGGTGTCCAGGGCCTTGCGGTACACCTGCGGGTTCTGCAGGTCCACACCGCCCGCGGTCGGCAGCGAGCGGGCGGAGATGTAGTCGACCAGCGGGGTGAGGATGAAGGCCAGCTCGGCGACGGTGAGCGCGCGGTCCTCGATGCCGAGGACGGCGAGCATGATCAGTGACGACACCGTGATCGGGGTGACCTCGTTGATCCGATGGCACACCTCGAACGCGGTCTTCTGGATGGCCAGCCGCAGGTCCTTCTCGCCGCTGAGCGACTCGGCGAGCGAGAGCGGCCTGCCGACGGTCACGTGCGCGACGCCGTGCCGCTTGCCCTGGGCGCGCACGTACCCGACCATCCAGAGCAGGCTCTCCTTCGTCTTCGCCTCGCCGTGCGCCTCGGCGGCCATCGCGCTCACCTCGTAGAGCTCGTCGTAGGTGAGCGAGACCGGCACCAGGTAGACGTCCGAGACCCCGCTGGACTGGTAGGCCTTGGTCAGGTAGGTGAGCAGCCCGAAGCGCGGGGGCCGCAGCTTTCCGGTGCGGCTGCGCCCGCCCTCGATGTACCACTCGAGGTTGAACCGTTTGGTGAGCAGGTAACGCATGTACTCGCGCAGGTTCCACTTGTAGACCTCGTCGCCGTCGAACTTGCGGCGGATGAAGACGGTGCCGCTGCGCCTGCTGATCGGTCCGATCGGCCAGAAGCTGACGTTCAGCCCACCCATCACGTGGTTGAGCGGCAGGTCGTTCGCCAACAGTGCGGGCCGCAGCACCAGCGGGTCCAGGTACGAGCGGTGACTCGGCAGGAACACCAGCGAGTGCTCCCGGTTCAGCGTGCGCAGCTCCTCGAAGCGCGTGGTGTCCACGTCGAGGCGATAGGCGCGGGAGAAGTAGCGGCCCAGTCGATCCCACAGGGCGATCGCGCGCCTGCTCTGCGCGGCCACCATCTCGCCCAGCGCCTCTCTCGACCGCTTGTCGACCTCCGCCAGCGGGACGTTCAGCCGCAGCGACAGTTCGCTGACGCCTGCGTGGAAGCGGGCGGTGTCGGTGATCTCCTCGACCACGAATCGCGACACCTTGTACTGATTGCCGAGCAGGGTGCGCTCGGCCCGTTCCAGCGCGAGGGCGGCCTGCCTGCGGATGTATTCCGGCAGCGAGCCGCCGCCGCTCTCGTCGAGCCTGCGCTTGAGGTCGCTCAGGGGGGCGGGCTCGCCCTCGATCACCTGGCAGCGCGCCGGGTCGCTGCGCAGCATCCGCCGCTGTGCGCTGCGGCCCGGATGCAGCGGATCCCGCGGGGCCAGCGCGTCCCGCAGCCCGTGGCGGTGCCCGTTGTCCGGCGGTGGCAGCCACACCACGCGCACGGGGGTGAGCAGCGGGTCGTCCTGCCTGCGGGTGAGCTCGGCGAGCGACTGGCCGCCGATCGGCACCGCGGTCGCGGCCTGCCCGGCCTCGGTGGGGCGGCGGCTGAGCCACGACCGCAACACGTCGTCCTCGGCGGCCGTCACGGTCTCGGTGAGATAGACCCGAGGGTGGTGCGTGCTCGTCATCGTTGCGTCCCTTCGGTCGGGCCGGCCAGCGCGACAACCTCGTCCAGGCTCTCCTGCAGGCAGCGCATGAACAGTTTCGGAGCGGTGACCGCGGCGGTGTCGAGGTTGACCCCGATGCAGCAGGTGCCGACGTGCGAGACCAGGGTGGCCATCACCGCGCAGCCGGGCGCGGGCCCGAACGGGAACATCCGCTCGATCCGGGCCCCGGCGAGATACACCGGGACCGGGACGCCCGCGACGTTGCTTGCCTGCAGGTCCAGGCCGGTGGACTGGGACAGGTACCAGTCCGCTAGCAGCCAGTTCGGCAGCCGTTTGAGCAGCGGCGCGGCGAGGTCGATCGCGTCGATCGCCGGTTCCTCGCGCAGTCCGAGGACGATGGCGCGCACCTTCTTGATCCGCTCGACCGGATCCGCCTCGGCGGCGGGCCCGGCGAACCGGACGGCCGCGAACCGGTTGCCGCCCGAGGTGTCGGAGGCGGGCCGCATGTTCACCGGCATGCCCATCGGGATCGGGCCGATCTGCTGACCGTGGGCCTGCGCGTAGCGGCGGAAACCGCCGAGCAGCGCGGCGACGTACGCGTCGTTGAGCGAGCCGTGCGCGGCGCGGGCGGCGGCCTTGAACTCGGGCAGGCCCACCTCGAGCACGCCGAACCAGCGACCGAGCCCGCGGCCGCGCAGCAGCGGCAGTCCCGTCGCCGGGGGAGGGGTGACGATGCGGCGAAGCGAATTGGCGTAGCCGAGGGCGTCGCTCGCGGTCCCGATCGGGTCGGCCACGGCGCCGACCGCGGCCCTTGCCGCGCCCGCGATGAGTCCGGTGATCCGGCCGGGGGTCTTGCGCACCTCCTCCAGCACGTCCTGGCCGAGCGCCTCGAAGTTGGTCAGGTGCTCGGGCGGTGCGGGCAGCCGGTCCGGCTTGTTGGGGCTCGGCGCGGACCTGCGGCTGTGCAGCAGCGTCATCATCCGGATGCCGCCCATGCCGTCGGTCATGCTGTGGTGCGTCTTGACGACATATACCGCGCGGCCGTCGTCGAGGCCCTCGATGAGCATCGCCACCCACGGCGGCCGCGCCTTGTCGAACGGCTCGGTGCCCAGGTGCCTGCAGATCCGCAGCGCGTGGTTGAAGTCGGCCGGCTCCGGCAGCCGGATGCGCCGCAGGTGATAGTGGAGGTCGAACTCGGGGTCAACGGACCACACCGGGTTGCCGAGACCGAACGCGGGCTCCACCGCGCGCATCCGGATGCGGGGCACGATGTGCGAGGCCCACTCGTGCGCCCGGACCAGGCGGTCCCAGTCCGGCGGGCGGTCGAGGAGGTCGACCGCGACGATGGGCGTGCGCAGGAGCGGCTGGGATTCCTCCATCCGCCACATGCCGGTCTCGAGGTCGGACATCGACCGATCCCAGCCGTCCGCGACGGCGGAGAGGTCGACGTCGACCGCGCTCGGTGGTATCTGCGGAACGCCGTCGGTCATGCCCGCACTCCCTCGGTCGTCGAGTCCGTGGACGTCGATCCCAGGCGCGGAGCCCGGCGGAGCGCCCACAAAGCCAGTGTGGACCCGTCGGGTGGGGCACGCACAGGGTTTCGGGGCCCCGGTGACCACTGGGGCGGATGGCTACTCGGTGACCCCGATGTCCTCGTTCCAGAGCGCGGGTCGCTCCCGGATGAAGCGGGTCATCATCTCGACGCACCGGGCGTCGTCGAGCACCGCGACCCGGACGCCATGCTCGGCCAGCCAGTCGTGGCCGCCGGTGAACGTGACGCTCTCGCCCACCACGAGGGTGCCGATGCCGAACTGGCGCACCAGGCCGCTGCAGTACCAGCAGGGCGACAGCGTGGTCACCATGATCGTGGAGCGGTAGTCGCGCTGGCGGCCCGCGGCGCGGAACGCGGCGGTCTCGGCGTGCACCGAGGGGTCCTCGTCCTGGACGCGTCGGTTGTGGCCGCGGCCGAGCAGGGCGCCGTCGGCGTCGAAGAGTGCCGCGCCGATCGGGATGCCGCCCGCGACCAGCCCCGCTTCGGCCTCGGCGATCGCCACCTCGAGCAGGTTCGCGGCGAACTCTCGCGGCATCGCCCCGGTCGTCGTTCGGTTCATGTCCACACCTCAGTGCACGCGCGCACCGCTGTCAACGCCCGCGCGTTCCAGTCCGGTCGGCCACATGTTTAACGCTATGTGATGTACGTCACACTCGCGGTGACCTGGGGGAATGCGGGAAAAGTCGAAATTTGTGAGCGCGGGGAGGTCCCGGGCGAACATGCTCGGCATCTGAATTGGTCGGACGTTCATCCGAACTGCCAGCGCGGCGACACCCGGATCGCCTAACCTGCACGAGTTGTTGCTCTATTGAGGGGTCGGATTTTGTCGTTGGAACGCGGACCCGTCGGGGGTCACGGTACCGCTGGATTCACCGAGGAGCGCTCAGCCTCGAGGGGGGAGCTGTTTCCTCTTTCTGCAGCTCAGCGTGGTATCTGGTTTGCGCAGCACCTGCTCGGGGACGTCCCGATCGCGATCGCACAGTACGTCGAGATCGTCGGCGACCTCGACGTCGAGGCCCTCGCGAATGCCGGTGCGACGGCCGCCCGCGAGATGGGCACCGGCATGCTCCGCATCGTCGAGGTGGACGCCGAGCCGTTCCAGCAGATCGACCATTCCCTCCGTGACCGGATGGCGCATGTCGACTTCCGCGGTGCCGAGGATCCGCACGCCGCGGCCGAGGCCTGGATGCGCGCCGAGTACAGCGCGCCGATGGACCTGCTCTCGGACCGGCTGATCGAGTCGGCAACCCTGCGCGTCGCCGACGACCACTACTACTGGTACTCCCGCATCCACCACATCGCGCTCGACGGCTTCGGCGCGATGACGTTCATGGGCCGCGCCGCCGAGCGGTACACCGCGGCCGTCGAGGGCCGCGAGCCCGACGAGCTCAAGGCCAGCGCGCTGCCCGACATCAGTGCCGAGGAGGCGACGTACCGCGCCTCCAGCCGGTTCGAGAAAGACCGCGAGCACTGGGCGGAGCGGGCGCGCGACCTGCCGCCCGCGATCAGCCTCTCCGGCCGCACCGGCCCCGTCGGCTCCTCCTCGCTGGTGGTCAGCGGTCCGCTGCCTGCCGCGGCCGAGGCCGCCGTGGCGCGCCTCGCGGAGCGTCAGCCCGGAGCCTCGCTGGCCACGGTCGCCGTCGCTGCCGTCGCCGCCTACCTGTCCCGGCTCACGGGCGAGGACGACATCGCGCTGAGCCTGCCGGTGTCCGCGCGCACCACCGCCAAGCTCCGCCGCTCCGGCGGCATGGTTTCCAATGTCGTGCCGCTGCGGCTGGCCGTGGCCGACGACACCACCTCCGCCGACCTGATCGGCGAGGTCGCACTCGAGCTGACCGGCGCGCTGCGGCATCAGCGGTACCGGCACGAGGACATCAGGCGTGACGCCGGGTCGGGCGGGGCAAGGCGCGGCTTCTTCGGTCCCGCGATCAACATCATGATGTTCCACAGCGAGATCCGGCTCGGCGAGCTGATCGGCCGCCTCAACGTGCTCACCACCGGGCCGGTCGAGGACATCTCGGTCAACATCTACCCGAGCGTCGCGGGCAGCCGCGCGCACATCGACTTCGAGGCCAACCCCAACCTGTACTCGGCGGAGGAGCTGCGTGGGCACCACGCGCGCTTCCTCGAGTTCTTCGCGGCCTTCGCCTCGGCCGAGCCCGACGCTGCCGTCACGGCCCTCGAGGTGCTGCACCCGGACGAGTACGCCGAGCTGGTGCCGTTCCGCGGCCCGGCGGCGCTGCCGGCCCGCACGCTGCCGGACCTGCTGACCGCCGGCGTGGCCGCCAGCCCGGACGGCGTCGCGATCTGGACATCGGAGACCGAGGTCAGCTACCGGGAGCTCGAGGCCAAGTCGAACCAGTTGGCGCGGTTGCTGATCGACGCGGGCGCCGGGCCCGAGACCTTTGTCGCGCTGGCGTTCTCGCGCTCGGCCGACGCGCTGGTCGCGTGCTGGGCGGTCGCGAAGACCGGGGCGGCCTTCGTCCCGATCGATCCGAAGCTGCCCGCCGACCGGATCCGCCACATGCTCGACGACTCGGGCGTGCTGCTCGGACTCACCGGCGCCGACCAGGTCTCGCTGCTGCCGGACTTCGTCGACTGGATCGTTCTCGACGAGACCGCGGTCCGGCGCCGGTGCGAGTCGCGTTCGGCGGCAAGAATTTCCGACGCCGACCGAGTGGCGCCGCTCGCGGTGGAGAACACCGCCTACATGATCTACACCTCCGGCTCCACCGGCGTGCCGAAGGGCGTGCTGGTCACCCACGCGGCGCTGGTCGACTTCGACGCGGCCTCAAGGGACGAGCTGCGGATCTCCGCCGCCTCGCGGGTGCTGCGGTTCTCCTCCGCCAGCTTCGACGCCTCAGTCTTCGAGATGATCCAGGCGTTCAGTGCAGGCGCGACGATGGTCGTCGCGCCCGAGCAGATGTTCGGCGGCGACGAGCTCGCCGAACTGCTGCGCGAGCAGCGGGTCACCCACATCATGTCGGCGCCGACCCTGCTCAGCACGGTCGACCCGAAGGGCCTCGAACACCTCGAGGCGGTGGTGGTGGGCGGCGACGTCTGCACCCCCGACCTGGTCGCGCGTTTCGCGGACGTCTGCCGGTTCACCAACAGCTACGGCCCGACGGAAACCACCATCGTCATCACGGTCGGCGATCCCCTCGACGGCGCCGCGCCGATCACCATCGGCCGCCCGATCCAGGGGGCCGAGGCGCTGGTGCTGGACCGCAAGCTGCGGCCGGTGCCGGTCGGCGTCGTTGGTGAGCTCTATCTGGCGGGCACCGGGCTGGCCCGCGGCTACCACCGCCGCCCTGAGCTGACCGCGGACCGGTTCGTGGCCAACCCCTTCGGTGCGCCCGGCTCCCGGATGTACCGCAGCGGCGACGAGGTCCGCTGGACCGCCGATCACCAGCTCGACTTCGTCGGCCGGTCCGACTTCCAGGTCAAGATCCGCGGCTTCCGCATCGAGCTCGGCGAGATCGACGCCGCCCTGCTCGCCCAGGACGGCATCGACTTCGCCGTGACCATCGCCTACGAGACCGCCAGCGGCAGTACGGCCCTGGTGTCCTACGTGCGGCCCGAGCCGGGCACCGACATCGACCCGGCCGCCGTCACCGCGCGGCTGGCCGAGTTCCTGCCCGCGCACATGGTGCCCGCTGCGGTGATGACGCTCGAGCAGGTGCCGCTCACCTCGGCGGGCAAGCTCGATCGGCGGGCACTGCCCGAGCCGGTCTTCGGCTCGCGCGACCAGCAGTACCGGGCGCCGAGCACCGACGCGGAGCGGCTCATCGCGGGCGTCGTAGAGGAGACGCTCGGGCTGGACCGGCTGAGCGTGGACGAGTCGGTGTTCGCGGTCGGCGCGGACAGCATCATCGCGATGCAGATCGTGGCCCGCGCCCGTGCGCTGGGACTGAGCTTCACCGCGCGGGAAGTGTTCGAACGCAAGACCGTTGCCGAGATCGCCAAGATCGCGGTGCCGGTGACCGCGGCACCAGCGCCCGTGCTCACCGAGCTCGAGGGCGGGGGAGTCGGAACCGTCGCGCTGACCCCGATCGTGGCCTCGATCCTCGATCGCGGCGATTTCGACGCCTTCTACCAGTCGGTGCTGCTGACCCTGCCCGAGCAGGTCGACGGCGACCGGCTCGGCCGGGCGCTGCAGGCCGTCCTCGACCGGCATGACGCGCTGCGCTCGCGCCTGCGTCGCGACGCCGACGGTGAGTGGGTCTTCGAGACCGGTGCGCCCGGAACGGTCGACGCCGACGCGGTGATCACCCGGGTGGCGGCGCCGACCGCGCCGGGCAGCCGGGAGTTCGACGAGCTGGTCCTCGCCGAATGCGCCTCGGCCGCCGCGCGTTTGGATCCGGCGGCCGGGGTCATGGCCCAGCTCGTGTGGCTCGACGCGCAGGAGTCGGCCGGCCGGCTGCTCGTGGTGATCCACCATCTCGCCGTGGACGGGGTGTCCTGGCGAATCCTGCTGCCGGACCTCGCGACGGCCTGGACCCAGCTCGGGGCCGGCCTCGAACCGGAGCTGGCGCCGGTGGCCACCTCGCTGCGCCGGTGGGCGCACGGCGTGCAGGACTCGGCGCGCGAGGGGGCGCACGCCGGGGAGCTGTCGCGGTGGCGCGAGATCCTCGGGGGCCCGGACCCGCTGCTCGGCCGCCGCGCGGTGGACCCGGCCCGCGACCGCGTCGGGGATGCGGAGCGGGTGCAGGTCGAGCTCGGTACCGCGGCCACGCAGAGCCTGCTCACCACGCTGCCCGCCGCCTTCGGCTGCGGCGTCAACGACGGACTGCTGTCCGCGCTCGCCGTCGCACTGACGGCGTGGCGCCGCGACCGCGGGATCGCCGAGTCGTCGGTGCTGCTCACCCTGGAGGGCCACGGCCGCGAGGAGGAGGCCGTCGCGGGAGCGGACCTGTCCCGCACGGTCGGCTGGTTCACCAGTGCCTTCCCGGTGCGCCTCGAGGTGCCGGACGCAAACCTGGACGACGTGCTGGTGGGCGGCCCCGCCGCGGGCACCGTGATCAAGGCGGTCAAGGAGCAACTGCTCGACGTGCCCTCGCGCGGTGTCGGTTTCGGCGTGCTGCGTCACCTCGACGCGGAGGCGGGGGCCGTGCTGGCGTCGCTGCCCGCGCCGCAGATCAGCTTCAATTACCTGGGCCGGCTCGGCACCGGCCACCTGGGCGATGCGCTGCGGGACCTCGGCTTCACCCCCGACCCCGCCGCCCCTGACCTGAACGCGGGCAGCGGACTCGCGATGACCGCCGCCGTCGCCGTCGACATCAACGCGATGGTCGTGGACGGCGCCGACGGCCCGATCCTGCAGGCGTCGTTCGCCTTCGCGCCCGGACTGCTGACCGCCGGGGAGATCGACGCGTTCGCGGGGCTGTGGCTCCGCGCGCTCGAGGGCATGGCCGGGCACGCCGAGCTGCCCGACGCGGGCGGACTGACCCCGTCGGACCTGCCGCTGGTGACCGTCAGCCAGCACGAGATCGACCGCTGGCACCACCGGTACCCCTCGCTGACCGACGTGTGGTCGCTGTCCCCGCTGCAGTCCGGCCTGCTGTTCCACGCCACGCTCGCCGCGGAGACGATCGACGTCTACACCGCGCAGCTCGTGATGGACCTGGCAGGCACCGTCGACCCGGCACGCCTCCGCGGCGCCGCAAACGCGCTGGTGGCCCATCACCCGAACCTGCGCACCGCATTCGTCTACGACGACAACGGAATCGCCGCCCAGCTCGTGCTCGATCAGGTGGAGGTGCCGTTCCGGGAGGTCGACCTGACCGTGGTCGAGGCGGACACGCGCGAGGCCGAACTCCAGCGCCTGCTGGACGAGGAGCGGCTCACCCGGTTCGCGATGGACCGGCCGCCGCTGCTCCGGATGCTGCTGATCCGCACATCCGGCGATCGGTGCGTGCTCGCGCTGACCAACCACCACATCGTCCTCGACGGCTGGTCGATGCCGCTGCTCGTGCGCGAGCTGCTGGTCCGGTACGCCGCCGGCGGCGCGGGAGCGGCGTTGCTCACCTCGGGCGGAGCCTCGGGCAATGTCACCGATGCCCGCCGCTACCGGGACTACCTGGAGTGGCGCGCGCACAGGGACTCCGAGGAGTCCGCGAACGCATGGGCGGACGTCCTCGACGGGGTCACCGAGCCGACGCTGATCGCGTCGGCGCAGGCCCCCGCCGCCGGGCTCGGCCTGCCCGGCGAGGTGGACGTCGCGCTGCCCGCGGGCCTTGTCGACGCGCTCGGCGAGCTCGCCCGTGGTCACGGCGTCACCCTCAACACCGTCATCCAGACGGCGTGGGGATTGCTGTTGTCCCGCTTGCTCTCCCGCGACGACATCCTGTTCGGCGCGACGGTGTCCGGTCGGCCCGCCCAGCTGCCCGGCGTCGAGGAGATTCTCGGCCTGTTCATCAACACCGTGCCGGTGCGGGTCAGGGTGGATCCGCACGCGAGCGTCGCGGAACTGCTGCGCCGGGTGCAGGACGAGCAGACCGCGCTGCTCGAGCACCACCAGTTGGGGCTCGCCGACATCCAGGCCGAGACCGGCCTCGGAGCGCTGTTCGACACCCTGACCGTCTTCGAGTCCTACCCGGTGGACCGCGCCGGGTTCGACGAGAACACCGACATCGCAGGCATGCGCGTCACCGGGCTGCAGGGCCGGGACGCGACGCACTACCCGCTGACGCTGATGTCGATCCTCGACCCGCAGCTGCACCTGCACCTGCGCTACCGCACCGATCTGTTCGACGTCGCGGCGGCCGTCACGCTCGCGGACCGGCTGGCGCTGGTCCTCGGCGCGATGGCCACGAACCCGGAGATCACCGCGGCAGGCGTTGAGGTGCTCGGCCCCGCCGAACGCGTACTGGTGCTGCGGGAATGGAACGCGACCGATCACGAGGTCGAGCCCGCAACCCTGGTGGACCTGTTCGACGCGCAGGTGGCCCGTACTCCCGACGCGAACGCCCTCGTGTTCGGCACCGACGCGCTGTCCTATGCGGAGTTCGACGCCAGGGCGAACCGGTTGGCACGCCACCTGATCGCCGCGGGCGTCGGGCCGGAGTCGCTGGTCGGGATCGCCATGCGCCGCTCGGCGGAGATGGTGGTCGCGATCTATGCGGTGCTCAAGGCGGGCGGCGCGTACCTGCCGATCGATCCGGAGCAGCCGGACGAGCGGATCGAGTACGTCGCGGGACTGTCCGCCCCGGTGCTGGTGCTCAGCACCGTCGCCGACCGCGAGTCGATGCCCGCGACCGTCGCGACGGTCGCGGTCGACGAGCTGGACCTCGCCGACCTCTCGCCGTCGCCGGTGCGCGACGCCGACCGGTCCGCGCCGCTGCGACCGCAGGGCACCGCGTACGTGATCTTCACGTCCGGATCGACCGGCAGGCCAAAGGGCGTCGCGGTGCCGCACCGGGGCATCGTCAACCGGCTCAGGTGGATGCAGGACAGCTACCCGCTCGGCGGGGACGACGCGGTGCTGCTCAAGACCCCGGCGACGTTCGATGTCTCGGTGTGGGAACTGTTCTGGCCGTTGCAGACCGGGTCCCGGATGGTGATCGCCGAGCCGGACGGTCACCGCGATCCCGTCTACCTCGAGACGGCGATCCGCGAGTACGGCATCACCACCATGCATTTCGTGCCGTCGATGCTCGAGGTGTTCCTGATGGGTGCCGACATCGCCAGGTGCGGCTCGCTGCGCCGGATCTTCACCAGCGGTGAGGCGCTCGCGCCCGGCACCGTCGCGGCGCTGCACGAACGCACCGACGCCGAGCTGCACAACCTCTACGGACCCACCGAGGCCTCCGTCGACGTCACCTACCACCGGACTGCGGCGGGCGAGACGGTCGTCCCGATCGGCGCACCGGTCTGGAACACCCAGACCTACGTGCTCGACGCAGGGCTGCGGCCGACGCCGGTCGGTGTCGCGGGAGAGCTCTATCTCGCGGGCGTCCAGCTGGCCCGCGGATATGTCGCGCGGCCGGACCTGACCGCGGACCGGTTCGTGGCGAACCCGTTCGGTGACCCCGGCTCGCGGATGTACCGGACCGGGGACCTGGTCCGCTGGAGCGCAACAGGGGAACTGGAGTACATCGGCCGCACCGACTTCCAGGTCAAGCTGCGCGGCCAGCGCATCGAGCTGGGCGAGATCGAGGCGGCGCTGCTGCGCGACGATCGCGTGGCCCAGGCCGTGGTGGTGGTCCGCGGCGACGGGCCTGCGGGGGACTACCTGGCGGCGTACGCGGTGCCCGCAGGCGATTCCGGGCACGCCGATCAGGCCCTTGACACCGGCGCGGTGCTGGACGCCGTCGCCGCGGCGCTGCCGCGGTACATGGTGCCGTCCGTGCTGACGGTCCTCGACGCGCTGCCGCTGAACCCGAGCGGCAAGCTGGACCGAAAGGCGCTGCCAGCCCCCGAGTTCGCGGGCACCGCCGAGTTCGTGGCCGCGAGCACCCCAACCGAGCTGGCCCTTGCCGAGATCTTCGCTGCGGTCCTCGAATCCGCGCACCCGGTCGGGGCGACGGACAGCTTCTTCGACCTCGGCGGCAACTCGCTGGCCGCGACGCGGCTGCTGGCCAGGGTGAACGCCGAGTTCGGCACCCGGGTGAGCGTGCGCGAGCTGTTCGAGGCGCCGACGGTCGCCGGGCTGGCCGCCGTCGTCGACGACGTGCTCACCGGTCACGTGCACCGCCCGGAACTGCTCGCCGGTCCGCGACCCGACCCGATCCCGTTGTCCCCGGCTCAGTCCCGGATGTGGTTCCTCAACCGGTTCGACCCCGCGTCCGGCGCGTACAACGTCGCCGCCGCGCTGCGGATGACCGGCACGCTCGACGTGTCCGCGCTGGCGGCGGCCGTCGCCGACATCCTCGAGCGGCACGAGTCGCTGCGGACGGTGTACCCGGACTCGCCGACCGGGCCCCATCAGCGGATCCTGCCCACGTCCGAGGCGCTCGACGAGCTCGCCCTCGACGCACTCCACGACGACGAGCCGCTCGGCGCGCACGCACTGGCCGAGCGGGTCCGGGCGGCGGTGGCCTCCGGCTTCGACGTCACCGCGGAGATCCCGCTCGACCTCACCCTGCTGGCGGCCGGGCCCGACGACCACGTGCTGGTGGTCGTGGTGCACCACATCAGCATCGACGGGTGGTCGATCCAGGCGCTGGCCCGTGACCTGGTGCAGGCCTACTCCGCCCGCACCGGCGGCCAGGCGCCGTCGTGGACGCCGCTGCCGGTGCAGTACGCGGACTACGCGGTGTGGAAGCGCGCGGTGCTCGGGTCGGAGGACGACCCGGACTCGACCGCCGCCCGTCAGATCGACTACTGGACCGCGGCCCTGGCCGGGGTGCCCGAGGTGCTGGCCCTGCCGACCGACCGCAGGCGACCCGCCGTGCCCTCCTACCGGGGCGGTACCGTCGAGTGCGAGCTCGAAACCGCCGCCTACGCCGCGGTGAAGGCCCTTGCCCGGGAGACGAACTCGACGCCGTTCATGGTCCTGCACGCCGCCCTCGCGGTGCTGCTCGCGAGGATGAGCGGCACCGGCGACATCGCCGTCGGCACCCCGGTGGCCGGCCGCGGTGAGCAGGCCCTGGACGACGTCGTCGGCATGTTCGTCAACACCCTGGTGCTGCGGACCGAGGTGGACCCGGCGCGCTCGTTCGCCGCGCTGCTGGAGCGGGTCAGGGCCACCGACCTGGCCGCGTACGGCAACGCCGATGTGCCGTTCGAGCGCCTGGTCGAGGTGATCAGCCCGGCCCGCTCGACCGCGCACCACCCGCTGTTCCAGGTGGTCCTCGCGCTCGAGGACGCCCGCGAGCACGCCATCGCACTTGCCGGCCTGCAGATCGCCTCGGAGCCGATCGATTTCGGGATCGCCAAGTTCGACCTGCAGCTGACGGTGACCGAGCACTTCGACGGCAGCGGCGATCCCGCAGGCGCGGTCGCCGCGTTCACCTACGCGCGGGACCTGTTCGACCGCCGCACGATCGAGGGCTTCGCGTCGCGCTTCCTGACCATCCTGCGCGACGGCACGGGCGATCCGTCCCGGCCCGTCGGTGACCTCGACCTGCTGGGCGCGGACGAGCGCGCGACCCTGGTGCCGGTGACCGGTCCGGCACCAGCGCCGACCCGCACCCTGCCCGAGCTGCTGCTCGAATCCGTCCGAGACCCGCGCGACATCGCGCTGATCGAGGGCGAGGCCCAGCTCACCTACGGCGAGCTGGACGAGCGCTCGAACCGGCTGGCCCGGCTGCTGATCTCGCGCGGTGTCGGCCCGGAATCGTATGTCGCGCTCGCGGTCCCGCGCTCCATCGAGTCGGTGCTGGCGCTGTGGGCCGTGGCCAAGACGGGCGCGGCGTTCCTGCCGATCGACCCGACCTATCCGGCCGAGCGGATCGCGCACATGGTGGCCGATTCCGCGGTGGCCATCGGTGTCACCCTGACCGCGCACCGCGGCGAGCTCCCGGACGCGGTGTCCTGGATCTCGCTCGACGACGAGGTCGCGGTGGCCGAGCTGTCCGCCGCACGGGCCACACCCGTCGGCGACGGCGACCGACTCGCGCCGCTGCGGCCGGGACACCCGGCGTACATGATCTACACCTCCGGCTCGACGGGCACGCCCAAGGGAGTGGTCGTGACCCACCTGGGGCTCGCCTCCTTCGTGGCCGAGCAGCGCGACGACTACGCCGTCGGACCTGATTCGCGCACATTGCATTTCGCGTCGCCCAGCTTCGACGCGTCGATCCTCGAACTGCTGATGGCGGTCGGCGGCGGCGCGGCGATGGTCGTGGTGCCGGTCGGCGTCTACGGCGGCGAGGAGCTGGCCGAGGTGCTCCGGGCGGGCGGTGTCACGCACGCCTTCGTCACCCCGGGCGCGCTCGCCACACTCGACCCGGACGGGCTGGACGCGATCGGTGTGGTCGTCGTCGGCGGCGACGCCTGCGAACAGGCCCTGGTCCGCCGGTGGGCGCCGGGGCGCCGGATGTTCAACGCGTACGGTCCGACCGAGTCGACGATCATGGCCACCCATCAGGGGCCGCTGGAGCCGGGCAGGCCAGTGCTGATCGGCGCACCGGTGGTCGGCACGGACGCGGTGATCCTCGACGGGCGACTGCACCCGGTGCCCGCCGGGGTCGCGGGTGAGCTGTACGTGGCCGGCGTCGGTCTGGCGCGTGGCTATCACGGGCGGTCCGCGCTCACCGCGGACCGGTTCGTCGCCAACCCGTTCGGTGAGCCGGGCTCGCGGCTGTACCGCACCGGTGACCTGGTCCGCACCAACGCGGCGGGCGAGCTGGAGTACCTGGGCCGCACCGACTTCCAGGTGAAGGTCCGCGGACACCGGGTCGAGCTCGGCGAGATCGACGCCGTGCTGGCCGGGCACGCGAGCGTGCAGGCGGCGATCACCGTCGGCCACACCGGCGCCGACGGCGTGGTGTCGGTGGTGTCCTATGTGCTCCCGGTGCCGGGACGGACCATCGACGCGGAGACGCTCACCGCGCACGCGCGCGAGCTGCTGCCGGTCTACATGGTGCCGTCGGCGATCACCGTGCTGGACGAGCTGCCGCTGACGCCCGCGGGCAAGGTGGACACCCGCGCGCTGCCGGAGCCGGTGTTCACGGTCCGCGAGTTCGTCGCGCCGCGCACCCGCACCGAGACCGCGGTGGCCGATGTGTTCGCCGAGGTGCTCGGCCTGGAGCGTGTCGGTGCGGAGGACGACTTCTTCGCGGTCGGCGGCAACTCGCTGAGCGCGACGAGGGCGATGGCCCGGATCAACGCGATCGCGGGCACCGGGCTTGGCGTGCGTGAGCTGTTCGAGGCGACCACGGTCGCGGCGCTGGCCGCCCGCGTCGACGGCGCGCAGCGCGAGATCGTCCGCCCCGAACTGGTGGCCGAGGCGCGCCCCGCGTCGGTGCCGCTCTCCGCCGCGCAGCAGCGGATGTGGTTCCTGAACCAGTTCGACCCGGAGTCCCCGGCGTACAACATCCCGCTGGCCGTCAGCCTGACCGGCGCCCTCGACGTGCCTGCGCTGGTGGCGGCGGTGCGCGATGTCATCGAGCGACACGAGTCGCTCCGCACGGTCTTCCCCGCCTCGGAGCAGGGGCCGCACCAGCTGATCGTGCCCGCGGCCCGGGTGGACCTGGACCTGACCCCCGTCCCGGTGTCGGGCGGCGAGGACCTGCGCGACGCCATGGCGTCTCTGCTGTCGCAGGGCTTCGACGTCACCGCTGCGGTTCCGCTGCGCGGCAGCCTGTTCCGGCTGACGGACAGCGAGCACGTGCTGGTGCTGGTGGTGCACCACATCAGCGGCGACGGCGCGTCGACCGTACCGCTGGCGCGCGACCTGATGGTCGCGTACACCGCGCGGACCGTCGGCGAGGAGCCGTCCTGGCGGCCGCTGCCCGTGCAGTACGCCGACTTCGCGCTCTGGCAGCGGCGGGTCCTCGGCGACGAGGACGACCCGCTGTCCGTCGCCGCCAGGCAGCTCGCGTACTGGCGCGGCCAGCTCGCGGGCACCCCCGGCGTGCTCGAGCTGCCGACCGATCGGCCCCGGCCCGCCGTCGCCTCCTATCGCGGCGCCCGCGCCGACCTGGAGATCGGCCCCGAGCTGACCGCGGCCATGAACGCGCTGGCCCGTGCGCACAACGCCACCCTCTTCATGGTGTTGCACGCGGCGTTGTCGGTGCTGCTGGCCCGGCTCAGCGGGAGCTCCGACATCTCGGTTGGCACCCCCATCGCAGGCCGAGGCGAGCAGGTGCTCGACGACGTCGTCGGCATGTTCGTCAACACGCTGGTGCTGCGCACCCAGGTCGAGCAGGGGACCACCTTCGCGGAACTGCTGACGGCGACCAGGAGCACGGACCTGGCCGCGTACGGCCACGCCGACGTGCCGTTCGAGCAGGTCGTCGACGCGGCGAATCCGCCTCGTTCGCAGGCACACTCGCCGCTGTTCCAGGTGGGGCTGTCGCTGCAGAACCAGGGCGTCGGCTCGCTCGAGCTGCCGGGCCTGAAGGTGGCCGCGCTCGACCCCGGCGTCGACGTCGCGAAGTTCGACCTGGAGCTCACCTTCCGTGAGCTCGGCGCGGGCGGCGGCATGGCCGCCTCGGTGACCTACGCCGCCGACCTGTTCGACAGGGACACGATCGACGCGTTCGCGCGCCGCCTGGTGCGGGTGTTCGAGTCCGTCGCGGCCGACTCGAACACCCCGGTGGGCGAGGTCGAGGTGCTCGACGAGGCGGAACGGCTCGCGGCCGAGGCCGGCCCGGCGCTGCCCGCGCCGCCGGTGCGCACGCTGCCGCAGATCCTCGCGGCCGGTGCGAGCATCGACCCCGGGGCCGTGGCGCTGCGCTGCGCGGGCGAGGTCGAGGTGTCCTATGCGGAGCTGGATGCCGAGTCGAACCGCCTGGCTCGGATGCTGCTCGGTCGGGGTATCGGCCCGGAGTCGTTCGTGGCCACCTCCTTTGCCCGGTCCGCCGAATCCGTGCTCGCGCTCTGGGCGGTCGCGAAGACCGGGGCGGCCTTCGTGCCGATCGACCCGGCGCTGCCCGCCGAGCGCGCGCGGCACATGCTCACCGACTCGGGGGCGGTCCTCGGGCTGACCGTCGCAGGCGAACGCGATCGGCTCCCCGGCACGGTCGAGTGGCTGGCCCTCGACGACGCCGAGGTCACCCGCGAGCGGACCGCGCTGCCCGCGGGCCCGGTGGCGGCGGACGAGCTCGCCGCGCCGATCGACCCGGCGAGCGCGGCGTACATGATCTACACCTCCGGCTCCACCGGCGTCCCGAAGGGCGTCGTTGTCACCCACACCGGCCTGTCCACCTTCTGCGCGGACGTGCGCACCGAGCTGGCCGTGACGAGTTCGTCTCGGGTGCTCCGGTTCTCGTCGTCGAGCTTCGACGCGTCGGTGTTCGAGATGCTCGTCGGCTTCAGCGCTGGCGCCACCATGGTCGTCGCGGCGCCGGGGATCATCGGCGGCGGCGAGCTGGCCGCGCTGCTGCGGTCCGAGCGGGTCAGCCACATCCTGACCGCGCCCGCCGCGCTCGGCACGGTCGACGCGGACGGTCTCGAGGACCTGCGCTCGGTGATGGTCGGCGGCGACGTCTGCCCGCCCGAGCTGGTGGCCCGGTTCGCGCCAGGCCGCGACTTCTTCAACAGCTACGGACCCACCGAGAGCACCATCGTCATCACCGTGACGGAGCCGCTGCACGAGGGCGACCGGATCACTATCGGGACACCGCTCGAGGGTGCCGGGGCCGTCGTGCTCGACCGCCGCCTGCGGCCCGTCCCGGTCGGCGTGGTCGGCGAGCTGTACCTGTCCGGTCCCGGTCTCGCCCGCGGCTACCACCGCCGCGGCGCGCTGACGGCCGCCGCGTTCGTGGCCAACCCGTACGGCGACGGCGAGCGGATGTACCGCACCGGCGACCTGGTGCGCCGGACCCGCGACGGGGCACTGGATTTCATCGGCCGCGGCGACACCCAGGTCCAGCTGCGCGGCCTGCGCATCGAGCTCGGCGAGATCGAGGCGGCGCTGGTCGGCCGTCCCGGTGTCGCCCAGTCGGTGGTCGCGCTGCACCGCGACCCGCACACCGGGGAGAACCTGGTCGGGTACGTGGTCGCCGAGGCGGGCGCCGAGCTGGACCCGCAGGAACTGCGCGCCGCGATCGGCGACGCGTTGCCCGCCTACATGGTGCCGTCGGCGGTGATGGTGCTGGACGCGCTGCCGATCAACGCGACCGGCAAGCTGGACCGGCGCGCGCTGCCGGTGCCGGAGTTCGTGACCGACCGCGAGTTCCGCGGCCCGACGAACCCGGTCGAGGAGGCCATCGCCGGGATCTACGCCGAGCTGCTCGGCGCGGAGCGGGTGTCGGTGGACGACGGCTTCTTCGAGCTCGGCGGGAACTCGCTGCTGGCGACCAGGCTGGTGGCCCGGGTGAACTCCGCGCTTGGCACCTCGTTGGCGATCCGTGCGGTGTTCGAGCACCCGACGGTGGCGGAGCTGGCCGTGCGCGCCGAATCCGCGTCCATGGAGGCCGGCCGCATCCCGCTGGCGAGGATGCCGCGGCCGGAACGCATTCCACTGTCGCTCGCGCAGCAGCGGATGTGGTTCCTCAACCGCTTCGACACCGCCTCCGCAGTGAACAACATCCCGCTCGCCCTGCGGTTGTCCGGCCGGCTCGACACGACGGCGCTGCGCGCCGCGGTTGCCGACGCGGTCGACCGGCACGAGTCGCTGCGCACCGTCTACCCGGATTCCGACGCCGGGCCGTGCCAGGTGATCCTGCCCGCGGACCAGGCGGTCCAGGAGCTGGTGCCGGTCCCGGTCGGCGAGGACGAGGTGCTCGCGCGGGTGATCGAGCTGGCCTCCACCGGTTTCGACGTCACGACCGAGGTCCCGTTGCACGTGCGGTTGCTGCGGGTCAGCGAGACCGAGCACGTGCTCGCGCTTGTGGTGCACCACATCTCGGCGGACGGCTTCTCGATGGGACCGCTGGCGCGGGACGTGATGGTCGCCTACTCGGCGCACCTGCACGGCGCGCAGCCGACGTGGGCGCCGCTCGAGGTGCAGTACGCGGACTACAGCCTGTGGCAGCGCGCGGTGCTCGGCGACGAGCAGGATCCGGACTCGGTGGCCGCGCGTCAGGTCGCGTACTGGACCGCCGAGCTGGCCGGTCTGCCCGAGCAGCTCGACCTGCCCGCCGACCGGCCGCGGCCTGCCGAGCAGTCCTACCGCGGCGACACCTACGCGTTCACCCTGGACGCCCGGACGCACCGGGCACTCCTGGATCTCGCGCGCGGTCAGGACTCCACCCTCTTCATGGTCATGCACGCCGCGTTGGCGGTCTTGCTGAGCAGGCTGAGCAACGAGTCCGACATCGCGATCGGCTCGCCCATCGCCGGCCGCGGCGAGGAGGCGCTCGACGATCTCGTCGGCATGTTCGTCAACACCCTGGTGCTGCGCACCCGGGTCAGCCCGGAGCAGCGGTTCAGCGAGGTGCTCGACCTGGCGCGCGCGAACGACCTGGCCGCCTTCGGCCACGCGGATGTGCCGTTCGAGCGGCTCGTCGAGGTGCTCAACCCGACCCGTTCGACGGCCCGGCACCCGCTGTTCCAGGTGGCGTTGTCCTTCCACAACCTCGAGCGCACCCGGTTCACGTTGCCGGATCTCGAGATCGAGGCGCTCGACGCCGGGTTCGAGCCGGCGAAGTTCGACCTGCATCTGACGCTGGTGGACCGCCACGACGAGAAGGGGGATCCGGCCGAGATCGCCGCGTCGTTCACCTACGCGACCGACCTGTTCGACCGCGACACCGTCGCGCAGTTCGCGGCCCGGTTCGAGCGGATCCTGCGGACGGTGGTCGCCGACCGGGACACCGTCGTCGGCGACATCCCGATCCTCGACGAGCTGCACCGCGAGGAGCTGGTGACGGGCTGGAACCAGACCGGCCACCCGGTGCCCGAGACGACCCTCGCCGAGCTGTTCGACGCACAGGTCCGCAGGAGCCCTGCGGCGACCGCGACGGTGTTCGAGGGTGCGGAGCTGACCTACGCGCAGTTCGACGCGCGGGCCAACAGGCTGGCCCGCGAGCTCATCGCCCGCGGGGTCGGCCCGGAAGCGCGCGTGGCGCTGGCGATCCGGCGCTCGGTGGAGCTGCTCGTGGCGATGTACGCGGTGGCCAAGGCCGGTGGCGTGTACGTGCCCATCGACCCGGACCACCCGGCCGAGCGCACCGCCTACGTGCTCGACTCGGCGCGACCGGTGGTGGTGCTGACCACGACGGGCGTCTCGATCACGCCGCCCGACGGGGTGGAGCTGCTGCCGGTCGACGGCCTCGACGGTGTCCTCGGCGACCACAGCCCCGCGCCGATCACCGATGCGGACCGGATCGCCCCGTTGCGGCCGGAGAACACCGCCTACGTGATCTACACGTCCGGATCGACGGGGCGCCCGAAGGGCGTCGCGGTGCCACACCGGGCGATCGCGAACCAGCTGCTGTGGAAGCAGTCCGAGTACCCGCTGGGCGCCGACGACGCGGTGATGCTGAAGACCGCGGCCACCTTCGACCTGTCGGTGTGGGAGTTCTGGTGGGCGCTGACCGTCGGGGCGCGGTTGGTGATCGCGAAGCCGGGCGGCGAGCAGGACCCGTCGTACCTGGCCCGGCTGATGCGCGAGAGCCTCGTCACCACCATGCATTTCGTGCCGTCGCTGCTGACCGCGTTCCTGGCGTCGGTCGGCTCGGAGCCGATCGCGTCGCTGCGTCGCGTGATCTGCATCGGCGAGGCGCTGCCCGCCGAGACGGTGCGTCGGTTCGCCGAGTTCAGTGACGCGGCTGTGTTCAACCTGTACGGCCCAACCGAGGCGGCGGTGAGCGTCACCCACCACCGCTGCGGGCCCGCGGACGAGCGCACCGTGCCGATCGGTGTGCCCGAGTGGAACACCCAGGTGTACGTGCTCGACGCGCGGCTGCACCCGGTGCCCGTCGGGGTGCCAGGCGAGCTGTACATCGCAGGCGCCCAGCTCGCACAGGGCTACACCGGCCGCGCCGACCTGACCGCCGAGCGCTTCGTCGCGAATCCGTTCGGCCCGAACGGGTCCCGGATGTACCGTACCGGCGATGTGGTCCGTTGGCTGGGCCGCGATCGCGGCGTGCTCGACTACGTCGGGCGCAGCGATTTCCAGGTCAAGCTGCGCGGGTTCCGGATCGAGCTCGGCGAGATCGAGTCGGCGCTGACCGCCCACCCGGCGATCGACGCGTCCGTGGTCCTGGTGCACCGCGGTCCGCACGGCGCCGAGAACCTGGTGGCCTACGCGGTGCCCGTCGCGGGCGGGGCGCCGACCGCGGAGTCCCTGCTCGCCTTCGCAGGCGAGCGGGTGCCGAGCTACATGGTGCCGTCGGTGGTGGTGTTCCTGGACGAGCTGCCGCTCAACGTGAACGGCAAGCTGGACAGGAAGGCGCTGCCCGAGCCGGAGTTCCTCAGCTCCAGCGCGTTCCGGGCGCCGGCGACGCCGAGCGAACAGATCATCGCGGGCATCTTCGCGGACCTGCTCGAGCGTCCGCGGGTCGGCGCCGATGACAACTTCTTCGACGTCGGCGGCAACTCGCTGCTCGCCACGAGGCTGGTGGCTCGGACGAACTCCGCGTTGGGCTCGTCGTTGGCGATCCGTGCGGTGTTCGAGCACCCGACGGTGGCGGAGCTGGCCGTGCGCGCCGAAACCGCGTCCAGGGAGACCGGTCGGATCCCGCTGGCGAGGATGGGCCGGCCGGAACGCATTCCCCTGTCGTTGGCGCAGCAGCGGATGTGGTTCCTCAATCGCTTCGACACGGCGTCCGCCGTGAACAACATTCCGGTGGCGGTTCGGTTGTCGGGCGGGATCGACACCGATGCGTTGCAGTCTGCGATTGCCGATGTTGTGGTGCGGCACGAGATCTTGCGTACGGTCTATCCGGTCTCTCCTGATGGCACCGGTGTGCAGGTGGTCCTTTCCCCGGAGGATGCGGCTGTCGATCTGACTCCCGTGCCCGTGCTCGAGGCCGATCTGTTCGTGCGGCTCGCCGAGGTGGTCCAATCCGGGTTCGACGTCACCGCTGAGGTGCCGTTACGCATTCGGCTGTTCGAGGTGGGACCCAGCGAGCACGTTCTCGTATTCGTCGTGCACCACATCGCTGCCGACGGGTTCTCTGTGGCCCCGCTCGTGCGCGATGTGATGCTGGCGTACTCGGCCCGGTCTGCGGGTGAGGTCCCCGGGTGGGCCCCGTTGGTGGTGCAGTACGCGGACTTCAGCCTCTGGCAGCGTGCGGTGTTGGGTTCTGAGGATGATCCGGAGTCATTGATCGCCGCGCAACTCGACTACTGGACGCGTGCACTCGACGGCGTTCCCGCCCAGTTGGACCTGCCGAGTGACCGACCTCGGCCCACGGTGGCGTCCAACGTCGGTGGTGTCATCCCGATTGCGATCGATGCGGAGCTGCATGCAGCACTGCGGAATACGGCGAGGGTGCACAATTCCTCTCTGTTCATGGTCGTGCATGCGGCGCTGGCGGTGTTGCTGGCGAGGCTGTCGGGTACCAGCGACATCGCGATCGGTACTCCGGTGGCGGGCCGTGGTGAGGCGGCGCTGGACGATCTGGTCGGCATGTTCGTCAACACCCTGGTTCTGCGTACCGAGGTAGACCCGTCGGTCTCGTTCGCGGAGCTCCTCGGCGATGTCCGCGAGGTGGACCTCGGAGCCTTCGGTCACGCCGACATCCCGTTCGAGCGGCTCGTCGAGGTGCTCAACCCTGCGCGTTCGCAGGCGCGACATCCGCTGTTCCAGGTGGCGTTGTTCTTCCAGAACCACGAGCAGCCCACCCTCGAGCTGGACGGGTTGACCATCTCCGAGGTCGAGTTCGACATCGCGCTCGCGAAGTTCGATCTCCAGGTCACCGTGTCCGAGAGCAGCGACGAGCACGGCGTGCCTGCGGGTATCGCGGTGCACCTGACCTACGCGCGTGATCTGTTCGACGAGACCACCGTGCGGGTGTTCGGCGATCGCCTTGTCCGGGTGTTGCGGACCCTGACCGCGGACCCGACGACGGCAGTGGGCGACCTCGAACTGCTCGGCGCCGACGAACGCGCCCTGGTGCTCACAGGCTGGAACGACTCGGATCACGTCGTGGATTTTGGTGATCTGCTGCTCGGGGCGTTCGATGCCCAGGTCGCCGCCACACCGGACTCGACGGCCCTGGTGTACGAGGGCTCGACGCTGACCTACGCCGAGTTCGACGCGCGTGTGAACCGCCTGGCGCGTCTGCTCATCGCCGAGGGCGTCGGACCGGAATCCCTTGTGGCTTTGGCGATTCGCCGCTCGTTGGACCTCGTCATCGGCATTTACGCCGTGATCAAAGCCGGCGGCGCGTACGTGCCCGTCGACCCCGACCATCCCGCCGAGCGGATCGGGCACATCCTCGATACGGCCGACCCGGTCTGCGTGCTGTCCACCTCACGGGACGGATTCCAGGTTCCGGGGGACAGGTCTGCTCTCCATGTCGACACGCTCGACTACTCGGGGTTCTCGCCGGCACCGGTGACGGACGATGATCGGATCTCGCGGTTGGCCCCAGAGCATCCCGCGTACGTGATCTTCACATCGGGTTCGACGGGCAAGCCGAAGGGTGTGGCGGTCAGCCATGCCGCGATTGCCAACCAGATCGCGTGGATGCTGGCCGAGTACCCTCTCGGCGCAACGGATGTGTATCTGCAGAAGACAGCGACGACGTTCGATGTGTCGCTGTGGGGCTTCTTCATGCCGCTCCGGGTCGGTGCGCAGCTCGTTGTGGCGACGCCGGACGGGCACCGGGATCCGGCATATGTCGCGGAGACCATTCGCGAGCGCGGTGTCACGGTGACAGACTTCGTGCCGTCCATGCTCACCGTGTTCGCGGGTGCCGCGGCGCCCGCGGATCTCGTGAGCCTCCGATACGTCTTCGTCATCGGTGAGGCCTTGCCCGCTGAGACGGTTCGCGACTTCGCGTCGATCTGTGCTGCGGGCGTGCACAACCTCTACGGGCCGACGGAGGCGGCGGTGTCGATCACCTACGCCGACGTCACCGGTACAGGGGTCGGCGGAGCTGTCTCGATCGGCCGTCCCGAGTGGAACTCGCAGGTGTATGTCCTCGACTCGCGTCTGCGCGCCGTTCCGGCAGGTGTGCCGGGCGAGCTCTACCTCGCGGGTGTCCAGCTCGCCCGTGGCTACTACGGCCGGGTGGACCTGACCTCGGATCGGTTTGTGGCCAACCCGTACGGCGACAACGGCGCCCGGATGTACCGCACCGGAGACCTGGTCACCTGGCGGGCGAACGGTGAGCTCGAGTACATCGGCCGCACGGACTTCCAGGTGAAGTTCCGCGGGCAGCGGATCGAGCTCGGCGAGATCGAGACCGCGCTGCTGGCCCATGAGTCGGTGCTGCAGTCGGCCGTGTTGGTGGTGCAGACCGCAACAGGTGATCAGCTGGTCGGGTACGTGGTGCCCGTGCCGGGTCGCGTCATCGAGGTAGACGGACTCAAGGAGTTCGCGGCCGGATTGCTGCCCAGCTACATGATGCCCTCGGCCCTGATGGTGCTGGACGCATTCCCGCTCAACCCATCCGGCAAGCTGGACCGGAAGGCACTGCCCGAGCCGGAGTTCCTCAGCTCCAGCGCCTTCCGGGCGCCGTCCACACCCACCGAGCAGATCGTCGCCGGAATCTTCGCGGACCTGCTGGACCGACCGCGGATCGGCGCCGAGGACAGCTTCTTCGACATCGGCGGGAACTCGCTGCTCGCCACGAGGGTGACAGCGCGGATGGGCGAGACTTTCGACACCACCGTCAGCGTCCGGGAGTTCTTCGAGGATCCGACGGTGGCAGCGCTGGCCCGCAGGGTGGACGCTCACGACCCGAACCGGCCTCGGCTCGTCGCCCGGCAGCGGCCCGCGCGGATTCCGCTCGCACCCGCACAGGAACGGATCTGGTTCGCGAACCACGAAACCCGCAACGGGGACTGGAACATCCCGGTCGCGCTGCGAATCCGCGGGTCGCTCGACGTCGAGATCCTGCGCTCCGCCGCGGCCGACGTGGTGACCAGGCACGAGGCGCTGCGCACCGTGTACCCGGACTCCCCGACGGGACCACTCCAGGTGCTGGTGGCCGCCGAGGACGCCGTTCCGGAGCTGCGGCGCGTCGAGGTGTCGGCGGCCGAGGTCGAGGCGCAGGTGCAGCGATACCTGTGGGCCGACTACGACGTCACCCGTGAACTGCCGCTGCGGATGCGGCTGTTCGCGCTGGGCGACGACGATCACGTGCTCGCGATCATCGTGCACCACATCGCCGCCGACGGCGCCAGTATGGGTGTGCTCACCAGGGATGTGATGATCGCCTACGCCGCGCGTGCGATGGGCGTCGAACCCCAGTGGGCGCCACTGGAGGTGCAGTACGGCGACTACACGATGTGGAAGCACGAGGTGCTGGGCCACCCCGAGGACACCGGCAGCGAGGCGAACCGGCAGCTCCGGTACTGGGTGCGCGCGTTGGAGGGCAGGCCGCGGCGCCTCGAGCTCGCGGGCGCCGGGAGGGCGAAGCGGACCTCAGCCGGGGCGACCGCGCCGGTGTCGATCGACGCGGACACGCACGCGGCGCTGCTGGCGCTCGCGCACGAGTCCCGGGCCAGCCTGTTCATGGTGATGCAGGCGGCGTTCGCGGTGCTGGTCAGCGATCTCGCGTCGGTCGCGGACGTCACCCTGGCCACGTCGATCGCGGGCCGCGACGAGGCTGTGCTGGCCGATGTCGTCGGAAACTTCTCCGACGACGTGCTGATGCCGGTGAGCGTCGAGAAGGACGAGCCGTTCACCGAGCTCGTCGCCCGGGTGCGCGACGTCGCGCTGGGCGCCTTCGCGCACCCGGATGTCTCGAACACGCGCCTCCAGGCTGCGCTCGGCACGCGGGACCGGCTGTTCCAGGTGGAGCTGATCCTGCAGCCCGGCGGCGGCAAAATCGACGCCGACCTGGGCGAGCTGCGAATCGAGGGCTACCCGTTCGTCACCGAGGTCGCCAAGCACGACATCGAGTTCAGCCTCAACGACCACTACGATGACGACGGCTCGCCCGCGGGCATCACCGGTGGCGTGCTGTATTCGACCGATCTGTTCGACACGGCAGCAGGGGACCTGATCGTGAAGGGGTACACGGAGATTCTGCGGACCGTGACCGAGGGTGCGAGGGGGACAGAGTGAGGCAGCCACCGACGCTGGTGGCGATCATCATCCCGGCATACGATCCGCGATGCCATCGATCGTGCGCACCAGCGGTGGCTGTCGGCGCTGGTGAAGTCGCTCGCGAGATCGGCTTCGTGAGCAGCGCGCTGGAGTCCCTCTCGATCAACACTCCGGAGGGGTTCCGGCACTGCGCCTGGTTCGTCTAGACGCACCAGATCCGTTCCTTGATGCTGCCGGAGAGCCGGCCAGCCAAGAAGGCCGTGTAGTAGATCCACCCGCCCATGGAAAGGCGGGAGATGAACCGGGGGACGATAGGACTCCTGAACACCAGGGCCAGCACGTAAACCAGGAGCGGAAACGGCTTGGTGGGCCGCAGGCCGTAACATCGATAGTCCCTGTACAACTGCGGTCCGGCCTCACCATACGCGAAGGCCTGGCGCCACAGCGCACGGTAGTTGTCACGCAGGCGGTAGGCCACCATGGCCTTGGGCGCGTGGCCCAGGGTGAAGCCCGCGAGCTGGAGTCGCCACGAGATGTCGATGTCCTCGCAGACGTTCAACGACTCGTCGAAGCCGCCGACCGAGTCGAAGACGCTACGCCATATCCCGAGATTGCCCGACAGTCCGAAGTTGAGGAATCCGGGTGTCTCCTCAGGCTTGTCAGGCGGCTGCACGGGGCGCCAGGAGGCGACCTTCGGGGTGTTGAGGGTGGTTGTCTCGACCGGCCCGCTCACCGAGTCGTACTCCTGCCCGGCCGCGACCAAGGCGCCGAGCCATTCCGGGTGCACCATGTCGTCGGCGTCGCAGAACACCAGGTATTCGCCGCGGGCCGCCGCCGCTCCGGCGTTGCGGGCGTGGGGGGCGCCCTTCGTGGCGGACGAATCTACGCGGCGGAGGTCGAGGACCTCCCGGAGCGGGTGGCCGTCGATGTGCTCGGCGAGGCCGTCCGTTGACCCGTTGTCACTGACGATGACCTCGAACGTGCCCTGGTAGTCCTGCTCCGCCAGTGCGGTCAACTGCACATCGATGACACCCATCGCGTTGTAGGCGGGGATGATGACCGAGACGAGGTCAGGGCTTTGCGCTGGCATGCGTTCCTCACGACTCATGACGATGAATTGGCTCAGGCTCGGGACCGGTCGCCGCCGGCAGCGGGCAGATGGCGCTCGAGGAACTCGGACGGATCGCGTGCGGACAGGAGTTCCAGATTCTCGACGATCTTCTGCTGCGGCCAGTCCCACCAGCAGATCTGCAGCAGCTTGTCGATCGTCTCCTCGTCGTACCGCTTCCTGATGAGACGGGCCGGATTGCCGCCGACGATGGAGTAGGGAGGCACGTCCTTCGAGACGACGGCACCCGCGCCGAGGATCGCGCCGTGCCCGATGTCGACACCGCTGAGGATGGTCACGCGCGCACCGATCCACACGTCGCTGCCGATGACGATGTCACCCTTCGGCAGGGGGTGACGGTCCTCGCCCGCCCCGGGGAGCTGGAGCATGATCCGGAAGGGATAGGTCGTTACTTCGTCGGTGGGGTGTTGACCGCCGAGCACGATCAGCGTTTCGTCCGCGATGGAGCAGTACGAGCCGATCGTCAGGCGCGTCGGGTCGTGGGTGAAGGTGAGGATCTTCGGGTTTCCGTAGGTTCCCACCCCGACGGTGCCGAGCCCCAGGCGTTGGACCTTCTCGATGTCCTTGAGCTTCGAGGTCCGCCGCAACCGGAATAGATTCATGTGCTCCGCCCTTGCCGACGGTTCGCGACATGCGGCGGCTGTGCCGCCGAGTCGACCCCCGTCTCCCCGCCCGCGCTGCGCGGGCCAGTGGAGAGGGTAACCCGTTCGCACCGCTACCGTCCTTCAAAGTTCTCGAACCCGCTCCCTCGGACCCCGCGCTGCCAAATATCGCCGACAGCGGTCGGCCGGGCTGGTTGAATGGCCGGCGCGGCGTCCGCGAGCGTCGATCGATACCTGAGCCAGGTGAGGGAGAGAAGTGTCAGTCGAAACCGAATGCTCGGCCCCGGCGGTCAGCGTCTGTATCCCGATGTACAACAACGCCGACACCATCGCGCGCTGCCTGGAGAGCATCGCCGGTCAGGACTTCCGGGACTTCGAGCTCCTGATCGTCGACGACGACTCCACCGATGGCAGTTACGAGATTGCCCGCTCTCTGGCCGGCGAGAACGCACGAGTCCTTCGCAACGAGGTCAGGCTCGGTCTCGTCGGCAACCACAATCGGTGTCTGAGCCTGGCCAGGGGCAGGGCGATCCAGTTCGTGCACGGCGACGACCGCCTGCTGCCGGGCTGCCTTTCGACCCTCTCGCCGCTGTTCGACGACGCCGCAATCGGGCTCGCCTTCGCGCCGAGGATCATCGAGACCGAGGACGTGACCTGGCGCGAGCGGCATGGACGCCTCGAGCAGAACTTTCGGGACCTGGGGTCCACCAACGACGGCGCCGCGCTGGTGGCGCAGTATGTCCGCAGCGGTGCGCGGGGGAACTGGGTGGGCGAGCCGACCTGCGTGATGGTCCGGCGCAGCACGGCCCTCGATGTCGGCGGCCTGGACGAGGGGATCTATCAGCTCGTCGACATGGACCTGTGGATGCGCATCATGCAACGCTCGACGGTGGCGTGGACCCCGGACGAATTGTCGATTCGATACCACCACGGGGCATCGGAGTCCTTTGTCAACGCCGCACAGAACAAGGACTGGTTGGACCGCTACCGGATCCTGTCCAAGGTAGTGGCCGACCGTTCGCTGCCGCGGTCGTTGCGCGCGAGCGGATTCGGATGGGGGTGCCTGGTGTGGACGGACCTGTTCCTGGCCTCGGTGGTCCGGGGCCCTGATCGGGCGTCTCGCGCGAAAATCCTGCTCGGGTCCCCGCGGCGCGAGCTGCGGCGCGCCAGGCAGCAGGGTGCACGGAGGTTGGCGGGCGCCACTGCGACCGTGTGACCACCCACCGTCAGACGAAATACACCCGGTGCCTGATGCTGCCGCGGACCCGCCCGGCGATGCCGGCCGCGTAGAACAGCCACTCGCCGTAGGAGAGCTGCCTCAGCGACCGGGGGAGGGCAGGGTTGTGGAGTGCGAGCATGATTAGCTGCATGGGTGACATCGTCAGCGGCGGACGCTGGGCGCCGCGGTCGCGGTACTGCGCGTAAATCCGGACCTGTGACTGGGCCCACGCCGACTGCTGCTTTCGGAACTCAGAGTGCGAAGTACGGACCCGGTAGGCCATCAGGGCCTTCGGCGCGTGCGAAAGACCGAACCCGGCCAATTGCAGCCGCAGGCAGTAGTCGGCGTCCTCGCTGCCGGTGACGTAAGACTCGTCCCAGGGGCCGACTGCGTCGAAGACGCTGCGCCACAACCCGAAATTGCAGCTACCTACAATGCGGAACATCCCCGCGGCGGAGCCTTGCTGGTCGGGCGGCGGGACAGGTAGCCACTTCGCGATGTGCGGGGCGTTGAGGGAAGCGGTCTCGATGGGCCCGCCAACCGCGTCGGAGGTCGACGCCACCTTGACCATTTCCGTGAGCCAGTTCGGGTGCGCCCGATCGTCGGCGTCGCAGAACGCGAGGAAGTCGCCGCGCGCGTGTCCGATCCCGACGTTCCGGGCATGCGAGGCGCCCACGACCCCCGCGGAGTCGACGCATCGCAGGTTCAGCAGCGCCGCCAGGGGGTGGTTCGTGAGGAGCGCGGGAAGGTTGTCCGTTGACCCGTTGTCGCTGACGATGACCTCGAACTCACCCGGGTAGTCCTGCTCGGCGAGCGCGGTCAACTGCACCTCGATCAGGTGAGCGCAGTTGAAGGTGGGGACGATGACGGACACCAGGCGCGGCAGATCACGAGTCATCCGCGGATCCTACGGCCGGGTGAGTCGATTCTCTCTGAAAGCATGGGTGCTCGCCTAGAGGAAGTACGTCCGGTACTTGACGCTACCGATCGTCCTGCCGACCAGATGTGCGCAGGACTGTACCCAGTGTCCGCGCGAGGTACCCGAGATCCGCTGCGGCAGAAGCGGATTGGTCAGCGTAAGTCGCAGGACCTCGACGAAGACGGCGAGTCGGGGCCGACGGGGTACGCCTTGATCGACGTAGGCAGCGTAGACCTTGGCATCCGCTTCGCCGTACTTGACCATCTGGCGCCACACGTCCCTGAACGTGCTGCGTAGACGGACCGAGACAAGCGCTTCGGGCGCGTGGGCGAGGCTCAATCCCGCGAGGTGGATGCGCAGCGCGAGGTCGTTGTCCTCGCCGCCGCGCGCGTAGCGTTCGTCGAACCCGTCCACGGCTTCCGAGGTCGTCCGCCACATTCCGAAGGAACCCGAGAAGAGTGAGGGCTTCCAACCGAACAACATGGGCCTCTCGCTCGGGTCGGGCATCGGCAGCCACCGCTGTACCTCAGCGGAGTTGAGGGTGTAGGTCTCCACAGTGCCTGCGACCGCATCGCTCGCGGGGGCCGCCTCGACCAGGGCGGAAAGCCACTGTCGGTGGGCCTGATCGTCGGCGTCGCAGAATGCGAGGAAGTCGCCCTTGGCCTGGTAGATGCCGACGTTGCGGGCATGCGCGGCGCCCGGGGAGGTGGAGCTGTCGACGACCGACAGGGTCAGGTCCTGTGCCAGCGGATGGTTCCGAATGTGATCCTGCAACCCATCGGTGGACCCGTTGTCGCTTACGATCACCTCGAACCCGCCCGGGTAGTCCTGGGCGGCGAGCGCCGACAGCTGTGCGTCGATCGTGTGCTTGGCGTTGTACGCCGGGATGATCACGGAAACGAAGCTGGGTACGCGTGCAGGTGCGGTCACGTGGGGATGATAGCCACAGCGAGCACGGCGACGAGGCGAACTCAGATATAGAACACCCGGTATTTGATGCTGGCACGGATCTTGCCGACCAGGAAGCCGGTCTGGGCGAACCACATTCCGCGCGGGATCCGCGCGATGAATCGGGGCACAACCGGATTGAGGAGTATGACTCCGGCAGTGGAGAGCGCGAGATTCTTCCCGGAGTGTCGCGGGAACCCATGCTCACGGAAGGCGAGATAGAGCTTGACCGAGTTTTCGCCGTATCCGCGCAGCTGGCGCCAGGTGTCGCGGTAGGTGGTCCGAAAACGGTAGGCCACCAGGGCACCGGGGGCGTGGCCGAGGGTGAAGCCTTTGAGCTGAAGTGTCCATGACAGAGCCATGTCCTCCCCGCCCCGAGTGAAGGACTCATCGAAGCCGCCGGCCTTCTCAATTATCGGACGCCAGATTCCGAAATTGCACCCGATCGCGTAGGGCAGGTAGCCGATCTCCTTGAAGCGTTCGTCCGTTGCGGGCATCGGGCGCCACGAGGCCACCTCGGCCGTGTTGATCGACGCCGTTTCCACCGCTCCGCCGACCGCGTCGAAGTCCTGTGCGGCGAGAGTGAGCGCGGTCAGCCAGCCCGGATGGACCCGGTCGTCCTGATCGGTGAAGGCGAGGAAGTCGCCATGCGCGGCGGCGATACCGACATTGCGGGCGTGCGGAGTGCCCTGTTTGTCGGAACTGTCGACCCACCGCAGCTGCAGGCGATCGGCGAGCGGATGGCGGGCCAGGTGCTCCCGCAGGCCGTCGGTGGACCCGTTGTCGCTCACCACGACCTCGAAGGCGCCGGTGTAGTCCTGCGCGGCCAACGCGTCGAGCTGTTCGTCGATCAGCGGAAGACCGTTATATGCGGGAATGATGACGGATACCAGTTGGGGTAGCACGGGCGGAGTCTATGGCACCGAAAGCCGGCGGGCTTGGCTGTTTCTCGAGTTGGGTGCGCATCGAATCCAGAAAATGTGACGTGTGCCACTCTGTTGAATGGACGTACGTCCGATTCGGGAAAGCGAACTAGGGTGGCGCACGATTCTCGAGCGAAAGTGGGAGCGAAGTGCGTGCACGAACGCTGGCGGCAACGCTGTTGACCGCGGCTCTGCTGGGCGTTGCGCCCGCCGCTGCGACCCCCGCCGAGCAGACTCCCACCGCTGCGCGCGTCGAGGGCATCGACAAGCACACCGACCGCCAGTGGGACGTCAACGTCTACTCGCCGTCAATGGGGCGCGCGATCCCGCTGCAGGTGATCAGGCCCGCGGACACCAGCGAGCCGCGGCCCACCCTGTACCTGCTCAACGGCGCGGGGGGAGGCGAGGACGGGGCGAACTGGGAGAACCAGACCGACATCCTCGAGCTCTTCGCCGACAAGAACGTCAACGTCGTGATCCCCGCCGCGGGCATCTTCAGCTACTACACCGATTGGCAGAAGGTCGACCCCAAGCTGGGGGTCGCACACATGTGGCAGACCTTCCTCACCAAGGAACTGCCGCCGGTGATCGACAAAGCGCTGGGTACGAACAAGGTGAACTCGATCGGCGGCCTGTCGATGTCGGCGGGTTCGGTCCTCGACCTCGCGATCCAGTCGCCCGGGCTCTACAAGGGTGTCGCCGCCTACAGCGGCTGCGCGCGTACGAGCGACCCGGTCGGCCAGGCGTACATCCGCACGGTCGTCGAGGTGATGGGCGGCGCGAACACCACGAACATGTGGGGCCCGTACGACGGGCCTGCCTGGCGCGAGCACGACCCCTACCTCAATGCCGAGAAGCTCCGGGGCCTGTCCATCTACATCTCCACGGGTAACGGACTGCCCGGTGTGCACGAGGATCCGAACGCGCCGCGCAACCCGAAGTCGCCCCCGCTCGCCGATCAGATCGTCATCGGCGGCGCGATCGAGGCCGCCACCAATCAGTGCACCCGTCAGCTGGCCGACCGGTTGCGCGAGCTGAACATCCCGGCCACTGTCGATTTCCGGCCGAACGGGACCCATTCGTGGGGGTACTGGCAGGAAGACCTGCGCAAGTCGCTGCCGCAGCTGTCGGCTTCGCTCGGGATCTGAGCTCGAGAGTCACACCGCTGGCGACTGCTTGCAGGTCGCTCGAAAATCACCGCTGGCGACTGCTTGCAGGTCGCTCGAAAATCACCGCTGGCGACTGCTTGCGGCTCGCTGGAGGCACACCGCTTATAACGGCGCCGGTACCCGCATACGGTCGGAGTTGTCGTTTCGTAACCGAAGGTTCTCGCAACAGCAACCCAATCTCCCCGCCCGCTGGGCTAAGTTTCCCCCTATCGCTCGGTAGCGCGAATGCGTTACACGTAGACGCAGACCAATTTCGGTAGGCGTCCGATATGGATCGGGAAGAGGTGGGCGATGAGCGGGCTGCCCAGTGGAGTCGACGGGATCATCCGCGCGATTTTCGCCTATGAGTTCGAGGATCAAGACATGGCCGACGAGGTGGTGATCGGCGCCATCAGGTCGGGCGAGTTCGGGGAGTTCCTCGACACGGTCGGGTCCTCCGGAATGTTCACCCCCTCGGTGGTCGAGACGATCGGGGCCGCCTGGTCACGCGACCCGGAGTTGCTCGTCGACGCGTTGCTCGACGGAGTGGGCTCGGTCGCCCGTGCGACGGTCGCCTGAAAGCGGCATTGCTTGCCCACATGAGTCACTTTCGTCCCGCCAGTCACTCTGTTATCAGATCGTTGGCGAGCCGAACGTTCTGGGCACAGAATCGGCGATAGCGTGAGTTATCGCCACAGCACCACACAGTGTTACAGCGAATATGCCGTCAGTATTTGACGAAGGGACCGACACGATGAGAGACCTGGGATCCCACACAAAAGACCTCGTCAGCGCTGTGCTGTCGTACGAGTTCGACGGCGGCGAGATCGACGCCTGGGCGATCGATCTGGTGCGCGGGGGAGAGTTCGCGCAGTGGCGCGACGCCCTGACCGATTCCGGACTGTTCACCGACAATGCGGTGGAGGTGATCGGTTCGGCCTGGCGGCGGGACCCGGAGCTTCTGGTCGACGCGCTGCTCGACGGCGCGGATGAGGTCTCTCGCCGCCGGCTCAAGACGATGCGCCGTCCCTCCCTCCTGCCGGTCCACATCCCCGCCGACCGGATCGTCGGATTCGGCTGACCAACGGCACAGCGGTGGCCGGGCCAGCAGGGCCCGGCCATCACTCATATCCGGCCGTCGATGACGATCGCGTCGTCGTCGGTCAGGGTCCGGTACGGGGTGCCTGCCAGTCGGTAGCCCTCCGCGACCTCCTCGATCAGGGCCGTCTCCTCGCTGCCGTATCCCGGCGAGCGGAAGTGCGGCACGATCGCGTGGTCGATCAGGCCGAGCCCCTCCCAGATGACAGGCGTGCCGCAGGCCGGCCCGACCTCCGCCGGATCGTCGATCAGTTCGAGACCCCGCAGCGACGGTGACATCAGGCAGGCGCCTGCGCTGTACCCGGCGTAGACCAGCGCGTCGGAACGCAGCAGCTCCGGCAGCACCAGGTCGGCGCCGCTCCGCGCGAACTGGGCGCGCAGGACGAAGGTGTTGCCGCCGCGCACCCACACCATCGACTGCTTCGTCAGCTCCGCGCGCAGGGATTCCGGGTCTCCGATGAACTCGCGCAGGTCCAGCTCTCGCGCGTCGAAACCCATCCGGCGCAGCGGCGCCACGTCGCTGACCACCGCCGAGTCGCGTCCCACCTCCCACGCGTCCGCGGCGTTCGCGATCACGGCGACGGGGCCTGGCCCGTCGAGCAGGTTCAGCAGTCGATCGGGGTCCGCCCCGAACCTGTACGAGGACAGGAACAGTCGCATCAGATGGTGAAGGCGAGGTTGGCCGCGATCTGGCGGCCGAGGGCCTCGTCGCCGAGGATCTCTATCTCCCCGGCGTGATCCGCGGCGGACACCCGTCCTCCGCACAGTCGGGTGAACAGCCGCGAATCGAGCCGCAGCGTCGTGGTCGCGGGCGCGTCAAGGGCGGGGACGACGGCGGCGCGGCCGTGGACGGCGATGTGGATGTCGCGGGCGAGCGGGCCGGTCAGCGCGAAGGTCACGGTCGAGCCCTGTGGCGCGCCGCCCTTCTTGCCGACCGCGAAGCCGAGGCCCCCGATCAATTCCGCGAGCGAGTACTCGGCCCGCGGCCCGCCCTCCTCGCCGGGCAGGCCGACGGCGTCCCGGATGTCGTGTTCGTGGAACCAGCAGTCGAACAGCCGGGTACGCATGAACCTGCCGTAGCTGTCGGGGCCGACCGGCGTCATCGACGGGGCGTCGAAGTCGTCCTGAGTCATCGCGGACAGCGCCGCGCGGCGCGTGCGGATGATGTCGCGGAACCCGGACAGCAGCTGGGCGTGGCTGTGCGAGCGCAGGCCTGCCACCCAGCGCTCGTTGAAGGCGCCGATCGGATTGTGGACGTGGGGAGAGTCGGGCACCTCGTCCGCGGCCAGCGGCGGCTCGACGTCGCTCAGCATCGACTCGATCCCGATCAGGTGCGCGACGACATCGTGCACCGTCCAGCCCGGGAGCGGTGTCGGGCTCGACCACTGCTGGTCGGTGAGCCCGGCCAGCAGGCCGTCGAGGATGTCCCATTCCTCGAACAGGGCGGCGGTCAACGGCTCACGGTCGATCAGCGTCGGCTGCTTCGCATCGCTCACCGGCGCCACTCTAGGTGCTGGGCAGGCGGGTCGCCGGGATATGCGGCTCGGCGTCGCCCGCGCACCGCTGGCAGCCGTCCTCGGTCCCGTCGGGCCGGAACGCCCCGCACTCGGGGCACACCCGGTCGAGCCAGCACGCCGGGTCGCCGCCGAGGTCGTCGGCGGAGCTCACGAGTCCGACCCCCGCAGGAACTCCGCGAGCACCTCGGCGTGACTGTGCTCGAGGTCCCTTGTCGCGGTGAGCAGGACCAGCGGGCGACCGTGCGCGAGTTTCTCGACGCGGGCGATCGCCTCCTGGCCGGCGTCGGACTCGAGTTCCGCGCGGTAGCGCGCCCGGAATTCCCTGAAGTGCGCGGCCTCGTGGCTGTACCACCGCCTCAGTTCGGTCGACGGCGCGAGATCCCTGGCCCAATCGTCGTAGTGGAATGCGTCCTTGCGGATGCCACGCGGCCAGAGTCGGTCGACGAAGATCCGGGCACCCGGCTCGGGTTCGGGGTGGTCGTAGACGCGCTCGATCGTGACGGTCGGCTTGGTCTGCCTGCTCATCGGCACCTCCGATGCGGTCGGAAATCCCAGACTACGCGTGTGACCGGTGCCACATATTGATGTCCGAGTTGGGCGATTGGTCCTGTTCGGATTCGATTCAGTTTCCATCCCCTGGGATGAGATTCCCCTATCGTGGCCTGACTCTGGCTAGTGTTGTGAACTTCGTGCCAGCTGGGTCATCATCCGCAAGTCGCACGGGTGCCGCCGTCCGCCGCGGTTCCAAAACCACCTACCGCAGGAAGTAAATAGGCAGTTGGATACATCGCAGAGCTCACAGCAGCCGCGCCCAACGGTCGGCGTCGTTCGGGAAACGAACGACGGCGAACGTCGGGTCGCGTTGGTACCCAAGGTCGTCGCAACGCTCCGCGGCAAGGGCCTCGACGTCATCGTCGAGTCCGGTGCGGGGCTTGGCGCCCTGATGCCCGACGAGTTGTACGAGGAGGCGGGTGCGACCATCGGCGACGCGTGGTCCGCGGACGTCATCGTCAAGGTCGCGGCCCCGAACGCCCAGGAGACCGCCCGGCTGCGCGCAGGCCAGAAGCTGATCGGCTTCCTCGCCCCGCGCACCAACGAGACCGGCATCGCCGCGCTCGCGGACGCCGGGGTCGAGGCGTACGCCGTCGAGGCGATCCCGCGCATCTCCCGCGCCCAGGTGATGGACGCGCTGTCCTCGCAGGCCAACGTCGCGGGCTACAAGTCCGTCGTGCTGGCCGCATCGGAGTCCACCCGGTACTTCCCGATGCTCACCACGGCCGCGGGCACCGTCAAGCCGGCCACCGTGCTGGTGCTCGGCGTCGGCGTGGCAGGCCTGCAGGCGCTGGCCACGGCCAAGCGTCTCGGCGCCCGCGTCACCGGTTACGACGTGCGACCCGAGGTGGCGGACCAGGTCCGTTCCGTCGGTGCACAGTGGCTGGACCTGGGCATCGACGCGGCGGGCGAGGGCGGATACGCCCGCGAGCTGACCGAGGACGAGCGGGCCCAGCAGCAGCAGGCGCTCGAGGACGCGATCAAGGGCTTCGACGTGGTCATCACCACCGCGCTGGTGCCCGGCCGCCCGGCCCCGTGCCTGGTCACCGCCGCCGCCGTGGAGGGCATGAAGCCCGGCAGCGTCATCGTCGACCTGGCGGGCGAGACCGGTGGCAACTGCGAGATCACAGAGCCCGGTCAGACCGTCGTCAAGCACGGCGTGACCATCTGCTCCCCGCTGAACCTCCCTGCCACCATGCCCGAGCACTCGAGCGAGCTGTACTCGAAGAACCTGTACGCCCTCATCGAGCTGATGCTCGACGAGAGCGGCGCGCTCGCGCCGGACTTCGACGACGAGGTGCTCGCCGCCGCGTGCGTCACCCGCAAGGAGGAAACCCCCTGATGTACAACGAACTTCTTGCGAACATCGCGATCCTGGTCCTGGCCGGGTTCGTGGGCTTCGCGGTCATCTCCAAGGTGCCCAACACCCTGCACACGCCGCTGATGTCGGGCACCAACGCCATCCACGGCATCGTCGTGCTCGGCGCGCTGGTCGTGCTCGGTCACCTGCCAGGCGATGCCCCGTGGAGCATCAAGATCATCCTGTTCGTCGCGCTGGTGTTCGGCACCCTGAACGTCGTCGGCGGCTTCGTCGTCACCGACCGCATGCTCGCGATGTTCAAGCCCAAGAAGGACGCCCCGAAGGCGGCCGAGAAGAAGGGGGCTGACGCCTGATGGGCTACCTCGTCACGATCCTCTACATCGTCGCGTTCTCGATGTTCATCTACGGTCTTTCCGGCCTCACCGGCCCGAAGACCGCGGTGCGCGGCAACTACATCGCCGCGGTCGGCATGCTGATCGCGGTCGTCGCAGTCCTCATCGACATCCGCGACACCGACAACTGGGCCCTCATCGCCGGCGGTCTGCTGGTCGGCGTCGTCCTCGGCGTCCCGCCGGCGCTGCGCACCAAGATGACGGCGATGCCGCAGCTGGTCGCGCTGTTCAACGGCGTCGGCGGTGGCACCGTCGCGCTCATCGCGTGGGCCGAGTTCCTCAACTCCGACGGCTTCACCGCCGTCGAGGCGGTGCCCTCGGCACCGTTCATCGTCGGATCGCTGTTCGCCGCGATCATCGGGTCGGTCTCGTTCTGGGGCTCACTGGTGGCGTTCGCGAAGCTGCAGGAACTGCTGAACAAGAACGTGGAGAAGGTGTTCGTCTCGAACGCCAAGGCGTTCCAGGTCGCGAACATGATCCTCGCGCTGGTCTCGATCGGGCTGGCCGTTTTCATCGGCATCAATGCCGACGGTGACCCGCAGTCCTCGCTGCTGATCGTCGGGTTGCTCGTCGCGGCCGGTGTCATGGGCCTGTTCGTGGTGTTGCCGATCGGCGGCGCCGACATGCCCGTGGTGATCTCGCTGCTCAACGCGCTCACCGGCCTGTCCGCCGCGGCCGCGGGTCTGGCCTTGAACAACCAGGCGATGATCGTGGCCGGCATGATCGTCGGCGCGTCGGGCACCATCTTGACGAACCTGATGGCGAAGGCGATGAACCGGTCGATCCCGGCGATCATCTTCGGCTCGTTCGGTGGCGACGCCGCAGAGGCGGGCGGCGCGAGTGCGACCGGCGGCACCGTCAAGGCGACCTCCGCCTCGGATGCGGCGATCCAGATGGCGTACGCCAACCAGGTCATCGTCGTCCCCGGCTACGGACTCGCCGTGGCGCAGGCACAGCACGCCGTCAAGGAGATGGCCGCGCTGCTCGAGGCCAGGGGCGTCGAGGTCAAGTACGCGATCCACCCGGTCGCCGGTCGCATGCCCGGTCACATGAACGTGCTGCTGGCGGAGGCGGATGTCGAGTACGACGCCATGAAGGAGATGGACGACATCAACGGTGAGTTCTCGCGCACCGACGTCGCCATCGTCATCGGCGCCAACGACGTGACCAACCCCGCGGCGCGCAACGATCCCAGCAGCCCGATCCACGGCATGCCGATCCTCAACGTCGACGAGGCCCGCTCGGTCATCGTCCTCAAGCGGTCGATGTCCTCGGGCTACGCGGGCATCGACAACCCGCTGTTCTTCGCGGACACCACCTCGATGCTGTTCGGCGACGCCAAGAAGATGGTCGCCGCGGTCACCGAGGAGCTCAAGGCGCTGTAAGCGGCTTCGCCGCCTGTGCGCGTGTTGTACCCCTGTCGGGGTACAACACGCGCACAGTTGTTTTCAGGGTCAGTTCCGAGCGTCGAGTTCGACGGGCGCCCGCGGCGATCGCCGAACCTGTCCCGCGTACCGCGATGCCAGCAGCACGAACGCCAGTGGCACCAGCATCGTCGCGGTCAGCGGCATCAGCTCGGTCAGCCAGCCGAGCAGCGCGGGACCCGCGAGCAGCCCGACGTAGCCCATACCCACCACGCGCGACATGTTCACCCCAGCCGACCCGACGCTCAGGTTGCCCGCCGCGGTGAAGATCTGCGGGATGCAGCCGGACAGCCCGAGTCCGAACAGTGCCCACCCGGCCAGCGTCAGCCACACCCAGCCGGACACGACCACCATCCCGATGCCCGCGGCCGCGATCAGCGTGCCGTAGCGCACCACCGCGACCGGTCCGAGCGCGGCGCTGACCCGGTCGGCGCCGAACCGGCCGACCGTCATCATCAGCGCGAACGCGCCGAAGGCCAGCGCGGCCGTGGCGTCGGAGGTGCCGAGGTGCTCTTTGACCTGCAGCGTGCTCCAGTCGTTCGCGGCACCCTCGGACAGGAACAGTGCAAACGCGAGCGCGCCGAGAGCCAACACCTTGCGAGAGGTCCCCGCGGCGGGGCGCGGGCGGGTGGCGTGGTCTTGGGCGGGGTGGTCGGGGGCGACGTGCGGCAGCAGGAACGGACAGCACCCGACGACCGTCACGAACCCGATCGCGGCGGCGACGGTCAGCGAGGTCAGCGGTGGCCAGCCCGCGGCGAGGGCCGCGGCGCCGAGCAGGGACCCGACGACGCTGCCGACGGAGAAGAACGCGTGGAAGGCCGACATGATCGGCCGCCGGTACAGCCGCTCGGCGTGCACGGCCTGCGAGTTCATCGACACGTCCAGCGCGCCGTTGCCGAACCCGAACACCGTCAGTGCGACGCCGAGCCAGACCGCGTCGGTCGCCAGCCCGGGCCCGATCACCCCGAACGAGATGAACACCCCGGCGAGGATCACCATCAGGCGGCTGCCGTAGCGATCCGCGAGCGGGCCCGCCACCTGCATGCCGACCAGGGCGCCGCCTGCCAGCAACAGGAGCAGCCAGCCGAGGGTGGCGTGGCTGATACCGGTGCGCTCCGAGATGGCCGGGATGTGCACCACCCATGCGGCCAGCAGGAATCCGTTGACGGCGAAGATCCCGAAGATCGCGGCGCGGGCCCGGCGGAGCGCGGCGGGATCGGCGAGGGTCGGGCTGTTCGGGCGCACCCACTCTTTCTACCCGGCGCCACAGCAAGCTGACCACCCGGCCGGTCGGTCGGCCGTTTCAGAGCAGCGAGAGCGGATCCCCGAGTGTCGCGGCGATGTCGACGAGGAAGCGCGATCCCTGTTCGCCGTCGACCAGGCGGTGATCGAAGGACAGCCCCAGGGTGGTGACCGAGCGGACGGCGAGCTCGCCGTCGACGACCCACGGCCGTGGCGCGATCGCGCCGAGGCACAGGATCGCCGCCTCGCCCGGGCTCAGGATCGGCGTTCCGGTGTCCACGCCGAACACCCCGACGTTGGTGATGGTGATGGTGCCGCCGGACAGGTCGGCGGGGGTACAACGGCCTGCCCGAGCGGTCTCGGTGAGCTCGTGGATCGCCCGGGTGAGCTCGAGCAGGCTCATCAGGTGCGCGTCCTTGACCGTCGGCACCAGGAGCCCGCGCGAGGTGGCGGTCGCGATCCCGAGATTGACGTAGTGCCTGGTGACGATCTCCTGGTGCGCCTCGTCCCAGCTCGAGTTGAGGGTGGGGTGATCGCGCAGCGACACCAGCAGGACCTTGGCCACCAGGGCCAGCGGGGTCGGCTCGAGGTCGGCGAAGGCGGGGCTCGCGCGCAGGTGAGCGATCAGGTCCGTCGACGCGCTCACGTCGACCGTGACGAACTCGGTGACGTGCGGGGCGGTGAAGGCGCTGCGCGTCATCGCGTCCGCGGTCTGCCGCCGCACGCCCCGGATCGGGGTGCGGGTCTCGCGGGGCGGCGTTGCTTCCTCGGGCAAAGGCGCTTTTCGTGAAACATCCTGCGCGCGTATGTCCTCCGGGGTGATCGCCCCACCGAACCCGGTGCCGTTCACGGTGCTCAGGTCGACGCCGAGCTCGTGGGCCAGCCTGCGTGCGGAGGGCGTCGCGTCGGGTCGGGCATCGTCGCGGTCCGCGGTCGTGGGCGGGGCTTTGGGGGTGGCTCTTCGCCGCCTGCTCGGGGGCGGGGCGGTCGGTCCGTACCCCACCAGCGTGGCCGGATGATCCGGCGGTTCGGCGGCGGGCGTCGCCGCTGCGCCTGGCTCGCCGATCCGGATCAGCGGTGCCCCGACCTCGACGATGGTGCCGGGTTCGGCGAGCAGGGCCAGCACCGTCCCGGCGAAGGGGGAGGGCAACTCCACCAACGCCTTTGCCGTCTCCACCTCCGCGATCACCTGGTCGAGTGCGACGATGTCGCCCACCGCGACCGACCAGCGGACCAGTTCCGCGTCCGTCAGGCCCTCGCCGAGGTCGGGCAGCCGGAACTCGTTCGCTGGGTGCACGGGGATGTCCCTTCAGGCGGCGAACGTCTGGTCGACCGCGTCGAGTATGCGGTCCGGGTCGGGCAGGTAGTACCGCTCCAATCTGGCGGGTGGGTAGGGAGTGGCGAACCCGCCGACCCGGATGACCGGCGCCTCGAGTTGGTAGAAGCACCGCTCGGTGATCCGGGCGGCGATCTCCGACCCGAGCCCGAGGAACACCGGGGCCTCGTGCGCGACGACCAGCCGACCGGTCTTGCGGACGGAGGCCTCGATGGTGTCGAAGTCGATCGGGGAGAGCGAGCGCAGATCGATCACCTCGATCGAATGTCCCTCCTGCCGGGCGACTTCGGCCGCCGACAGCGCGGTGGCCACCATCGCCCCGTACGCGACGAGGGTGACGTCCGTGCCTGGCGCGGCGACCCGGGCCCGGTGCAGGTCGATGGCGGCGGGGGCGTCGAGATCCACCTCGCCCTTGTCCCAGTACCGGCGCTTGGGTTCGAAGAAGACCACCGGATCGTCCGACGCGACGGCCTGCATGATCATGTGGAAGGCGTCGTCAGGGGTGGACGGGGTGACCACGCGGAGGCCGGGGGTGTGGGCGAAGTACGCCTCCGGGGACTCCGAATGATGCTCCACCGCACCGATTCCGCCGCCGAACGGCACCCGGATCGTCAGTGGTGCCCGCACCCGGCCGCTGGTACGGAAGTGGATCCTGGCGACCTGGGACACGATCTGGTCGAAGGCCGGGTAGACGAACCCGTCGAACTGGATCTCGCACACCGGCCGGTAGCCGCGCAGCGCCATCCCGAACGCGGTCCCGATGATGCCGGATTCGGCGAGCGGGGTGTCGATCACGCGGGCGGCGCCGAAGTCCTTCTGCAGCGTGTCGGTGACCCGGAAGACGCCGCCGAGCTTGCCGATGTCCTCGCCCATCAGCAGCACCTTCGGGTCGCGCTCGAGGGCCTTCCGCAGCCCGGCGTTCAGCGCGGCGCCCAGCGCCATCGTGGTCATGACTGCGCCTCCTCGAGAGTGCTCAGGTACGCCGAGAAACGGCTGCGTTCCTCGTCGATCAGCGGATGCGGGCCGGAATACACGTGATCGAACACCGTCATCGGGTCCGGATCGGGGAGAGCGAGGGCGCCCGCCCGCAACGCCTCGGCCGCCGCGAGGGCCTTGGCGTCGACCCCGCGGGTGAACTCCTCGTCGATCGCGCCCTCGCGCAGGAGCAATCGGCGGAGCCGGTCGATGGGATCGCGGGCGCGCCAGTGCTCGACTTCCGCGCCGGTCCGGTAGCGGGTCGGGTCGTCGGAGGTGGTGTGCGGGCCCATCCGGTAGGTGATGGCCTCGATGAAGGTCGGCCCGCCGCCCTCACGCGCGCGCCGGACGGCCGTTCGGGTCACCGCGAGCACGGCGAGGACGTCGTTGCCGTCGACCGCGATCCCCGGGATCCCGAACCCGCGGGGCCGGGCCACGAGCGGGAACGGGCTCTGCAGTTGCACCGGTTCGCTGATCGCCCAGTGATTGTTCTGGCAGAAGAAGACCACGCCTGCGCCCGCGCTCGCGGCGAACCCGAGCGCCTCGGACAGGTCGCCCTGGCTGGTGGCGCCGTCGCCGAAGTACGCCATGACCGCGATCTCGGCGCCGTCCATGTGGGCGGCGATCGCATAGCCGGTGGCGTGCAGGCCCTGCGAGCCGACGACGATGGCGGGATTGGTCAGGTTGTACTCGGCGGGATCCCAGTTCGACAGCGCCACACCCCGCCACATCGGCGGCCATTGCTCCGGCGGCACGCCGCGGCAGTACGCCAGTCCGTGCTCGCGGTAGCTGGTGAAGACGTAGTCGTCGGGTTCGAGTGCCCGCGCTGAGCCGATCTGGGACGCCTCCTGACCCAGGCTCGGCGCCCAGATCCCCAGCTGTCCCTGACGTTGGAGGGCGGTGGCCTCCGCGTCGACGCGGCGCAGCACCACCATGTCCTTGTACAGGGTGCGCAACTCCTCTGGGCCGATGTCGGCGACCTCGCCCGCGTGGCCGGCTCCGTGTACACGGGCCCCGTCGGGTTGGATGAGTTGGACCGGATAGTCGATTTTCTCGGACACCGGACCCTCCTCGTTGCATGTGCCGGGGCGGTCCTCGTGAGACCTCGGCGGCGCTCGATGTGTCCTTACCTCACAGCATCCACCTTTGCCGGCGAGGCGCAAGTGAGCTGGTCAGCGAGCGGCGAATCAACGCCCTGACCTGCAGTGACCATCGGTTCGTCGCGATCGGTGACCAGCGCTCAGCGGCGGTGCAGACGCAGCCGGAACCCCTCCGGCTTGAGGGTGAGCAGCTCGGTGACGTCCAGCTCGTAGTCGGGTTCGGGCTCGAGGTCATAGCGGTGCAGCAGCAGGGCAAGGGCCATCACGATCTCGTGGATCGCGAACTGCCTGCCGATGCAGGAACGGATCCCGGTGCCGAACGGCTTGTAGACGTGCCCGGGGCGCTTGCGGACGTTCGCGGGCAGGAACCGCTCCGGGTCGAAGGCGTCCGGGTCGTCGCCCCAGACGGGGTCGCGGTGCAGCTGCGGCAACAGCACGAACGCGGCCTCGCCCGCCTTCATCGGGTAGCGGCCGCCCAGCACGGTGTCCTCGCGCGCCTCACGCATGTAGCCGGGCGCGGTCGGCCACAGGCGCAGCGTCTCGTCGAGGACGCGCCGCACGTACCGCAGCTTGGGGATCTGTTCGAACACCGGATCGGGGTCGGTGCCCTGCGGCCACATCGCGTAGATCTCAGCGCGGGCGCGCTCGGCGACCTCCGGGTTGTTGGCCAGGTAGTACAGCGCGAACGACAGGGCACCCGAGGAGGTCTCGTGGCCGGCGATGAGGAAGGTGATCACCTGGTTGCGGACGTTCTCGTCGTCGAGGCGCTCGCCGGACTCGGGATCCTCGGTGGAGAGCATCAGACCGAGCAGGTCGTCACGGTGCTCCTCGGGGTTCGCGCGGCGCGAGCGGATCACCTCGTCGACCACGTGGGCCATGTAGGCCAGGTCGGCCTTGTTCCTGCGGATCGCCTTGCGCTTGATCGCCCGGTCCAGGAGCGGGATCGGGAGGGTGAACGAGGCCTTCTGCGCAAAGGTGAGCGAGCGGATCATCGCACCGACGAACGGGTCCTGCTCCGCGCGGTCGAAGGAGCCGAACTCGTATCCGAAGCCGGTCCGGCCGATCGTCTCGAGGGTCACCTTGGTCATGTCAGGGGTGACCTCGACCGGCGTGGAGTCGCAGCGCTCGTCCCAGTGCCCGATCAGTTCGCGCACGGTGTCGAGCATGGTCTGGTGGTAGCTGCGCATCGCGGACTGGGTGAAGGCGGGCATCAGGATGTTGTGGGCCTTCGACCAGTTCGGTTCGGAGTTGTAGGCGGTGAACAACCCGTCGCTGCCGATCGGCCGCAGGTTCCGCAGGGCGATGCCGACGTGCTTCTGGAACCGGCTCTCGTCGTTGAGCTCGGTGGCCAGGTCCGCGCCGGAGACGAAGGTGAACACGTAGTTGAAGATCTTGCGCTCGTAGACCGGGCCGAGGCGCTGCGCGCAGGCCATCGCGTTCTGCGTCGGCTTGGTGACATCGACGTCGAGCACGTCCCCGAGCAGGGGGATCCGGCGCGGCGGATGGGGCAACGACGGACGATCGACCGCAAGGACTGCCATTGCTCCATCTTGGCGTGCCCGCGCGTCGAGGGGCGGCGGAACGCGCCCATCGGCGCGGTTCGTCAGCGTCGTCGCAGACCCAGTCGCAGGCCGACGGGCTTGAGCGTGAACTCCTCCGCCACCTCAAGCTGGTAGCCCGGCACGGGATCGAGCTCGTAACGATGCAGGATCAGCGCCAGCGCCAGCGTGGATTCGTGGAGGGCCAGCTGTCGCCCGATGCACGAGCGCATGCCGGTGCCGAAGGGTTTGTAGATGCCGACCGGGCGGGTGCGGGCGCGGTCCGGGAGGAACCGGTCCGGATCGAAGGCGAGCGGGTTCGGGCCCCACACCGGGTCCCGCTGCACACGCAGGGTGAGCGCCAGCAGGGCCTGGCCCTTCCGGACGACGTGGCCGCCGAGGGTGGTGTCCTGCTTCGGTTCGCGGAAGTAGCCGGGGGCGATCGGCCACAGGCGCAGCGTCTCGTCGACGATCCGGCGCACGTACCTGAGCTTGTGCACGTCGCCGAACACCGGCTCGGGTGCCGCGTCGACCGGCCACAGCGAGGAGATCTCGGCCCGGGCACGGTCCGCGATCTCGGGGTGGGTCGCGAGCAGGTGCAGCGCGAACGACAATGTGCCCGATGTGGTCTCGTGACCCGCACTGAGGAAGCTGATCACCTGGTTGCGGACGTTCTCGTCGTCGAGGCGCTCGCCGGACTCCGGGTCGGCGGTGCTGAGCATCAGCGCCAGCAGGTCGTCGGGCCGGCCCTCCGGGTGGCCGCGACGCTCGCGGATGATGTCGTCGACCACGTGCCGGACATAGTCGACGTCGCGCGCGTTCTGCCTGATGTCCTTGCCGTGGACCGCGTTCTCCAGCCAGTGCACCGGGATGCGGAACCCCGCGCGCCCGATGTAGGCGAACATGCGCGCCACCGCGACCGCGAAGGGGTCGGGCTCGCTACGCGTGAACGAATCGAAGTGATAGCCGAATCCGATGCGGCCGATCGCCTCCAGCGTCAGCTTGCTCGTGTCGGTGTGCACGTCGACGGTGGTGTCCCCGTCGGCCAGCGCGTCCCAATGCGTGATGAGCTCGCCGACCGTGTCGAGCATGATGTCGTGGTAGCCGCGCATCGCGGACAGCGTGAAGGCCGGCATCAGGATGTTGTGCGCCCGCGCCCAGTTGGGTTCGTCGCTGTATGCGGTGGGCAGCGCGTCGCCGAGGAACTCGCGTGAGGCGGCGAAGGCGAAACCGACGTGCTTGCCGAACCGCTTCTCGTCACCGAGCTCCGTGTACGCCGCGGGACCCGAGACGACCGTGAGGTGCCGGTTGAAGATCTTGGTTTCGTAGATCGGGCCGAGGAATCCGGCGAGTTCGGCCAGCCGCTGAGCGGGGCGGGCGGCGTCGGCGGAGAGCACGTCACCGAGCACCGGGAGCCGGTGCGGTGGGTGCGGCAGCGCCTCGGTGGCCATCGCGGGAAGCGGACGAGCCATGACTGATTCTCGCGCACTTCGGGGGTGTTTGTCGCCCCGGTCGTCCCTCGTGGCCCACCGAGATCGATTCGAACCCGATTTGTTGCGGCTCGGCAGCGATATTCGCGTCCGCAGGTGGTAGCGGCATCCGCGAACTAGCATCGCTGCTGGGTAATTCCGCCGCGGACGCGGCCGTCACGGGCTCGCTGGTCCAGGGAGAGGAAAGCAGATGGATTTCGCACCCACCGAACGCTGCCAGGAGTACCGCGGCACGCTGCTGGCCTTCATGGATGAGCGGGTCTACCCGGCCGAGGCGGTGTACGAACAGCAGATGCGCGAGTCGGCGGACCCGCATTTCCAGCCACCGGTCATCGAGGAGCTCAAGGTCGAGGCGCGGTCGCGGGGGCTGTGGAACCTCTTTCACCCGCATCCCGAATTCGGACCGGGGCTGACCAATTCGGAGTACGCGCCACTGGCCGAGATCATGGGACGGAGCCACCTGGCGTCCGAGGCGTGCAACTGCTCCGCCCCGGACACCGGGAACATGGAGGTGCTCACGCTCTTCGGCACCGACGAGCACAAGCAACGCTGGCTGCGGCCGCTGCTGGACGGCACCATCCGCTCCGCGTTCGCGATGACCGAGCCCGATGTCGCCAGTTCGGACGCGACCAACATCCAGATGACCATGGTCCGCGACGGCGACGGCTGGGTGCTCAACGGGCGCAAATGGTGGACCTCGAATGCGTTGCACGCCAATTGCCGGGTGCTGATCGTGATGGGCAAGACCGATCCCACCGGGCCCGTCTACAGCCAGCAGTCGATGATGGTGGTACCGATCGACGCCCCCGGGATCACGGTGGTGCGCGGGCTGCCGGTGTTCGGCTACCAGGACCGCGAGGGTCACGCCGAGGTGCTGTTCGAGAACGTCCGGGTTCCCGATGCCGATGTGTTGGCCGGTCCCGGTGCGGGTTTCATGATCAGCCAGGCGCGACTGGGGCCGGGGCGGATCCACCACTGCATGCGCGCGATCGGGATGGCGGAGCGGGCGCTGGAGCTGATGTGTCGGCGGGCGTCGACCCGCGTCACCTTCGGTCGTCCGCTGAGCGCGCGTGCCAACATCCAGGACTGGATCGCCGAGGCGCGGATCGAGATCGAGATGGCACGGCTGTTGACCCTCAAGACCGCCTGGCTGATGGACACTGTCGGCAACCAGGAGGCGCGCACCGAGATCGCCGCCATCAAGGTGGCCGCCCCGCAGATGGCGCTCAAGATCGTCGACCGCGCCATCCAGGTGCACGGCGGCGGCGGGGTGTCCGACGACTTCCCGCTGGCGATGATGTACGCGCACCTGCGCGCCTTGCGGCTCGCCGACGGCCCCGACGAGGTGCACAAGCGGACCATCGCACGCCAGGAGCTGCGGCCGTACCGGCTTGCCGCGGAAGAGGCCGTCGCAGCCGCGAAATGACATACACCGCAACGCAGTCCGTGACAGGAAAGGGAACCCGATGAGCAACGCCGTAGGACTCGACGAAGAGGCGGTGTCGAACTGGATCGCCGACATGGGGGTCGGTGCCGTTGCGCCGCTCGAGTTCACCAGGATCGGCAACGGGCAGTCGAATCTGACCTACCTGGTGTCCGACGCGGGCGGAGGCCAGTGGGTCCTGCGCAGGCCGCCGCTCGGGCACCTGCTGGCGTCCGCGCACGACATCGCCAGGGAGTACCGGATCCTGTCCGCGCTGCAGGGGACGGGGGTGCCGGTCCCGAAGGTGCTGGGTCTGACGGAGGATCCGGCGATCACCGACGCACCACTGATGCTGATGAGCTTCGTCGACGGGGTGGTGATCGACAGCATCGGGGTGGCGAAGAATCTGACACCGGAACGTCGGCGGGCCACCGGGCTGTCGATGCCGAAGGCGTTGGCCAGCATCCATGCCGTCGATCTCGAGCTGGCCGGACTCGACGACCTCGCGAGCCACTCGCCGTACGCGGAGCGTCAGCTCAGGCGCTGGTCGGGACAGTGGGAAAAGTCGAAGACCCGTGACATCCCGGCGGTCGACGAGTTGGCGGCGCTGCTCACCAGGTCGATTCCCGCGCAGACCGAGCTGAACCTGGTGCACGGCGACTTCCACCTGAGCAATGTGATCACCGCGCGTGACGACGGGCGGGTGGTGGCCGTCGTGGACTGGGAACTGTGCACGCTCGGTGATCCGCTCGCGGATGTCGGTGCGCTGCTGGCGTATTGGGCGCAGGCGGAGGACGAGGTGCCGGGTCCCTTCGCGGCGTCGACCCTGGAGGGATTCCCGACCAGGGAGGAGCTGACCAAGGCCTACATGCACGAGACCGGCAGGGATCCGGCCGCGCTCGGGTTCTGGCACGCGCTCGCCCTGTGGAAGATCTCGATCATCGCCGAGGGCGTGCTGCGGCGGACGATGGAGGATCCACGGAACACGGCCGCGGTCGGAGCGCCGTCGACGAAATTGATCGACGACATCGTGGCCCAGGCGATGGACATCGCGCGCAGGGCGGGCCTCCGGTAGCCGATCGTATTCAAATCGTGACCAAAAGAATCTTGTAAAAGAAATCCCGAATGGGCTAGACGGATCCCGGATGGGTGTGCACACTTCTTTGTGAGCCGGATCACGGTGAATCACGCAAAGGAGAACAACATGGACAACATCCTCAGCCAGCTGATCTCGATCCTCGGCGGACTCGCGGGCGGACTGACGTCGGGCTCGTCGAAGCCCAAGACCACCACGTGAATACTCGGACCTGATCGAATGCCCCGCTTCCCGAGAGCGGGGCGTTCGGCGTTGCTGGCATCTGTCGGCGCGGTCGGGGCGACTACGCTTCACGGCCATGGCCACCACTGACTCCGCGGAACGCTCGGGCAGGTTGTCGCGTGCGCGGATCCTCGAGATCGCCTTGGAGCACTTCGCGATTCATGGCTATCGGGGCAGTTCCCTTGCGCGGATCGCGGCCGAGGTCGGGATCTCCCAGCCCGGACTGTTGCACCATTTCCCCAATAAGGCGGCGCTGTTGATGGCGGTGCTCGCCGAGCGGGATGTGCAGGATCTGCACGCGACGGGCACCGATCCCGAGACCCTGTCCGAGATGGACTTCGCGGAGCTGATCGCCTTCCTCGTCCGGATCGCCCGCCACAACGTCCAGAATCGCGACCTGGTCCAGCTCGCGCACCTGACAGCCGCCGAGGCCACAGGATCGGAGCACCCCGCCCGCGAGTGGGTGGTCGGCCGACAGAAGTTCCTCCAGTCGATGATCGAATCGTCGCTCCGCCGCGGTGTCGAGGACGGTTCGGTGCGCAGCGACGTCGATCCGCGGCTGACCACTCTGGTGCTGGTCGCCGCGATGGAGGGGTTGGAGAATCAATGGCTGGTCGACGACGAGGTGGACATGGTCGGTTCCTTCGTCCAGTTCGCCGAACAGCTGCAACGAGCGGTGGCACCGACCGACTGATCACCCGCCCGCGCCGGGTCCTCCCGGCTCAGGAGGGACGGGTCAACTGGCTCACCGCGCTGCGGATCTCCTCGGGTATCGCCACCGGACGCCTGGTCTGGGCGTCCACGTAGACGTGCACGAAGCGTCCCGTGGCGGCGAGGTCGAGCGCGCCCCGCTCGCCGACCCGGAAGATCGCCAGCGCGTAGACGATGCTGCGGGTGCCGAGCCGGGCCACCGACAGGCCGACCTGCAGCTGGTCGGGGAAGCTCAGTTCGCTGTGGTACCTGCACGAGGTCTCGGCGACCACGCCGATCGCGGGCAGGTCGCGGATGTCGACGCCGACGGTCGACATCAGCCAGCCGTTCACCGCGGTGTCGAAGTACGAGTAGTAGGTGACGTTGTTGACGTGGCCGTAGTGGTCGTTGTCCGCCCAGCGGGTCGGCACCGGCCACAGCACGGGGTAGTCGGCGGCGGTGGGTTCGGTTTGGGCGGAGGTCATGGTGGCGACCTTAGATCAGGCGTGTCGGGACAGGTGCCTCGGCGGCGGCGGCGTGTGGATCAGCGAATCGACCAGCTTGGCCATCGCCGAACCGGCGGCGTCGGTGGCGGTGGGCCCGAGCGCGACGAGCGAGACGATGAGGGCCGCGGCCTCCCCGGGCGTGAGTGTGATCGGGTCGACGTGGCGCCTGGCGTCGATGGCGTACCCGCCGCCGGGCCCGTTGCGGACCTCGATCGGGATGCCGGCCTCGCGCATTCGGGCGATGTCGCGCTCGACGGTTCGCGGGGTGACGCGGACCGTGTCGGCCAGTGCGCGCGCCGTCGTGAACTCCGGTGACCTGGCGCGCAGGCACTCGATCACCGCGTGCTGGCGTTCGATGCGCCGCAGCGTCAGGTGGGGGTCGGTGGACTTCGAGAAGGCCATGGCGACAAGGTTATAGAAGCCGACACCTGCTTGTCGGGCTCTCTGTCTAGTGTTGCGTTCACCCTCACATCCAAGGAGCGCGCATGAACACCGAACCGACGTCGACACCGATCGTTTTCCTCAGCGGCGCAGGACTTCCGGCCTGGATCTGGGACGAGGTGCGAGCCTCGCTGCCCGTCGACTCGGTCGTCGCGTCGTACCCGAAGCACCAGGATGCGACGCTGAGGGACTACGCGGAGGCGGCGCTGGCGCAGGCGCCAGACGGTGAGTTCACCGTGGTGGCACATTCCATCGGTGGCGTCGTGGCGAGCGAGATCGCGGCCGTCGCGCCCGCGCGGGTGGCCGGGCTGCTCGGTGTCGCGGCCTCGGTCCCGGCGGCGGGCCGCTCGTTCCTCGGCGCGCTGCCCGCCCCGCAGCGGCACATCGTCGGGCTGATCATGCGCATCGCGGGTACCCGGCCGCCCGAGAAGGCGATCCGCTCGGGCCTGTGCGCCGGTCTCGGCGAGGACGAGGTCGCGCGCATCGTCGCGGACTTCGCGCCGGAATCGCAGCGCCTCTACCGGGATCGCGTCTCGGCTCGGACCCTGCCCGCGCGCACCGGCTACGTCGTGACGACGGCGGACAAGGAGTTCCCTGCTGCCCTGCAGAGCCGGTACGCCGACGAGCTCGGAACACCGTGGCGGCGCGAGATGGCGACGGGCCACCTGCCGATGCTGCAGGATCCGGCGACGATGGGTCAGATCCTCAAGGAGTTCGCGGCCGGGGCCTGACGCCGCGCACCACCAGCCGGAAGAGCAGCCCGGCCACCAGGGCCCAGAAGGCCGACCCGATGCCGAGGATGGCGACCCCCGACGCGGCGATCAGGAAGGTGAGCACGGCCGCCTCGCGGTCGGCTTCGTCGGCGACCGCCGCCGCCAGCGAGCCGCCGAGCGTCGCCAGCAGTGCCAGACCCGCGACGGCCTCGACCACGCCCTGCGGCGCGGCGACGACCAGCGCCGCCAGCGCAGCCGAGCACAGCGCGAGCACCAGGTAGGAACAGCCAGCGGTGAAGGCGGCCACCCAGCGCCGTTTCGGGTCCGGGTGCGCGGAGGGTGCGGCGGCCAGGGCGGCACTGATGGCGGCGAGGTTGATCGCGTGGCCGCCCGCGGGTGCGCCGATCACGGTGCCGATGCCGGTGACGGTCATCGCCGACTTCCACGGCACCCGGTACCCGAAGGACGACATCACCGCGGTGCCCGGGATGTTCTGCGAGGCCATCGTCACGATGTACAGCGGTACCGCGATGCCGACCAGCGCCTGCCACGTCCAGTGCGGAGCCGTGAGGTCGAGCGTCGGCGCAAGGGCGGACGTGTCGAGTGAGCCGTCGCCGACGGTGATGCTGATGGCGATCACCACCGCGGCCGCGGCGAAGGCCGCGGGCACGGCCCAGCGCCGGGAGAACCGCAGCAGGACCAGCCAGACGAGGACGACAGGGGCGACGGCGGCGGGGGAGTCGCGGAAAGCGGTGACCGGGGCGAGGCAGAGCGGGAGCAGCACCCCCGCGAGCATGGCCTGGGCGAGCGCGGTGGGAATCGCGGCGATCAGCCGGCCGAGCCGGGGCCAGAGGCCGGTGAGGGTGACCGCGAGGCCGACGACGATGAAGGCACCAACCGCCGCGGGCCAGCCGCCGACCACCAGGCCGGTTCCCGCCAGCAGCGCGGCGCCGGGGGTGGACCAGGCCAGGGTGATCGGCATCCGGTAGCGGCGGGAGAGCCAGAGCATGCCGATCGCCTGGGTGACGCACAACGCCATCAGGCCGGACGCGGCCTCGGTTGGACTCGCTCCGACCGCGCGCAGGCCGGTGAGCACCACGGCGAAGGAACTGGTGAAGCCGACGAGCGCGGTGACCACGCCCGCGCTGATCGGGTGCGAGAGTCCCGGATCGCGCGCGACCGCGGGCTCCGCCTGTTCGGCTCCCGTCGGTTCGGGCTCGAAGGTTCGTGACACGACCGCCATCTTGCCGCAGTCGGGTGCGCGGCCCCCGTCGAGTGTGCACCTGCCGTCGCGCTACCTGGGCGTTTGCCCCGTCGACTGCACACTCGGCGAGGTGGCCGGCCAGGTGCCGACCGTCTTGCGTCAGCCGATCTGCTCGAACAGGGACACGATGATCCCTTCGGGCCCACGCACGTAGGCCATCCGCACGCTGTTCTCGTACTCACCGATGCCGCCGATGAGCCCGTACCCGTCCGCAGCCACCGCGTCGACGGCCGCCTGGAGGTCGCCGACCTCGAAGGACACATTGCGCAGCCCGAGCTCGTTGGCCATCGCAGTTGGTGATCCGGGCACGTGGTCGGGCGTGACGAAGGTCGCGAGCTCCAGCCGGGACCCTCCGCCGGGCGGCCGCAGCATTGCGATCTCACAGTGTGCGCCGGGGATGCCGCAGACGGTCTCCACGAACTCACCCTCCACGGATCCGGTGCCCTCCACCTCGAGACCCAGTCCGACGAAGAACGCCGTTGCCGAGTCGAGGTCCGCAACGGTGATGCCGATGTGGTCGAAACGTTGTACATGTGCCATGGGATCCATCCTCCATCTCCCGGCCATGAGCATTGACCGTCCGCCAATCGAACGTTTGTCGTCGGTAGGGTGGAAGCGACATGGAGATCGTGATCCGGTCCACGCCAGACGAAGTCGCCTCGACCGTTGCCGACATCGTCGAGCGCTCCGTGCGCGCCGGCCCGACGACGCTCGGTCTCGCGACCGGGTCGTCGCCGCTCGGCAGCTACCGCGAGCTGATCCGGCGGCACCACGACGACGGGTTGGACTTCTCGTCCGCCCGGGTGTTCCTGCTCGACGAGTACGTCGGGCTCCCGAAGAGCCATGAACAGTCCTACTTCTCCGTGATCAGGTCCGAATTCGTCGATCGGGTGGACCTCGACCCCGACCGGCTGCACGGCCTCGACGGACGGGCGCATGACCTGGCCGCGGAGGCCGCCCGCTACGACGCCGCGATCGCCGCGGCAGGCGGCATCGACGTGCAGCTGCTCGGGATCGGCAGCGACGGACACATCGGCTTCAACGAGCCGGGGTCGTCGTTGACCTCACGGACGCGCATCAAGACGCTCACCGAGCAGACCCGCCTCGACAACGCTAGCTTCTTCGGCAGCGTCGACGACGTCCCCCACCACGTGCTGACCCAGGGACTCGGCACCATCGGCGAGGCCCGGCACCTGGTGCTGGTCGCGGTCGGGGCGGGCAAGGCGGACGCCATCGCCGCGGCGGTGGAGGGCCCGCTGACCGCGTTCTGCCCGGCGTCGGTGCTGCAACTGCACCGGCACGCGACCGTGGTCGTCGACGAGGCGGCGGCGGGCCGGCTCGCGCTGGCCGACTACTACCGGTACGCGCTGCGGCACAAGCCGACCTGGCAGCAGTTCTGAGACGGCGGTCCTTGCGCCAAACGGGGGCGGGACCGGTCGGTGCGGAGTAGGTTCTGCAGGCAACTGCACGTCTGACGACGGGACCCGGCGATGACAGCACAGGTCGTGACCAGGACACACCGGCGGCGGGGGTTGTTGGCGGCGGCCGCTGTCACCCTGCTGATAGCAGCGGGATGCTCAGACGAATCGACCTCGGACCAATCGGCCACCACCACCCCTGCGGGCGCCGAACCGAGCGCGGAGATGGATTCGGGCGTCGCCCAACGCCTGGACGACGCCATCGACGCGACGATGAAGAAGACGTCCGTGCCCGGCGCGATAGTCGGAATCTGGGGGCCGGACGGCACATACGTCAAGGCCTTCGGCGTCGCCGACAAGTCAACCGACGCGCCGATGAAGACCGACTTCCACACCCGGATCGGCAGTCTGACCAAGACGTTCACGGCCACCGCCATCCTGCAGCTGGTAGACGAGGGCAAGGTGGGTCTCGACGACCCCATCTCGAAGTACATCGACGGCGTCCCCGCAGGCGATCAGATCACCATCCGGGAACTGGCCCGCATGCAGAGCGGGTTGGCCAACTACTCGGAGAGCCCGGAGTTCCAGCAGGCGTTCTTCGCGGATCCCAAGGCGCCCTTCACCCCGCAGCAGCTGCTGGACTATGCGTTCGCCCAACCGGCGACGTTCCCGCCCGGCCAGGGATTCCAGTACTGCAACACCAACTATGTGCTGCTGGGACTCGTGGTGGAGAAGGAGAGCGGACTGTCGCTGCCGGACTACATCAGCGAGCGGATCCTCCAACCGTTGCACATGGAGAAGACGATCTTCCCCACCACCAACGCGTTCCCGGAGCCGCACGCGCAGGGGTACACCGTGCAGACCGCCGACGGTAAGGAATCCACGGCCACCGACTGGGATCCGTCCTGGGGCTGGGCCGCGGGGGCGATGATCTCGACCCTCGAGGACATGCACATCTGGGGACCGGTGCTCGCGACCGGAACGCTGCTCAAGCCGGAGACGCAGGCGCAACGACTCGAGACGGTGAACGCGCCGGGCTACCCCGCCGACGTCGGCTACGGCCTCGGCGTGTTCGACATCGCCGGCTGGATCGGGCACAACGGCAGCCTGCCCGGGTATCAGACCGTGACGGTCTACCTGCCGGAGCAGAAGACGACCCTCGTCATCATGATCAACACCGACATCGCCTACGAGGGCAGCGAGCCGAGCACCCAGCTGGCGGCGGCGATCACCGAGATCATCTCCCCGGAGCACGTCTACCGGCTGAGCGCGGCCGAGCCGAGTCCGGAGACGACGACCCCGGAGGCGACAACCCAGTCGACCGAGCCAACCCGCTGACCAGGGGCGCCCGCCTGCGCCCATCCGCGCGACCCGTCGGCTCCGAAGACCTTGCGAACTACCATGCAAGGGAGCGGAGGCGGGCATGCCGGCAACGAGTTCGACGTCCACGGACGGGGGCCGCGCCGCCCGAACGCTGCGGCTGATCGCGCGGGCGGTGTCGGGGGTGATCGCCGCCGGCGTGGTGTTGGGCGTCGGCGAACTGTTGTCGGCGCTGACCGGGCCGGAGTCCTCGCCCTTCTTCGCGGTCGGATCGACCACGGTCGACCGCAGCCCGGCCTGGGCCAGGGAGTTCGCCATCACGACGTTCGGCACCAACGACAAGCCGGCGCTCTTCATCGGAATGTCGGTCCTCATCGCGGTGATCGCCGCGATCGCGGGCATCGTCGAACGGCCGTCGCGCCCGTACGGCAGCGCGATCCTGGCCGGGCTCGGACTGGTCGGGGTGTACGCCGCCTACAACCGGCCGGGCGCGAGCGGGGCCGATGTCGTGCCGACGGTGGTCGGGGTGATCCTGGGCATCGCGGTGCTCAGGCTGCTCACTGCCCAGCTCGACGAACCCTCGCGCGGCAGCGACGGGGGGATGGGACGGCGCCGGTTCCTGGTGCTCGCGTCGGTCGCCGTCGCGGTGGCCGCCGCCGCGGGCGTCGCAGGGCGGCAGATGAACCAGCGGCTGAGCGGGGTGCTCGAGAGCAGGCGCCGGGTGAAGGTCCCCGTGGCGCTGGACCGGGCGGCACCCATCCCGCCCGGGGCCGACCTGGGGATCCCCGGCGCGACCTCGTTCATCACCCCGAACCCGGACTTCTACCGCATCGACACCGCGCTGCAGGTGCCCCGGTTGACGACCGAGGAGTGGCGCCTGCGCATCCACGGCATGGTCGATCGCGAGGTCACACTGGACTGGGACCAGTTGCTGCGGCGGACACCCATCGAGCGTCGGATCACGTTGACCTGCGTCTCGAACGAGGTGGGCGGCGAACTGGCGGGCAATGCCACCTGGGTCGGATTCCCGATCGCCGATCTCCTCGACGAGGTCGGGGTGCGGGCCGACGCGGACATGCTGTTGTCGACGAGCGTCGACGGCTTCACCGTCGGTACGCCCGTCCAGGTGCTGCGGGACGGCCGCGACGCGTTGCTCGCCATCGCGATGAACGGCGAGCCGCTGCCGCTCGAGCACGGGTTCCCGGTCCGCCAGGTGGTGCCGGGTCTGTACGGCTTCGTCTCGGCCACCAAGTGGGTCGTCGACTGGGAGCTCACCAGATTCGATCGGGCACAGGCGTATTGGACCAAGCGTGGATGGGGCGATCGGGCGCCGATCAAGACGGCCTCCCGGATCGACGTGCCCGCGGCGTTCGCCCCGGTATCCGAGGGACCGGTGACGGTCGCGGGCACCGCCTGGGCGCAGCACCGCGGCATCGAGCGGGTGGAGGTACGGGTGGACGAGGGCCCGTGGCAGCCCGCGACCCTCGCGCCGGAGTACTCCATCGACACCTGGCGCCAGTGGAGCTGGCAGTGGGACGCACCCGCGGGCGTGCACAACGTGCAGGTGCGCGCGACCGACCTCGACGGCAACGTGCAGGTGGAGGAGCGCACCCAGCCGATCCCCGACGGCGCCACCGGCTGGCACAGCCGCACCATCACCGTGCGCTGACCTCGCCGAGTGTGCACTTGCTGTCGCGCTTCCTGGGGGTTTGCCACCGCAACTGCACACTCGGCGGAGGTACGGTGTGGCCATGGTGGCTATCGAGGTGATTCGCGGGGACATCACCACCGTCCGGGCGGACGCGATCGTGAACGCGGCGAACTCCGGACTGCTCGGCGGCGGGGGAGTGGACGGAGCCATCCACCGGGCGGGTGGCCCGAGCATCCTCGAGGAGTGTCGACGGCTGCGCGCGAGCACGCTGCCGGACGGCCTGCCCGCGGGCGACGCCGTCGCGACCACCGCGGGAGATCTGCCCGCGCGCTGGGTGATTCACACGGTTGGTCCGGTGTACTCGGCCGACGAGGACCGTTCGGCCGTGCTGCGCTCGGCCTACACCCGCAGCCTCGAGATCGCCGACGAACTGGGCGCGCGGACGGTGGCGTTCCCGCTGATCTCGGCGGGTGTCTACGGCTGGCCGCACGCCGACGCCGTGCGGCAGGCGGTCTCCGCGGTGCGCGGCTCCGGCACCTCGGTGCGGACTGTCACCTTCGTCGCGTTCGGCGAGCCGATGGCCGAGCTGCTGCGGCGCGAGCTCGGGGTGCTCGTCTCCGCCGAGGAACTCGCGGCCCGGCTGGACGGACCCCGACCGCCGGTACTGCTCGACGTCCGCTGGGCGCTCGGCGATCCGAACGGCCGGGAGCACTTCCACGACGGCCACATTCCCGGCGCCGCGTTCGTTGACCTGGAAACCGAGCTGGCCGCGCCGCCCGCACCGGAACTCGGCAGGCACCCGCTCCCGGAGGTCGCCGACCTGCAGTCCGCGGCGAGACGGTGGGGGATCGACACCGGTGACGCCGTCGTTGTCTACGACGCCACCGGGAACACCGCCGCCGCGCGCGCCTGGTGGTTGTTGCGTTGGGCCGGGGTGTCCGACGTCCGGATGCTCGACGGCGGTCTGTCCGCCTGGACCTCGGCGGGGCTCGAACTGGAATCCGGTGCGGGCCAACCGGTGCGGACCGGGAACGTGGTGCTCACCGCGGGACACCTGCCGACGGTGACGGCGGGCGAGGCCGCCGAGCTCGCGGCGGACGGGGTGCTGCTCGACGCCCGCGCCGCCGAGCGTTACCGCGGCGAGGTGGAGCCGGTGGACCCCCGCGCGGGTCACATCCCGGGTGCCCGCAGCGCCCCGACGACCGAGAACCTCGACGGTGCAGGACGATTCGCGGACGCAGAGACGCTGCGTCGACGGTTCGCCGGGCTGGGCGCCGACGGTTCGGCGCCGGTCGCGGTCTACTGCGGTTCGGGGGTGACGGCCGCGCACCAGATCGCCGCGCTCGCCATCGCCGGGATCGAGGCGGCCCTGTACCCGGGCTCGTGGTCGCAGTGGTCCGGCGACCCGGACCGTCCCGCGGCGACCGGCCCGACCCCGTAGGCCCGGCCCACCCGGTCAGGACCGCGAATACTCGGAGGCCCTGCGGATCTGCTCGGGGGTCGGGCGCACGCCGGTGTAGAGCTCGAACTGGGCGGCGGCCTGCAGCGCGATCACCTCGGCGCCGGTGATGACGGTCGTGCCCTGCTCGGTCGCCGCGCGGATCAGCGGGGTCTGCGGCGGCAAGGCCACTACGTCGAACACGGCGTCGGCCGCGCCGACGGCCTCGCGGGGGAAGGGCGAGAGCTCTGCCCCTGGCCCGCCGGACATCCCGATCGGGGTGGCGTTCACCAGCAACCCCGGCCGCAGCTCGCCCATGTCCGCGCGCCAGTCGAAGCCGTACTGGTCGGCGAGCGCCCGCCCGGTGGCCTCGTTGCGCGCGATGACCGTCACCTCGCCGAACCCGTTGTCGCGCAATGCTGCCACCACGGCCTTGGCCATCCCGCCGCTACCGGCGACGGCGGCGGTCAGCGTCGGGGGGACCCGGTGCTCGGCGAGCAGCATCGCGACCGCTTCGTAGTCTGTGTTGTAGGCGTGCAGCACACCGCCGGAGTTCACGATGGTGTTCACCGAGGCGATGGCGGCGGCCGAATCGTGCATCACGTCGACGTGCTCGATGCAGGCCTCCTTGAACGGCATCGAGACGCCGCAGCCGCGGATGCCGAGGGCCCGGATGCCCGCGATGGCGGCGGGCAGGTCGGTGGTGGTGAACGCCTTGTAGACAAAGTCCAGGCCCAGTTCCTCGTAGAGGTAGTTGTGGAACCGGGTCCCGATGTTCGACGGCCGCGCCGCGAGGGACATGCAGAGGCGGGTGTCCTTGGTCAGGGCTTCTCGGATGGATCGGCTCACCTGCTCGACGCTATCGCCGGTGACGGCCGGTAGTCCACCGGGTCGGCCGGCCAACTCAATACACGTTGATCTCGGTGACGCTGGGGACGTGCGGACGATCGGTGGTCAGCGTGACCTCGACGCGGCCGGACCCCGTCTCGAGGTGCGTCCACGGCTCCGCCGGGAAGTCGATCAGCCCGCCACTGACCTCGGCGGACCACGATCCTGCAGCGCCGGTACCCAGGTTGCGCCAGTGCAGCGTTGCCGATACCGAGCACAGCTCTCCTGGCGTCGTCGAGATGCCGACGAACGTCGCGTTCAGTCGAACGTAGACCAGCCCGGGGAGCCCGTCCGTGGCGACGGTGACGCCTCCGATTCGGCCGCCGCACGCGAGTCCGTCGGCGACGGTCGCCGTGTCCGGGATGTTCACCCACCTGTCCTGGGTCGGATCCGCCGTCGCGGGGGCGCAGGCACCGAACGCCCCGGCCAGCACCAAGCCGCCGATCGCGATCGACCTGCCGAGCGTGGCAAGAGACATGGCGCTCCGATCGTCGTCGGACAGTGGTCCGACCGTACATCGGCGCGGCGCCGACGCCGGTGCGGATCGGTGACCGGGACAGCGTGTCCGCGGTCACCGACCCGGACGATCAGCCCGTGAACGGCGGGACGAACATGCACGGCACCTCGCGCCGGTGCGCCGGGTCGAGCGCGTTGAACACCATGTACGCGGCGCGCTTGGAGCCGGCGACGGCGGCGTGCTCGGAGTAGTCCTGCGCGCAGGTGTCCTGCACGACGATGTTGTTCACCGTGTATCCGGGAGGCCCGGGCACCTGGCCCTGTGACAGGGCGATGGCCTCGTCGTACCGGGTGGAGATGTTGGTGTAGTTCACGCCCTTGACGTAGGGGGTGCCGCCTGCGTTGATCTTCTTGATCAGTGCCGAATCGGCGGTCATCTCCCCGCAGCCCTGGCACACGGGGATCGAGGTCTCGGCCACGCCCAACTTCTCGGCGAAGGCGGGCAGCGCGTCGACGCCGAGGGTGGTCAGGCCCAGCCACGGCGGCGCGACGGAGACGTAGTTGGTGATCTTGCCCTCGCCGCCGAGGTGCTTGAGGTAGTACGTCGGGATCAGCGTGCCCTGCGAGTGGCCGACGACGTCGACGGTCTTTGCGCCGGTGGCGGACAGCACTCGCTCGACGAAGGTCTTGAACTCACCGGCGCTGTTCTCGAGCGGACCCATCCCGCCGATCGCCGAGACCGGCCATGGTGCGCCGGGGATCGCCCCGTAGGTCAGGGCGAACACGCAGAAGCCCGCATTCTTGAGCATCGGGACGTAGGCGCCCCAGTTGGTCTGCTGTCCGCCGCCCGTGCCGTGCACCAGCACCACCGGTCGCGGGTGCTCCGCGGTCGGCTTGCATCCGAAGTCGTTCGCGCCGGGCAGCGAGCCGCCGGGGTTGGCCAGCTCGTCCGGGATGCCCGCGAAGAAGTTGTAGTTCTCGGGTAGCGGCTCGGCCTGGGCCGTTCCCGCTGCGAACGGCAGGACCAGTGCGGCCAGCGTCGCGATCAAGGCCGCGGTGCGTGATGCCCGGAACATGTACCCCCCAATTGTTGGATGGATCACTGTGATTGCGGATCACAGCAACCTAGCAAGTGCTCGGTTGGTTGCATAGGGGTGAAATCGGGCAGGCACCGTCAGGGCATCGGGAACCTGGTGGCGGTGATGGAATCGAGGTTGCTGCCGTCGTGGCCGATCAACCACGAGCCGCCCTGGCGCTCACAGTTCGCGATGTCGTCGAAGACCCGCATCAGGAAGTAGATGGACAGGTCGGGCGAGGGCGTGAGCGCCAACTGGTGCGACTCGCCGGGCCTGGTCATGTCCAGCCACACGCCGGACTGCCCGTCCAGCCGCAGGCCGACGATGTGCGCGGCGTCGACGAATTGGTATCTCCGTTGCTGCCACGGCGTGCTGTGCGAGTAGCCCTGTTCGAGCACCTGAACCAAGATGGTCATGTCTCGCTCCCGACGGGTTCCGTCAATGGCCCATTATCCCGCTGGTCAGACGGATTAATCCAGCGCCATCGCAACCTGTCGTGGCTGCCTGATTGGATGGGCGGATGGTGCACGCGGTGTGGTCCCCCGGATCGGGGCTGATGCTGTGGCGCGACGGCGGCGCACCCGAGCCTGCGGACCACGACATCGAGGACCTGCCCGCCTCGCTGCGGCGCGCCCTGGGCCGCAGGTTCCGGCACCGGGTCACCGTGTCGCTGCCGAACGGCGACGGCACCTTCGGTGAGGTGACGGTGCCCGCCCTCGCGCTGGCGCCGCCCGCCGCGGCCGCGCTGTTGCTCGACCTCCCCACCGGCCCGGTTCCCGGTCTCCCCGGCGACCTCCGCTTCCTCGCGCACGTCGCCACGGGAGTGCGGACCTGGGTCAGGGCGGGCCGGGTGGTGCCCGAGCTCGAACGCGCGGACGGCCAGTGGTGGGCCCGGTGGCGGCTCGTCGGCGGCGATCGGCAGCGGGCCTGGATCTCGGAGTTGGCGGCGGCGACGCCCGCCGTGCTCCGCGGATCGGCGGGTGCGCGAAAGGTCCTCGAGGACTTCGTCTTCGAGATCACCGATCCGATCGTGCGCGACCTGCTCGGCGACCGGGACGGCGGCGAGCACCCGCTGCTCGCGGCCCTCGCCGCGGGCACCCCGCTCGCGGAAGGCACCCAACGGATTGCCACCGATCTGCAGCAGTGGCGGCAGAGCCTCACCGTCGACGAGCCGGACCTGGTCCTGCGGCTGCTCGAACCGGAGGACGACGACGAGCTCGCGGTCGAGGACGACGCCCCCGTGCTCTGGCGGCTGCAGGTCTGCCTGCGGCCCGAGGGCGAGGCGCCCAGCCCGGTGCCGGTGCACCTGGGTGATCCCAAGGCCCTCACGGTCGGCGTGCGCAAGCTCGCCGAGGCGATGGCCGCCTACCCGATGCTCCGCGCGGTGCCGTCGGACCCGGACAGCCTTGACCTGCTGTTGCCGCTGGAGGTGGTGACAGACCTGGTCGCGCACGGGGCCCAGGTGCTGGCCGACGCGGGCGTCACCTTGATGCTGCCGCGCGCATGGAGCGTGGTGGCCCCGTCGCTGCGGCTGCGGGTCACCAGCCCGGCGGTGGCGGCCGACACCGAGGACAGCGCGGTCGGGATGAACCAGCTCGTCGCCTACAACTGGGAGCTCGCGCTCGGGGACATGGTGCTCACCCCCGCCGAGATGGCGCAGCTGACCCGGGCCAAGACCGACCTGGTCCGGCTGCGCGGGCAGTGGGTGCAGGCCGACAAGACCGCCCTCGCGCGGGCCGCCAAGTACGTCATCCGGCAGGCAGGCGCCGGTGGGAACACGCTCGCCGACCTCCTCGGCGAGCTCACCGCCCCGGAACCGCCGCCGGTGCCGGTTGAGGAGATCACCACCACCGGTTGGGTTGCGGGACTGCTCGATTCGGGAGCGCGGCCGACCAGCGTGCCGCAGCCGCCCGGGCTCGAGGCCCGGCTGCGGCCCTATCAGCGGCGGGGGCTGGACTGGCTCGTGTTCATGAGCGACCTCGGGCTCGGTGCGGTGCTCGCGGACGACATGGGCCTCGGCAAGACGGTGCAGCTGCTCGCGCTGCTCGCCCACGAACGCGCCGCGGGGACGGAGCCGCAGGGGCCGACCCTGCTCGTCTGTCCCATGTCCGTGGTCGGGAACTGGCAGCGCGAGGCCGCCCGGTTCACGCCGGGCCTGCGGGTACTCGTCCACCACGGCACCGACCGGCTGCGCGGCGAGCAGCTGACCGCGATGGTGGCCGAACACGACCTGGTGATCACCACCTATGCGCTGCTGGCCAGGGACACGGCCGCCCTCGGCGAGCAGAGCTGGCGCCGGGTGGTGCTCGACGAGGCCCAACACGTCAAGAACTCGGGCACCGCGCAGGCGCGGGCGGCCCGGGCCGTCCCGGCGGCGCACCGGCTCGCGCTCACCGGCACCCCCGTCGAGAACCGCCTCGACGAGCTGCGCTCGATCCTGGACTTCGTGAACCCGAGAATGCTCGGCAGCGCCCAGCAGTTCCGGGCCCGGTTCGCCGTCCCCATCGAACGCGAGCACGACGAGGGCGCTTTGGCGCGGCTGCGTACCGTCACCTCACCGTTCGTGCTGCGTCGGGTCAAGACCGATCCCGAGGTGATCTCGGATCTGCCGGAGAAGTTCGAGATGACCGTGCGCGCCAATCTCACCGCAGAGCAGGCCTCCCTCTACCGGGCCGTGCTCGACGACATGATGGAGCGGATCAGGGACACCGAGGGCGCCGCCCGCAAGGGCGCGGTGCTCGCGGCGCTGACCCGGCTCAAGCAGGTGTGCAATCACCCGGCCCACTTCCTCGGCGACGGCTCGCCGATGCTGCGCCGCGGCAGCCACCGGTCCGGCAAGCTCGGCCTCGTCGAGGACATCCTGGAGTCGGTGCTCGCCGACGGCGAGCGTGCGCTGCTGTTCACCCAGTTCCGCGAGTTCGGCTCGCTCGTGGCCCCGTACCTGGCCGAGCGGTTCGGCGCCGAGGTGCCGTTCCTGCACGGTGGGGTGTCGCGGGCCAAGCGCGACGCGATGGTGGAGGGGTTCCAGGGCGGGGACGCCGCGCCCGTCATGCTGCTCTCGCTCAAGGCAGGCGGTACCGGGCTCAACCTCACCGCGGCCAATCACGTTGTGCACCTGGACCGCTGGTGGAACCCCGCAGTCGAGAACCAGGCGACCGACCGGGCCTTCCGGATCGGTCAGCGCCGCGACGTGCAGGTCAGGAAGCTGGTGTGCGTCGGCACCCTCGAGGAGCGGATCGACGCGATGCTGGCGAGCAAGTCGGAACTGGCGGACCTCGCCGTCGGCACCGGCGAGAACTGGATCACCGAGATGTCCACCGACGAGCTCCGCGAACTGATGATGCTCGGCGAGGAGGCGGTGGGGGAATGAACCGGCGTCGAACCGATTTCAGCCAGTTCGGCACGTCGCGCGCGTCGCGCGGCGGCCCCTTTGCCCAGTCCTGGTGGGGCCGCGCGTTGGTGTCCTCGATGGAGCGGATCGCCGACTCCGGCCGGATCGCGCGCGGGCGCGGCTCCGCCCGCGCGGGACAGGTGATCAGCTACCGCATCGCGCCGGGAGCGGTGGTCGGCGAGGTGCAGGGCAGTCAGATCGACCCCTTCACCGCGACGTTCACCCTCCGCCCGCTCGA
>NZ_BCXA01000024.1 GCF_001894865.1 Rhodococcus maanshanensis NBRC 100610 | reverse complement strand
GCGGTCGAGCCCATCGACGGGGAGATGTTGGCGGTCTCGCCGGTGCGGCTGACGGTGACGACGGTGCCGTCGACGAGGGTCTCGGTGATCGAGCCGTCGGGCAGCGGCACGAAGGTGTCGGCGTTCGCCGCGCCTGCGGACAGGAAGCCGAGGGCGATCGCGGCGGTGGCACCGACGGCGGCGGTCTGCAGCCCGCGGCGCAGGCCGTTCTTACTGGCGTTCATTGTTCCCCTCTGAGGGTCTGGGTTCGCGAATGCGAGAAAGTGTGTGGGCGAAGAAGATCAGGTCAGCCGATGCTGAAGGGCTGGCCGTACAGGGTGGTCTTGGAGTAGTTGTCGCCGACGATCTCGACCACCGTGTAGGAACGGGCCTGGGCGAACCCGCCGCAGTTCTGGATCTCGAGCTGGGTGTCCTGGTATTGGACCGAGTACTTGCCGTTCTTCTTGATGTCCTTGCCCGCGACGTTCACGAACTTGACCTGACCCGCGGAGACCGGGACGGTCAGCGAACCGGAGATCGAGGGGCCCGAGAGGTCGATGCCCGCGCCGATCGATCCACCGAGGCCGGTGATGTCGACCTGGCAGCCGACGATGTAGCCGGTGCTGATCCGCGAGACGCCGTGCGTCGAGGAGTTGTTGGTGCCCTTGTCGTTGGTGGCACCGTTGAACGGCCCCACCTCGCCTTCCTTGGTGATGCCCTTGACATCGGCGGTGACCGTGCCCGAGACCCACGCCGTGCGGCCGGCACCGTTGGCGGCCAGCGACGGGGAGATCAGGGCGCTCTCGCCGGTGCGGGAGACGACCGCTCCCGGTCCGGCCTTCTGCCCGTCGGGCAGCGGCACGAGGGTGTCGGCGTTCGCCGCACCGGTCGACATCAGGCCGATCGCCACCGCCGCAGCGGCGCCTGCGCCTGCGATGCGGGCGCCACGGCGCAGGCCGGACTTGCGGTTCTCGCTCATTCGTTCCCCTCAAAGGTTCTGCTACTTCTCAACCTCGACCGCCGAGGCTGATGAGTGGTCCATACGGCCCGGCGAAGTATTGCCAACAATGGTGACCACGAGGTGAACTCGAGGTGATCAATGCGGGGCTGAGATTCGCCGGAGATATTTCCCTCGAATTCGAGGGAAAAGGTCCCGGCAGACGCGCATTTCTGAGCTCCGCCGACCCTGTTCCTGTACTGACTCGCGGAGGAGATTAACCACGCCTGACCAGCATGGCAATGTATGGAGAACCGGAAAACCGGGTGAGCCGCATCACTTCGTCAAGGTTGCGTTTCGCAATTCGGAGAGGCCTGCGCGGAAGGGTTGACAATTCGGCGGGGGTAGGTGTTCACCCGGCGTTTCATCACCGTCAATGTCGCGGACTCCCATGCCGATTTTCGCAATCGGACAAAGGGGGATCAACCGTGGTGCGGGGGAACCTGTCGCCGCAGCCAATCATCGGCCGACGAGGACTCCTCGGCCGAACCGTTGGAACGTTCGTCCCTGGTGGTCTCGGGCAGGACATCGCCGAAGATACGCGCCAGCCGGGCCCGATCGATCGGGTCCCGGCTGGGTGCGTTCTCGGCGTGGTCGGCGATGACTAGTCCTCTATCCCGGAGAGCTCCCCGATCACGTGACCGGCGAGCGGGCTGAGCGTGGCCATCCCGTCGCGAATGGCCGCTCGGGACGATGCCAGGTTCACCACGAGGGTACTGCCGGAGACCCCGACGAGTCCCCTGGACAGCCCGGCGTCGAGCGCGCCTGCCGCCAGGCCCGACGAGCGCAGCGCCTCACTGATCCCCGGGATCTCGCGGTCGAGCACCGCCGCAGTGGCGTCGGGGGTGACGTCGCGGGGCGAGACCCCGGTTCCACCAACGGAGATGACCAGGTCCACGCCGCCGATCACCGCGGTGTTGAGTGCGTTGCGGATCTCCACCTCGTCCGCGGACACCGCGACGGTCGCGTCGACGAGGAAGCCCGCCTCTCCGAGCAGTTCCGTGACCAGCGGTCCGATCGCGTCGACCTCTGCACCGTGGGCGGCGCGGTCGTCGACGATCACGACGAGGGCACGCCCGGCAAGTGTGGCTTCGATGTCCATGACTCCTACGGTAGTGCCCGGCACCACGGTCGGCCCCGACCGCCCGTGAATCCGACGGACCGCGACGGACGAACGGCCGTGCCTGTCGGCACGGCCGTTCGTCGGGTACATCAGCGACCGCCCTGCGTGGGCGCGGTGCCGAGGGTGACCTCGACGGTCTTCTCGCCGAGTCCCTTGGCGTCGGTGTAGGTGATCTTCACCTTGTCCCCCGGTGCGTGCGAACGGATCGCCGCGATCAGGGCGTCACCGCTGTCGATGACGCGGTCGTCGACCTTGGTGATCACCGCGCCCCCTGGGATCCCGGCCTTCTCGGCCGGCCCGCCCGGCGAGACGTCCTTGACGCCCGCCCCGTGCGAATCGTCCTTGGAGGCGACCGTGACACCGATGATCGCCTGCGAGGCCTTGCCGGTCTTGCTCAGCTCGTCGGCGATGCGCCGGGCCTGGTCGACCGGGATCGCGAACCCGAGGCCGATCGAGCCGCTCTGCTGGCCGCCCGCCTGGGCGCCGCCGAGGGTGGCGATCGCCGTGTTGATACCGATCAGCCTGCCCTCCATGTCGACGAGAGCACCGCCGGAGTTGCCGGGGTTGATCGCCGCGTCGGTCTGGATGGCGTCGATGACCGTGCTCTGGTTGGCCGCTTCCCCGCTGGTGGACACCGGCCGGTTCAGCGAGGAGATGATGCCGCTGGTGACGGTGCCTGCCAGCCCGAGCGGCGATCCGATCGCCACGACGCCCTGACCGACCTGGAGGTCGGCGGAGTTGCCCAGCTCGATCGGGGTCAGGTCGTTCTTGCCCTCGACCTTGATCACCGCGAGGTCCGACATCGGGTCCGTGCCGATCAGCTTGGCCGCGGCGGTCGATCCGTCGGAGAACGCGACCATGATCTTGCCGTCCGGGCCCGCGCCCGACGCGACGTGGTTGTTGGTCAGGATCAGCCCGTCGGAGGACAGGATGACGCCCGAACCCTCGCCCTCGGCCTGCCTGCCCGCGACCTGGATCTGCACCACGCTCGGCAGCACCTTCTGCGCCACCGCCTGCACGGAGCCCGCGGGCGCGTTGGCCGCAGGCTTGGCGTTGGCCTTCGGGGCGTTCAGCGAGTTCGTGACCGGCCCGACGTTGTCGCCCGCGGCCCAGGCGCCGGCGATCCCGCCGATGCCGCCGCTGACCAGGGCGAGCGCGATGGCGCCCGTGGCGAGGGCGACGCGAGAGGGCCGCGGCTTGACGGCCGTGGCCGCACCCGGCGCGGTGGCCGGGTCCGCGGTCGGAGCGGCGGCGCCTGCCCCGGCCGTCGGGTACTGCTCGGTCGGCCGGTACGCGCCGTACGGTGCCTGCGCGTACCCCTGCTGCTGGTAGGGCTGCTGGTACTGCGGGTACGCCGCGGTCGCCTCGGCCGACGCCTGCTCGTGGCCTGCCTGCGGCATTCCGACGGTCGGGGCGGTCGACTGGTGGCTGGGCTGCGACGGTGCAGGCTCATGGCCCGGCTGGGGCTGGTTCGGCTGACTGCTGTGGTCGTCGGTCATCGCGATTGGTATCCGTTTCTCCCCTGCGCGCCCTCGGCGCACTCTGTTCGATCTCGTTACTGACGACTGTGCACGGGCGGTCTGAGAGGGTGCTGAGATCAGGCTGTCAGTTTGCCGAGACCCTTCCGGTCGCCTGTCCTCCCGGCACGAACTCGCCCTCTCCCGGCAGCACGATCGTGATGAGGGCGCCCCCGAGCTCGGACCGGCCCGCCTCGACCGTGCCACCGTGTTTGACCACGACCTGCCGGACGATGGCAAGGCCAAGCCCGGATCCGGGCATCGAACGGGCGGCGGTCGACCGGTGGAACCGCTCGAACACCAGCTGCCGGTCCTCCTCCGGGATCCCGGGGCCCGCGTCGGCGACGGTCAGCGCGAGACGGCCGTTGTCGAGCTGCTTCATCCGCACCTGGACCGCCTGGCCGGGCGGACTCCACTTGGCCGCGTTGTCGAGCACGTTCAGCACCGCCCGCGCGAGGCCTGCACCGTCGCCGTAGACGAACCACGGGATCGTCTGCGCCTCGAAGTCGACCTCGTTGCGCCGCCTGCGGACCCGCTCGAGCGAGCGTTCAACGGTGTCGCTGAGGTCGATCCGCTCGTGCACGGTCTCGGGCGCGTCCTCGCGGGCGAGATCGACGAGGTCGCCCACCAGGGTGGAGAGCTCCTCGATCTGTGCGACCACGTCGGCGCGCAGCTCCGCCATGTCCTCGTCCGGGATCTGCGGCGCCCCGGGCCGTCCCGCGGCGATGAGCAATTCCATGTTGGTGCGGAGCGAGGTCAGCGGCGTACGCAGCTCGTGGCCTGCGTCCGCGACCAGCCGGCTCTGCCGGTCTCGCGACTCGGCGAGGGCCCGCAGCATCGTGTTGAACGACACGGTCAGCCGGGCCAACTCGTCGTTGCCGGTGACCGGGATCGGGGTGAGGTCGTCGGTTTTGGCCACCCGTTCGGCGGCCGCAGTCAGACGCGCGATCGGCCGTAATCCGGTTCGGCCCACTGCCATTCCGGCGAGGGCGGCGAGTCCGACTCCGCACCCGCCGACGACGAAGAGCACCCACGCGAGCCGGTCGAGCACCTCCCCGGTCGTGGCCAGGCGTTGCGCGATCACCAGGGTGCTGCCGAGATTGGTCTTCTGGGTCAGCACCCGCTGGCCGTCGACGGTGCGCAGGGCGGTGTCGTGTTCGCCCCTGGCCACCGACATCTCGGCATCCCCGATCGGCGCGTTGGAGCCGGGCGGCATGTAGACGTTCTGATCCGGGAAGATCAGCGCGACGCTGATGTCGTTGGAGTAGAAGGTCGCCAGCGAGATGTACCGGAAGTCCATCGCGTCGAGGTTGTTGTCGATGAGGGTGGCCGAGCGGGTGCGCAGCTGCGAGTCGACCTCGGCGTAGAGCGCGCGCGAGACCACCGCGTACGCGGCGATGGCCATGACCGCCACCGCGATTGCCACAACCGAGGCCGCGAGCAGGGTGACGCGCCAACGCAGCGACACCGACCGGGTCAGCGGCATCGGTGGCCGCATCTCGGGCATCGGCGTCGGCTCACCGTTGGCGCCGGTGCCGTTCGTGGCGGCGCCGTTCCGACCGAAGGGGGCAACCATCACGGAGGCGTCTCCCGGAGCACGTAGCCGACACCGCGAACGGTGTGGATGAGGCGGGATTCCCCCTCCGCCTCGGTCTTTCGTCGCAGATAGCCCACATACACCTCCAGTGCGTTGCCCGAGGTCGGGAAGTCGTAGCCCCATACCTCCTCGAGGATGCGGCTGCGGGTGAGCACCCGGCGCGGATTCGCCATCAGCATCTCGAGCAGTGAGAACTCGGTGCGGGTGAGGCTGATCGAACGGCCGGCCCTCGTGACCTCGCGGGTGACCGGGTCCAGCGTGAGGTCCTCGAACGCCATCGCCTCGGATTCGGCGCCCACGTCGGGCGCGGCGCGGCGCAGCAGGGCGCGCAGCCGGGCGAGCAACTCCTCGAGCGCGAACGGCTTGGGCAGGTAGTCGTCGGCCCCCGCGTCGAGGCCCGCGACCCGCTCCGACACCGAGTCCCGCGCGGTCAGCACGAGGATCGGCAGGTCGTCACCGGTGCTGCGCAGCCGACGGCACACCTCGAGCCCGTCGAGGCGCGGCATCATCACGTCCAGCACCAGCGCGTCGGGCCGCGCCGCCGCGACCTTCTCGAGCGCGTCGACGCCGTCGACGGCGAGGTCGACGGTGTAGCTGTTGAAGGTCAGGGAGCGGCGGAGGGATTCCCGCACGGCACGGTCGTCGTCGACCACCAGGATGCGCATGGTCACAGTTTGACCCCACGAACTGAGATCACGCTGAGAGGGGTCTGAGCGGCGACGGTCAATCGTGACCTCTCAGCTCTCGGATATCCGGGGGCCGGGCAGGTTCCAGTGCCGCCACAGGGCGAGCAGTCGCACCGTCGAGGCCGACACCGTGCCCACCACGAGCCCGAGGTCGGACGAGAGCCCGAGCTCCAGGCACGCGACCGTCACTGTGGACCCGATCAGCGCGGGCACCGCGTACAGGTCGCGGTGCAGCAACAGCGGCAGCTCGTTGACGAGCATGTCGCGCAGCACGCCGCCGCCGATCGCGGTGGTCGCCCCGATCAGGCACGCGGCCTGATCGCTGGCACCCGCGGCGAACGCGATGACCGCCCCGCTGCTCGCGAACAGCCCCATGCCGAGCGCGTCGAGCACCAGGATCTCGCGGCGCAGCTTGGAGACCGCCGGGTGCAGGAAGAACACGATCACGGAAGTGACGAGCGCGGTGGTGAACGTCGGCCAGGTGTTCAGCGCGGTCGGCGGGTGGATGCCGAGGAGCACGTCGCGGATGACACCGCCGCCGATGGCGGTGAACACCCCGAGCAGACAGACCCCGAAGATGTCGAGGCGCTTGCTGACGCCGACGAGGGCGCCGGAGGCGGCGAACGCCACGACGCCGATCAACTCCAGCACCTTGAGCAGCACCGGTCCAGGGTGCCACGGCGGAAGGCGGTCAGCCGTCAGCCGGTCCCGGACCGGCCGACGGCCATCGGGTCAGCGCCCGCCGGGTTCGTAGAGCCCGAGCCGGACCGCGCGGACCAGTCGCCGCGGCACCCGGTGGGTCACCCCGCCGACCGTCACCTCGACCAGGTCCGGCGCTGTGGCCTTCCACTGGGCTCGGCGGCTGCGGGTGTTCGAGCGCGACATGCGTCGCTTCGGGACTGCCATTTCCTGCTCCTCCTGTTGGGTCGGGGTGTGGTGGTCAGCGCGCGCGCTTGCCGTACCGGCGCTCGAACTTCTCGACGCGTCCCGCGGTGTCCATCAGCCGGGCGGCCCCGGTCCAGAAGGGGTGCGACTCGTTGGTCACGTCGACGACGACGAGGGGGTAGCGGTTGCCGTCCTCCCAGTCGATGCTGCGGTCACTGACGATGGTGGACCTGGTCAGGAAGTTCGACCCCGTGGCCGAGTCCTGGAAGACCACCGGGTGGTAGTCGGGGTGGATGCCGTTCTTCATGCGCGATCCTCTCTGTTGGTCTCGCCGGGTAGCGAGTCGATTGCCTGCGGTCCTTGCCCGACCTCGGTGCCCGCGTCCTCGCAGGGGTCGAGGTGCCACTGCCCGAACGGGTCCGGCCAGCTCGCCCAGTCGGGCTCGCGCCCCAGCTCCTCGTCGGTGACCAGGGCCCACCGCAGGGCCCGGTCGATGTCGTCCGGGTCCGCGGTGTGCACGAGCACCACCAGCGAGGTGTCGCGGTCGCCGAACCGCTCGTCCCAGCGCAGCGCGGCAAGGGCACGGCGCGCGGTCGGTACCGTCTCCTGCTCCTGCGGGGTCATGGCCGCGAGCCAGCGCCCGGCGGACGCGACCCGCAGCCCGCCGCCCGCGGATTCGAGCCAGCACACGTGCTCGGGCTGGGTGGCCAGCCACAGTCGGCCGCGCGCGGTGACCACGCCGTCGAGCAGCACGTCGACGGCCTCGTGCAGGCGCTCCGGATGGAACGGGCGATTCGCGGTGAACTCGACCAGCGCGACGCCACAGTCCGGGGCGAGCGGCGGTTGCCCACGCAGCAGGGCCGAGTGCGCGTCGCCGACCTCACCGCGCCTGGCGCCCGCGGGAATCCGCGCCAGCAGCCGCTCGGCCTCGACCGCGCCGCCATCGGCCACCCAGTCGATCGGAGCCGACGGCGCGAGCCGGGCCAGCACGGCGTGCAGCTTCGCCTGCGCCCAGCCGTCCGCGGCGCGGCCGGAGACGACGAGGGCGTCCGCGTAGTCCACCTGCCCGACGACCAGCTGCGCGACGGTGCGCTCGTCGTCGCCGCCCGCCGTCAATCCCCGATCCTCCAGTCCGTCGTCGCCGGTCGCGTCGTCGAGCCAGGTGGCGGCGTCGACGCAGGTGATAACGGCCTCGACCCGCACGTCGCGCGATGCCGCGCCGTCGATCTGCCCGACCACGCCCGCGACCGCGACGTGCTCGATCGCCCAGCACAGCGCCTCGGGTTCGAGCGCCCGGTCGAGGTGCAGCACGATCCGACGGACCGAGCTGCGGGCGTGCAGGCGGCGCAGCAGCGGCAGCAGGTCCTCGCGGAGCGTGCAGGACACGCAGCCGTGGGCGAGCTCGAGGAGGTGGGTCCTGGCGATGCCGTCGGCCCCGGTGACCGTGCGGCGCAGGACGCCCTCCCGCAGGTGCTCGAGGTCGTGATGGACCAGCACGGTCCCTTCCCCCAGCAGGGCACGCGTGGTGGCGTCGACGGCGTCCGACCACCCCGACACCAGAACGAGCGGCGTCCGCCGATCACTCACCTCAACACCTCTTTCGGTAACGATTGTCATTAGCCAAAGGCAACGCTACAGTGAACTCACGCTGTTGTCGAAAATGATTGTCATCTCTATGCGAGAGGGCTCAGGAGGAACGCCATGTCGGCGCACTGCCAGGTGACCGGACGCAAACCGGGTTTCGGTAAGTCCGTGTCCCACTCCCACACGCGGACCAACCGCCGGTGGGACCCGAACATCCAGAAGAAGACGTACTACCTGGCGGGCGAGGGCAGGCGCATCACGCTGACCGTCTCCGCCAAGGGCATCAAGACCATCGACAGGGACGGCATCGAGGCCGTCGTGGCCCGGATCCGCGCACGGGGAGAAAAGGTCTGATGGCACGCAACGAGATCCGTCCGATCGTGAAGCTCAAGTCCACCGCAGGCACCGGGTACACCTACGTGACCCGCAAGAACCGCCGCAACGACCCGGACCGGATGGTGCTCCGCAAGTACGACCCGGTGGTCCGCAGGCACGTCGATTTCAGGGAAGAGCGCTAGGCATGGCCAAGAAGTCCAAGATCGCAAGGAACGAGCAGCGCAAGCTCGTGGTCGCCCGGTTCGCCGAGCGCAGGGCCGAACTGAAGGAGATCATCCGGCGACCGTCGAGCAGCGCCGAGGAGCGTGCGAGCGCCCGCGCCGCCCTGCAGCGTCTGCCGCGCGATGCGAGTCCGGTACGATTGCGAAATCGTGACGCTGCGGACGGACGTCCGCGAGGTCACCTACGGAAGTTCGGCCTGTCTCGTGTGCGTGTGCGCGAGATGGCCCATCGTGGGGAACTGCCAGGCGTCCGCAAGTCCAGCTGGTAATTCGAGCCGTAAGGGAAGCAATGGCAGTCAAGAGAGCCCCGTCCAAGAAGCCGCGCGGCGCTGACGCGGGTCGCAAGCCCAAGAAGAACCCGCTCTTCGCGGCGAAGATCACGCACGTCGACTACAAGGACGTGAACCTGCTCCGCACGTTCATCTCCGACCGCGGCAAGATCCGCAGCCGTCGTGTCACGGGCCTGACCCCGCAGCAGCAGCGCCAGGTGGCCGTCGCGGTGAAGAACGCCCGCGAGATGGCCCTGCTGCCGTTCACCAGCACCAGCCGGTAGTCAGCGCAGAAGCCGAGGCCGCGCAGTCCGCAAGGACTGCGCGGCCTTCTGCGTTCCCTGGCGCCTCGCCGAGTGTGCAGCTACCCACACTCCCTCTCGGCGTTTGCCCCGACAACTGCACACTCGGCGGTCAGCTGCGGACCACGTCGAGTTGCTCCGGCGCGATGACGTCGGCCAGCCGGTCCCACGGCACCGTGATCACCACGAGTCCGATCGCGTGCGGGCCCACCTGGTAGTCCGAGAAATGGATCTCCATGCCAGCAGGCGTCGGCAGCCAGTTCGCGAAGTTGAGCTCGGTCGGCTCGATTCCCTCGCGCTCGAATTCCGCTCCGGCCGCGGTGGCGGGCAACAACCGCGCGGACTCCTCGGAGAGCCGGTTCAGCCCGGCCTGCAGGTCGGAGAACAGCGCCGACAGGGTGATCGGCTCGGCATTGTCGGCGCCCACGACCACCGTGGCGACCAGCGGGGTGGGGTGCGCCCCAGGCGGGTTGGCATTCCACGAGGTCACCAGCAGGCCGCTGACCACTCGTCCCCCGACCCTGGCGAACGCCTCCCTGCCCGTCAACGTGAACCGTTCGTCGCCGGGACCGTCGACCTGGTCCTGCAGCGCCGCCGCGACGGATTCGTTGAACTCGGCGGCCACCGCGGGATTCCCGCCCTCGATACGCGGCAGCGTGACGTCGTACTGGACGCGCCCGGTGTCGCCGGTCGACCTGCTCGTGGTCGCGGTGTACGGGCCGGCTGCCTGTGTGCCCTCGGCCGCGGACGGGGTCGCCTCTGACGTCACCGCCGACGTCGGCGCCGGGGACGACTGCGCCGCCGACGGCTCGGGCACCGCGGTCCCGCCGCCGTCCGAGGAGCAGGCTGCCAGGCCGGCCAGGAGCACCACTGCAACGGCTCCTCGGCGCACGACACGGAAGGCTCGCATGGATGGCACTCCTCTCGACGGGTGGATCAATGATGCACTCCCTGGCCGGGCCCTCGAGGCGCACCGGAGTTCTTCGCCTGGCTAGCGACTAGACTCTTGCGGGTTCTACGAGGAGGTCCGCGGGGTGTCAGGTGTGTTCGCGGGCTTCACGGTCATCTTCGTCGTCATCGCCATCGGCTACATCCTGGGCCGGACGCGGGTGCTCGGCGAGCACGGCGAGTTCGTGCTCGGTCGGTTGGTGTTCTTCGTCGCCACTCCCGCGCTGCTCTTCGACACCCTCGCCACCGCCGACCTGGCGACGGTCTTCTCCCCCACCCTCGCGGTGGCCGCGGCCACGGCCTTCGTGGTCGGCGGCGTGTACCTTGCGATCGCGCTCGGCTGGCTGCGCAGGCCCCTGCCCGAATCCACGATCGGCGCGCTGGCCGCCTCCTACGTGAACTCCGCCAACCTGGGCATCCCGATCTCGGTGTTCGTGCTCGGCGACGCGTCGTTCGTGGCACCGCTGCTGCTGTTCCAGATCGTGGTGTACTCCCCGATCGCGCTGACCGCGCTCGACCTGGCGACCACCCGCAAGGGAACCTCGATCCGCGACACGCTCATCACCCCGTTCCTCAACCCCATCGTGGTCGCCGGGATCGCCGGACTCGTGGTCGCCATCGCAGGCTGGACGCTGCCGGAATCCCTGATCCAGCCGTTCCGGATCATCGGCGGGGCCTCCGTGCCGGGGGCGCTGCTGGCCTTCGGGTTGTCGCTGTACGGGGTCCGGGTACTCCAGCGCGGCGTCAGTCCCCGCCGCGAGATCGCCCTCGCCTCGGTGCTCAAGATCCTGGTGCAACCGGTGTTGGCGTACCTGATGGCCCGCTTCCTGCTCGGCCTCGACGGCCACGACCTGTTCGCCGTCGTGGTCGTCTCCGCGCTGCCGACCGCGCAGAACGTGTTCGTGTACGCGAGCCGCTACCGGCGCGGCACGGTGCTCGCACGGGACACCGCCCTCGTCACCACCCTGGCCTCGATCCCCGCCATCGCGCTCGTCGCCTGGGCACTGGCCTGACGCTCACCCGGCCGATCTCCGGCTACGGTGAGCCCATGCGCATCCTCGCCGTCGCGGCCCTGCTCAGCCTGGCCCTCGCCGGTTGCTCCGACGGCGACGCGTCGGATCCGGCCACCGCCCCGAGTTCGCCCGCGGTGACCACCCAGGCGCCGATCGTCGCGGTGACGAGCCCGGCACCGCCGCCGGTGAACGACCCCGACGCCGAGCCCGGCATGGTGTTCACGGCCGACCCGACCATCGTCGAGGCGCACCCCACCCCCTTCGAGTCCTACACCGTCGTGGGCGAGACCGGCGACCGCGTGGCAGTTCACTTCACCGCCGGGGCGCCCGAGTGCTACGGCGCCGACGCCACGGTCACCGAGTCCGCCTCCTCCGTCACCATCGCGCTGCGCACCGGCACAAGGGCGGACGCGGTCGACAGGGTCTGCGTCATGATCGCTGTGCAGGCCACCCTCGAGGTCCAGCTCGCCGCGCCCCTCGGGAACCGACAGGTGATCAGCGGATAGCGGCCCGGACTGTGCGCGATCTTCACCCCGACCGGGGTACGACCCGCGCACGGGCCGCGGAGCGGCGCCGCATGTAGTCGCTGACCACGGCCGCACCGAGCCCGTCCAGGTCCGGGGCCACGACCCGGCCGCCGACCCGCTGCGCCATCCGGTCGACGACCCTGGCCAGCCCCGGATCGTCGCCGAGCCGGAAGATCGTCACCTGGGCGCCGAGCCGTGCGAGGTTGTCGAACTCACGGACGGTGAGCCCCAACGTCTTCGGATGCGGCGGATAGTCGAAGAAGGCGTGCCCGTCCGGTTCCAGGTGTGCCGTCGGCTCCCCGTCGGTGACGATGAGCACGACCGGCTGGGCGTTCGGGTTGCGCCGCAGGTGCCTGCCGGCCAGCAGCAACGCGTGATGGAGGTTGGTGCCCTGGTCCCATGCGCCGTCGAGCCCGGCCAGCTCGGCCGGGCTGAGCTGCTGGGCGACGCGGCCGAACGCGATCAGCTGGAGGTCGTCGCCGCGAAACCGCGTGGTGATCAGGTGGTTCAGCGCCAGAGCCGTGCGCTTCATCGGCACCCACCTGCCGTCCATCACCATCGAGAACGAGGTGTCGACGAGCAGGGCGACCGCGGCATGCACGCGCTGCTCGGTCTCGGCGACCTCCACATCCGAGACCCGCAGCCGCACAGGAAGGGAGGTCGCGGAGCCGCCCGTCGCGGCCCGGAGCACCGCGTTCGTCACCGTGCGGGTCACGTCCCACGGCTCGGTGTCACCGAACTCCCAGCCCCTGCTGGCCCCCGTCGGCTCCCCCGTCGCGCCTGCCCGCTGGGTGTCGCGCTCGCCGCGCCGACCCGAGAGTCGCTGCGCCACATCCCGGAACGCCGACTGTCCGAGCTGGCGCATGGCCTTCGGCGAGAGCCGCCACTGGCCGTCCGCCCCGCGCGCGAGGAAGCCCTGCCGCTGCAGCGCCCGCTCCAGTTCGGCAAGCGTGCGGGCGTCGGCCGCCGCCCCGTCACCGAGCTGCCTGGCCAGCGCCTCGGGGTCGATGTCGTCGAGCTGCGCGCCCGCGTACTGCTGCGAGAGCTGCTCGGCGAGCTGCTCGAGCTCGGCGATGTCCGCCAGTGCCCCCGTCCCCTCCCCGAGACCCATGCCGTCGTCGCCGCGGAACCGCTGGGTGCCGTCCCAGTCCTCGCCGGGGCGCGCCGCCCGCAGGTTCGAATCCAGCCGCTCCAGCTGATCGATCAGGCTGGGGCTGCCGAACGCCTGCTGCGCCAACGCGTCCAGCTCGGCGCGCTGCTCCGGGGTGAGCGAGTTGCGCAGCCGCTGCGCAGCCGCGGCCCGCCGCGCCAGCGAATCGAGCAGCTCCTCGGTGTTGCGCGGGTTCTCCGGGAAATAGTCGCCGTGCGCCGCCATGAACTCGTCGAAGTCTGCTTGGGTGTCCTCGCCGCGAGAGTGCTTGTCCAGCAGGTCGTTCAGGTCGCGGAGCATCGCGTCGATGCGATCGCGGTCCTCGTCGGTCGCACCTGCGAGGGCCTCCTTCATCCCGGCGAACCGCTGATCGAGCAACTCCCGGCCGAGCAGCTCGCGGATCTTCTCGTAGTCCGCGCGGGCGGACGCGTCGCGCCAGCGGTACTCCGACAGGTCCCGCACGGCCTGGGCCGTCGACGTCGGCAGCTCGTCGAGCTGCAACTCGGAGAACCGGGCGTCGTCGTCCAACGCGCGCGCCAGCTCCTTGCGCTCGGCGAGCAACGCCCGCTCCAGCAGCTCGCGGACCTCGTCGAGGGTGCCACCGAGATGATTGCGCTCCAACAGCTCTCGCCTGCGCCGATTCGCGCGCGCGGCGAGATCGTCGAGGCCGCGCGTGTCCGCCGTGCCGCGGCGCAACAGCTCGCGCAGCGCCCGCCGGGGCGACGCGCCCTCGAGCACGTCGTTGCCGATCGCCTCCAGCGCCTCCCGCAGGTCCACCGGCGGGAGCAGCGGGTCCGGGCCACCCTGGTACGGCCCGTAGCGCGCCCGGTGCGGATCACCCCGGCCCCCGGACCGGGGATGCCGGGCGCTGGGGCGCGGCGGCTCGGTCATCCGCTGTACACCAATTGTCCGTCGTCGTCGGGGAGCTTCGCGATGCGCCGGGCCAGGTACAGCCCCTCCAGCGCCAGCTCCACCGCGGACGCCCGCGCCCCCGTGCTCTCGGCACCGAAGCGCGCGGCCACCTCGTCCAGCACGTCGATCTCGGGCAGCTCGCCGAGCAGGTCCTTCGCGGTCACCCGGTCGCCGGTGATCACCGGCCCGCCCGCCTCGACCGCCGCCACCAGGGGCGCCAGGTCCACCCCGCCGAGCCGCTCGCGCACCGTGTCCGCGGTCGCCCGGCGCAGCAGGTGTTCGAGCACGTCCAGCTCGCGCCCCTCCTCGCCGGACTCGAACTCCACCTTGCCGCGCAGCACCTCGATCACCGTGCCCAGGTCGACCGGCCGCGCCACCGGGTCGGCCTCGCCGAGCACCGCGCCGCGGTGCACGGCGGCCGCGCTGACGGTCTCGGCCCCCGCCACCGCGAACCGGGCGGACACGCCCGAGCGCTGGTCCACCGAGGCGGACTCGCGCAGCAGTCGGGTGAACCGGGCCAGGATCTCCAGGAGGTGGTCGGGCACCTCGGCGCGCAGGTGCGCCTCCTGCTCGATGACCGCGACCTCGTCCTCGAGTGCGGCCGGGTAGTGGGTGCGGATCTCGGCGCCGAAACGGTCCTTGAGCGGGGTGATGATGCGGCCGCGGTTCGTGTAGTCCTCCGGGTTCGCGCTGGCCACCAGGAGCACGTCCAGCGGCAGCCGCAGCGTGTACCCGCGCACCTGGATGTCGCGCTCCTCCATCACGTTCAGCAGCGAGACCTGGATCCGCTCGGCCAGGTCGGGCAGCTCGTTGATGCCGACGATGCCGCGGTGCGCGCGCGGGACCAACCCGAAGTGGATGGTCTCCGGATCCCCGAGGCTGCGCCCCTCGGCGACCTTCACCGGATCCACGTCGCCGACCAGGTCCGCCACGGAGGTGTCCGGCGTCGCGAGCTTCTCCGAGTAGCGCTCGTCGCGGTGCCGCCAGGCCACCGGCAGCTCGTCACCCATGGCGGCGGCGCGGCGGATCGAGGCGGGCGTGATCGGCTCGTACGGGTGCTCGCCCAGCTCCGCACCCTCGATCACCGGGGTCCACTCGTCGAGCAACAGCGGCAGGGTGCGCAGCAGCCGGGTCTTGCCCTGGCCGCGCTCGCCGAGCAGCACGACGTCGTGGCCCGCGATCAGGGCGCGCTCGAGCTGCGGCAGCACCGTGTCGCCGAAACCGACGATCCCCGGCCACGGCTCGCGGCCGTCACGCAACGCTGCGAGCAGGTTCTCTCGCATCTCGTCCCGGACCGGTCGCAGCACGTGTCCGGACGCGCGCAGTTCGCCGACCGTGCGCGGAAAACCATCGGGAGCGGTGGCAGTCACCACTTCACGCTACGAGCGTTCGGCGAATTCGGCACGCGTGTGGCCAAATCGGCATCTACCGAGCCGCGGGCCGCGTGGCCGATTCGAGACCTCGGATCGCCGACACCGCGGCACACCGCGGGGTAGTTTCCGCGGGTGCGGGTTGCACTCGGCAGTCCGCCGCGTCGAGATGCGGAGCGCCCATCATGACCGCGGAGCACGATCACAACACCACCCCACCTGCGAACAAGCGCCTGCTGGCCCTCGCCGTGGTCCTGCTGCTGCTCCCGATCGTCGCCATCCTGTGGGTCTCGAGCTACGCGCGGACGGGCCCCGAACTGGGCGGCGTGCCGTTCTTCTTCTGGTACCAGTTCCTGTGGGTGTTCCTCTGCGCGGGCGCCACCTGGTCGGCCTACCGGATCGTGTTGAGGGCCCGCCCGCACCGGCCGATGACCGACGGGCCCGCGCAGGAGGTCGACGGCGACGGGTCCGACCGGTGAACACCACGACCACGCTGGCCGCGAGCGAGACCGGTGTCAACGGCGTGGCACTGGCCGTCCTGATCGCCCTGTTCACGCTCGTGACGGTGATGGGCTTCCTGGCCTCCCGCTGGCGCCGGGCGTCGAACCTGCAGACCCTCGACGAGTGGGGGCTCGGCGGCCGCAGCTTCGGTACCTGGGTCACGTGGTTCCTGATCGGCGGCGACATCTACACCGCCTACACCTTCATCGCGGTGCCTGCCGCGATGTTCGCGCTCGGCTCGGTGAGCGGCTTCTTCGCGATCCCGTACGCGATCGTGGTGTACCCGATCATCTTCGTCTTCATGTCGCGGCTGTGGTCGGTGAGCCACCGGCACGGGTACGTCACCACCGCGGACTTCGTCGGCGGCCGGTACGGCTCCCGGTGGCTCTCGCTGGCGATGGCACTGACCGGCATCCTCGCGACGATGCCGTACATCGCGCTGCAGCTGGTCGGCATCCAGGCGGTGCTCGAGGTCATCGGCATCGGCGGCGCGGACAACGTGATCGCCAGGGACCTGCCGCTGCTCATCGCGTTCGCGGTGCTGGCCGCCTACACCTACTCGTCGGGCCTGCGGGCACCCGCGATCATCGCGTTCGTCAAGGACACGCTGATCTACCTCGTCATCATCGTGGCGGTGATCTACCTGCCGTCCCGCTACGGCGGCTGGGGCCACATCTTCGACGCCGCCGAGGCCAAGATGACCACCCCCAATCCCGCCACCGGCAAGCCGACAGGGACGTTCATCCCGAACAGCCAGCAGTACTGGGCCTACGCGACCCTGGCGCTCGGCTCCGCGCTGGCGCTGTTCATGTATCCGCACTCGATCACCGCCACCCTGTCGTCGAAGTCCCGCAACACCATTCGGCGCAACGCCGCGATCCTGCCCGCTTACACGTTCCTGCTTGGCCTGCTCGCCCTGCTCGGCTGGGTGGCGATCGCCGCGGGCACCAAGCCGATCGGCCTCGACGGCAAACCCAATGCGCAGCTGGTGGTCCCGCAGCTGTTCGAGGACGCGTTCCCCGCCTGGTTCGCCGGGGTCGCGTTCTCGGCGATCGCGATCGGCGCGCTGGTGCCTGCGGCGATCATGTCCATCGCGGCGGCGAACCTGTTCACCCGCAACGTGTACCGCGAATGGTTCAGGCCCGGCGCGACGCCTGCGCAGGAGGCCAAGGTCAGCAAGCTGACCTCGTTGTTCGTCAAGTTCGTCGCGCTGATCTTCGTGCTGACCCTCGACAAGCAGAACGCCATCAACTTCCAGCTGCTGGGCGGCATCTGGATCCTGCAGACCTTCCCCGCCATCGTGTTCGGGCTCTACACCCGCTGGTTCCACCGCTGGGCGCTGCTCGCGGGCTGGGCGGTCGGCATGGTGTACGGCACGATCGCGGCGTACAACGTCTCGTCCGCGACCGCGCCGCACTTCGCCGGCTCGCTCGCCTCGATCCCCGGTATCGCACAGATGGGCTACATCGCGTTGACGGCGTTCGTGGTCAATATCATCGTCGCCGCGGTGCTCACGCTGGTCATGCGGGCGGTCAACGCGCCGGAGGGGGTGGACGTGACCATCAGGGGCGACTACTTCGCGGACGCGGGCGATCCCCGGGTGACACAGCTGCCGCCGACCCCGACGGAGGCCACCCCCAGCCCGTGACGGGCACGGTCGGGAATCCGGCTGGCACGCCGCCGAAGACTCCTAGACTCTGCCCATGGAGACCTGGCTGCTGCCCGTCCTGCTCGGACTCGGTCTGGCCGCGGCCACCGGGCTGCGCACCTTCCTTCCGCTGCTGATGCTCAGTGCGGCCGCGCACTTCGAGCTGTTCGGCATCGCCCTCGGTGAGAGCTTCGCCTGGGTCGGCTCGACGGGCGCGTTGGTCGCGCTCGCCGTCGCGACCGCGGTCGAACTGCTCGCAGACCTGATCCCCGTCGTGGACAACGCCCTCGGCGTGTTCGGTACCTTCACCCGGCCGATCGCGGCGGCGATCGCCGCGGGCGCGGTGTTCACCGATCTCGGCCCCACCGGTGCGGTGATCGCGGGCATCATCGTCGGTGCGCCGACCGCACTGGCGTTCAGCGCCGCCCAGACCGGGACAAGGGCGGCGAGCACGGCGGGTACCGCCGGGTTGGCGAATCCGGTGATCTCGGTGGTCGAGGACGTCCTCTCGTTCGTCATGGTGCTGGTCGCATTCGTTCTCCCGCTACTGATCCCGGTGCTGCTCGCCGCCCTGCTGTGGTTCGCGTGGAAGGGTGTGCGCCGAGTGCGGGCGCTGCGGCAGGCGTAGGACGCGCCGCAGCGCCAACACCACCGGCGTCAGGGGATCTGCTTGGCCAGACCGTTGCGGCGGAAGTCGGAGAACTGCCCGCTGTCCGAACAGAATCCACAGTTCTGGCCGAAGAACTCGGCGCGGGCGTTCTGGTCGTCCATCAGCCAGTACCGGAGCCACGCCGTGGACGGGCCGCGCATGTCGCCGCCCGAGATACCGGTGCCGAAGTGGGTGGCGCCGCGCAGCTCCGCATACTCGGCCGGGACGTGGTCGGCGTCGTTGTACATGCCCTTGACCAGGACCGGCCACACGATCGCGTCGAACTGACCGGCGAGGAACAGCACCGGTTCGTCGATCAGATCGACGTCGTTGAGCGGGCCCGGCTGGATCGCGACGACGGTGTCCACCCGGGGGTCGACGGCGGCGTTGATCGCACCCGATCCGCCCTGGGAGTGGCCGGCCGAGCCGATCCGGTCCAGGTCCACCTTGCCGTGGAAGACGCTGGCGGGGTCGGCGTCGAGACCCTCGATGAGGTCGATTCCGCTGCGCATGGTGATCGCGAAGTTGCTCGCGGGCGTGTTGGCGGCGACCACGATGAAGCCGTGGCTGGCGTAGTGCCGCAACAGCAGGGTGTAGGCACCGGGGAGCACCCCGGTGCCGTTGCCCCAGATGACCACGGGGTGCTTCTCCCCGTGCGCCCCCATGTTCTGGGGGTAGTACAGCGTGTGCACCGCACCGATGCTGACCTCGGGCGCGTAGGGACCGGGCGCGGCCCAGTTCCGCCCGACGCTCGGGATGCCCTCGGCCTGAGCGGGGGCGGCGACGGCCGTCAGTGTCACCGCGGTGACCGCGGCCGTGACGGCGGCGGCCAGCCAGGCCCTGACCATGGAAGTGCGAGTGCGCATGCGCGAACCTCTTCCCTTTCGATAGTCGCCCGAGGGCGCGTTGTGCACCGGCACAGCATGTCTCCTGCCCGGTGACGGGGAGTACTGGCGTGAAAGCTATGCCGCACCCCCGCCGCCCGTTGCCGGAAAGCCGATCTCCGCGCGGGCCTTGTGCCCGAGCACAATCGGGCGGCCCCCGCACTGGCTCGGCCGCCCAGATCGGGCTATCGGCGGGCGGCCTCCACGGCCAGGGCCAGCTCGATCATCGCGCGCGGGTCGGTGATCGAACGGCCGGTCAGATCCTCGATCCGCCGCAACCGGTTCAGGACGGTGTTGCGGTGGCAGAACAACGCCGAGGCCGCGCCCGCCGCCGAGCCGCCGGCGTCCAGCCAGGCGGTCACGGTGTCGAGCAGCAGGTCGCGTTCGACCGGCGGCAACCGCAGCACCGGGCCCAGCACCACCGTGCGGAGTCGCTCCGCGAGGTCCGGCTGGGCGGCGACCAGCGCAACGGGCAGTCGCCGGTCGAGCACCACCACCTCGTCGGTGCCCGGCGCGCAGGTCTGCAGCGCGATCTCGGCGAGCCAACGGGCCCTGGCCAGCTCGGCCAGCGAGCCCACCACCGGGCTGATCCCGGCGGACACACCCTGCTCCTCCAGCAGCCGGGCGGGCTCGGCCACCTCGTCCGACCCGAGCGAGATCAGCCCCACCTCGTGGTCCGCGCGGATCCGCCACAGGATGTGGAGGCCCCCGGTCGCCGCGTACCCCCTGTCCCGGGGCAGACCGGCGCCCCGCCCGACCGAGCGCACCACGGCCACCGCGTAGCGGCCGCGCTCGGCCAGGCCGAGAAAGGCCGACGCCTCCGCGACGAGGCCGGCTCCCCCGCCGACGGGGAAGTCGGCTCCCGGCCCGCCCAGCAGGACGTCGAGCACCGCGTTCCGCCGCTCGCCGTCCCGGGCCAGGCGCTCGGATTCCGCCTCCTGATAGGCATCGGCGACCGCGCCGACGAGGAGGTCGACGATGTCCCACAGGTCGCCGACGCACGGCAAGAGGTCGGGCAGCGAGGCCGGGTACTCCTCCGCCACCGTCTCGATCATGGCCTGCCAGAGCAGCCGGCAGCCGCGCCGGTACGCGTCCTGCAGCGAGGACAGCGGCAGGCCCTGCTCGGCGCGGGTCCGGCCGGTCCATGCGGCGTCGGAGAGGTCGACCGGACGATCCTCGGAGCGGTCCAGCATCGAGGTCATGGCCTGACGCAGGTTGTGCAGGATCGTGTCCCGCAGCTCCACGGGGGCGACCAGCGCCGCGTAGGCGCCGTCCTCGGCGAGGATCTGCTCGGCCAGGCCGGTGGCGATCGCGGGCAGCCGCCCCGAGAGCGGCCGCGCCACCGCGGTCAGGATGTGTGAGGCGTTGTCCCCGTCGCGCACCCAGCCGCCGCCCTTCTCCACGAGACCATCCCGCGGCCGCAGGCACGGTGCGTGATGAGCGCGATGGTAGCCCGCGGGGCGGCGCCGACGGGCTCGTTCCCCTGCCCCGCGCTCTGGTAGACAGTGGGCCATGGCCGACACCGAGATCACCTTTGCCAGCGGCGACGTCACCCTGCACGGCAACCTTCGGGTCCCCGACGGTGTGTCGGGCCCCGTGCCAGCGGCCCTGCTCCTCGCAGGCAGCGGGCCGACGGACCGCAACGGGGACAGCGCCCTGATGCCCGGGTCCATCGGCACCCTCCGCTTCCTCGCCGACACGCTGGCGGACGCCGGCTTCGCGAGCCTGCGCTACGACAAGCTCGGCAGCGGGGAGACCGGGCTCGGGCCGTACGAGGTCGAGGACGTCGCCGGGCTCGGCTTCTCCACCTTCGTCGACGCGGCCGCGGACGGGCTGGATTACCTTGCGGCGCAACCCGGTGTCGATGCGGACCGGCTGCTGGTGATCGGGCACAGCGAGGGCGCGCTCGTCGGGCTCGCGCTGGCCGTCGCCGACGACGCCCCGGCCCTCGCCGGGCTCGGCCTGCTCGAGCCGCTCGCGGTCCGGCTGCTCGACCTGCTGACCCGGCAGATCAACGCGCAGGTGGACGGGGCCCTCGGTGCCGGGGCGCTCCCGCTCGAGCTGGCCGATGAGCTGCGCACCGCGCTGACCGAGGCCGTCGAGTCGTTGCGCGCCGACGGCACCCTCCCCGACGACCTGCCCGAGCCGCTGCGGATGGCCGGGTTCGTGCCCGTCAACGCCAAGGCGCTCGCCGAGGAGGACGCGCTCGACCCGCGTGTGCTGGCAGGCGCGCTGCCCGCCGGACTGCCCGTGCTGACCAGTTGCTCGGCCCGGGACACCCAGGTCGCGGACGCCGACGTGGACGCGCTGGACGCGGCGCTGTCCGCGGTGGCGTTGACGTCGGTCCGGATGACCACGGCCAACCACGTGCTCAAGGAGATCGGCGAGCGGGACTCGACCGGTGCCGACTACATCGAGGACCTGCCCTACTCCGCGGAGTTCGGCGCCGGCTTCCGCAACTGGCTCGCGGGGCTCTAGTCCGCCCTAGCCGCGGTCGTCTCTGGCACCGCGGCCGTCGTCGAGTGTGCACCTGCCGTCGCGCCTACCCGACCGATGCCCCGACAGCTGCACTCTCGACCGATCTGTGGACAACCGAATCGGGTGTCCACAGGTGACCGAAGGCCCCACCGCCGCGGCGACCCGTCGGTCAGTGTCGAGGCATGGGGGAATTCGACGAACCGTTCCTGGGGAGCGCCGCGGTCACGGCAGGCGCCCTGACCGACCGGCAGCTGCGCCTGGACCACCACCAGATCCACCGAGATGTGTACATCGCCAAGGGAATCGGTCTCGACGCGATCCTCCGCGCCCGGGCCGCGGCACTCTGGGCCGGTGAGGACGGGATCCTCGCCGGGATGTCCGCCGCCGCCGTGCACGGCGCCAAGTGGATCGATCCGGGCGCTCGCGCGGAGCTGTTCCGAACGGGCAGCAGGCGCGGCACGCGGGGAGTCCTGATCCACGGCGACGCGTTGGCCCCTGACGAGATCTGCGTCGCGGGTGGGTGGATCGCATCGACCCCGGCCCGCACCGGCTACGACCTCGGTCGTCGGTTGCCGTTCGACCGCGCCGTCGAGGCGCTCGATGCGCTGTGCCATGCCACCGACACGAAGCCCGGGGAGATCGGTGCGCTGGCCGAGAACCACCGCGGGGCAAGGGGAATCGTCCAGCTCCGCCAGGTCCTCGAACTCGTCGACGGCGGCGCGGAGTCGCCGCAGGAGACGCGAACCCGGCTGCTGCTGATCGACGGCGGGTTGCCGCGCCCGGCGACACAGATCCTCGTCCGGGACTCGCGCGGCCGCGTCGTCGCGCGATCGGACATGGGGTGGGAACGCTGGAAGGTGCTCGTGGAGTACGACGGCGACCAGCACTGGACCGACGAGAGCCAGCGCGCGTGGGACCTCGAGCGGCTCGAGCTGCTGACGACTCTCGGGTGGCGGGTGGTGCGCGTCGGTTCCGCCCAGCTGCGACTGCGTCCGCACACCGTCGCGGCCCGCGCCCGCGCCGCACTGCGGGCGGCGGGCGCCCCGGTCTGACGGTCCGCCGAGTGTGCAGTTTCCGACGCCCCACCTCGGCCGATGCATCGGTAGGTGCACACTCGGCGACCACCGCGCGGATATTGGAGATGCGCGGGGTCCCGGTGTGCTGTACCGTTCTCGCCTAACCAACGACGCCTAGACCGAAGGGACGGCCACCATGACGCACTACGCGCACCTCAGCGCCGTACCCGCGTGGCATTGCCACATGTCGGCCAAGCGCGTATCCCGAGAACGATCCTGACGTAGCGGATCCGTTCTCGGCACCCAGGGCACTCGCCCGGGTGCCTTTTCTTTTACCCGAACACCCCCGAGCGGAAACCTTCCGCACACACAACACAGACAGACTCGAGAAGTCCAGAACGAGGAGTTCCCCATGAAGCTTCGAATCAGCCAACTGTCCACGGCACCGCCGCTGACGTCCCTGCCCGCCGACCTCACCGGCCACGCGGTCACCCTCGACCTCTCCCACACCGACGCCGCCCAGCGAGCGGCCGCGACCGACCTGGCCCGTGAGCTGCTCGACCGCGGAGCGGCCCGGATCGTGATCTCCGGCTCGGCCGCCTGACCACCGCCGCGGCCGCGGCGTCGAGCGTGCACATACCGGGGCATCGCCCGGGTGGAAACGACGAAAGGTGCACACTCGGCGGGAGAACCCGCGAGCGTGCACCTTCGTCAGAACGTCGGCGCGAGAAGAACCTCAGTGCGCGAAGTGGCGCGCCCCGGTCAGGTACATCGTGACGCCCGCCTCGCGCGCGGCCTCGATCACCTCGTTGTCACGGACCGAACCACCCGGCTGCACGACCGCCTTGACGCCCGCGTTCGCGAGCACCTGGAAGCCGTCGGGGAAAGGGAAGAACGCGTCGGATGCACCAACCGAACCGGTGACCCGGTCCCCCGCGCGCTGCACGGCCAGGTGCGCCGAGTCGACGCGGTTGACCTGGCCCATGCCGACGCCGACCGAGGCGCCGTCGCTGGCGAGCAGGATCGCGTTCGACTTCACGGCACGGCATGCGCGCCAAGCGAATTCGAGATCCTTCAGGGTCGCGGCGTCGGCCGCGTCACCGGTGACCAGGGTCCAGTTGGCCGAGTCGTCGCCCTCGGCGTCGAGCACGTCCCGCTCCTGCAGCAGCGCGCCGCCGGAGATCGGGCGCAGCTCCACGCCGGTCGCGTTCGGGACGGCGGCCTCGAGCACCCGCACGTTCTTCTTGCGGGCCAGCACCTCGACGGCACCGGGGGCGTAGGACGGCGCGATCACGACCTCGGTGAAGATCTCGGCGACCTGCTCGGCCATCTCGACGGTCACCTCGCGGTTCGCGGCGATGACGCCGCCGAACGCGCTGACCGGATCGCAGGCGTGCGCCTTGCGGTGCGCCTCGGCGATGTCGGCACCGACGGCGATGCCGCAGGGGTTGGCGTGCTTGATGATCGCGACCGCGGGCTCGGCGTGGTCGAAGGCGGCGCGCCAGGCGGCGTCACCGTCGGTGTAGTTGTTGTACGACATCTCCTTGCCGTGCAACTGCTTCGCCTGCGCGAGTCCCGCGGGAGCCGCCGGGTCCTCGTACAGCGCCGCGGCCTGGTGCGGGTTCTCGCCATAACGCAGCACCGCGGTGCGGTTCCAGCTCGCGCCTGCCCACTCGGGGAACTGGGAGTCGGACTCGACCATCACGGAGGTCATCCAGCTCGCCACCGCGACGTCGTAGGACGCGGTGTGCTGGAACGCCTGCGCGGCAAGTGCGGTGCGCTCGGCCAGGGTGAATCCGCCGGCCGAGATGGCGGCGAGCACGTCCTCGTACTTGCCCGGGTCGACGACGACCGCGACCGACGGGTGGTTCTTGGCGGCGGCGCGCACCATCGACGGGCCGCCGATGTCGATCTGCTCGACGCACTCGTCAGGGGTCGCGCCGGACGCGACGGTGGCGGTGAACGGGTACAGGTTCACGACCACCAGCTGGAACGCCTCTACGCCCAGCTCGACGAGCTGATCGAGGTGCTCGTCCTTGCGGGTGTCGGCGAGGATGCCCGCGTGCACCCGCGGGTGCAGGGTCTTCACGCGACCGTCGAGGGTCTCCGGGAAGCCGGTCAGGTCCTCGACCTTGGTGACGGGGATGCCCGCGTCGGCGATCTTCGAGGCCGTGGAGCCGGTGGAGACCAGCTCGACCCCGGCCTGGTGCAGCCCGGTGGCCAGTTCCACGAGGCCGGTCTTGTCGTAGACGCTCACCAATGCGCGGCGCACAGCCTTACGTTCGGTCACTTCGGGATCACGGCCTTTCGTCCATCGGAAATAACACCTCGGGTGGCGACGGCGGCGAGAACCTCCGCCAGCAGTCGCCGTTCCACCGTCTTGATCCGCTCGTGCAGGCTCGCCTCGTCGTCGGACTCGAGCACGGGCACCGGCTCCTGGGCCAGGATCGGTCCGGTGTCGACCCCCGCGTCGACCAGGTGCACGGTCGAACCGGTGACCTTCACGCCGTAGGCCAGGGCATCGGGCACCGCGTGCGCGCCGGGAAACGAGGGCAGCAGAGCGGGATGGGTATTGATGATGCGGCCGCCGAAGCGGTCGAGGAACTCGGGACCGAGGATCTTCATGAACCCGGCGGAGACGATGAGGTCCGGCTGGTACGCGTCCGTCGCCTTGGTCAGCGCCCGGTCCCATGCGGCCCGGTCGGCGTGATCGCGCAGTCCGACCCGGAAGGCGGGGATGCCTGCGGTCTCCGCGTGCCCGGCGGCGGCGCAGTCGCGGTCCACCCCCACAGCGACGATGCGGGCGGGGTAGTCGTCGACGGCGGCCGCGATCAGCGACTGCAGCAGGCTCCCGGTACCGGAAGCGAGGACCACGACTCGGACCGGCTCGGTCGAGCCGGGGCGGAAGTACTCACGCGAGGCAGTCAGCGCTCTACTCCTGTGTGCGGGCCAGCGACCGGAGGGTGCCCCGGCCGGGAAGAATCCTAGTCGCTGCTGGTCCGGGTGCCCTCGGGCAGGTCCGCTTCGGCCGGATCGGACGTGACGTCCGCCACCTCGGCGTCCACCACCGCGTCGTCGATCTCGGCGTCCACCGCCTCGGTGGCGTCCACCCCGTGATCACCCGACTGCGCGGCCGGGTCGCCGCCGGAATCGACCACTTCGCCCTCGACCACCACCTCGCCCTCGATGTACGAGGCCCCCGGCAGCTCCTTCACCGGCGGCGGCTCCGGGCGGTCGAGCATTCGGGCGGCCAGCGTGTAGGTCCGCGGCGGATCGGGCTGGTCGACGGGCTTCGACGCCTCCCGCTCCTGACCGCCACCCCCGCGCCTGGCCACGACCAGCGCGGTCAGCGACCCGAACACCGCGAACCAGGCGAAGGACAGCCCGGTGAACGTGGCGAGGTCCACCCCGACCGTGCCGAACGAACCGAGCTCGCCGCCCGCGGCGAAACCGAGCAGGCCCAGCGCAAGGGCCGCCACGGCGGCCGCGACCAGCACCTTGCGCACCGCCACCGACGGGCCGCCCGCGCGGTGCGCGCAGTCCCGTCCGAGCTGCACGCCGAGGACGGCGGGGATCAGCAGCAGGGCGGGCCAGCCGCCGCCGCTCGGCCCGGCTGGCACCGCCCCGAGCAGGGGCAGCGCAGGCAGCGGCCCGCCGACGACGGTGAACACGCTCAGCGACGCCTCGCCGATGTGCGCGGTCGACCCGACCAGCATCGCCGCGCTCCCGACCGCGAGATTCGGCAGGTACAGGATCGAGAGCAGCGTGAGGCCGAGCGCACCGCCGAAGCCGTCACCCGCCTCGAGCAGCTCGCCGACCTCGGCCCACGACGAGATCAGCGCCACCGCGGTCAGCGCCGCGCCGGACGCCAGCAGGGCCAGGCCGGCCCTCAGGGCCGGCCTGGCCGACGCGCGCGCCCACTCCGGGACGCCGAGGCGGGCGCAGATCGGGCGCCACAGCTTGCTGCCCATCCCGATGCCTGCACCGATCAGGTGCACGCCGAGCACCCAGGCGAAGGCGGCCAGCGCGTTGGGTGGGGCCAGCGCGATCACCGACGACGCGTCCTTGATCACGGCCAACGCCAGCGCGGTGACCAGCAACGGACCGGCGAGCGCGGCGCCGAGCACCCAGAGTTGTTCGTGTCGCGGGGTCTGTTCGGTGACGGCATGCGCGCAGCCGCGCGCGACCGACCAGATCATCAGGATGGTCGGGACCAACGGCAGCACGCCGAGAGAGGCGCCGCCGATGGTGAGCTGCACCTGGTGCACGGCCAGCCAGCTCGCCGCGACAGCGCCGCTGGTGCCGGTGAGATCGCTGTTCGCCGCGACCAGCGTCACGAGGATGCAGGCGGCGATCAGCGCCAGCGCGACAAGGGCAGGCCGCAACGCCACCGCGAGCAGGGTGCGGACCTGCTCGGGGTTCGGCGTCGGCCTCGGTGCCGCCGGTGTCCGCCGCCTGCTCGGACGGCGGAGGGTGTCGCTGCTGCGCAAGGAACTCATCTCCTCGAGGGTGACATCTGGGTTCGGGGCGGTCTGCCAGGCGCGCCGACGGGTCGCGAAACGACGACGCCCCCCGGCTCACCGGGGGGCGTCGAGCGCGGGCGTCGCTAGTCCGTGTCCCGCTTCGGGGCCGATCCGAATGCCTGGGTCGGGGCGGCGGTTCCGTCGTCCGCGGCCGGTGCCTGCGTCTCGGGTGACTGCGGCGCGGGGCCGGTCGCGGCGTCCTGCGGGCCGGACTGCTGCGGCTGGCCGTACCCCTGCGGCGCCTGGCCGTAGCCCTGCTGAGGCGGCGCGGGCGGGGCGTAGGGGTTGGTGGGCGGTGCGTAGCCCTGCGGCTGGCCGTAGCCACCGGGCTGTGGCTGACCGTAACCGGGCTGCGGCTGACCATAACCGGGCTGCGACTGTCCGTATCCCGGCTGCGCCTGCGGCTGGCCCTGCGCCTGCGGCGGCTGGCCGTAGCCCTGGGGTACCTGCCCGTAGGGCTGGCCGGGTGCCTGCTGCTGGCCGTACCCCTGCGGCGGCTGGCCGTACGTCGGGTAGCCCTGGGGCGCGTAGCCGGCCGGCTTCGGGGCGGGCACCTTGAGCATTCCCAGCGAGAACAGCAGCACCGCCACCGCGACCCCGGCCTGGACGAACGCCAGGATCAGGCCGAGGATGCCGCCGATGGCCAGCGAGACGCCCTCGGACAGGCTGAACATGAAGAACAACGCGATGAGGAATCCCACCACCGACGCGGCCGCTGCCGCGCCCTTGTACGGCTGCTCGGGCAGCAGCGACAGACCCGCGAGCAGCCCACCGAAGAGCAGGAAGGCCAGCGCCAGAATCGGGTAGCCGGCCTCGAAGGAGCTCTGCGTCAGGGTCTCGTCACCGAAGGTGGTCACCTTCGCGAACGGGGCGAACCCGAGCAGGAAGTTGACGACGGCGAGCCCGAGGACGCCGAGGGTGAGCAGGAAGGGCAGGCCCTTCGACCCGAGTCCCCCGGACGGCGGCTCGCCTGGACCGTAACCGGACCCTGCAGGCGTGAAAGTCATGACATCTCCTAGGGAGGGTCTGCATTGTGCGACTGGTCAATTCCTCAATGAACGCTAGCGCATTTCTCTGTGTGAACCCTGAGCCCGCAGCGCCCGCCCCTCCGGGTGAAAAAGCCGAGGGGCACCTTCCCGCGCGGTGAGCGCGGGCAGGTGCCCCTCGTTCGGTGAGTCAGGAGCGGCGCTCAGCCGCTCAGCTCACTCAGGCCTCGACGACCAGGCTCTGCAGGATCTCGCGCGCGAGAGCGGCGGTCTCGGACGGCGTCTTGCCGACCTTGACGCCTGCCGCCTCGAGGGCGTCCTTCTTGGCCTGCGCGGTGCCCGAGGAGCCGGAGACGATGGCGCCGGCGTGGCCCATGGTCTTGCCCTCAGGGGCGGTGAAGCCCGCCACGTAGCCGACGACCGGCTTGGTGACGTTGGCCTTGATGTAGTCGGCCGCGCGCTCCTCGGCGTCGCCGCCGATCTCGCCGATCATCACGATGATCTTGGTCTCGGGGTCCTTCTCGAACGCCTCGATGGCGTCGATGTGGGTGGTGCCGATGACCGGGTCGCCGCCGATGCCGATGGCGGTCGAGAAGCCGTACTCACGGAGCTCGAACATCATCTGGTAGGTCAGGGTGCCGGACTTGGAGACCAGGCCGACCGGGCCCTTGCCGGAGATGTTGGCCGGGGTGATGCCGACCAGTGCCTCGCCCGGGGTGATGATGCCGGGGCAGTTGGGGCCGATGATCCGGGTCTTGTTGCCCTTCTCGACGTTGTAGGCCCACGCGAACGCGGAGTCCTGCACCGGGATGCCCTCGGTGATGACCACGAGGAGCGGGATCTCCGCATCGATGGCCTCGACGATGGCGTCCTTGGAGAAGGCCGGGGGAACGAACGCGATGGAGACGTCCGCGCCGGTCTTCTCCATGGCCTCGGCGACGGTCGCGAAGACCGGCAGCTCGACGGCGGAACCGTCGGCGGCGGTGTGCGAGACGGTGGTGCCGGCCTTGCGGGCGTTGACGCCGCCGACGACCTGGGTGCCTGCCTTGAGCATGAGGGCGGTGTGCTTGGTGCCCTCGCCGCCGGTGATGCCCTGGACGATGACCTTGGAGTCCTTGGTCAGGAAGATTGCCATTGTTCTAGTCCCTTTACTTCGCTGCGAAGGCGAGCTCGGCGGCCTTGTCGGCGGCCTCGTCCATGGTGGCGACGACGGTCACCAGCGGGTGGTTGGCCTCGGCGAGGATGCGGCGGCCCTCTTCGACGTTGTTGCCGTCCAGGCGCACGACGAGCGGCTTGTTGGCCTCGTCGCCAAGGGTCTGCAGGGCGCCGACGATGCCGTTGGCGACCGCGTCACAGGCGGTGATGCCGCCGAAGACGTTGACGAAAACGCTCTTGACCTGGGCGTCGTTCAGGATGACGTCGAGGCCGGCAGCCATGACGGCCGCCGAGGCGCCGCCACCGATGTCGAGGAAGTTGGCCGGCTTGACGTTGCCGTGCTTCTCGCCCGCGTACGCGACGACGTCGAGGGTGGACATGACCAGACCCGCGCCGTTGCCGATGATGCCGACGGAGCCGTCGAGCTTGACGTAGTTGAGGTCGTTCTCCTTGGCCTTGAGCTCGAGGGGATCGGTGGCGTCCCGGTCCTCGAAGGCCTCGTGGCCGGGCTGACGGAAGCCGGCGTTCTCGTCCAGGGTGACCTTGCCGTCGAGGGCCAGGATCTGATCATCGGGGGTGCGCACGAGGGGGTTGACCTCGACGAGGAGCGCGTCCTCCTTGATGAAGACCTCCCAGAGCTTCTGGATGGTCACTGCCGCGGCGTCGAGCACCTCGGCGGGGAGCTTGCCCGCCTCGGCGATGCTGCGCGCGAACGCGAGGTCGACACCCTTGACGGCGTCCACCGGGATCTTCGCGAGGGCGTCGGGGTTCTCCTCGGCGGTGACCTCGATCTCGACGCCACCCTCGACCGAGCACATGGCCAGGTAGGTGCGGTTCGTGCGGTCCAGCAGGAAGGAGATGTAGTACTCCTCGGCGATGTCGCTCGCCTCTGCGACCAGCAGCTTCTTGACGACATGGCCCTTGATGTCGAGCCCGAGGATGGACTCGGCGTTCGCGACGGCCGCGTCGACGTCGGCGGAGTACTTCACGCCGCCGGCCTTGCCGCGGCCTCCGACCTTGACCTGTGCCTTGATCATCACGGGCTTGCCGATTTCCTCGGCAATCTCGCGTGCGCCGGCGACAGTGTCGGTAACACGGCCCGCCGACGTGGGCACGCCGTGCTTGGCGAAGAGTTCCTTCGCCTGGTATTCGAAGAGATCCATCTGCTCACCGTCTCGTCTGCGTTGACGCCCGCTCGAGGGGTAGGAGCGGGTCCGTTCGGGACCTTATCTAGTTGAATCAATCGTCTATCGACCGCATTGATGCTATGTGGCATATCTCACGGCGCAAGGGGGCGTGAGCGTCAGCTCACCGGCGATTTCGACGAACCACCATGAAAGCGGTCACCGCGAGCAACGCCACCGCGACGAACCCGCAGACCGCCCCCGCGCCCATCGCCGGCTCCGCCACCCGGGCGCGTGTCAGCGGCCACCCCATCAGGTATACGGACATTCCGGTCATCGCGCCGATCATCAGCGACGCGCCCCGCGCCGCCCTCGACCGCGCGGCGACCACCACGGCCGCCACGATGACGACCGCGAGGAGCGCGCGGCCCCACAGATCCCAGCCCCACGGCCAGTGCGCGAACGAGTCGGGGCCGAAGTCGAGACCGCGATACAGCGGCAGGCCGAGGGCGGCCACCGACGCGAGCGCCGCGACCGAACCGACGATCAGCACCGGCAGCCGGACGGGCACGTCGACCGACGTGTCGATGCCGTCGCGCTCCGCCGACCCGGCACAGAGCGCGAGGAGTCCGGTCGCGGCCGCCGCGACGGCGGACACGGCGAGCAGCGCCGCCCCGGGGCCGGGTCCGACACCCGGCAGGTCGCCCGCGACCACCACCGCCTGCAGCGCCGCGGCGACCGCCATCACCTGGGCCGCCCACAGCACCCCGACCGCGGGGCGCACCAGGGTCGCGAACTCCGAGAGCAGCAACCAGACGCAGGCGATCACGAGCACCACCCCTGCCAGCAGCACCACCCTCGTCGCCAGGATCCGCGGCTCGGGCATCCCGTCCGGGACCGACAGCACGGGCAGGAGCGCCCCGACCGCGCCGAGCAGCCCGGCCCCGATCCCGACCACGGCGGTGGCCACGTGCCAGCGTCCGACCCTCGCCCGTTCCGCCGCGGCCGCCCTCGCGCGGGCGGCGGACTTGGAGCCGCCTGCGGCCGCGGGCGCCGTGGCCGCGGCGGCGGACTGCGCCAGGAGTTGCGCCAGCCCACGACGCGCCCTGGCCGCGGCCGCTGCCGGGATCACGCAGCCGACCGCGATCAGCACCGCGCACGCGGCGAGCGCCACCACCGAGCCGGGACCGACCGAGACGCCGTCACCCGCCAGCAGGCCGGCGACCAGTCGCACGCCGACCACCCCGAGCGCCGCCACCGCCGCCCCGACGATGGCACCTGCCGCGCCCAGCGGTGAGATCGCGGCCAGCGCGGCGGCGACCACGATCAGCACCGCCACGCCGATCAGTCCGGCGCCCAACGCCATCGGGGCCGCGGACTCGACGACGGCGGGCACGAGCAGCACCGGGTCCGTCGACCTCAGCGGCGGCGCGAAGAGGGCCGCGGCGAGGACCACCGCGGCCGCCACCGCGAGAATCGAGAGCCCGGCGCCGATCCGGCTGCCGACGCCCGCCCCGTCGTGATCCGGGTAGTCGGAGTGGCCGTAGCCGTCGGCGTGCGACGCCCTTGCCGCCGCGACGAGTCCGAGCAGTCCGGCCAGCACCGCGAGGACGTGGCCCGCGAGGATCGTGTAGGAACCGGGCCCCGCATCGAGCGACGCGGCGGTGAGCGGACGGAACAGTTCGAGTCGGTTCGCGTTGATCGCGTCGTCGAGGAGCTGGAGGTCGAGCACCACCAGCCCGAGCGACACTCCGCCCGCACCCGCCAGCACCGTCCCCGCGACCGCGGGCCTGCGGCCCACCAGGGCCAGCACGGCCAATGCGGGTGCCAGCGCCGCACAGACGACGGCCGTGACGGTGGCCGCGGCGACGGCGGGCCCGGTCTCCTGGCTGACGACGCCGAGCGCGGGGGCGACCGCTGTCGCGGCGACACCGAGCAGGGCGAGCGCGACCGCCGCGATCGCGACCGGACCCGGACTGCGCGAGGGTTCGGACGAGTCGAACCCGTCCTTGGCGTCGATGCGTTCGGGCTTGGCACGAGAACTGGTTCTGAGATCGGGTGAGGGCGCCACGCGGACGACGCTAACGGGTCATCGGCGTCGATCTCGACCGAACTTCACAAGAATCCGGCTCGCCCCGTTACACCCGCGTTCCGGCGTATTCCCAGGCCCGACCGTGATCACTCTGTGATGCATCTCACATATCCCAAACAGATGGCGCTAGGAGTTGCGGCGCTCGCAACCGTTTCGTTACCGTCGCTGGGGTCAAAGTCACAGACAGATCACGAACAGGAAGGCGGCAAGTTGTCCAGGCATCGCGCACCCTTCCAGCCCAGCCAGTACGCCCCGCAGGAGCAGGCGAACGAGGCCGCAACCACGGTCTACTCGATTCCCGCAGGTCACGCGGTAGAGACTCGCTACCAGGCCCAGGTAGAACCCAGTAGATCCAGCTTCGACTACTTCGGCGACAACGAGACCACGCAGACTTATTCGCATCGCGTGCCGGATCGTTACATCGGGTCCGCGAATCTGGGAACACCGCGCTCGACGACCTACCGCTCCACCTCGCTAGACCAGCTCGACCCCCCTTTCGATTCGGACCTCGCAGCTCCCGCTCGCCGCGGTGGAGCGCACCGGATCCCCACTCCCCCCACCGCCCTCAAGGGCCGCGCCGCAGTCATCGCGGTCGCCGCAGGCGCCGTCGTCGCCGCGGGGCAGGCCAGCCTGAACGGCCCAAGCAGCACCGATACCGCCGAGCTCAACCTGGCCGCGGACGAGAGCTCCTCGAGCACCGCCGCGACCGCCGAGCCGCAGGCCGCCCAGTTCGCCGCCGACACCGCCGCGAAGTCGGGCTCGCAGGCTCCGCAGGTCCTCAACATCGCGGCACCGACGGACCTCAGCCAGTTCTCGAACCTGCTCGCCAAGGGCCAGCGGTTCAGCGAGGAGCGTGCCGCCCGCGAGGCCGCCGCCCGTCGCCCGCTCTTCGTACTGCCCGCCGTCGGCTCCTACACCTCCGGCTACGGCGCCCGGTGGGGCACGCTGCACGCGGGCGTCGACATCGCGAACGCCATCGGCACCCCGATCTATGCGGTCGCCGACGGCGAGGTCATCGACTCCGGGCCCGCGCAGGGCTTCGGCATGTGGGTGCGGCTGCGGCACGCCGACGGCACCGTCACCGTCTACGGCCACATCGACTCGTCCAACGTCTCGGTCGGCCAGAAGGTCATGGCGGGCGATCAGATCGCCCGGATGGGCAACCGCGGCTTCTCCACCGGCCCGCACCTGCACTTCGAGGTGCACCTGGGCGGCGAGAACAAGATCGATCCGCTCCCCTGGCTCGCGACCCGCGGCATCAGTCTGGGCGTCGAGCGCGACTAGGAACGAACCCACCCCGGCATTTCGTCCGGCGGAACGGCACTGTCTGCATTAGCCTTCGGTGCGCCAGACTCCGTTGACGTCTACGTAGCAAGGGGTTCGCGTGAACTACTCCCGAGGGTCAGTCGTCGCCGCCGCACTCGCAGGCGCAGTCTCACTCGCATTGGCACCAGCCGCATCGGCCGCCACCTACCAGATCACCGCGATGCCACCGATCGGGACCGTGTACTCGGACAACCTGGTGACGCTCGCCATGGCAGTCAGCCCTGTCCCGGCGGGGGCGGACGCGACCACCCCGGTCCTGGTCCACATCACCGAACCGGACGGCGACGACCGGACCCTCACCGTCCCGCTGACGCTGGGCGGGGCGACCGTGGCCACCCGGGTCAACGAGCCGGGACGATACGTCGCGGTCTTCACCTTCGACGCGCCCGGCGGCGATCCGGCCACGACCACGCTGGAGTTCGACGCCGTCCCGTCGCCGCTCGGGAGTTCCTCGTAGCAGCCTAGAGCTTGACCATCGGGCTAGAGCTTGACCATAGGAACTCCGCCGATGAGCATCAGCCGCACCTTGCCGGCCGAGCCGAAGTCGACGGTGACCGTCGCCGTCGGACCGCTGCCCTTGGTCTCCAATACCGTTCCGAGACCGTACTTGTCGTGGCTGACGCGATCGCCGACGGCGAGCACCAGGTGGTTGTTACGCGCTCGGGCGGCACCGAAGCTCGGTGTGGCGTTGCCCGATCCGCCGTAGCCCTGGCCGCCGCCGTAGCCGCCACCACCGCCGTAGCCCTGGCCGCCGCGGGGGCGCCCGCCACCGATCGCACCACCGGCGCCGGTACCCGGGTCCTCCCGCCGCCAGTGCAGCAGGTCCGACGGGATCTCCTGCAGGAATCGTGATTCCGGGTTCGTGATCGGCTGCCCCCACGCCGAGCGCATGACCGCACGGGTGAGATACAGGCGGTGCCGGGCCCTGGTGATGCCGACGTAGGCCAGCCTGCGTTCCTCGGACAGCTCGGCCGGGTCACCGAGCGCGCGCATGTGCGGGAACTGGCCGTCCTCCCAGCCGGTCACGAACACCACGGGGAACTCGAGGCCCTTCGCGGTGTGCAGGGTCATCAGGGTCACCACACCGTCGCCGTTGTCGGGCAGCTGGTCGGAATCGGCCACCAGCGACACCCGCTCGAGGAACGCGGCGAGCGACCCCGGGTCCGGTTCGCCCTCGGTGGGGTCGAGAGCGTCCTCGGACGCCGCCGCGAGCGCGCCCTCGAGGCTCTCGTCGATCTCCGTCTCCACGCCAGCGGCGTTGCGCGCATCGGAGCTGAATTCCTGCGCCACGCTGACCAACTCGTTGAGGTTGTCCAGTCGCGCGCCGTCCTGCGGATCACTGCTCGCCTCGAGCTCGGCCCGGTAGCCGGTCCGGTCGAGCACGGCCTCGACCACCTCGCCGATGTCGATCAGCCCGGTGTCGTCTGGCTGCATCGTCTCGCGGATGCCGTCCATCATCTCGAGGAACGCGACGATGGCCTTCTGCGAGCGGGTGTTCAGCAGCGGCACCACGCCGTCGGCCGCGTCCCGCAGCGCCTGCGCGAAGCCGACCCCGCGCTGCTCCGAGTGCACGGCCACGCAGGCCTCGGCCCGGTCGCCGATGCCGCGGCGCGGGGTGTTGAGGATCCGGCGCAGGCTGACGGTGTCGTCGGGGTTCTGCAGCACCCGCAGGTACGCGACCACGTCGCGAACCTCCTTGCGCTCGTAGAACCGGACGCCGCCGACCACCTTGTACGGCAGGCCGAGCCGGATGAAGATCTCCTCCAGCGCCCGGGAGGAGTTGTTGGTGCGGTAGAACACCGCGACGTCGCCGAACTTCGCGTCGCCGCCGTCCACCAGCTTGTCGATCTCGGAGGCGACGAAATAGGCCTCGTCGTGCTCGTTGTCGGCGACGTAGCCGGTGATCAACTCCCCCTCGCCGGAGTCGGTCCACAGCCGCTTCTCGCGCCTGCCGGTGTTGCGGGAGATCACCGCGTTCGCGGCCGACAGGATGTTCTGGGTGGATCGGTAGTTCTGCTCGAGCAGGATGGTGCGGGCGTCCGGGTAGTCGCGCTCGAACTCCTCGATGTTGCGGATGGTGGCGCCGCGGAACGCATAGATCGACTGGTCCGCGTCGCCGACCACGCACAGCTCGGCGGGCGGGACGAGGGACGGGCTGTCCGCGATCCCACCGACCAGCTCACGCACCAGCACGTACTGCGCGTGGTTGGTGTCCTGGTACTCGTCGACCAGCACGTGCCGGAACCGGCGCCGGTAGTACTCGGCCACCTGCGGGAAGTTCTGCAGCAGCGCGACGGTCTCGCCGATCAGGTCGTCGAAGTCCATCGCGTTGGCCGCGCGCAGCCGGGCCTGGTAGTGGCCGTACACCTTCGCGACCAGCCGGACCAGCTCGTTCGGGTCCTTGTCCGCGTCGGCCGCGGCCCGCTCCGGGTCGATCAGCTCGTTCTTCAGGTTCGAGATGTGCGTGGCGAGCAGTCGCGCGGAGTACCGCTTCGCGTCGATCTCCAGGTCCTTCGAGATCATCGTCAGCAGCCGTCGCGAATCGTCGGCGTCGTAGATCGTGAAGTTCGAGTTCAGTCCCGGCAGCAGCGCGGCCTGCATCCGCAGGATCCGCACACAGCTCGAGTGGAACGTCGAGACCCACATGTTGTTGGCCCGGGGCCCGACGAGGTGCGCCACGCGCTCGCGCATCTCCGCGGCGGCCTTGTTGGTGAACGTGATCGCCAGGACCTGCCCTGGCGCGACGTCCCGCTCGGCGAGCAGATACGCGATCCGACGGGTCAGCACGGCCGTCTTCCCCGAGCCAGCGCCCGCCACGATCAGCAGCGGCGAACCGGCATGCACCACTGCCTCGCGCTGCTGCGGGTTGAGCCCCTCGAGGAGGGCCGCCGAAGGGGTGCGCGACTGAGTCGTCACAAAGCGTGCGTGACCTGCTGCTGAGAATGTGTTCATCGCTGTCAACGCTACCGCCGCGCACCGACAGCGGCGCCCCCGGACCGGCCCTCCGCCCCGGCGATGGTCAGCCCCTCGCGCCCGTGGCAAACTGTGATTCCTGATCTGACACGAGGAGAAACACACATGGGCGGCTCAGTTCCGGATGCCACCGACCCCGACCTCCCCACCAGCGAGGCCGAGATCGAGGAGCTCCGACTGGAGATCGACCGACTGGACGCCGAGATCCTCGCCGCGATCAAGCGCCGCAGCGAGGTCTCCCAGATCATCGGCCGCACCCGGATGGCCTCCGGCGGCCCGCGCCTCGTGCACAGCCGCGAGATGAAGGTTCTCGAGCGCTTCAGCGACCTCGGCCAGGAGGGCCACACGCTGGCGATGCTGCTGCTGCGCCTCGGCCGCGGCCGGCTCGGCCAGTAGGACCGCAGCCAACCACTACTGCAGGGCGATGTACTTGGTCTCCAGGTACTCCTCGATGCCCTCGCTGCCGCCCTCGCGCCCGAACCCGGAGGACTTGACGCCCCCGAACGGCGCGGCGGCGTCGGAGATCACGCCCCTGTTCACGCCGACCATCCCGGTCTCGAGCGCCTCGGCCACCCGCAGCGCCCGATCCAGGCTCTGCGTGTAGATGTAGGCGGCCAGTCCGTACTCGGTGTCGTTGGCGGCGGCGATGCCCTCCTCCTCGGTGTCGAACCCGGCGATCGCGGCGACCGGACCGAACACCTCCTCGCGCAGGATGCGGGCCTCGACGGGCACGTCCGCCAGCACCGTCGCCGGGTAGAAGTAGCCCGGCCCGCCCGGCGCCTGGCCGCCGAGTCGCACCTGCGCCCCCACCGCGACCGCGTCGCGCACCAGCTCGCTGACGGTCTCGAGCTGAGCGGGGTTGATCAGCGGCCCGAGCTTCGAATCCGGGTCGGTGCCCGGTCCGAGGGTCATCGACCGCATCCGGTCGGTCAGCCTGGCGGCGAACTCCTCGCGGACCGAGTTCTGCACGTGGAATCGGTTCGCCGCGGTGCAGGCCTCGCCGCCGTTGCGCAGCTTGGCCAGCATCGCCCCGTCCACCGCGGCGTCCAGGTCGGCGTCGTCGAACACCACGAACGGCGCGTTCCCGCCGAGCTCCATCGAGGTGCGCAGCAGCCCCTTCGCGGACTGCTCGATCAGCTTGCGCCCGACTCCGGTGGACCCGGTGAAGGTGAGCTTGCGCAGCCGCGGATCGTCGATCAGCGGTCCGGTCAGCGCGGCCGCGTTCGAGGTCGGTAGGACCGACAGGACGCCGTCGGGCAGCCCGGCGTCGGCGATGAGCTGGCCGAGCAACAGCATGGTCAGCGGCGTCTCGGCGGCGGGCTTGACGATCATCGTGCAGCCGGCGGCGAGGGCGGGCCCGATCTTGCGGGTCCCCATCGCCAGCGGGAAGTTCCACGGGGTGATCGCCAGGCACGGCCCGACCGGGGCCTTGCCGACCAGGATCCGGCCGGTGCCCGCTGGCGCGTGGGTGTAGCGGCCTGCGATCCGCACCGCCTCCTCGCTGAACCAGCGGAAGAACTCGGCGCCGTAGGCCACCTCGCCCCTGCTCTCGGCCAGCACCTTGCCCATCTCCAGCGTCATCAGCAGGGCGAAGTCGTCGGCGCGGGCGGTGATCGCCTCGAACACCGCCCGCAGGATCTCGCCGCGCTTGCGCGCCGGGGTGGCCGCCCACTCGCGCTGGGCGGCCGCCGCCGCGTCGAGCGCAAGCAGGCCGTCGGCTGGGCCTGCGTCCGCGACCTCGGCGAGCGGCTCGCCGGTCGCGGGGTTGACCACCGTGAACGTCGCGCCGCTCGCCGCGTCCACCTGTTTTCCGCCGATCCAGAGCTTCGTGGGAACCGACTCGATCAGAGTTCGCTCGTCCATGGCTCCATACTGCCCGCCCACGCGCGTAATGGAAGGCCCCGTCGAGTGTGCACGTTCCGTCGCGTCGCGCGAGTGGTCCCGCCAGTAGGTGCACTCTCGGCGAACCGCCGGACACGATCGATCAAGGAGCGCCCGCACCGGGAAGCGCTGAGCGCCGCCGGTTCTCCCCCACTAGTCTCGACGTATGAGTCTCGACATCACCGCCACCGCCGCCTGGCAGGAGCTTCGCGCGCACCACGACCAGGTCGGGACGCGGCACCTGCGCGAGATCTTCGCCGAGGATCCCAAGCGCGGCAGCGAGCTCACGGTGACGGCAGGCGATCTCTACATCGATTACAGCAAGCACCGGGTCGAGCGCGAGACCCTGCGGCTGCTGATCGAGCTGGCCCGCGCGGCCGGGGTCGAGGAGCGACGGGACGCGATGTTCCGGGGCGATCACATCAACACCTCCGAGGACCGCGCCGTCCTGCACACGGCGCTGCGACTGCCCGCCGACGCGACCCTGGTGGTCGACGGCCAGGACGTGGTCGCCGATGTGCACGAGGTGCTCGAACGGATGGGGCACTTCACCGATCGACTGCGCTCGGGCGAGTGGCGCGGAGCGACCGGCGAGCGCATCACCACCGTGGTCAACATCGGCATCGGCGGTTCCGATCTGGGTCCGGTGATGGCGTACCGGGCGCTGCGGCACTACGCGGACGCGGGCATCGCGGCCCGGTTCGTCTCCAACATCGACCCCTCCGACCTGGTGAGCAAGCTGGCCGGTCTCGACCCGGCGACCACGCTGTTCATCGTCGCCTCGAAGACCTTCTCCACCCTCGAGACCCTCACCAACGCAACGGCGGCCAGGCGCTGGCTCACCGCTACCCTCGGCGAGGACGCCGTCGCCAAACACTTCGTCGCCGTGTCGACCCACGCCGAGCGGGTGTCCGATTTCGGTATCGACACCGACAACATGTTCGGCTTCTGGGACTGGGTCGGCGGACGGTACTCCGTGGACTCGGCCATCGGCCTGTCGCTGATGTGCGTGATCGGCAAGGAGGGGTTCGGCGAGTTCCTCGAGGGCTTCCACACCATCGACCGGCACTTCGCGACCGCCCCCCTCGAGGACAACGCGCCGGTACTGCTCGGCCTCATCGGCCTCTGGTACTCGAGCTTTTTCGACTCGGATTCGCGTGCGGTACTGCCCTATTCCAACGACCTCGGCCGGTTCGCGGCCTACCTGCAGCAGCTCACCATGGAGTCGAACGGCAAGTCGGTGCGCGCCGACGGGTCACCGGTGACCACGCCGACCGGCGAGATCTTCTGGGGCGAGCCGGGCACCAACGGCCAGCACGCCTTCTACCAGTTGCTGCACCAGGGCACCCGGCTCTCCCCCGCCGACTTTATCGGGTTCGCCGAGCCGACCGATGACCTGCCGACGCTCGACGGCACCGGCAGCATGCACGACATCCTGATGAGCAACCTGTTCGCCCAGACCAAGGTCCTGGCGTTCGGAAAGACCGCGGAGGAAATCGCGGGGGAGGGCACCGCACCGGAACTGGTGCCGCACAAGGTGATGCCGGGCAACCGGCCGTCGACGACCATCCTCGCACCCCGGATCACCCCCTCGGCGCTCGGCCAGCTGATCGCGTTGTACGAGCACCAGGTCTTCGTCGAGGGCGTCGTGTTCGGCATCGATTCCTTCGACCAGTGGGGCGTCGAACTGGGCAAGACCCAGGCACTCGAGCTCGGCCCGATCCTCACCAACCCCGAAGCCCCTGCGGAACAAGCCGATTCGTCAACCGACACCCTGGTGCGGTGGTATCGCAGCAGGCGGGGTCGCGCGGTCTGAGGTCTCCCGGCGCGCCTACGCCACATGCCCGTGGGGCAGCAGGTGCGCCCACGCGTCGGTGGTGCGCACCGCGCCCCGTCGGTACGCGACTCGGGCGGCGAGTTCGTTCTCGTCGAGCCAGCGCAGCGCGGCCACTCCCCGGCTCACCGCCGCGGCCGCCGCCGCATAGGCCCACAGGCTGTCCTCGGTGATCACCGTGACCCCGTCCAGTCCGCCGTCGGCATCCCACTCCGCCCGCACAGCGGGACGTGCTGAGGACAGCGCCTTCCCTGTGAGCACCTCGATCGGCGCGCCTGCCCCGATCTCCACCTGCCATCCCCCGATCGGGCAGTGCCCGGCGGTCGAGATGGTGTCACCGATCCGCATCAGGACACCGCATTCGAGTGCCCCCGCGGCGGTGTGGGCCACCCGATCCGCGATGCCTGCCTTCGCGGTGCCGGTGATGTCGAGGTAGACCCCGAACGGGGCGAAGACCGTGTCGCAGTCCAGCCGCACGTCCTCGAACGTGCTCTCGGGATGGATGGGAGGCACCCGGCGCGGGTCCGCCGTGTCATGAGAGAGGGGGTCGACGGCACCCCCTGTCATCCGGGCCGCCCACAACGCGGCCCGGATCAGCGCGGTGAGGCGTCGGCTGATCTTGACCGGCATGCCCTGGGAGAGGTTGACGGCATGGATCTCGGCATCGCCGCGGGTGAGGTCGCAGGCGGCGCGGACATCGGTGAGCGTGGCTGCGGCGATGTCGGCCGCAGCGTCGAGTGCGGCCCCCTCCGTCACCTGGATCTCCACCTCGCTGCCCCAGGTGTGCCACTGCATGCTCGGAACCATGATCATGCTCCATGGATGGGCCGCCGATGCGGCGAATCTGCTGAAACCAGTATGCGCCAGGTTTCTGAGCAGCGACTGAGCGAATTTCCCCGATGTCGCCATCGAATCGGCCAAAGGCCTGGATTTGCATGCGACTCACGGTTACAGTTACCTGAACATCGAGACACCGCGGCCGGTACGCCGCACCGAAGAGACGATGCCGTGCGCGATCGCCTCAGCAACGACAGCGACAGCGGGAGTAGCCATGACACTGACGACAGCGACCGATCGAGCCGATCAGGCCAGGTACGACGAGTCCCTGACGATGCTGTCGGAAGCGTCGGTGCACAAGCACTTCGATCCCTTCGAGGACATCGACTGGGATTCCCCCGAGTTCGCGGTGATCCCGAACGACCCCCGCTGGGTCCTCCAGAAGGAGAGCGACCCGCTCGGCAGCCACCCGTGGTACCAGGCGCTGCCCCTGGACAAGCAGATCGAGATCGGCATGTGGCGGCAGGCCAATGTCGCCAAGGTCGGCCTGCAGTTCGAGAACATCCTGATCCGCGGGATGATGCAGTACGTCTTCTCGCTGGAGAACGGCTCGCCCGAGGCCCGGTACTGCACCCACGAGACCATCGAGGAGTGCAACCACACCCTGATGTTCCAGGAGATGGTCAACCGGATCGGCAAGGACACCCCGGGAATGGGGCCGCTGATGCGCTTCGTCTCGCCGTTCCTCCCACTGGCAGGCTCGACGCTGCCGGTGATCTTCTTCATGGGCGTCCTCGCAGGCGAGGAACCGATCGACCACATCCAGAAGGCCGTCCTGCGTGAGGACGGTGTCATCCACCCGATCATGAAGGGTGTCATGGCGATTCACGTCGCCGAGGAGGCCAGGCACATCTCGTTCGCGCACCAGTTCCTGCGTCGGCGCGTCCCGAAGATGTCGAAGGTGGGACGGTTCTTCGCCTCGCTGGCGATGCCGCTCATCATGCGCATCCTGTGCGACGTCATCGTCATCCCGCCGAAGCAGTTCTGGCGCGAGTTCGACATCCCGAAGCAGGTCAAGAAGGACCTGTTCTGGAGCACCCCCGAGGCGCGCCAGACCCTGCGCGACTACTTCGCGGACGTGCGGATGCTCGCCACCGACAGCGGACTGATGAACCCCGCCTCGCGCCTGGTCTGGAAGGGCCTGAAGATCGACGGCAAGAGCTCGCGCTACCGCAGCGAGCCGGTCCGCAGCGCCGCCTGACCAGACCCCCGGATCGGAAGTCGTTTCGCAATGCCCCATGTCGTCACCCAATCCTGCTGCAGCGACGCGTCCTGCGTGTACGCCTGCCCCGTCAACTGCATCCACCCGACGCCGGACGAGCCCGACTTCCTGACCGCGGAGATGCTGCACATCGACCCGGCCTCGTGCGTCGACTGTGGCGCCTGCATCTCCGCGTGCCCGGTGGACGCGATCGTCCCGCACTCGAAGCTCTCGGAGTCGCAGCAGCCCTTCCTGACTATCAACGCGGACTTCTACAAGGAGCCGCGCCCCCGTCCGGTGCTGGCGCCCGTCATGCCCGCACCCGAGATCCACCGTGATCGGGGTCCGCTGCGGGTGGCGATCGTCGGGGCGGGCCCGGCCGCGATGTACGCCGCCGACGAGCTGCTCACCCAGCCCGGGGTGCAGGTCAACGTCTTCGACCGGCTTCCGGTGCCGCACGGCCTGGTCCGTGCGGGCGTCGCGCCCGATCACCAGAAGACCAAGCAGGTCTCCCGGTTGTACGACAAGATCGCCGCCCAGCCGGGATTCGAGTACTTCCTGAACGTGGAGGTCGGCGAACACCTGACCCACGACGAACTGCTCGCGCATCACCACGCGGTGATCTACGCGGTCGGCGCCTCGACCGACCGCGGCCTCGGGATCCCCGGCGAGGACCTCCCCGGCTCGACCTCCGCGACGAACCTGGTGGCCTGGTACAACGGCCATCCCGACCACGCCGACGATCGCTTCGACCTGTCCCACCGGCGGGCCGTCATCATCGGAAACGGCAATGTCGCACTCGACGTCGCCCGGATCCTGACCGCGGACCCCGACCGTCTCGCCGCCACCGACATCGCGCCCGCCGCCCTCGAGGCGCTGCGCGGCAGCCGGATCGAGGAGGTCGTGATCGTCGCGCGGCGCGGAATCGCCCAGTCCGCCTTCACGGTTCCCGAGTTCGCCGGTCTCCTCGACGCGCCCGATATCGACGTGGTGGTCCACCCGGACGAGATGGTCCCCGACCCCACGACCGAACTCCTCGCCCGAGACGGCGAGCTCTCGCACTCGGTGGCGCAGAAGCTTTCGCTGCTCCGGTCCGCCCGCCTCGATGGCGAGCCTGGTCACGGGCGGCGGCGGATCTCGCTGCGTTACCTGTTGTCCCCGACCGCGATCAGCGGCGACGACCGGGTCACCGGCGTCGAGTTCGACCGCAACGCGCTGACCGTCGGGGAGGACGGCGGCGTGCGGGTCGAGTCGACCGGTGAGACGGAACGACTCGAGGCCGGCCTCGTCCTCACCTCGATCGGGTACCGAGGGGTGCCGATCGCGGGGGTGCCGTTCGACCATTCGGCCGGGGTGATCCCCAATGCCGACGGGCGGGTGCTCGACGGACCGGGCGGGTCCGTGCTCGCGGGCGCGTACGCCACCGGCTGGATCAAGCGCGGGCCGAGCGGGTTCATCGGCACGAACAAGTCCTGCGCGCAGGAGACCGTGACCAAGCTCGTCGACGACTTCAATGCCGGTCGACTGCGCGAGCCCCGGTCGGGCGCGAAGGCGCTCAACCGACTGGTGCGGGAGCGGCAGTCGGCCGTGATCGACCGGGCCGGATGGAAGCTGATCGACGAAGCCGAACGCAGCCGCGGCGCCGCGCGCGGCCGCATCCGCGAGAAGATCACCGACCAGGCCGAGCTCGCGCTCATCGCCGGGCCGGCGGGCCGGGGAACCGAGACGACCGTGCTCGGGCGGCTCCGTCGGCGCCGCTAGCCGCGACGCCGGATCACCCCAGCAGGCGGCGTAACCCCCACTCGAACTGCTCGGCGGAGATCCAGTCCGCCATCACCCCTGCGGCGGCCGCCGTGCGCGGCCACCGCAGGGCATCGACCGCGTCGAAACCGCTGCGGCGCTGCGCGACCCGGTCCGCCTCCGCCGCGAGCGGCGGCCGTCCGTCCGTCTCGGCCACCTCGAGCGCCACCGACCCGACCACGTGCACGATCACCAGGTAGGTGATGCGGGCCGCGGCGTCGGGGTCGAGGCCGCCGTCGGCGAGGGCCTCGAGCAGCCGCTCCCCCACCTCGAGGGCGGCCGGGCCGTTCATCGGCGCGGTCATCAGCAGCCGCGCCACCGCCGGGTGCTCGAGCAGCCGCAGGCGGAGCGCCGTCGCGAAGTCCACGATCCGATCCCGCCAGTCCGCGGTCGGTCCCGCGAGCAGGCTCGCGTCCGCCTGGCCGAGCACCCGCTCGGCGACCTCGCGCTCGAGGTCCGCCCGGCTCGCGACGTAGGTGTAGACGGCGTTCGGGTTCACCCCGAGCCGTCCGGCGACCGATCGGATCGACAGCGCATCGCCGCCGCCCTCGTCCAGGATCGCCAGCGCAGTGTCCACCACCTGATCCCTGGTGAACGCGCGCCTGGCCGGGCGCTCCCGTTTGCCTGTTGACTCGACCTCCGACATGACGTTGACTGTACCCCGTACAGCCAGCTGTACGGGGTACAGCCAGAGGGAGTGAGTCCACGATGCAACCATCCGACCGACACCACAACCGCCTCACCGCCGCCCTTCTCGTCGCGGGAGCGCTGATCCTCAACATCGCGTTCACCGGCCTTGGCGCGGCCTTCGACTACCCCGACGTCCTGACCCGGCCCGCCGGACAGGCGCTGGCCGAGTTCCGTGCCGACCAGGCCGCGATAGTCGCGTGGTTCGCCCTGCTCTGCGCGGGCGCGGCACTACTGACACCGATCGCGCTGCGGGTGGGGCGGCTCGGTGACTCGGCGCTGCTCCGCGCCGGCGTTCCGGTCGGGATCGCCGCCTCGGCGGTCCAACTGGCCGGGCTGGTCCGCTGGCCGTTGCTGGTGCCGTTCCTCGCCGCGCGGGCGGAATCGGATCCCGGTGCCATCGCAACGTTCACGACCGCGAACACCGTGCTCGGCGTCGCCGTCGGCGAGACCCTCGGCTACGCACTCACCGCGACATGGACCGCCATGGTCGCACTGGCACTGCACCGGACACTGGCCGGAACCTGGTTCACCGCACTGGGATTCGGCGCTGCCGCCCTGATCGCCACCGGCGTGTTCGCGCCGCTGGACCTGCCGGGCGCCGAGCAGGCGAACTTCGCCGGATACCTGCTGTGGAGCGCCTGGCTGGTGGCGTTCGCGGGGCTGCTCGCCTTCGGGCGCCGGACAGCCGACCCGGTACCGGCCTATGGTGGATCGCGGAACCCGCAGTCCCCTAGGAGTGGAGTTCACTGATGAGCGAACAGGACATCCTCGCAAGCATCCGCCGGCTCGTCGACACCGAGCACCAACTGCGTGCGAAGACCGAGGCGGGCGACCTCGATCCCGCCCAGGAGCAGACGCAGCTCGCCGCCATCGAAGAGACCCTCGACCAGTGCTGGGACCTGTTGCGCCAGCGACGGGCCCGCATCGACGCCGGCCTGCCGCCGGACGAGGTGCCGGTCAGCCCCGCCGGCCAGGTCGAGGGCTACCTGCAGTAACAGCGCGACCGGGATCGGTTACAGGAAGCGCCCGGTGAGCCCGGTCGGCAGCACCCGCAACGCCAGGTCGATCGGCCGCCACGGCCAGCCGGGCACGACGGCCCGCCGCGGCTCGCGTTCGATCGCCTTCACCATCGACCGCACCCCGGTGACGGTGTCGGCCATCAGCGGCGTCTTGGCCACCTTCTCGTTGATCGGGGTGCGGATGTAGCCGGGCAGGACGGTGGTGACGGAGATCGGGCTGCGCGAGAGTTCCGCGGAGAGACCCTCCCCGATCGCGGACACCGCAGCCTTGCTCGCGGAGTAGGCGGTCTGCGCCTTCGGCAGGCCGCGCACCGCGCTCATCGAGGACACCAGCACCAGATGGCCGGCGCCACGCGCCCGGAACAGTTCCATCGCGGCCTCCACCTGCGCGAGGGCGCCGACGAAGTTGGTCTGCGCGGTCTCCAGATTCGCCTCGGGCTTACCCGTGCCGATCACGGCGCCCTTGCCGAGTCCGGCGTTGACGACGATCCGGTCGAGCCCGCCCAGCTCGTCGTCGAGTTCACCGAACACCCGGGACACCGCGCGGTGATCGTTGACGTCGAGCGCCCGAACCGCGATCCTGATCGACGGGTGCACGGCGAGCAGTTCCGCGCGCAGCTCCTCGAGCCGATCGATGCGGCGGGCACACAGCGCGAGATCGCGTCCCTTGGAAGCGAACTGGCGCGCCATCTCCGCACCCAGTCCGGAACTGGCGCCGGTGATCAGGATCGTGGTTCGCGTCATCGCCGTGGAGGTCACAGCGGATCAGCCTAGTGCGGTAAGGGGGTTCACACCCGGGTGCGCACGTGCGCGCGCTCGCCCTGAGGCCCGAACAGGCTCAGGATCTCCGCGGGCTCGGGCCCGGGATTGCCGAACCAATGCGGGACGTGGGTGTCGAACTCCGCCACCTCCCCCGGCATCAGGATCACGTCCTGGTCGCCGAGGCACAGCCGCAGCCGCCCGGACAGGACGTACAACCACTCGTAGCCCTCATGCGTCTGCAACCGCGGCTCGTCCACCGCCGGCCGCGCGGGGAAGACGTGCTTGAACGCCTGGATCCCGCCCGGCCTGCGGGTCAGCGGGATGATCGTGACGCCATTGCGGCTGATCGGGCGGGGATGGATCCGCGGGTCGCCGGTCGCGGGTGCGTCGACGAGCTCGTCCAGCGGCAGCTGGTGCGCCCGGGCCAGCGGGAGCAGCAGTTCCAGGGTCGGCCTGCGCTGCCCGGATTCGAGCCGCGAGAGGGTGCTCACCGAGATCCCGGTGCTCTCGGCGAGCTGCGCCAGCGTCGCGCCTCGCTGCCTGCGGATCGCGCGCAGCCGAGGTCCGACCGCGTCGAGGACGTCGTCGAGCGCGTGTGGGTCGCCTGCCATGCACCCAGTTTGCCACTTCGGCAATGCAGCTTGCCGGATTCGGCTCCGGGGACGGACAGTGCAACGACGAAGGCGGACGAACGGAGGAGGACGAGGGTGGAACAGAACTACGACGTGGTGATCGTGGGCGGCGGCGCCGCCGGGCTCAGCGGGGCGGTGGCGCTGACGCGCGCCCGGCGCTCGGTCCTGGTGATCGACGCGGGCGAGCCGCGCAACGCCCCGGCCGGGCACGTGCACAACTACCTGACCCGCGAGGGCACCCCGCCCGCCGAGCTGCTGGTGGCGGGCCGGGCCGAGGCGCAGGGATACGGCGGCGAGATCGTGAGCGGCACGGTGGCCTCGGCCCTGGCCGTCGAGGGCGGCGGCTTCCGCGTCGAACTCGCCGACGGCTCGGCCGTGTCCGCCCGCAGGCTGCTGGTGACCACGGGCCTGGTGGACGAACTGCCGGCCGTGCCCGGCGTCGCCGAGCGCTGGGGCCGCGAGGTGCTGCACTGCCCGTACTGCCACGGCTGGGAGGTCCGCGACCGGGCGATCGGGATCCTGGCCACCGGACCGATGGCCGCGCACCAGGCACTGATGTGGCGGCAGTGGAGCGCGGACATCACCGTGTTCCTGCACACCGCGGCCGAGCCGAGCGCCGAGGAGCTCGAGCAGTTCGAGGCCCGCGGCATCGCGGTCGTGCGCGGCGAGGTCGCCGGGCTGGACGTCGCCGACGACCGATTCACCGGGGTCCGCATGCGCAGCGGCGAGCTCGTGCCCCGCGACGCGGTGGTCGTCGCGCCGCGCTTCGAGGCCCGCGCCGGCTTCCTGCGCGAGCTCGGCCTCGAGCCCACCGAGCAGGAGATGGCCGGGCACGTGATCGGCAGCTACATCGCCGCCGATCCGATGGGGGCCACCGCCGTCCCGGGTGTGTGGGCGGCTGGCAACGTCGCGGACCTCAAGGCCCAGGTGATCGTCGCGGCCGCAGCGGGGCTGAACGCGGGCGCGGCCATCAATGCCGATCTCATCGCGGAGGACACCAGGCTCGCGGTGGCCGCCCACCTGCACTCGGAGGGTCCGACGTCGGGTGGCCCGATCAGCGTGGACGACGAGCAGACCTGGGAGGAGCGATACCGCTCGAGGTCCGGGGTATGGAGCGGGCGCCCGAACCCACACCTGGTCGCCGAGGCCGCCGAGCTGACACCGGGCACCGCACTCGACGTCGGCGCAGGCGAGGGCGCCGACGCGCATTGGCTGGCCGAACGCGGCTGGCGGGTGACCGCGGTGGACTTCTCGACCACGGCGCTGCAGCGGGCGGCCGCTCGGGCCGAGGCCCTCGGCGCGGACGTGACGCACCGGCTGAACTGGGTACACGCCGACCTGACCACCGGGCCGATCGAGGGCCACTTCGACCTCGTCACCGCGCATTTCATGCACCTGCCCGAGCCGCAGCGCGGTGTCCTGTACGCCCGGCTGGCGGCCGCCGTCGCGCCGGGCGGGAGCCTGCTCATCGTCGGCCACCACCCGTCCGACCTGCAGACCACGGTGCCGCGGCCGCCGGTGCCGGAGCTGTTCTTCACCGCGGAGGAGATCGCGGCCTCGCTCGACCCGGACGGGTGGGACATCGTCGTGGCCGAGGCAAGGGCACGCGTCGCGACGGATCCCGACGACCGCGAGGTCACCATCCACGACGCGGTCCTGCGCGCCCGCAGGCGCCCCTGACCCCCGACCTCCGACCTCGGCCTCGGCCTCGGCGGTCGCCCCGTCGAGGCCGAGGTCGGTGAGCGGCCCGCGCCGTCACACCTCGGTTGACGATCCGTTCACCATGCGCGAGGTGGTGTCGACGCCGCCCGCGGCTGCGATGTGCTTGGCGGTGTCCACGTAGTGCCGCATCCGGGAGATCTTCCCGTTCCGGTCGAAGGACCACAGGTGCAGTTCCTCGTCGCGGTAGTGGCCCCCACCGGGGACCACGGCGTCGATGCTGATCTCGGCGGCCACCTGGCTCTCGCCCGCCATGATCGACAGGACGGCGAACTCGCCGATGTCGAACCCGCCCACGATCCCGAAGAACTCGGCCGCGCCGGCACGGCCACCCCGCCTGCGCAGCCACGGCACGTCGGCACGTTGCGCAAAGCTGTCGGCCCAGTCCTCCCAGCGCACGTCCTCGGCCAGCATGCCGAGAACCGCCGGGATGTCGCCGCGCGCGAACGCGGCGTAGAGCGCTCCGATCGTCGCCGCGTGGTCGGCGGCGGCGGCGCCGGGTTCGGTGCTCATGGTGCCCTCCTACCCGAGGGTGTTCTCGCGAACGGGAGTCGTCCATCTTGGAGTATCGGCCGGTCGAAATGCGCAGCGCAAGCAATGCCGAACCGAGATGTGCCGCCACGCGAATGTCTCGCCCGGCGCCGCTCACCGCTCTACGGTGGGAACCATGGCCACATCGACGGAGGACTACGACGTCATCGTGATCGGCGGCGGGCCGGCTGGCGAGAACGCCGCCGCCTACGCCATCGCCGGTTCGGATCGGACCGCCGCGATCATCGAGCACGAACTGCTCGGCGGCGAGTGTTCGTACTGGGCCTGCATGCCCAGCAAGGCACTGCTGCGGCCGGCTGAGGTGCTGGCGGCGGCCCGCGCCATGCCCGGCGTCCGCGAGGCCGTCGGCGACGCGATGCTGGACCGCAGGGCCGTGTTCGCCCGCCGTGACGAATTCACCAGTCACCACGACGATTCCGGCCAGCGGCGGTGGGCGACCTCGGCGGGCATCGAGGTGATCCACGGGTCAGCCGCGCTCACCGGCGAACGCACCGTCGAGCTCTCGACCGGCGGCCACGGCGATCCGCCGACCCGCACTTTACGGGCGCGGCACGCGGTGGTGCTCGCCACCGGCACCATCGCATCGATACCGCCGGTGCCAGGGCTGCGCGAGGCGCTGCCCTGGATCTCCCGGGACGCCACCAATCTGCGGGAGGTGCCCGAGCGGGTCGCGATCATCGGCGGCGGCGTGGTCGCCACCGAGTGCGCGACGTGGATGCTCGCCCTCGGGGTGCGCGAGCTGACCCTGATCGTCCGCGGGTCGGCGCTGCTTGCATCCGCCGAGCCGTTCGCAGGTGAGCTCGTCGCCGAGTCCCTCCGGGCATCGGGTGCGACCGTGCTGTTCGGCACGAGCCCCGGCGCCGTGCGCCGCGAGCAGCCGCGCGACACCGGGGAGGGCCGGATCCACGGCGGACCGGTGACCATCACCCTCGACGGCAGCGAGCCCGGCGAGATCACCGTCGACGAGGTGATCGTCGCAGCCGGACGCCATCCCGCGACCTCCGGGCTCGGCCTCGCCGCGGTGGGGCTGAGCGACGGGCGCACCCCCACCGACGATCGCCTCGCCGTCACGGGCGTACCCGGCGAATGGCTCTACGCGGTCGGCGATGTCAACGGCCGCGCGGCGCTGACACACATGGGCAAGTACCAGGGCCGGGTGTGCGGCGACGTGATCGCAGCCCGGGCGGAGGGCCGCGCCCTGGACGGGGCACGGTTCACCGCGAGCGCGGACCACGCTCAGGTGCCGCAGGTGGTGTTCACCTCCCCCGAGGTCGCCTCGGTCGGCCGCACCGAGCACGCGGCCCGCGCTGACGGCATCGATGTCGAGACCGTCGAGATCGACATCGCCGTGGCCGGATCATCGCTGGCACGAGACGATTTCGCCGGCCGCGCGAAGCTGGTGATCGACCGCGGCACCGACACCCTGGTGGGGGCGACCTTCGTGGGGACCGAGGTGGCTGAGCTGGTCCACGCGGCCACCGTCGCGGTGGTCGGAGCGGTGCCCATGGAGTCGCTGTGGCACGCGGTGCCGTCGTACCCGACGGTCAGCGAGGTCTGGCTGCGGCTGCTGGAGGCCCGGCGTGGCTGACCCGTTGATCGTCGCCACCGACGCGGGCCAGGTCCGCGGTCGGGAGCACGACGGTCTCCGGTCCTGGCGCGCGATCCCCTACGCCGCACCACCGGTCGGCGACCTCCGGCTCCGCGCCCCGCGGCCGGTCGTGGCGTGGCCCGGGGTGCGCGACGCCCTCGACTTCGGCCCGGCGGCGCCCCAGTCCGGGCGCGCCGAGCGGCGCGGGATCCGCACCGACGAGGACTGCCTGACCCTGAACGTGCTCACCCCTGCCGCACGGAGTTCCGCCCCTCGGCCGGTGATGGTGTTCATCCACGGCGGCGCGTACAGCGGCGGATCCTCGTCCACCGGCGTCTATCGTGGCGACACGCTCGTCCGGCGTGGCGACGTCGTGTACGTGTCGCTCAACTACCGGCTGGGCGCGCTCGGCTACCTCGACTTCGGCGAATACTCCACCCCCGACCGGACTTTCGATTCCAATCTCGGTCTGCGCGATCAGCTCGCGGCGCTGCGCTGGGTGCGCCGCAACATCGCCGCGTTCGGCGGTGATCCGGACAACGTCACGCTGTTCGGGGAATCCGCGGGTGGCAACGCGGTGACCACCCTGATGTGCGTGCCCGCGGCCGAAGGACTGTTCGCGCGCGCCATCGCGCAGAGCCCGCCCGCCGCCTCCGCGTACGGCCCCGACCGCGCCAAGGCCTGGGCGGCCGAGTTCCTCGAGATCCTCGGCGCCGTCGACGATCCAGCCCTGGCACTGAGCACCGCGGACCCCGATGCCCTGGTCCGCGCGGGCGACGCCCTCACCGCCCGCGGCGCCGACGAGCAGCCCGGCACCAGGGCGTTCGCCCCGCTGGTCGACGGCGACCTCCTGCCGCGACACCCGCTGGACTCGTTCGCCGAGGGTTCCGCGCACGCCGTCCCCCTGATCATCGGCACCAATGCCCGTGAGGGCACGATGTTCCCGCGGTTCCTCGACATCATCCCCACCGACCCGGTCCGGATCGAGAAGATGTTCTCCGAGACCGACCCCGAGCTCACGGCGCGCATCCTGGCCGCCTACCCGGGTTACCCGGATCGCGGGGCCGCCGTGCGGATCGGCGGTGACGCCACCTTCTGGGAGCCGACGATCCTCGTCGCGCAGGCGCACGCGGCCACCACACCGACCTTCGCCTACCGCTACGACTTCGCCCCGCGGCTGCTGAAGGTCACCGGCTTCGGCGCCACCCACGCGACCGAGCTGCTCGCGGTCTTCGGCATCGGCGACGCCGTACTCGGTCGGGCGGCCACCGTGCTGGGCGGACGCCGCGGGCTGCGGGAGGCCACGGCCATCGTGCAGTCGCACTGGCTGCATTTCGCCCGGTACGGCGCGCCCCGGTCCACCTGGCCCGCCTACACGGTGGCGCGGCGCGAGACGCTGATCATCGACACCCCGACGCGGATCGAGAGCGACCCGCACGGCGACCTGCGCCGGGCGTGGATCGGGTACCGGCACCGGCGCTGAGGCCGCGAACCTACTTCAGCAACCTCGACAGTCTCCGGTCGGCGAGGATCTTGCCGCCGGTCTGGCAGGTCGCGCAGTACTGAAAGGACCGCTCCGCGAACGACACCTCCCGGACGGTGTCCCCGCACACCGGACAGGGCATGCCGGTCCTCGCGTGCACCCGCAACCCGGAACGCTTCTCGCCCTTGAGCCGCGCGGCATCCTGGCCAACCGAGCGATCCACGGCGTCGGTGAGCTCCGCCCGCATCGCCGCGTGCAGGGTGGACACGTCCTCCGCGGTCAGCTTGTTCGCGGTGGCGAACGGCGACAGCTTGGCCAGGTGCAGGATCTCGTCGGAGTACGCGTTGCCGATCCCGGCCAGCACGGACTGGTCGGTGAGCACGGTCTTGATCCGCTGCGAGCTCTTTCCCAGCAGCTCGGCGAGGGCCGGCTCGGTGATGTCGAGCGCGTCGGGTCCGAGCTTCGCGATCCCCGGCACCTCGCCTGGGGTGCGCACCACCCAGACCGCGAGCCGCTTCTTGGTGCCCGCCTCGGTGAGGTCGAACGCAGGGGTCCCGCCGTCGGGGGTGAACAGGTGCACCCGCAACGCCAGCGGGCTCTTGCCGCCGGGCTTCGGCGGTGTCGCGCTCGGGTTGTCGGTCCAGCGCAGCCAGCCGGCGCGGGAGAGGTGGGTGATCAGCCACAGCCCGTCCTCGTCGCCACACCGGATCCCCAGATGCTTGCCGAATCGGGCGGCGCCGACGACGTCCTTGCCCTGCAGGTCGGTGATCGGTGGGTCGAACGTCTTGAGCACGCTCAGCGCCGCGATGTCGATGCGGCCCACCACCGAGCCGACGGCATGCGTGCGCAGGAACTGTGCCAGGGCCTCTACCTCGGGCAGTTCGGGCATGAGACCAGGGTAGGCGGCTTCGTCGCCCGTGCGCGCGTCTTACCCGAGTTGGGGTACAACGTGCGCACAGTGCGCATCAGCTCCGCAGCAGGTAGGTGTCCATGATCCAGCCCTTGCGCTCGCGCAGCTCGGCCCGCACCCGGACGATCTCGGCCTCGACCTCGCGCAGGTTCCCCGAGATCAGCACCTCGTCCTCGGTGCCCAGGTACGCGCCCCACCAGATCTGCACGTCGTCGCCGGGTACCTCGGTGAAGCTGCAGTCCGCGTCGAGCATCACCACCGCGTCCCGCACCCCCTCGGGCAGGCCGTCGCGCAGGCGTCGACCGGTCGTGATGTGCACGGGCTCGCCGATCCGGTTGAGCACGATCCGGTGCTGCGCCGCCAGCGACTGCACGCTCGTGACGCCCGGGATCACCGAGTACTCGAACGTCTCGATTCCCCTGGAGAGCACCCGCTCGACGATCCGCAGGGTGCTGTCGTAGAGCGAGGGGTCGCCCCACACCAGGATCGCGCCGACGCCGTCGACGGCACCGAACCGCTCCTCGAAGATCGCGGCGCGGCGGTCGTGCCAGTCGTCGACCACGCCCTCGTAGTCCGACGGGGTCCGGTCCCGCGGCGGATCGACGATGTCGACGATCCGGTAGGGCCCGCGCATGTGCTCGTCCAGGATGCCGGTACGCAGGTCGACGAGGTCCTGCTTTTCGGCGCCCTTGCCGATCACGAAGAACACCTCGGCCCGGTTCATCGCCTTGATCGCCTGCACGGTCACCTGGTCGGGGTCGCCGGCGCCGATGCCGATCACGAGGAGTTCACGCATGACCGGCAGGCTATCGCCCGTGAGTCCTTCAGGTCCGCCACGGGGCCGGAAGGACTCACGGGCGGCGGAGCCGCCTAAACTGGCCCCCGTGCACACCCCCTACGAAGACCTGCTGCGACTCGTCATGGAGACCGGCACCCCGAAGGCGGACCGCACCGGCACCGGCACCCGCAGCGTGTTCGGCCATCAGATGCGTTTCGACCTGTCCGAGGGCTTCCCGCTGATCACCACCAAGAAGGTGCACCTCAAGTCCATCGTCTACGAGCTGCTCTGGTTCCTGCGCGGCGAGTCGAACGTGAAGTGGCTGCAGGACCGCGGCGTCACCATCTGGGACGAGTGGGCCTCCCCCGAGGGCGAGCTCGGCCCCGTGTACGGCGTGCAATGGCGGAACTGGCCCACGCCGAGCGGTGAGCACATCGACCAGATCACCCAGGTCATCGAGACCCTCAAGACCGATCCCGATTCGCGCCGGATGATCGTCTCGGCGTGGAACGTGGGCGAGATCCCGCAGATGGCGCTCGCGCCGTGCCACGCCTTCTTCCAGTTCTATGTCGCCGACGGCCGGCTCAGCTGCCAGCTGTACCAACGCAGCGCCGACCTGTTCCTCGGCGTGCCTTTCAACATCGCCAGCTATGCATTGCTCACCCACATGGTCGCCGCGCAGACCGGCCTCGAGGTGGGCGAGTTCATCTGGACCGGCGGCGACTGCCACATCTACGACAACCACGTGGACCAGGTCACCGAGCAGCTCGGCCGTGAGCCGTACGAATACCCGGAGCTCGTGCTCGCGCCCCGCGATTCCATCTTCGACTACGAGTTCGAGGACATCGAGATCGTCGGCTACCGCCATCACCCCGCCATCAAGGCACCGGTGGCGATCTAGTGCTCGGACTGATCTGGGCGCAGAGCCGGGCGGGCGTCATCGGCCGCGACGGGGCGATCCCGTGGCGGATTCCCGAGGACATGGCCTACTTCAAGGACGTCACCTCGGGGCACCCGGTGGTGATGGGCCGAAAGACCTGGGACTCGCTGCCGCCGCGGTTCCGGCCCCTCACGGGCAGGCGCAACATCGTGGTGACCCGCGACCGGGACTGGCTGGCCGAGGGCGCCGAGGCCGCGCACTCGGTCGAGTCCGCCATCACCCTGGCAGGGCCCGGCGAGACCTGGGTGATGGGGGGAGGCGAGATCTACAGCGCGGCAATGCCGTTCGCCGACCGGCTGGTCGTGACCGAGGTGGACGTGGACACCGAGGGCGATGCATACGCGCCGACGATCGGCGACGAGTGGACTCCCGAGACGACCGGCGACTGGCTGACCTCGGAGCGGGACGGACTGAAGTTCCGGTTCCGCACCTACATCCGCGGCTGATCGGTTCCGCCAGTAACGCCCCATGGGTGGGGTGGTGCGTCATACTCCAAGGGCAGGTCTTTCCCCAAGCCCAAGGAGAGGCGCTTCATGGACAAGAAGTCATTGACAGCCGTCGCCCGGCAGCAGCTCAAGCTGGCAGCCGCGGCCACCAGCGGGCGCAGCTCGCAGACCATCTACGGGGGCCATCAGCGCAGCCTCCGGCAGACGGTCGTCGGCCTGAGCGCGGGCGAAGTGATGGCCGAGCACGACAGCCCGGGCGAGGCCACCCTGCTGGTGCTCAGCGGCAAGCTCGCACTGATCAGCGGCGAGGACTCCTGGAAGGGCTCGACCGGCGACATGCTGGTCATCCCGGCGGCCCGGCACAGCGTCGAGGCACTCGAGGACGTCGCCTTCCTGCTCACGGTGGCCGTGCCCAAGTAGCGGGCCCGTCCGAGCGGGTGTCACCCCGCGCCGCGCACCAGCCCCGGGTCCGGCGCGGGGATGAACGCGATCGACAGCAGCGAGCTGACGAACTCGCGCAGCGACTGCTCCTGCGTGGTGTCGACGATGCCCTCGGTGACGATCAGTGACCCGATGATCCGAAAGGCCCACTCGGAGATCGCCTTCGGGCTGACCTCCGCGAGCTGACCGGGCGTGAACAGCCGCTGGAAGTGCGGGGTGAGCAGGTTCGCGCCGAGCTCGACGAAGGGCTTGGCCCGGATCGTGAACCACGGCAGCACCACCTGGGGATCGTCGCGCAGGCCCTTCTGCAGCAGCGGGTGCGCACGGGCGTACTGCACGGCGAACACGATCGCGTCGACGAACCCGACCCGCAGGTCCCGGCCCGGTTTCTGGTCGCCCCGCAGGCTCCGCTCCTGCCCACGCAGCACCGGATCGAGCACGACGAAGAACCGGGTGATCTCCCGCTGGAACAGGGCACCGAAGATCGCGTTCTGATCCCCGACGTACTTGTAGACGGTTGGCCGCGACAGGCCAGCGCGCTGCGCGATGGCGGCGTGCAGACGGGAGGTGAACCCCAGCTCGATGACGCACTCCATCGCCGCGTCCAGGATCTGCTCCCGGATCGCGTCCGGATCCACTGGTCTCACTGAAGGCCGCACCGGCCGATTCTATGGCGACGCCCCCCCTCAGCAGGCGCCGACGCCCGGAGCGGGCAAAAGTATGTGAATTAGGTTCACAGGTATCTATTGACCTCGCCCCTCGACCGGTTTACGTTTTTACAAAGAACGAAAACGCGCACGCGAAATGCCCGGCACCACACCGGGATCAGCCACGGAGGACAGCCATGTCGCAGGCCGCCACACCGCTGGACCGGGAGACGGTCGCGGATCGACTGCTCAAGGGTTCGGTCAAACGCTCCTACGCCCCCGTCGTGGACATCGACTGGGACGCACCCCTCGAGGAGGGCAAGTACTTCCTGCCCCCGCACGTGCTCTCCCTCTACGGGACGCCGATGTGGGAGTCGATGAGCGAGGCCCAGCGGATCGAGCTCTCCCGGCAGGAATCCGCGAACATCCTCAGCGTCGGGATCTGGTTCGAGAACATCCTCAACCAGGCCCTGCTGCGGGCGCTGCTGCACAGCGACCCGGCCTCGCTGCACACCCGGTACGTGCTCACCGAGATGGGCGACGAGTGCAGGCACATGACCATGTTCGGCCGGGCGATCGAGCGGATCGGCGCCAAGCCGTACCAGCTGCGACGACACCAGGCCCTGATGGTCAACCTCCTACCCAAGACCTTCCGCGGCACGATGCTGTGGGTGGCAGCCCTGATCGGTGAGGAGATCTTCGACGCCACCCAGCGCCGGGTACTCGACGACCCGCAGCTGCAGCCGATGATCTCGCGGCTGATGCAGATCCATGTCACCGAGGAATCGCGGCACATCCGCTTCGCCCGCGAGGGCGTGCGGCGCCGGGTGGCGCAGAGCCACTGGATCGAACAGCTGTGGGTCGGCACGGTGCAGGGCATCGGCGGACCGCTGCTCCAGCGGTTGTTCACCAACCCGGTGATGTACGCGCGGGCCGGGCTGGATCCCGAGCAGGCCCGCAGGCAGGCGCTGGCGAACCCGTACTTCCGGGAGAACCAGCGACGCGGCTTCGAGTCGCTGGCCGCGTTCCTGGAGGAGAACGGGCTGATGCGGGCGAGCTCAAGGGCGATGTGGCGGCGCGGCGGCTTCCTGTGATGCCCGAGACCGGGGTCCTGATCGTCGGCGCCGGATCCGCGGGACCGGGCATCGCACGCACGCTCGAGGCCACCGGGCGAGGCGGCCATGTCGTCCTCGACCTGTCCGGCGGGCCGGAGCCGGTTTCGTGCGACTTCGACGAGGAGACCGACCGGTGGCGGGTGCGGACCGCGCGGGGCGAGGTCCATCGTCCGCGACTCCTGGTGGCCGGTCCGGGCACCGCCGTCCCCATCCCGGGCCGCGGCGGGACGAGCCTCGAGGAGGCCGCGCGGGGCGAGCAGGCGGCCTATCTCGGCATCGCGCACACCGGCTTCCCGAACCTCTTTCTCGTCACCGACGAGTACGCCGCCGACCAGGCCCGGCACATCCGCACCTGCCTGACGATGATGGCGGCCGAGGAGGCCACCCGGATCGAGGTGCGCGCCGGGGCCCAGCGCGAGTTCAACCGGATCGTCCACCACACGCCTGCCAGGTCGTGGTGGAGGTCGAGGCCGCGCGCCCTGCGCGGCCCGCAGCGAAGCGCCTTCGAGCTCGGCAACATCGACGAACGTGAGGACGACGACGCCTACGCCGGAGCCGCGGTGCTGACGGCGGACGAGGTAGCCCTGGCTGTGCGGGTCCACCTGAACGGCCACTTCGAACCGCTCGACGGGAACTACCACTGGTACGGCCGGATCGCGGGCGACGGCCTGACCGAGCTCAAGCGGCGCGGCCGCTCCGCGCTGCACCTCACCATCGCCGGTGGACCCGCGACGCCCGCGTCGCTGGCCGAGCAGGACCCATGGGGCAACTACCGGGTCACCGGGGTCGGCCCTCCCCCGTACCCGCTCGAGCGACTGGAGGTCGCGGCGGTCCGTCCTCAACAGGGCTCGGGCGGCACGCTCTGTTCGAAGCGGAACACGTTCTGAGGGTCGTAGGTGGCCTTGACCTGCCGCAGGCGCTCACGGTTGGGCCCGTAGTAGTCGCGCTCCCACTCCGATGCCGGGGCATTGGGCACGTTGACGTAGGCGCCGTCGCAGTACGGGCGCAGCGCGCGCCAGAAGCCGGCCGCCCAGCCCAGGGCCCTCGAGTTCAGCTCGGGGTCGTTCCAGGCCGCGCCCGGCTCGCAGTAGAACAACGCGTCGCGGTGCGGGAACGCCGACCCGCCTGCAGGGGCGTGCCGGACGGCACCACCGAAGCTCGAGCAGAAGAAGTTGCTCGGCGCACTGGGCGCGTCGTCCATGAAGCGAACGACCAGATCGATCGCCTCGTCGGGGAACGGACGGGTGACGAACTGGGAGTAGAACTTCCAGTTGGCCACGTCCTCCGGACCCCGATCGACGCTGCCGTACACCTCGGGCCAGGCGCCCTCGATGAAACTCACGTCGGGGTCACCGATCGTCAGCAGCGAGCGCAGCTGGTCGGTCAGCTCCCGGCGCGAGCCGTCGTAGAGCAACGCGGAGAGCTCGACCGCGCTGGAATCCACCTCGAGCGCGCTGGTCAGCCGCTCGTCGGCGACCGGCGCGTCCCGCTGCCACGCGCGGAGCAGCGCGCCCAGCTCGCCGTGCCCGGTCCACCTGGCGATCAGGAAGGTGACATCGGCGAGCTCGTGCAGTTTCACCGTGTAGGACGTCGCGATCCCGAAGTTGCCGCCGCCTCCGCCGCGGCACGCCCAGAGCAGGTCGGAGTCGGTGCTCTCGGTGGCCAGCACCACCTTCGCCGAGCGCGCGCCGTCGGCGACCACGACCTCGGCGGCGAGCAGGTTGTCGCAGGCCATACCCATGCTGCGGGTGAGCAATCCGAAGCCGCCGCCGAGGATCACGCCACCGAGGCCCACGCCGCCCTCCGAACCGGTCGGTATCACGTATCCGCGCCGCCCCAGCGCCGCGACCGCCTCGGCCTGGGTGAGCCCCGTCCCGACCGTCGCCGTGCGCGCCGCCTCGTCGATCTCGAGGTTCTTCATCCGGCTGACGTCGACGACCAGGCCGCCGTCGAGCGAGGACCAACCCTCGAGGCTGTGACGTCCGCTGCGGGCGCGCAGGGCGATGCCCTCCGCGCGGGCCCACTCGACCGCGTCGACCACCTCGTGCGCGTCGCAGCAGAACACGATCGCCTCGGGATAGCGGGAGTACAGGCGGTTCCAGCCGATTCGCGCCGCCTCGTAGCCAGGATCACCCGGACGCACCACCTCACCCGTCAGTCTTGCGGTAGCACCCACTCGGTCACCTCCGGTCAATGCTTGTAGACGCTGATGTCCCCCGGCTCGGTCTCGAGCACCTCGCGGTCGAAGACCCACATGGCGAGGAAGAACAGCCCGCCCAGGACGAGCAGACCCGCGACGATCAGGACGGGGACGAACGCCTCCCCCGGGGATATCAGCACGAACAGCACGACCGCCATCCACACGAGCGCCCCGATCGCGACGGGTAGTTCGAATCGCCCGAGGTTGAACCCGCCCTCCTTGCGGTCCAGCCGCCTGCGCACCGCGAGGTAGAGGACGACTGTGGCCGCGTAGACGATGGCCGTGAGGAGCGTCCCCGCCACGATCAGCTCCAGCAGCGCATCACCGGGAAGCGCGACCATCAGGACCACCCCGACGACGAGGATCAGGATCGTCGCCTGGACCGGTGTCTGCGTGCGCGGGTTGATCCGCCGCATCACCTGGTGGGCGGGGAACCGGGAATCGCGCGCCATCGCGAAGACGATCCGCGAGCACGCGGCCATCGTCACCATCCCGGCGGCGAAGAAGGCGAACGTGATCGCGACGAGGAGTGTTCGTTCCATCACGGGACCGAGCTGATCGCGCATGATCGCGGCGACCGGCGACTCGCTCTTGCTGATCCGCGGGATGTCGTCGATCGCGACGGTGAGTGCGATCAGGAACACCATTCCCAGCGCCCCGGCCGCCGCGACCGATCCCACGATCGCGCGCGGCACGCTGCGGAAGGGATCCTTGGCCTCCTCGGCCAGGTTCGCGGCGGCGTCGAAGCCGACCAGCGTGGCCAGGCCCATGATCATCGCGGCCATCAACCCGCCGCCGACGGCGAAGTAGTCGGGCGCGTTCTCGGTGACACCGCGCGAGGTGAGGTTGCCCGCCCCGCCGTCGCCCGTGATCAGGACGGCGACGATGAGCGCAATCGCCAGCACCACGACGATCACCAGCTCGAGCCCCACCGCGCTCGCGTTGATCATGGCGACGATGCGCGTCGAGAACACGACGAGCAATGCCTGGACGAACATCATCACCAGCGTGATCACGCGCGCGGTGTCCTCGTCCGGCTCCATGCCGAACAGCGGCATGAAGGCCTGGCTGGCAAGGGCGTTGTCGACCGCGACGACACCGAATGACAGGTAGCAGACGGTCAGCCACCCGAACCCCCAGCCGATCTTCGGGTTGGCCAGGCGTGAGGCCCATTGGTAGGTGGAGCCGCTGAGCGGTATGCGGGCCGCGAACTGCGCATACACCAGCGCCACCAGGATCTACCCGACCACAGCGATCAACCAGAGCCAGATCCCCACCGGCCCCGCGTTCTGCAGCACGTCGTCGTAGGTCCCGAAGATGCCGACCGCCACCGAGATGAAGGCGAACGAGATCGCGAACACCTGAAAGGAGCCGAGCGTCCGCTTCAGTTCCTGGTGGTAGCCACCGCTCTCGACGGAACTTTCCGCGGCGGCCTCGCCCACCGGAGCCTCGGCCACCTCAGCCACCTCACCTTCGCTCGGGAATCCGCGGGTGCTGTCGTGACGGGTCTCCGGGACCTCGAAGCGAGACCGGTCCGTTTCATCGTCCTCCGATCGGGTACCGATGTCAGCGTTGGTTCGGCCCCCTAAACACTCTGGCCCGGTACGCGATAGCGTCGAGGTCATGACTGAGCTGTTCGAACGCGAGGGCGTGAGCGGCGTTCTCCACCGGCCCGCAGGGGATCCGGTCGGCGCCCTTCTGCTCGCACACGGCGCAGGCGGTAACCGCGACGCCAAGATGTTGCAGCGGGCGGCAACGGAATTCGCGGAGCGCGGGCTGCTCGTCCTCCGCTACGACCTGCCGTTCCGACAGCGCAGGCCGAAGGGCCCACCGAGCCCGTCCACCGCGGATCGCGATCGCGAGGGCATCGCGGCCGCCGCGGAGGCGATTCGCGAACTCACTTCGGGCCCAATGATTCTCGGCGGACACTCTTACGGCGGCCGCCAGTCCACCATGCTCGCGGCGGAGCACCCCGAATCCTGCGACGGACTGGTGCTGTTCTCGTATCCGCTGCACCCGCCGGGTAAGCCCGAGAAGGCCAGAACCGCCCACCTACCGGACCTGCGCGTTCCGTGCGTGTTCGTGCACGGCACCCGGGACCCGTTCGGGACCCCGGACGAGATGCGCGCCGCCCTCGAACTGGTGCCGACACCGACGCGACTCGTGCTGGTGGAGGGCACCGGCCACGATCTCTCCCCTGACAAGAGCGCAGCAGCGCCGCTGGCGGTGGCGGCCGCCGCGGACCTGTTCGAATTCTGAGTCGGCCTAGCGGCCCGTCGCCCACCCCAGCGAGGCACCGAGCAGGGCCCGGCTGTGCGGCGCGAACGGCCACGAGGGGTCCGCGAGGCGCCGCCGCAGGCCCGCCTCGGTCCACCACCCGCCGCCCGCGATCTCCCGGTCCTGGTGCCGGATCGGCCCGTCGTACTGGCCCTCGAACGCATGGAGATGGCACCGCAGCGGTCGTCCCGCCCAGCTCCCGTCCCAGGAGATACGCGCCAGCGGCGACAGCGTGACACCGGTGACCCCCAGCTCCTCCCCCAGCTCTCGACGGGCGGCCTGCTCGGGACTCTCCCCCGGGTCGACGCCACCGCCCGCGATGCAATCATTCAGCCCGCCGAACACCTCCTTGTTGTGCGAGCGCCGATGCACGTAGACCCACCTACCGTCGAGAGACCTCAGCAGGACCCCGGCGCTGGCCAGCCACAGTCCCTCCGCGAAGACCCGCGACCTGGGCGCGGTACCGATCTGCCTGCCCGCGTCGTCGAAGATCGCCAGCACCTCGTCCCCGGACCGCAGTTCGGTGCGCTCACTCATGCGCGGGATCATCCGGCTCGTCCGAGGACCCGGCGAGCAGTCGCGCTGCGGCGGCCGCGATCCGCTCCCCCGTGAGGCCGTGCCGGGCCAGCAGGTCCCCCCGCCCGCCGTGATCGATGAAGGCGCGCGGGAGTCCGAGTGGCCGAACGGGCGTCGTCAGGGCGGCGTCGGCACAGGCCTCCACGAGAAGTGCCCCCATGCCCCCGGTGCGGGCGGCGTCCTCGACCGTGACGACGAGGCGGTGCCGCGCGGCCAACTCGATCAGGGCCGGGTTGATCGGGGTGATCCAGCGCGGATCGACCACCGTGGCGCCGATCCCGGAGCCGCGCAGGAGTGCCGCGGCCTCGAGGCAGGGACCGGCCATCACCCCGGCGGCGACCAGCAGCACCTCGGGCGACCGCGACCCGGGGTCGTACAGGATGTCCAGACCGTCCACCCGCCTGGTCGCCGGGATATCCTGTCCCGCTGTCGCTTTGGGATAGCGAATCACGGTCGGCCCGCGGTCGTCGGCGACGGCCTCGCCGAGGAGCTCACGCAGCGAGGCCGGATCCCGCGGCGCCGCGACGCGCACCCCCGGCACCAAGCTCAGGATCCCGGTGTCCCACATGCCGTGATGGGAGGCACCGTCGGGACCGGTGATGCCTGCCCGGTCGAGCACGAAGGTGACCGGCTGCCGCTGCAGGGCGACGTCCATCAGCACCTGGTCGAAGGCCCGGCCCAGAAAGGTGGCGTAGAGGCACACCACGGGGTGCAGTCCCCCCATCGCCAGACCAGCGGCCGAGCACACGGCGTGCTGTTCGGCGATGCCGACGTCGAAGACCCGGTCGGGGAAGGTCCGGGCGAAGGGGCCGAGTCCGACCGGTTTCGACATCGCCGCGGTCACGCAGACCACATCGGCACGACGCTCGCCGATCCGCACGATCTCGTCACCGAAAACATCTGTCCACGTTGACTTTCCCGGTGCCGTGGCGGCGCCCGTCGCGGGGTCGAGGATCCCGATGCCGTGCATCCGGTCGGCGTCATCGGTTTCCGCCGGCTCGTAGCCCCTGCCCTTGGCGGTGACGACGTGCACGAGGACCGGCCGGTCGAGCGAGCCCGCGTGGTCGAACGCGGACTCGAGGGCCGCGACGTCGTGGCCGTCGACCGGTCCGATGTAGGCGAGTCCGAGGTGCTCGAACACGGTGTTCGCGACCAACCGGGGAGCAGGCGACCGTTCGGTGGTGGAGGCGTCCTCGTGGCGTGCTCTCCGCAGCGCGCCCAGATGCGCCGCCAGTCCCCCGACCGTGGGGTCGTAGGAACGGCCGTTGTCGTTGAGCACCACCACGACGGGCAGGCCCGAGCCCGGGACGGACAGGTTGTTGAGCCCCTCCCAGGCGAGGCCGCCGGTCATCCCGCCGTCCCCGATCACCGCGACGACCCGTCGCCCCTTCTCACCCCGCAGCGCGAACGCCTTCGCGAGTCCGTCGGCGTAGGAGAGCGCGGTCGACGCGTGGGAGTTCTCCACCGTGTCGTGCGCGGACTCACCCCGGCTCGGATAGCCGGACAGTCCGCCCTCCTGCCGGAGCCCGTCGAAGTCGGCACCGCGGCCGGTCAGGATCTTGTGGACGTAGGTCTGGTGTCCGGTGTCGAAGATCAGGACGTCGCGTGGTGAGTCGAAGGCCCGGTGCAGGGCCACGGTCAGCTCGACAACCCCCAGGTTCCCGCCGAGGTGCCCGCCGGTGGCGCACACCTTCTGGATCAGAAAGCCCCTGATCTGCGTGCACAGCTCGGCGATCTCGCCGGGATCGAGGCCCCTGATATCGCCCGGTGCCGTGACCTTCGCGAGCAACGGCCATTCACCGGGATCACCCGCGCCTGCCGCGGCGTTCCTGGCGACCGCGGACTCGCAGGCCGACAGTCCGACGGCGGCCACCTCAGCGGCCCCACGTCGAATCCGGGTTTCGTACGATCACTCCGGACAGAACTGAACTGGTGGTCATGGCAACGCCCCCTGAATCGAAGTGCTCTCACATTTCCTTCAGTACGCCTGTGCTCACTAGAACCTGCCCACACCCCCGGCAGGCGGCCAACTCACCCGACGGCCTCGCACGACCCTATTCCAGAGTCCCTCCGACCGCCCACATTTCGCGTGCGTAGGCGGCCGGCCGACCGCAAATCGGCGACGCGAAATCATTTGTTTTTCAACATGTTCAACCGTTCTCGGCCTGGTTTCGACGACCTCGATGCAGCAGAATCGGAGTCATGACCGAGCCCGAGATCGTCATCGAGACCACCATCGCGTCCGAACCGGAACGCGTATGGCAGGCGTTGCGCGATCCCGCGCTCATCCGGCGCTGGCACGGATGGGAGTACGACGGCCCCGGCGGGCTCGACGACGAGATCCGCGAGATCTACATCGACGGCGTCGAGGCGGATGCCGCTGCATCGACGCTGACGCTCCAGGGCGGCGACCGGTTCACCGTGAGGCCAGCCGTCGAGGGCTCGATCGTACGGATCACCCGATCCGCCAAGGGGTCCCACCCGGAGTGGGACGACTGGTACGAGGACATCACCGAGGGCTGGACGACGTTTCTGCAGCAGTTGAAGTTCGGGCTGGAGCGCCACGATCTCGCCGAACGACACACCCTCTACCTCGACGGCCCGACCTCGGGTGCCACCGCGATGGAGTTGCTGGGAGTGGCGGGGATCACCGGGCCGCCCGGGTCCGCGTACACCGCCCTCGTCGCGACAGGCGATGCCATCAGCGGCACGGTCTGGTTCCGCTCGCCCAAGCAGCTCGGGCTGACCGTCGACGCGCTCGGACCCGGGCTGCTGGTGCTCGCGATCCAGCCACAGAACGAGCAGCGCCCCGGCGGCGGCGCCCAGATGATCCTGAGCGTCTACGGCCGGGGCGCCGAGGAGTTCGCGACCCTCGCGGACCGGTGGACCCACTGGTGGGACACCCGTGAGAGTCCCGGGACCTGCTGCTAACTCATCACCATGCCCATGCTCGGCATCCAGATGGTGCTCTTGACGACGTCCTCCGCCTTCGGGCCGACCTTGTGCCAGAGCGAGCCGTAGACCGCGCCGACGACCATGCCCTTACCGACGTTCAGCGGTGCGGTGGAGATGACGGTGGGGACGACCTTGTTGTTCTGGTCGAGCCGGGTGATGCCGCTCGTTCCGTTGGCCAGGCTGTACCAGACCACGTTCAGCTCGGCGCCCGTCTGGTTGTCGGCGATGCTCCCCGGTCCGCCGAAGAAGCCGAAGCGGAACTCGTTGTTCATGTTGGTGGCCACCCCCGAGCCGTAGAGCTGGCCGAGGACCTCGCCGCCCTGTCCGGTGTCGGAGTAGGCGGGCACCGGGAAGATCTGCCCCGGCAGGGTGAGCACGGGCTTGCCGAGTCCCTTCGCCACATCCTGCGGCGAGGCGATCAGCCGCTCGATCGCAGCCTCCGCGTCGGCGTTGCCCGCGGCCGCGGCGCGCAGCCCGGAGGCGGCCGCGCCGAGGTCGGCGGTGGGCTGGGCGGCGGGTGCGGCGGCGGCCGTCCCGGTGAAGATTGTGGTGGCGGCTGCTGCGGACGTGAGGGCCACGGCAATCCGGCGGCGGACGGTGAATCGCTGCTTCATTGAGGCTCCTTTTACCGAAGGGTTAGCTACCAAAAGCATCGGAACCGGTCTGTTTCCGTTACAGCGACTACGCTGCGGCCCATGGTCGAAATTCCAGCCGACGGCCTGAACGCCCTGCTCAGCGACGTCCACGGACGGCTGAGCGAGGTCGTCACGTCACCCGAGAAACTGCGCGACCTGCTCCGCGCGACCCTCGTGGTGGGGGCGGGTCTCGAACTCGACCCCACCCTGCAGCGGATCGTGCAGGCGGCCACCCAGCTCCTCGGCGCCCGATACGGCGCCCTCGGCGTCCGAGCACCCGGCGGCGGCCTGTCCGAGTTCGTCTACGAGGGGATCGGCGCGGACGAACGCGCGACGATGGGCCACCTGCCCGAGGGCCGCGGGCTGCTCGGGCTGCTCATCGACGACCCCCGGCCGGTTCGGATCCGCGAACTCGACCGGCACGCGGCGTCGGTCGGGTTCCCGCCGAACCACCCGCCGATGAGCAGCTTCCTCGGCGTCCCGATCATCGTCCGCGGCCGGGCGTTCGGCAGCATCTACCTCACCGAGAAGCGGGACGCGCCGGAGTTCACCGACGAGGACGAGGTGATCCTCACCGTGCTCGCCGAGTCAGCGGCCCTCGCCGTCGACAACGCGCGGCTGTTCGAGGAGTCCCGCACGAGGGAACGCTGGCTGCGCGCGGTGGCGGCGATCAACTCCAGCCTGCTGATCGGCGGGTCCGTCCCTGAGACCCTCGACCTGCTGGTGCGGCGGGTCAGGGAGCTGACCTCCGCGGAGACGGTCACGCTGCTCGATGCCTCGTCCGGCACGGCGATCGTCGCGGCCACCACCGACCACCGGCACGGCGACGGGGTGACGGTCCTCGCGGGCACACCTGTCCCGGAGGCGCTCCGGACCGGCCGGGCCCAGCTCACCGAGCCCGCCTCGGGCTCGGGCCCGGCGGCGGTCCTCCCCGTGTCCGGGCCGCAGCACATCGAGGGCGCGCTGGTGGTGACCCTCGGCACAGGCGCACACGGCTGGGAACCCGACGAGCTCAGCAGGCTGGCCTCGATGGCGGACCTGGCCGCGGTCGCGCTGGAGTTCGCGCACCGGCAGAATCAGCAGCGGCTGCTCGACGTGCTCGCCGACCGCGACCGCATCGCAAGGGACCTGCACGACAACGTCATCCAGCGCCTGTTCGCCACCGGCATGAGCCTGCAGAGCATCGCGTTGCCCGCGCCCGAGGGCGAGGTGCTGGCCAGGTCCGTCGAGCAGCTCGACCGGACCGTGCGGGAGATCCGGACCACGATCTTCGACCTGCAGACCGGCGACGCCGCCACCCAGACGAGCCTGCGCAGGCGGCTGCTCGACGTGATCGGCGAGGTCACCCCACAGTCCGCGGTCACCCCGACGGTCCAGTTCTCCGGACCGATCGACACCCTGGTCCCTGCGCCGGTCCACCCGCACGCCGAGGCGGTGCTGCGGGAGGGCCTGAGCAACGCCCGGCGGCACGCGAGCGCGTCGTCCATCGCCGTATCCATCACCGCCGCAGACGAATTCACGATCGCGATCACCGATGACGGGGTCGGCATGGCGGGCGACGAGCCACGCAGCGGACTGGCCAACCTGGACCGTCGCGCGGCCACGTGCGCCGGGCGGTGCGAGGTGACCGCGGCGGCGGGCGGCGGAACCGTCCTGACCTGGCGGGTGCCGATGGGCGGGCCCGGCTAGCGGTCCCGTCCCGGCCTGCCCCGCAGCTCGGTGGCCAGCACGGCGGCCTGGGTCCGTCGCTGCATGCCGAGCTTCGCCAGAATCCGGGACACGTAGTTCTTCACGGTCTTCTCTGCCAGGAACAGGCGCCCGCCGATCTCCCGGTTGGTCAGCCCCTCGCCGATGAGCTCGAACACGGCCCGCTCCTGCTCCGACAGCCCGGACACCGCGGCGCCCTGATCGCGTTGCGCGCGGATCCGGCCCAGCACCGCGGCGGTGGCATCGGCGTCGATCAGGGAGCCGCCTGCCCCGACCATCCGGATGGCCGCGACCAGGTCCGTGCCGAGGATCTGCTTGAGCAGGTACCCCGAGGCACCGGCCATCACCGCGTCGAACAGCGCCTCGTCGTCCGAGTACGAGGTGAGCATCAGGCATCGCAGGTCCGGCTGCGCCGAGCGCAGGTCCCTGCACAGTTCGACGCCGCTGCCGTCGGGCAACCGGACGTCGAGCACCGCGACGTCGACCTCCGCCTTCGGCACCGCCACCAGCGCCTCACCCACCGAGGCCGCCTCGCCGACCACGGTGAAGTCGGGGACGCCCGCGAGCAGGTCCACCAGACCGCGGCGTACGATCTCGTGGTCGTCGACCAGGAAGATCCGCATGCTCATGGCATCGATCCCAGCACATCGGGGACCTTCGGCCCTAGCCCGGTCCACCGGTCCCGGGAATCCTTGACGCGGACCACCGGCACTGCGAATGGGGATCGACCGTGACCCGCGAACTGACCGAGCTCGAATTGCTGCACGAACTGGAGGCCGTGGCCGAGGAGAACGTGCACCGGCACCTGTCGATGACCAAGGACTGGCATCCGCACGACTACGTGCCGTGGGACGACGGGCAGAACTTCGCCGCGCTCGGTGGCACCGACTGGGACCCGGGCCAGTCCACGCTCAGCGACACCGCGAAGGCCGCGATGATCACGAACCTGCTCACCGAGGACAACCTGCCCTCGTACCACCGCGAGATCGCCGAGCACTTCTCCCTCGACGGGGCCTGGGGCACCTGGGTGGGCCGGTGGACGGCGGAGGAGAACAAGCACTCGATCGTCATGCGGGACTATCTGGTGGTCACCCGCGGCGTCGACCCGGTGGCGCTGGAGAACGCCAGGATGTCCCACATGACCAACGGATTCGCGTCCGGGGGGAACGCCGGACTGCTCGACTCGGTCTCGTACGTGACGTTCCAGGAGCTGGCGACCCGGGTCTCGCACCGCAACACCGGCAAGGCCTGCGGTGACCCGATCGCGGACCGCATGCTCGCGCGCGTCGCGGCCGACGAGAACCTGCACATGATGTTCTATCGCAACATCTGCGGGGCCGCCCTCGACGTGGCACCCGATCAGACCATCCGGGCGATCACCAAGGTGCTGACCAACTTCCAGATGCCGGGCTCCGGGATGCCGGGTTTCCGCCGCAACGCGGTGCTGATCGCGAAGGGCGGTATCTACGACCTCCGCCAGCACCTCGACGACGTGGTCCTGCCGGTACTGCGCACCTGGAAGATCTTCGAGCGCAACGACTTCACCGCTGAGGGTGAGGAACAGCGTGAACGGCTGGAGCGCTTTCTCGTCGACCTGCAGGCCGACGCGGAGCGATTCGAGGACGCCCGCGATCGCGCGCTCGCGCGCGCGGCCGCCCGCGACGAGGAGAAGGAGTCCGTGCGATGAGCGAGACGTCGGCGATGTTCGACGCGGTGCTGGAGATGGCGGCGGCCGCCAAGCGGGGCAACGTCATGCGGTGGACGGAGGCGAAGACCACCCAGCACCAGGCGGAGGGCCTCGCGTTCATGAACTCGGTGCTGCTCGGGGTGCTCATCGAGAACGACGCCGTCCGTCGCGGGGTGCACCCCGCCGACGCGTGGGCCCAGCTCCGCGCGGGCGGTCTTGCGGACTTCGGCTGAGTCCCGACCGCCCGCGCGTCGGGCTAGGGCGTGTCCGTCGGGCGGACGATGAGCACGGGGCAGTCCGCGGTACGCATCAGCGCATTGCTGGTCGAGCCGAGCAGCATGCCCTTGAAACCGCCGCGGCCGTGGCTGCCGACCACCAGCACCTGCGCGCGCTCCGCGTACTCGCTGAGCACCCGGACCGGGCGATCCCTTGCCACGACCCGCTGCACGGGGACGTCGGGGTATCGCTCGGTCCAGCCGGCGAGCCGCTCGGACAGCACCGCCTCCTCGAACGACTGGATCCCGCTCCAGTGCGGGTCGTCGGCGGTCGCCCCCAGCGAGGGCTGGACCGACACGTCGCTCCAGACGTGGACCGCGACCAGCGTGGCGTGCCGGGTCGCGGCCTCTTCGAACGCGACCCCGACGGCCGCCTCGCTGACCTCCGAGCCGTCGACCCCGACGACGACGGGGCCCTCGGTCGGCGGCCTGCCGTCCAGCGTGCGGCCGCGGACCACCGCGACCGGAGCCGTCGAGTGCGAGGACACCGCGACGGTGACCGACCCCATCAGCGCGCCGGTGAACTCCCCGAGACCTCGCGACCCGAGCACGATCATGGTCGCGCCGTCCGAGTACTGCAGCAGCGTCTCCGCGATCTGTCCCTCGTGCAGCTTGGTGCTGATGTCGACCGGCGCGAGGCCGTCCACGGCCTGCGCGGCGAGCACCGCCGCGGAGTCCAGGTGGGCGCGGCCCGCGTTCTTGAGGTCGTCTCCGTAGCCTCGGGCGAGATAGGGCTCGGAGTAGTAGTACGCAGGAACGTGCACCACCGACACGAGGACCAGCGGCGTCTTCCTCATCGCCGCGGTGCGTGCCGCCCACGCCACCGCCGCCGTCGAGGACTCCGATCCGTCCACACCCACCACGATGGGCTTTCCTGCGCTCATGGTTCTCCCTTCACGATCACGATTGGTCTGCCCGGACCATTGTCCTGAATTTGCCTGCGCGCCGTCAGAGTCAAAGGTCACTGTTGCGGACCGATCGCTGTTGCGCTGGTCACCTACCCGAGGTCCGGGACCACGATCTCCTGGACCGCCCACTTGTTTCCGTCGGGATCGCTGAAGTACACGAAGTTGCCCCACGGCTGGCGGTCGATCGGGGTGATGTCGATGCCGCGGCTCTTGAACTCGCGCTCGGCTTCCTCGATGTCCTTGACCACCACCTGCATGCCGACGACAGAGCCGGGCTCGGCATCGGTGATGCCCTTGCCGATGCAGATCGAGCAGGCCGACCCGGGCGGCGTGAGCTGGACGAAGCGGAGGTCCTCGTTGACGGTGTGGTCGTGGTCCGCGTTGAAACCGAGGCGGACGTAGAACTCCTTGGCCCGGTCGATGTCGGTGACGGGGATCGCGACCAGTTCGAGCTTGATGTCCATGACCTGTCCTTCGTTTCGGGTTGACTGAGCGACACCTCGAGTCTCACGCCGATTGCGGCCAGGAACGGTCCTCATTCGGATTCGACCCGGAACTTTCCCAAATGTTCAGTGGTGGCCGCGCACGGCGCCCGCCTGCGGCAACGGCGGCACCGGCTGCTGGCCCGGTTCCACGACCACGAACTGTCCCATCAGCCCGTTGTCCTCGTGCCGGAGCAGGTGGCAGTGGAACATGTACGGGGTCGACGGATCGGAGAAGTCGGTGAACCGCATCAGCAGTCGCAGGGTGCGCCCGGGCGGCACATAGACGGTGTCCTTCGGCCCGGTCAGCGCGGGATCGTCCGTGCCGAGCACCTGGAACTGCACGTCATGGACGTGAAAGTTGTGCACTCCCCCGCTCACGTTGCGCACCTCCCATACCTCGGTCGTCCCGACCGTGACCACCTCGTCGATCCGTCCCATGTCCATCGGCTTCCCGTTGATCTGCGTCGAACTGGTCAGGTCGAACCGCCGGGTCACGCTCGGGGACCCCAGATCGGGTTGCGCGGCAAGAGAACTCGGAACGACGGCATTCGAGTCGAGCCGGTCGGCCGCACGCAGCTGCAGGATGTCCATGGTGTCCGCACCACCTCCGAACCGGGTGCCCCAGAAATCCGCACCGAGGTCGGGCGGTGAACTACGCAACACCGGGGACGTGCCCGCCGGAACGGCGACCACGATCTCCGCGCGTTCACCGGGCGAGAGTTGAAGGCTGCTCATCCCAACGGGTTTCGGCAACAGCCCGCCGTCGGTACCGATGAGCGCGAATCCGAGTCCGGTGTCGAACCCGAACCGGTACACCCGCGCGTTGGACGCGTTGAGCAGCCGCAGCCGCACCCGCTCCGTGGTGACGTCGAGATATGGCCCGGGAGTGCCGTTCACGAGCACCTCGTCGCCGAGCACCCCGGTGTCGCTGAACATCGCCGCGCCGTCGTCCAGTCGGTCCCCGTCGAACTTCTTGTCCTGCACGATCACCGGGACGTCGTCGATGCCGTATCGGTCCGGCAGGACCGGCCCGGCCGGGTCGTCGACGAGGAACATGCCCGCGACGCCGCGGTAGACGTGCTCGGCTGTCGCCCCGTGCAGGTGCGGGTGATACCACAGCGTGGCCGCGGGCTGATCGACGGTCCAGTGCGGCGACCAGGTGGTGCCGGGATCGACCATCTGATGCGGCCCGCCGTCCATGGCCGCGGGCAGGTGCATGCCGTGCCAATGCAGCGTGCTGGCCTCGTCGAGCCCGTTTCGCACCTTCATCCGGACCGGCTCGCCGCGCTCCGCGCGCACCGTGGGGCCGAGGTAGGAGCCGTTCACGCCCCAGGTCTCGGTGCCGGGGCCGTGTCCGAGGTCGGTGGTGCCGCTGCGCAGTTCGAGGTCGAACACCCTGGTCCCGTCCGGGACGACGGTGGATGCCGCGAGTGGTGGAATCGACAGGGGCCGGTCGAACCGCACCTGACCCACGGTGTCCACCCTGGCGCTCTGCCACGCATAGACGACACCGCCGGCCACCACACCGAACACGATGGCGACGGCGGCGAACAGGCCACCGATCACCCGCAGCCACCGAACGCGTGTTTTCTCCATGCCACCGATGCTCGCCTGCCTGCCGGGCCGACACATCCAGGAAGACACCCAGATTCACACCCCGAGATACCCCGAGTGGAGCCGGCCTCAGCCCCGCTCGGCGTCGCCGAGGTAATCGGTCAGGCGCCCCGCCCGGCGACCCGCCAGGAACGCCGTCCCTCGGATCGCCGCGAACCAGGCGAGCACCGACACCACGCTCGCCGACAACACGAACCCGACCCGTCCGTCCGCGGTCAGCACCGCCCCGACGTCGAACGGGGGCAGCAGGTGGAACATCAGCAGGGGCACCGCGAGGACCACGACGATCGCGGCCGGGAACACCCCGTACGGCAGCACCACCAGGATCAGCCAGCGCGCCACGACCGACCGGAACCGGCGCCGGTTCGCCCACCGCCAGCGCAGGGACCGCTGGTGATAGGGAAAGACGACGCCGACCCAGCCGGACAGCGCCAGCGGACCGAGCGGGATCACGCACAGCCCGACCATCATCAGGGCGGCCAGCGTCAGGTCGTGTTCGGCGACCCCGAGAGCGAGGGCGACCGCCGCGCAGGCCGGTGCCACCATCAGCCACAGCACGATGGTCTTGGCCCGCAGCAGCCGTTCGAGCGCAGCGCCGTCGGACAGCACGCTCAGCGCGTCGGCGGGGTCCTGTCCCAGCACGTTGGTCGCGGACACGTCGGCGTACATCCACCCGGCCAGGGCGATCGGGAAGCCCCACGCGCCGGTGAAGTCGAACAGCCAGCTGCGCGGGATGACGAACCAGGCGACGCAGACGAGCGCCGCATTGCCAAGCACCGTCATCGGCACCTGTGCGGGCCACCGCCACGCTCGCACCCACTCCGAACGGACGGTCGCGACCATCAAGGGGCGCATGCCCTGACAATAGGCACCGGCGGCCGGCCGCGCAGGCGCGTCGAGTGTGCACCTCCCGGTGCATCGCCCGATGAGCGACGACGGGAGGTGCACACTCGACGGTCAGTCGACGAGCTTGCGGAACTGGTCGATCAGCGCGACGCGGCCGGCGGAATCGCCCGCCAACGGGCTCACGGTCAGCGTGGTGACGCCCGCCTCGGCGAACGCCGCGACCCGCTCCTTGACGTATCCGGCGGGGCCGATCAGCGAGATCGCGCGCACGAGCTCGTCCGGCACGGCCGCGACGGCCTCCGCCTTCTTGCCGGACAGGTACAGCTCCTGGATCGAGGCGGCTTCCTTCTCGTAGCCGTAGCGGCAGGCCAGGTCGTTGTAGAAGTTCTTGCCCTTCGCGCCCATGCCGCCGATGTAGAGGGCCAGGCTCGGCTTGACCCACTCGAGCAGGTGGTCCACGTCGTCGCCGATCGCCAGCGCGGGGCCCGCGTAGATCTGCAGCTCGCCCAGGCTGGGGTCGCGCTTGGCCTTGCCCTGCGCGAGGGACTCGCCCCACACGTCGTTCGCGCGCTCGGGATCGAAGAAGATCGGCTGCCAGCCCTCGGCGATCTCGGCGGTCAGCGCGACGTTCTTCGGGCCGAGCGCGGCGATGACGATCGGGATGCGATCGCGCACGGGGTGGTTGATCAGCTTGAGCGGCTTGCCGAGTCCGGTGCCCTTGTCCGCGGGCAGCGGGATCTGGTAGTACTTGCCGTCGTACTGGACCTTCTCGCGCCTCCACACCTGCCGGCAGATGTCGACGATCTCGCGGGTCCGGCCGAGCGGAGCGGTGTACGGCACGCCGTGGAAGCCCTCGATCACCTGCGGTCCCGACGCACCGAGACCGAGCACGAACCGGCCGTCCGAGACGAAGTCGAGGCCCGCGGCGGTCATCGCCATCAGCGACGGCGTCCTGGTGTAGATCTGGAAGATGCCCGACGCGAGCTCGATCCGCGAGGTCTTCGCCGCGAGGAAGCCGAGCTGGCTGACCGCGTCGTAGGAGTACGCCTCCGCGATGAACGCGATGTCGAGGCCGGCGCGCTCGAGGTCGGCGACCTCCGCGACCGTCTCGGCGAACCCGCCGCTGTAGGTGATCTGCATTCCGACTCGCACCCGGACACCTCTAATCGACTCGATGTGAATACTCCCTCGCACACTACGCAGTGCCGCCCCGAAACCGAATGACAGAACCGACCACCATTTGTGACCGAAGTCGTACGCTCGCGCAGTGGCGAAGAGAACCCCGTTCGACTGGCAGCGCGCGCACGTCATGGTGACGGGAGGCTCGCAGGGCATCGGTGCCGCGGTCGCCCGTGCCGCGAGGGCACGGGGCGCCGCCGTGTCGATCATCGCCCGCGGCGAGGAACCGCTGCGGGCCACCGCCGAGCCGATCGGCGCGGCCTGGGCGTCCGCCGACGTCACCGATCCGGACGGACTCCAGAAGGCGGTCGACGAACTGGAGCGGCGCTCCGGCCCCTGCGACGTCCTCATCGCCTGTGCCGGGACCGCGCTGCCCGGGCGGTTCCTGGAGGTGCCGATCGACGAATTCGAGTCGCAGATGCGACTGAACTACCTGGGCGCGGTGCACGCCGCGCGGGCGGTGCTGCCCGGGATGGTGTCCCGTGGTCGCGGCCACCTGGTGCTGACCAGTTCCACGGCGGGCATGATCGGGGTCGTCGGATACACCGGTTACGGACCGACCAAGGCCGCGGTGCACCAGCTCGCGCACTGCCTGCGCTACGAGGTCGGGCCCGCGGGGGTCACGGTCGCCGTGCTGTATCCCCCGGACACCGACACCCCGGGCTTCGAGGTGGAGAACTCCCGCAAACCGCCGGAGACCGTGGCGGTGTCGGGCGCGATCACCCCGGTCTCCGCGGACGTGGTGGCGGCGGCCGTGATCGCCGGCATCGACAAGGGCCGCCACCACATCGCGATCGACCCGCTCACCCGGGTGCTCGTGCGCGCAGGCGGCATCGTGGAGCCGATCGTGCGCCCGATCCTGGCCCGCACGATCGGGAAGGCTAGGGCAGCGTCCACAGCACCGTCGTGACCAGCCAGAAGGCCGCCGCGAACACCGTCAGCACGCCCACCGAGATCGCCGCGCCGCGCGCGTCGGTGCCCCGCTCGCCGTCCTCCGGTTCCAGCCAGAAGTGCAACACCCTGGTCACGACCGGCATGACGACCCACGTCAGGAGGCAAACCGACGCGATGTTGCCGATCAGCAGGCTGAGCCAGAGCGGCGCGCCCGGCCAGGTCTCGGCGATGGCGACGGTGAGGATGACCACCGTCGGGTAAAGCCCGACCAGCACCGAAAGGGCTGTCTTCCACGAGGCCGCGGGCGCCGCGCCCGGCCCGCCCGCCGGGAACCACGACCCGTACGGATTCGCGATCCGCTTGACCGTGAAGCCACGGAACTCCCTGCCCTCCGCCAGGAGCGCCGCCCGCTCCGACGACGACAGCCACCGCTCGAGGTCCTCCGACGAGTCGAAGGTGAACAGGATGATCCAATCCTCCTGGATCCCCGGCACCGGGCGATGCAACTCCGATCCACGGAAGCCGGGAAACGCCTTCTCCGCCTCTATGACTCGCTGCTGCCAGGCGAGGAATTCCGCCTCCCTGCCCGGCACCGGCGGGTGCGATACGGCGACCGTCACCGCATCGTCGCGGCCCTCGTCGATCAGCACGTACTGGGATGGCGATTCCTCGAAGAACTCCCCGGCCCGAACCATCAATGCTCGCCGTGTCTCGCTGTCGAGCCAGAGCTTCAGGTTATCGGCGGCGTCGAATCGGTACACCACCGTCCACTCCGACTCGGTGCCAGGCGACCGGGCGACATCGGTTCCGAGGAATCCGGCAAAGGACGCCGCCGCCGTGTCCACCTCGTCCTGCCAGCGCCGGAATGCGGGCTCGAGACCCGGACGAAGTCGCTGGGTGATGACCACTGTCGCCGGTGAAGGTCGTGACGCAGAGGCATCCGGCGGCGCCATGTCAGTAGGGAAGGCCGGCGATGACCGCGCCGAAGGGCCCGCCCCAGTTGTCGACGACCGATTCCGTTGCACGGTGACAGGCCGTTGTCATGAGTTCGTCTGGTGTCATGGGGATTACGCCTCCACTGTGGGTGCCTGGCGAGCACCATCTGCCAATCTACTCCCCCGTGACCTGCGCGACGGGCGGTTGGCGACGGCGGCTCAGCGGATTCTCGGCGCCGGAGCGCCGGGCCATCAGGGGATCAGGGGATCAGGGGATCAGGACGAACTTGCCGCGCGGATGCGGTCGCTGGAGCTCGGCATGTGCGCGGGCGGCCTCCGTGAGCGGAAAGGTCTTGGCCACAACGACGTCGAGCTTGCCGTCGGCGGCCGCCCCGACCAGGCCGAGGCGCGCGGCCTTCCGGATCCGGGGCGTGTCCGGATTGCCCGCGCCGATCGCCACGAAGCCGTCCTGCTGGGCCCGGCCGAACGCGACGATGGTGACGATGCGCTTGCGGTCGGCGACCAGGGCGAGCGAAACATCCACCGCCTCATCCGTTCCCGCCGTGTCGAAGGCCGCGTCGACGCCATTCGGGGCCAGTGCGCGCACCCGGGACTCCAGCCCGTCCCCGTAGGTCACGGGGATCGCCCCGAGGCCCCGTAGGTACTCGTGGTTGGACTGCGCCGCGGTTCCGATCACCGTGACGCCCTTGGCCACCGCCAGCTGTACGGCGAGAGAACCGACGCCGCCGGCGGCCCCGTGGATCAGCAGCGTCTCGCCGTCGACGACCCCGGTCACGACGATCGCCTCGGACGCGGTGGTCCCCGCCAACATCAGCCCGGCGGACTGTTCCCAGGACAGCGCCTCGGGCCGCGGGAAGACGTAATCCGCGGGAAGCACCAGCCTGCGGGTGTAGGCACCCTCGCCCGGGTAGGCGATCACCTCGTCGCCGACCGAGATCGGACCGGCGGGCCCTGCCGCGTCCGCTCCCACCTCGAGCACCACGCCCGATCCCTCGGCGCCCAGGTGTAGCGGCAGCCGGGACTCGTTGGCGCCGAGGGCGCCGCTGTAGAGCTTGTAGTCGATGGGATTGACGCCGATCGCGCGCATTTCCACGAGGACCTGACCGGGAGCGGGAGCGGGCAGCTCCTCCTCTGACACCGCGAGGACCTCCGGCCCTCCGAACGCATTCGCAACAATGGATTCGGTAGTGCTCATTCCTTGGACAACCTCGAAACGCGGCGAGTAATTCCTCGCCGGACCCGCCTTGACCTCAACAATGGTTGAGGTTGCAAGCTCTCTTCACGCAGCGCGAACCCGCGCAGCGAGACCCCCGCGCCGAGGAGCACGCCATGTCGACCATCCTGCATCCGACCACCTCCCCCGCCCCGACGACGCTCAGCCTGGGCCGGTGGCAGGCGACCCTCGCCACCACCGCGGCCGCCGTGGTGGGCAATCTCGCGATCTACCTGATCGCATGGATCGCGGGCGGCTCGCTCGAGGTCATCGACCAGGGCGCCGCCAAACCGATCTCCGCGACCGGAATCGTGGGGATCTCGGCGTTGCCGACCGCGATCGGCGTCGGCCTGGTCGTGCTGCTGTCCCTGCGCTGGCCTGCGATGATCCGGGTCGGCCAGGTGGTCGGCGCGGCGCTGCCCCTGCTCACCATCGCCCTCGCCGCGATGGCCGACACCGACGGCATCACGAAGACCGCGCTGATCTTGATGCACGTGCTGATGGCTGCGGCGATCGTGGCCGGCCTCGAACTACTCCACCGCCGGGTCGTCGGCCGGGCGAACGGCTAGGCGTCAACCCGAACCCGCTACACTCCAACCGTGCAATACGGCCCGCAGGTGCTCTGCGGGCCGGAGGCCCTCGTAGCTCAGGGGATAGAGCAACCCTCTCCTAAAGGGTAGGTCGCAGGTTCGAATCCTGCCGAGGGCACCACATATTCGCAGGTCAGGTGCTATTTTTAGCTACCAAAACTGGCATCGCGCCTAATGCGTGCCGAATCCCCCGTACGTGTGTCCAAACAAGAACGGCCCTAGCAGGTGCTACCAACACCAGCCAGGGCCTCGGACCACGACGGAAGAGACCCGCCATGCACCGTTCCCGAAGTCTATCCACGCACCCCAAGAGGTCGCACAGCGCGCGTGAAGTTACCGCCGCAATCCTGGTCCTACCTGTGGCCTATGTCGCCACGAATAGCGTTCTGCGCCTCGCGTTCGCCCTCGGCTGGTACGTCGCATGACCACCAGCGAAGTCCTCGACACCCTGGGCGCCCACCTTGGCGCTGACCCGACCGGACACCTCGCGTTCCGCCTGCTGTCGATGCTTGCCATCGATCACCCGGACGAACTACTGGGCACCATCGCCACCGCCGAACGGCTCTACCCCGCGTAGCGACCTGCCCCGTCCTCCGCGGAATCAACGCCGTGGGGGTGCGGAGTGGGTCCCTTCCCGCTCGTCGTCTTCCGAGTCGCCCGACGCCAACCAGCGATTCCCGGTGTTCGTAATCCTGTGAACCGGCACAGGCGCTCGACCTAGCGGGGTGCACACCTTGGGTCGGGTCAGCGCCAGCCTGTCCGCTTCTAGCGGGTGGGCTACTGGCGTTGCCGTGACGCGATAACGGGGCATGGTTCGTGGGTTGTTCCGGGGTGGGGTTTACGACACCGGCACCCGTGGGTGCTCCGCTGGTTTCTAGACGTACCCAATCAACTATGAAGGAACAAATGCTCATCAATCACAGCAACACTTCCGCGTTCGATCCGTCTGCACGCGAGGACGGTAACGACGTGATCCTTACTCTCAGCCGCGACCTGTCCGTTGACCTCACGCGGGCGCAGGCTGAGCACCTGCACTCGATCCTTGGCGAGCTATTGAACGGCTAGCTGAGTCGCACGCTGAGACACGAACAGCCCCGCACCGATGGTCAGGTGTGGGGCTGTCCTGTCGGTCCTGCCGTGTAGTTTGCCCGGCATGGCAACCACAGAAATTGCAACCGACGATCTCAGCGCCGAGCACGTCGGGCAGTACCTCAAGGCATCCATCGGCACCGAGGTGGCGGACGGCGTAGTGCGCGAAACCGTCGTCACAGGCGTCCTCACCAAGGTCGAGCATGAATCCCTGTTCCCTGTAGCTGAGAGAACGGTCACCACCTTGACGCTCTTTGTTGCGGGCAACTCGGTTCCGATTGTGATGCCTATCGGAGGGCTGGTGACGATCGCACCCGATATCGACTCCATCCACCCGATTCCGGCCTGATACACGGAAAATGGCCCGCCACAACCCAAATCAAGGGCAGTGGCGGGCCACTTTCGTTTCATCCAGACGCCAAACCGGCCCTCAACCAACAGCCGGCTAGCGTTCTGGCCGAAGTCAGCGCTGCCTGCATGAGAAAGTGGTCAGTATGTACTACACGCCCGGATGGGGTGCGTTTGCCACAACCTCTGTGGCCTCAATCGCTGTCGTGGTGTCAGCAGTGGCTAACTGGCTCACGTTGCGTCGCTCAGCCCGCCAGTTTGCAGATTCGCAATCGTCAACAGAATCTCGGTTCAACGCCGAACAACTTGAGCGAGTACGCAACCAGCAGCGAAGTTCGATTGTGGAGGTCCTGCATGTCTCGACGCTCTGGATGCCGAACCTGACCAGCATCTGCGCCCAAATGGCTCAGGTCGCCAACGCACCGCATGAATCGGAGTCCTTGACGAAGGTAGTCAGCATCGCGGAGTTCTACTCGAACGTCCTCACTCTCACAGCGGACTTCGATCGCGCCCTGATCACAGCCGACCTTCTTGCAACTGACGTAGAGACCCGCCGCTGCCTTGAAGCAATAGGTGAAGCGTTCTTGGAGTGCGTCACGCTCGCCGACGTTCTCGACTCCGACAGCAAAGCTATCGCCAACAAGGTTCGCCAGATGATCGAGAGCATCACCAAGTTGGGCCAGGCTGTGTCTGACCTCCGTGGACGGGCAGTCGAGCTGTACCGACCGCCCGCACCTCAACTGCCTACGCCGCCGTTGCGATCTTCACAACACCAGTCGGACGCAGCACCGACACGCCAAACCGGCCCTCAACCAACAGCCGGCTAGCGTTCTGGCCGAAGTCATCGCCCTTGACGCCCCACTCAACGACCAGGCCGTGAGTATCGGTATCGACCTTCACCGCGTCCAGGTCCATCAGCATTGCGACCTTGGCCGGCAGCGCAGTGGACACGACGACCGGCACACCATGCAGCTTGCGCGCCGAACGATCAACAGCCGAGTGCGCCAGGTCGAACGCGCCGCTGGTGTTGCGCGCCAGTTCCAGCGCCTCCCAGTCAGTCGGGCTGAGGACGAAGACGCCCGGCTTGCGTCCGCCGGTCTCAAGGGCAGTAACCGCCTTGCGGGTTGTCGTCACGAGGTCAGTGGTGAACGCCTGCGAGAGAACGCCCGACGTGTTGAGGACGCCCCTCATGTTGACGCCCGTACCGTTGCCGCTGAGAACCTGAGCCTCAACGGCGTGCATCAGGCCGTCGATCATTTCGTCCTTGAGGAAGTCACCAAGTGCCGCGTTGTCGATCAGGGTGTACCTGTCGATGCCCTCGCTGACATGCGGAATCACCGTCAGCTTGCCGGGCACACTTTCAACGGCGTACCTGCTCTCAGGCTTGTTGCCGCTGGCCCACGGTGCCGCGTTGTTGGTACGGACCGTCTGACGCAGGTACGTGTACTCAGGCGTGGAATGAGTGACCACACCAAGCACCTCAAGGACGCTGGTCGGTACGCGGTCAAGTTCGATGGGCGACTGAGCGACCAGCGGAACGCCGGTAACCGAGCTACCCGCAGCGGTCAGCGACTTGACGCCACCGGCAGATCCGAGCATCTGCCCCGCCAGCTTGGTTGCCGCCTCAGCGCCCGACTTGCCAGTCAGCCCCAGAAACCGGCCCTTGGTGCTCACGTTCATGTTGCCCTTTTCCTGATCCATTGCCGGCTCAATGCCCTTACCCAATGCTTCGACTGCCGCGACAAGCGCCTGAGAGTCGAGAGACGCCTTGATCTGCTCGTCAAACGCCTTGACCTGATCGACCAGGCCGTCAAGCTCGGCGGCCTGTTCGGCGGTCAGCTCAACGCCCTCAGCCTTGGCACCATCAACGATTGCCTGCGCCTTGGTGACGACGCCGGCCCGCTGATCCTTGAGAGAAACACTCATGACAACCTCATCCTTGGTTACGTTGGTGGCGTCGCCACCCTTGACTGCGAGGACCGCCGTTGAGCGATTCGCTCCCACGGTCACCACGCTAATTTCGTGAAGAGCAAGGCTTTTCAAGCTCACGTACTCGCCCAGTTCCGCACTCTTGGCAGGCTTGGAGTCGAGCACGTCATAAGCAAACGACAGGTTGCCCACGCGCCGGCCCTTGAGCATCCGATGCACCTGCCGGCCCTTGGGTGACTCAAGGTCCAGCTGCCCGAGCACCTTGAGGCCGTGCCCGTCCTCTTCCGCCATGACGACGTGCCCGATATTGAAATCGGGATCTTCCATGTTGTGACCGAACAGCAGCGGGATAGGTGCGCCCTTGGCCCGCCAATCGGTCAGCGACTTGGTGAACGCGCCCGGCTCGACAACATCGCCGTACGAGTCCCGATTGCCGAACACGCTTGCGTAGGCGAGAAACTGGCCCTCTTCCAAACCGTCATCGGGGCCGGCCTTCAACATCGCACCGTCATGGTCCTTATGCAGCATCAGCCGCCACCTCTTCCCCGTTGTTGCCGGCGGCTACCTGTTCCGGCGTCGCCATGTTCAGCGGCCTTGCCAGCTCGTCACCGCCCGCGACAGCGGGAAGGTTGAGCTTGGCCCTGGCCTCGTTCGGCGTCATGTACGGCACGCCCGTTGCCGCACTGAGCACGGCGGCCTGTTCCTCAAACGAACCCTGCAACTTCTCACCTAGGTTGAACTCGACGTATGCGCCCTCAACGTCCGCGAATCGTGGCACCAGGAACTCGTTCAGCCGGTCCTCGATCATCGCCATGATCGGCCCCAGCGTGTCGCCGTAGAGCATCCGCCGGAACTCACGCACGTTGCTGTAGTTGGCGTTATCCAGTACGCCAATCATCGTCGGGTTGACGTGGTACACAGCGGCAACCGTCGTCAGCGCCAGCTTGGACGCCTCTACGTATTCCTCTTCCTTGGCACTGAAACCAACACGCTTTAGTTCCATTCCATCTTCAAGCACTGGTGTGCCGCCGGCCTTGCTGCCACGGCTGCCGGACCATGCCGCAGCCCATGAACTCTTGAACCGAGTACGGCCCTCGTTGGACCAGTCAGGCGCATCCTTGGGACGCGTCAGGTATGTGCCCACTCGCCCTCCGCGTTCCCATAGCTGTTCACGGAACGTCTGTGCGTGGATCTGTTCGCGCAGCGTCGCGTTGAGCGCCTTTACGGGACTCATGCCCATACGCGTATCAGCAGGGTTCCATCCGTGGAACACGAGCATGTTCTCGGCGGCAACCTTGACGGGCTCGCCCTCAGCGCCGTTCATCTGCACCAAGTACGCGCCAGCACGAAATGGTGTCGAGTCCTCGGTTCCCTTGACCCAGCCGTTCGGAATGTTCCGCAACTTCACGCCGGCCCCGTCGGCGGCCCGGTCCTCAACCAGCAGGTATGCCACATCGAACAGCGCCAGATCCGCAACGAGCGCATACAGCAGCTCATAGCCGGTCTGATCCTCGTTCGGGCGTTTCAGCATTGCAGCCAGGGGATGGTCCCGCAGTCGCTCACGTGAACCCTCAGCGTCACGCTTGAATGCCTGCAACCCGAGCTGTGCCACGTTGCGGGCAAGGAAGGTGACGACAGTTCGCAGATACGGCTGTTCAGCCCACAACTGCTCAGAAGTCCGGTCCATCACCGTCCCGTCGTCTGACGCCACCATGAATCCGGACTCATCCATGCGGACTGAACGCAGCTTGCCGCCGCCCGCACCGCCAAACTTGATCGGCAACTTCACCGAACATCACCCCGCGCCGCAACATCAAGCGCGACCTGGTGCAGCTCAATCAGACTGTTGATCTGATCCGGCCCGCTGTCGCCAAAGCCGCACCCATACGCAAAATCCAGCTCAAGAGCCATTGCGTAGATCAGCCGATCAATTCCGCCGTACCGATCGCCGCAATCAAGGATCACCCGATGCAACTCCTCCCGGTCCCCATCGTGGACAGCCAGCGCAGCCCGCAGCGCCTCAATCCGGTCAAACAGAGTGACACTCACTCTTTCCATGCTTCAACCCTCGCAATTCATGATTAATCGGTGCCTTCCCTCGCGCGTGATGGGGTATGCCCTCCGGGGGGAGAGGATCACTCCCCGCCAGAAGTGGGCCGGTCGCCTAGTTCGTAGTGACATTTCACCCCCTCCCCCAATGTCGACCGCTCATTTACACACTGAGGGACTTTCAGGCTCCACTTGAGGGATTGCCTTACGCGAAGCCCTTTTGATCAGGTAGCGGTCGCTGCCGCCGTACCTTTCACGCTTAGGTGTGATCCCCGGCTTGATTGGCAGAGATACCCACTTCGCCATGTAGTTACTCCTGCCATAGCCTGCCGCCGGTGCTGCCTGCGACTTGAGGCCTGCGCTTCTCATCGTGAAGCCATGCCGTGAACCGAGCATCCCAACTGACAAGCTTCTTGCCACCATTGATTGCCCAGCTGTTGAACTTCGCTGCGACCGCTTCCACGTCAAGGCCCTTGGACTTGGCTAGCTGTCGATGTGCTTCGTTTGGCGTCCAGTCGTCAGGAATGGGTGCCGGCCCCTGTTGATAGTTAATTGGTTCTAGTTCTTGTTCGGTCTGCGGTACTACCCTTGTGCGCTCCGGCGTACTACCCTTGTGCGGTTTGACGTACCACCCCCTGAGCACTGTATAGGCTCGAACCGCGCTCTTTGTGAGTGGCGGACTTCTCAAATGAGTGGTTGCCGTCCCGGTCTTTCCACCGCGCCTGAACCTTGATCAGGCCTGCCGCCTCAAGCTCTTTGACGTACTGGTCAACGCTTGCCGGTCTGCTGAGGCCCAGGCCCTGAGCGAGAGTTGCCCGCGAGGGCCATGCTTCCCGCGTATGGCTGTCCGCGTACTTGGTCATCAATGCGTACAGTCGGAGGCCGGCGAGGACATGTCGATATCGAATATGTCGTCTGGGATTACTACGAACTTGTCAGCCAAACGAGACTCCCGAGAAGCTGTTGAGAGTCGGCATCCACACGCCTACGCTCCAATCCCTGTCGGGCGTTAGCGGCATAACCAGGTTGTGCGATTCCAGTTCATCGAGGCAATTGAGCACTTGCTTTCGCGTCATCCTGGACTCTTTCATCAGTACCTCGATGAAGTCGTGTGACTGCTTCACCTGCCGGCCCCCTTGCAGTTCCGCAGTTCGTTACGCTCGTGCTCGTCCAGGCAGTCACTAAGGGAGTCCTGTAGTTGGTATGCCTCGTCTGGCGTCAGGGATACATCAACGCGCTTCGAGTTCACGTTCCGCAGCCGCAGGCGCGGCCCTTCCTCGTGAACGTAGTTGGTGATGCGAAATTGGTAGCCGACTCGGCTTGATTGCATCTCTAATTTCCATTCTAAGAATTGTCTTGCTTACGACTACGACCAGGGAAAGGGCGTTCTTCGTAGCGCCTCACCTGTTCCCGCTCGCACGCCTCAAGAGAGCTGCGCTCGTACAGCCAGCGACCGAATGACTTTTGCGCCTTAACCTCGCCCCGGTACCGCCAGCGCCTCAAGGTGCTTGCGCCACGGTCAATAACCTTGAGGGCGTCCTCTTCCCTCAGCCATAGAGGCTTGAATGACCTCATCTCCTCAGGCAGGAGGTAGTCAGGAATTGATCCCGTGTACACAGCTCACGCGCCCATGCGACGCAGCGCGGTATCCAGTTCTGAGAGGTCTACGCGGATAAGTCGGGGGCCAACCCGGTATGCCGTGAATCGGCCAGCCGCGATGTAACGGCGGATTGTGCGGGTACTGACGCTCAAGGTCTCTGCGGCCTCAGCGATTGTGGACAGTCGTGCCTTAGACATGTGTGTACGCCTTCTGTGTGCGTCGATGCGGCCCCGCTGATTTGCGAGGGCGAAGGAATGGCGACGTACCCACCCGGCTACCTAGTTAGGTCTCATGCCGGCCAGTGGCGTATCTTGTCCGCTCAATTCACACGCTATCACGCACATTTCAGATAACCACACGAATTGCATTGGGCGCGAACAGTTCAGCGCGCAAAATTGCGCAAGAATGTCCAAGCTTGATCAAGGATGGTCAGGGATGCGCAAGGAATAATGTAATGCAAGTCATACCGGCAAACCCGTGGATATTGCCGATTTGACCAGCGCCGATCACAGCCGGCCTACTCCCAAAGCCCCTCAACTAGTGCCCTGTTCCGTGCCGCCGTGCTGTGCGTATACCGGGCACTCATCGCTGACGACGTGTGCCCCATCAACATCATGTGATCGGCCAGCGTCGCGCCGGCCTGAGCGAACAAAGTTGCCGCAGAGTGCCGCAAGTCGTGGAACCTCAGGGCCGGGTGCCCAATCTTCTTAGCTTCCCGCTTGAACGCCGGCCGCACCGAGTTGTCGTGCACCACCTGACCCGACACCGAGGGGAACACCAAGCCAGCCCGCCCAGGTAGGGCGAACTCCTCGATGTGCGCCGCAATGATCAGACGCAACGCTGACGGCAACGGGACGGTTCGCAGCGCTGCCCGAGACTTGGGCGCGCCGATGACAAACTCACCCTTCATTCGCACCACGGCGCGCGACACCGTGACCGAGCAGTCGTCAGCTTTGAGCACGAAATCGGACCGCCTGAGCGCCACAAGCTCACCCCATCGCAACCCGGAGAAGCCGGCCACCAGGATAAGTGCCCGCCACCGTTCCGGCATAGCGTCAGCCATGGCGCGAATCTCACTTGCGGTCAACGCGATTGGCTCAACTACACGACGCTTTACCGCTGCCCGCTTCACTCGGCAAGGGTTGGCCGCGATCAGTTCGTCATCAAGTGCCTGGTTGAGGATCGTTCGGAGTAGCGAGTAGGCATTGGAGTTCCGCGTCGGGAAGGACTCAAGGCCGGCAAACCAGGCCCGCACCTGTTGAACCGTCAGCGCGGTAACGGACACTGCGCCCAGTTCAGGAAGGATCACATTGTCGAGGTAGCCCCGGTTCAACGCGCGGGTACGCGGCTTGTGACGCCCCTCAGTCTCAGCAAACCAACGCTCTGCATAGACGGCCAACGTGAGGGCCGGCGGTTGGTTGCCCAGCACGCCGGCGTCAAGGTCTCGTGTCGCCGGCGGGGTCCAGGTGTCCAGGTCGATCCTGCGCCGCTCGCCAGCGAGCCACGCGACAGCATCGTCATATGCCCCGAACGTCGTTGCGGCCTTGTGCGCCAGCCCGTCAGGGCCGGTGTAGCGGGCTTGCCAGCGGCCAGACTTCAGTTTGCGGGGGGCACCGAATCCGCGTTTCGGTCGATTGCTTGCCATTCCTGCCCCACCCTGCGCCTAATACGTGCCAAACCAGTGTGGCGACGTGTCCACTTGTGCCTAATCAAGGCCAACGGTACAGTGTCCAACCACCAGGTAAAACACCATGTTTTCCCTGGTGGTCACACTGAACGAGGGATTAAAAGTAACAGGTTCGAATCCTGCCGAGGGCACCACACCACCACCGCCAGACAGGCGCCCGATCAGGGCGAGGGCGACCGGCCGGTGAACGCGATGAGGCGTTCGAGCGGCCCCGCATCGTCTCCGACGGGCACCGGTTCCCCGAAGGCCCCGCTCTCCCGGGACTGCGGACTTATGGTGCTCTGCGCCAGTCCGAGTACGTAGCTCGCCAGCTGCTCGGGCACATCGAGCCGTTGCCCCGTTGCGGTGGCGAAATCCCAGGCGTGCACAAGGAATTCGATGGCCAGGATGCTCACCGCAGTGGTCGCGGGCATCGCGGTCGATCCCGGTGTCACGGTGCCCTGGAGGCCACGGTGGCGCCATCCCTCGGTCGCCGCCTGGGCGGCGTCGGCAACCCGGACCTCCACGTCACCGGGCGCGTCGGCGGCGGGCATGGTCCCTCCCCCTGCCGACCCGAGGCTCCTGATCGACCCGAGCAGGTGTTCGGCCAGCGCGGCGACCGTGAAATCGCGACAGGGCGTCCGGCGCTGCAGGTCGTCCGCTGTGAGACCGCGCAGCACCTCCTGCAGCACGACCAGCGTGGCCTCGGCACCGGTGATTTCGTCACTCGGCTCGAGGGCGACCGCCCAGTCGTCGGGTCCCGCATCGCCGTCCCGGCCTGCGACGGCCAGCCGGTCGAGGTAGTGATTCCACACCTCGGCGTGGCTCGGCTCCTGCGCCTCGGTCAGTCCGTCGTGTACCAACCGGATCTCGGTCGAACCGTTCTTGGGGGTCAGGGTCAACGCCACCGTGGAACTGCCAGGTGGCAGGTCGTCGCTGTCCTCCCACCACCACCGGAGCTTGAGTCGTCGGCCGGGCACGACCTCGGTGAACGTCCCTGAGGCGGAGTGGCCCGGCACCACCGTCCACCGATACCGCCCGCCCTCGCGCAGATCGACCCTCGCGGCCACGGTCAGCCATCGGCGCAGCCGTTCCGGACGACTGATCAGCTCGAACGCCGCGTCGGGCTCGAGCGCAACCTCGACGGTCCTGTCGAATTGCGTCACGGGTCTCCTTCCAGGCGACCCCCGTCTATGAATATATCGCCGATGCACCCGGTTCGGCCCCGAAACCGACCACCCGACTGGTTGCCACCTGGACGGCAGACAAGGTGATCAGGACGGATTTTTTCGTCTCGACGCGCTGCCCTCGTCGGCGCCTTGGGTTAGCGTGTTACGCGTTCGCCCGCGCCACGTTCGTCACCGCGTTCGCCCGTCACTGCACTTGGACCGATGCGAGGGAGCCCCGAGCATGCGTCAACGCCTCCGCTTTTTGACAACAACGTTCGGTGTCCTGCTCCTGCTGGCGGGTCTGGCCCTGCCCGCGACCGCGACGCCGGCTGGCCCCCTCTACCCAACGCCCGATCCGGACCCGTTCTATCTGGCCCCGCCCGACCTCGCGAATCTGCGTCCTGGCGATGTGGTCCGGGTCCGCCCCATCGACGCCTCGCTGTACGCGAACAGCGACGGCTGGCAGGTCGCGTTCCGGTCGACGAACTCCACCGGCAAACCCATCCTCGGCATGACCACGGTGTTCCTGCCCCACGGCATCAAGAACCCGCCGCTGGTCTCCTACCAGGCGATCATCAATTCGCTGGGCACCAAGTGCAACCCGTCGCGGGCGCTGTTCAACGGCGAGCTGCAGGACGCCCCCGGCATGTACCTGCCGATCAACCGCGGTTGGGCGGTGTCGGTGCCCGATCACATCGGGCCGACCGGCGCCTACGGTGCCGCCAAACTCGGCGGCCTGATCACGCTCGACAGCGTTCGCGCCGTGCAGAAGGTGGCCGAGCTCGGTCTCGCGAACAGTCCGGTCGCCCTGGCCGGATACTCCGGCGGCGGCATGGCGAGTGCATGGGCGGCGGCGCTGCAACCGACCTACGCACCGGAGCTGAAGCTCGCCGGGGTGGCCGCGGGCGGCATCCCGGCGGACCTCTGGGAGATGGTGCAGGGCCTCGGCCTCAACCCACATCCGGGCTTCGGCCTCGCCTTCGCCGCGGCCATGGGACTCGAGCGCGAGTATCCCGAGCGGCTGCCGGTCTCGGCGCAGCTGAACCCGACGGGCCTGTGGTTCCGCGACTGGGTGACCAACGAGTGCCGGCGATTCCTGCTCTTCCACGGCGTGTTCCGCAACGCGGAACAGCTCGCCGCCTCGACCAGCCTGTTGGGAAGTCCGGAGGCGCTCAGCGTCCTACGCGAGAACAGCCTCCGCTACTACCCGACGATCCCGACCGTGCCCATCTACATCTGGCACGGCATGTACGACGGCTTGACCCCCTATGACGCGGTAGCCGATGTCGCCCACCGGTATTGCGCGGCAGGGGCGAACCTGACCTTCGTGCCGTACGACATCGCCGAGCACATGACCACCGCCGCGGCCGGCTTCGGCGAAGCCTGGAACTACGTCGAGGCTCGCTTCCGCGGCGAGCCGGCCCCCACCCACTGCTGATCGGTTCCACCCAGCGGGAGACGCGGGACGCACCACTCCCGGCGCCTACCTACGGTGCTCAGGGATCGCGCGCCGTTCCGGCGCCGAAAACTGAGTCGAGAGTGGGTCTTTCGTGCTGGTTAGCAATCTGGTGATGCGCTCCACCCGAAGGCGAGTTCGTCTCGTCGGCACCGTCGCAGCGTCCGCGTCCCTCCTCCTGTGCGCCACACCGGCGGCAAACGCCGTCCCGGACTTCGGATCCGCCGGTTCCAGCGGGTCCGCCGACGGCCACCTCGAGCTGACCTACGTCAACTCGGTGACAGTGCCCACCGGCACCCCCTTCGACGGTTTCCCGATCGGCGGACTGTCCGGCATCGACTACGACGCGCAGCGGGGCGAATACGTCGCCATCAGCGACAACCGCGGCGAACAGGGTCCGGTCCGCTACTACTCGCTGCGCCTGCCCCTCGACCAGGCCGGCAGGCTGACCACCGCCGAGTTCACGGGCCAGACCGCCCTGCTCGACACGAACCAGACCCCGTTCGCCCCCAAGACCGCGGACACCGAGTCGATCCGCTACCTGCCCGGCTCCGGCTCCCTCCTGTACACCAGCGAGGGATCCGCGCGGATCGGCCTGCCCGGATTCGTCCGGGAGACCGCCCGCGACGGCAGGTTCCTGCGGGACTACGCGCTGCCCGAGGCGTACACCCCGAAGGCCGCCCCGCCGTCGGGATTCCGGGACAACCTCGGCTTCGAGGCCATGACCGTCGACCGCGCCGGGAGCACCATCACCGCCGCAGGCGAGAACGCCCTGGCCCAGGACGGTCCGGCCATCTCGGACCAGGTCGGCAGCCGGTCACGGTTCCTGCGACTGGACCGGGCCACCGGCGCGGAACGCGGCGAGTTCGTCTACGAGGTCGACCCGATCCGCCTCGCGCCTGGCGAGCCCTTCAACCCCGTCTCCTCGGTGAACGGGATCGGCGAGATCCTGGCGATCGGCGACTCCGACTACCTGGTGCTCGAGCGCAACGTCTCGGCGGCAGGCGGGTTCTCCGTCAGGATCTACCGGACCGGCGTCCACGGGGCCGAGAACGTCGCGGGGAAGGCCGCACTGAACGGCACCGAACGGACCATGCGCAAGGAGCTGGTCTTCGACTTCGCCGCGGCAGGCGTGAGCCCGGAGTGCATCGAGGGCATCACCTGGGGCCCCACCCGGCCGGATGGCACCCGCACCCTCGTGCTGGTGGCCGACGACAACTTCGGCATCGCGGGGAAGACCACGTTCCACCTGCTGACCGTCGGACGCTGACATACCGACCGTTCCTATTGCTCTGCTTCCCGAATCTGGGCACTATGTCCGGGTGTCCAGAATCGGCCGTCGCCCCGCCGTCCTCGCCTCCCTCACCGCGGTGTCCGCGCTGATCCTCGGCGGGTGTTCCGCCGGAGCCGAGTCCGAGGCGGGGCCGACGTCGATTCCCGAGGCGTACACCAAGTTGCCCACCACCGCCGCGATCGGTAACTGTGGCCCGGACAGCGGGGCCACCGAGGCCGACGGCGCCCTCACCATCGCCACCGATTCACCGGCCTACGCGCCCTGGATCGTCGACAACGACCCGTCGAACGGCAAGGGATTCGAGGGCGCCGTGGCCCGCTCGGTGTCCGAAAAGCTCGGGTACCGCCCGGATCAGGTCGAGTTCATCCGGGTGCCGTTTGGCGAGGCGATCGCGCCGGGCGAGAAGAAGTTCGACTTCGACATCAACCAGGTCACCATCGTGGGCGATCGGCGCGATGCCGTCGACTTCTCGTCGCCGTACTACGCGGTGGCGCAGTCCATCGTCGCGATGAAGGGCACCCCGGCCGCGGCGATCGATTCCCTCGACGGGCTCGCCCCCTTCCGGCTCGGCGCGCAGAGCGGCTCCACCAGCCTGGCCTCGATCACCGGGACGATCCGGCCGTCGCAGCCGCCCGTCGAGTTCGCCACCAACGACGAGGCGAAGGCCGCACTGGCGGCGGGCACGATCGACGCACTGGTCGTCGACATCCCGACCGGATTCCAGATCACCGCCACCGATCTGCCCAACAGCACGCTCATCGGCCAGTTCCCGCGCCCCAACACGGTCACCGAGTTCTTCGGCCTGGTGCTCGAGAAGAACAGCCCGATGACGGCATGCGTCTCGGCGGCCGTCGACGCGCTCTATGCCGACGGCACGCTCGAACGGCTCGCCCAGACCTGGCTGGCCGACACCGCCGGGGTCCCGGTCCTCAGCTGACGCAGCCGGATTCCGATCGAACGCCGGTACCGGTCGTCGATCTGCCGTAGCCTCCCCTCGGATCGCCGGCGGGGCGGCCGGGTGCACGAGATCACGAAGGGGCGGACAGGGATGACACGCGGAGTTCGGGCACGGTTGATCGGTTCACTGCTGGCAGCGACAGTCGTGCTCTCGCCAGGTCTGCTGGTCCCGGCCGTCGCCTCGGCCCAGCCCGCCGCCCCCGACATCCAACTCGAGGGGGCCAAGAACTTCCGCGACATCGGCGGCTACCTGACCGCCGACGGGCGCCGGGTGCGCGAGGACCTCGTGTACCGGTCGAACAGGTTGAGCAAGCTCACCGACTCCGACCAGGCGAAGCTCACCGCGGCGGGCGTCACCCTCGACGTCGACCTGCGCAACGCCATGGAGCGCAAGGACGAACCCGACCGCCTGCCCGCCGGGGTCGAGTACAAGGTCGCCGATGTGGTGAGCCTGAACAACGGGCTCGGGTTCCACGAGTTCGTGCCGATCACGCTGGGGCGGGCCATCATCGACGCGCACGTCAAGGGTTCCTCGGACATCGGCCAGAGCATCGACTACCCGTTCATGGTCACCTTCCAGGGCTCCGACGCCGCGTTCCGCGACCTGCTCACGGCCATCGCGCAGCACAAGAGCGGCGCTGTCGTCTACCACTGCAGCGCAGGCAAGGACCGCACCGGATGGGCGACCGCCGTCCTGCTGACCATCCTCGGTGTCCCCCGGGCAACGGTGAACGCGGACTTCCTGGCCAGCAACACCTTCCTCGGCCGCAGCGACGCCGTCGAACAGTCCTGGCTCGACGCCGCGTTCGATCAGGTCCAACGGCTGTACGGCAGCTTCGACCGCTACGTGCGCGACGGGCTCGGACTGGACCAGAACGCGGTGAACATGTTGCGGGCCAAGCTCCTGGTCTAAGCCGACCTAGGCGTAGAGGGCGACGAACGTGCGCAGCGAGCCCTCGATGTCGCCCTTGAGGGCGCGCGCCACGCCGGACCCGATCGGGCCGAACAGCGGCGCCCCGCCGAGGTCGATGTTCAAACCGACCTCGGCGCCGTCACCCTTTGGCGTCACCGAGAGCGTGAGGTTCACCTTGACGCCGCCCTTGCCGTCCCCCTTCAGGAGCAGGGTCCTGGGTGGGTTGTACTCCTTGATGACCCACTTGATCCGATTCCGCATCCCCTTGACCGAGACCACCGACTCCGCGGTGGTCCCGTTCGTCAACTGCTCGGGGATCTCGGAGCGCCAGCCGTCGTGAATCGAGAGCCACTTCTCGAATTCGTCAAGAGCGCTTGCCTTCTCCCACGCTTCCTGCGGGGACAACGGCACATCGATCGACACCTTCAGCTTCGCCATTGACGAATCGTAGCGAACAGTCAACGCGCCGCTAGTGGGCGACGGCCTTCTCGACGCCGACCCCGGTGAGGGAGCGAACCTCCATCTCGGCCTGCTTCGCCGCGCTCTCCTGCTTCGCGCGTCCGACGTAGGTGCCGACGACGCCGAGCAGGAAGGCGAGCGGGATGGAGACGATGCCCGGGTTCGCCAGCGGGAAGAAGTCGAAGTCGGCGCTCGGGAACATCGACGAGGCCTTGCCGGACACCGCGGGCGAGAACACGATCAGCACGAGGCAGCTGATCAGGCCGCCATAGATGCTCCACAGGGCGCCGGTGGTGTTGAACTTCTTCCAGAACAGCGAGTACAGCAGCGTCGGCAGGTTCGCGGAGGCCGCGACGGCGAAGGCGAGCGCGACCAGGAAGGCGATGTTCTGCCCCATGGCGAGGATGCCGAGGACGATCGAGACCAGCCCGATGACCACCACGGTGATCCTCGAGACCCGGACCTGCTGCTCCTCGGATGCCTTGCCCCGCTTGATGACGCTGGCGTAGATGTCGTGGGCGAAGGAGGCCGAGGCGGTGATCGCCAGGCCTGCCACGACGGCGAGGATGGTCGCGAATGCCACCGCCGAGATGACGGCGAGGAAGATGGTGCCGCCGAGCTCGAACGCGAGCAGCGGCGCGGCGGAGTTCTCCTTGCCCGGTGCCGCGAGGATCTTGTCGGGCCCGACCATGCGGGCGGCGCCGTACCCGAGCACGAGGGTGAACAGGTAGAACGCCCCGATCAGGCCGATCGCCCAGGTCACCGACCGCCGGGCCTCCTTCGAGGTGGGCACGGTGTAGAAGCGCATCAGCACGTGCGGCAGGCCTGCGGTGCCGAGCACAAGGGCGAGGCCGAGTGAGATGAAGTCCAGCCGCGACATGGAGCTGATGCCGTACTTCGCGCCGGGCGCGAGGATGTCGCGGCCGGCGACCGCCTCGTTGGCGGAGCCGTTGACCATCGCCTGGGCGTCCGCGAGCAGCTGCGAGAAGTTGCCCTTCACCGCGAAGAGCACCAGCACGAACATGATTCCGGCACCCAGGATGAGCAGCACCGCCTTGACCATCTGCACGTAGGTGGTGCCCTTCATGCCGCCGACGAGTACGTAGACGATCATCAGGACCCCGACCACCGCGACGACGATGCCCTGACCGACCTTGCCGTTGATGTTCAGCAGCAGTGCGACGAGCCCGCCCGCGCCCGCCATCTGGGCGAGCAGGTAGAACAGCGAGACCACCAGCGTGGACAGCGCGGCCGCCATCCGGACCGGGCGCTCGCGCAGCCGGAAGCTGAGCACGTCGGCCATCGTGAACCTGCCCGTGTTGCGGAGCAATTCGGCGACCAGCAGCAGCGCCACCAGCCAGGCGACCAGGAAGCCGACCGAGTAGAGGAACCCGTCGTAGCCGTAGACCGCGATGGCGCCCGCGATGCCGAGGAAGGAGGCTGCGGACAGGTAGTCGCCCGCGATGGCGAAGCCGTTCTGCGGGCCGGAGAACTGGGCGCCGCCGGTGTAGAAGTCGGATGCCTTCTTGGTGGTGCGGCTCGCGCGGATCACGATGGTCATGGTGATCACGACGAACGCCACGAAGATCGCGATGTTCAGTGCCGGGTTGCCGACCGAGGCCGCACCCGCTGCGAGAGTGGTCACTTGGCCGGTCCTTCCAGCTCTTCGCGGATCGCGGTGGCGCGGGGATCGAGCTCGCGGTTCGCGAACTTCACGTAGAGCGCGGTGATCACGAAGGTCGACACGAACTGCCCGAGCCCGAGGACGACCCCGAGGTTGACGTTGCCGATCACCTTGGTGGCCATGAAGTCGGTCGCGTAGGTAGCCAGCAGCACGTAGGTCGCGTACCAGGCCAGGAAGAACGCCGTCATCGGGAAGACGAAGCGCCGCAGCCGGCTACGCAACTCCTGGAACTCGGGACTGGCCTGCATGTCGATGAAGGCCTGTGCGTCCGGGGTCGGTCGCTCGGGCGACCTCTCCGGGATCAGGTCGGCTGTGGTCACTGCGGACTCCTCGGTCAGTGGGGGCCAGATCCCGTGAGGACCGGCAGGGCACAGACGTTAATGAGACACAGGTCACAGGGACAGGCTGTGGCGACGGTCACACGCCGAACCGTCGAATCGCGCGCCGGGCGGTCGCCACGACACGACGAACGGCACAGGCGGCTGCGCCGCCTGTGAGTGGTTGACGAGTCCAGGGACTCGTCAACCGCTCACAGGGACCGGAGGTCCGTCTCCCTGTCCCTGCCGACACCGAGCCGTTCCGGCGCGTGCATGCGGGTGAAGGTCCGCCCGATGTCCTGCGGCACCTGGCCGCGGGTGACCCGGCTGACGAGGACCATGATCAGGAACGCCAGCGGCACGCTCACCGCGGCCGGATAACCGACCACCGCCCCGGACCAGCCGGTCCGTGTCCATTCCGCCCAGCCGCCGGGCGCCCCGCCGACCGCGGTCAGCAGCGCCGCCGCCCCGGCCACCAGGCCGCCGGTGACCATCCCGGCCGCCGCCCCGACCGCCGTCAGCCCGCGCCACCAGATACCGAGCACCAGTAGCGGACACAGGGTGGACGCCGCGACGGCGAACACCAGCCCGACAGTCCTGGACAGGTCGACGGACACCATGCCGAGCGCGAGCAGCAGCGGCACCACGCCCGCCAGCACCGCCGCCACCCGGAAGTCGCGGACCCGGCCGCGCAGCACGTCGGTGCTCAGCACGCCCGCGACGCTGACCAGCAGCCCCGAGGAGGTCGACAGGAACGCGGCGATCGCCCCGGCCGCGACGAGTGCGGCCAGCAACTGACCGCCTGGGCCGGACAGCACCGACCCGGGCAGCAACAACACCGCCGCGTCCGAGGTGCCGGTGATGAGCAGCTGCGGCACCCACAGCCTGGCGAACACCCCGAGCAGGGTCGGGAACAGGTAGAACAGCCCGAGCAGACCGATCACCGCCAGCGAGGTCCTCCTGGCCGTGCGGCCGTCCGGGTTGGTGTAGAAGCGGACAAGCACGTGCGGCAGCCCCACCGTGCCGAGGAAGATCCCGACCATCAGCGAGTACACCTGGAAGAGCGGGTGCTCACCGCCGAGCCCGGAGCCGGGCTCGAGCCAGTCGGCGTCGGTGGCGGGTGCGCCCGCGACCACAGGCACCGGCGAGCCCGCCTCGAGGATCAGCGCGGTGCCCGAGCCGAGCTCGTGCTCACCCGGCCCAAGGGTGACCGTGCCGTCCACCTCCGCACCGTCGAGGGTTCCGCGGACGCCGACGGCGACCGGCTCCGACACCTGGACGACGACATCGGTGGTGATCCCCACCGTGGTGCGCTCCGCGACGGTGGGCGGGGCGGGCGAGCCGAGATCGTGCTCCTCACCGAGGAAATGCGCCGCGAGCACCAGGGCAGGCACCGCGACCGCGGTCAGCTTGAGCCAATACTGAAACGCCTGCACGAAGGTGATCGAGCGCATTCCGCCGCCGACCACGTTCGCGATGACGATCAGCGCGACCGCGACAGCGCCGACCCACGTGGGGATGCCGAGCAGGATGCCGACCGTCAGTCCCGCACCCTGGAACTGCGGAACCATGTACAGGATGCAGATCACCGCAACGACCACCATGGCGAGTTTGCGCAGTCGTGTCGATCCCAAACGGAATTCGGCGAAGTCGGGGACCGTGTAGGCACCGGACCTGCGCAGCGGTGCGGCCACGAACAGCAGCAACCCCAGGTAGCCCGCCGTGAAGCCGACCGGATACCAGAGGGCGTCCGCGCCGTACTTGGCTATCAACCCGGCGACACCGAGAAACGATGCAGCCGAAAGGTATTCACCGGAGATCGCGGCGGCGTTCCAGCGTGGACCGACGCTGCGGGAGGCGACAAGGAAGTCGGAGGTGGTTCGCGCCAGCCGGACCCCGTAGACACCGATGGCAACCGTCGCCACCGCCGCGGCCAGCAGGCCGAGCACCGTGGCCACCGGGATGGGCTGTCCGGACACCGTGGCTACCAACCGCGTTCAGTCGTCGGCCAGGTCGACGAACTCTTGCTCGTTGCGTTCCGCGCGCCCGATGAAGAGCCTGCCGACGATCAGCAGCATCGGGTACACCAGCACCCCGAGGACCAACCAGGGCAGCCGGATCCCGAGCACCTCCACCTCGGCGAGCCCGGGGAAGGCGATCATCAGCAGCGGCACCGCGGACAACAGCCCGGCGGCGAGCAGGGCCAGCCGGAGGGCCAGCCCCAGCTGGGCTCGGACCAGTCCGCGGATCATCGCGTCGCCGACCTCGGTCTGCTCCTGGACCTCCACCCTGGTGCGCACGATCCGGGCGCCGTGCCGCTTGGCCAGCACCACCCGTTCCCTGGCCCTCGGCGCTCCCCCGGGCGCGGTCACCGGCCGGTCCAGCTCTGCCGTGGCGCGCGCACCAGCCGATCCTTGAGCTCCCTGGTGTGCCGCCTGCTCACCGGCAGCTCAACGGCCGGGCCGTCGCCGACGGCCCGCAGGCACACCACCGTGCCGTTGCCGACGCTGCGGATCCCCGTGACCAGCGGCAGCGACACCAGGTACGAGCGATGCACCCGCAGGAATCCGGCCTGTTCCCAGCGGCTCTCCAGGGCCGAGATCGGGATCCGCACCAGATGCGATCCGGTCGCCGTGTGGAGCCTGGCGTAGTCGCCGTCGGCCTCCACCCAGGCCACCGCGGACCGGGGAACCAGGGTCGTGACGCCGCCCAGTTCGACCGGGATCACCTCGTCCGCGTCCGGCTCGGGCCTGCCCGCGCCCGCGCGGCGTTCGTGCTGCTGTTTGAGCGCGACGATCCTGCGGACCGATTCCGCCAGTCTCTCCTCGCGCAACGGCTTAAGCAGGTAGTCGACGGCGCCGAGGTCGAACGCCGCGACCGCGCGATCGTCGTGCGCGGTCACGAACACCACCGCGGGCGGATCGGCGAACGCGGCGAGCACCCCGGCCAGCTCCAGCCCGTCGAGGCCGGGCATGTTGATGTCGAGGAACACCGCGTCGATGGCCGCTGACCTGCCGAGACGGTCCTTGATCACCCGCAGCGCGGTGGTGGCGTCGCTCGCGGTGAGGATGTCGCCGACCGCGTCTTGGGCGCGCAGCAAGTAGGCCAGCTCGTCGAGGGCGGGGCGCTCATCGTCGACGGCAAGCACGGTCAGCGGGGCGATCGTCGGCCCTTCGGAGTTCTGCGTCACAACGGAACCATCGTGCCATGGGTGAACCCTCCCGCCGTCACGCTCAGGCCCGGATTCCCGGACGGAACTTCGGCACCCGCATGCTCACCTTGGTGCCCGCACCCGGCGCCGTCTCCACCACCAGCCCGTAGTCGTTCCCGAACGCGGCACGCAGTCGGTCGTCCACGTTCGCCAGGCCGACGTGGGCGGATTCCCTGGCGCTCGGCCGGTCGCCGCCGGACTCGACCGCGTCCAGCGAACCAGAGCGCAACAGTTCGGGATCCATCCCGACGCCGTCGTCCTCCACGCTGATGACGCAGTCGGTGCCCTCGTCCGCCGCGACGATGCTCACCGTTCCGCCCTCCGGCTTGTTCGAGATCCCGTGCCGCACTGCGTTTTCCACCAGGGGTTGCAGCGCAAGGAACGGCAGCACGACGCCCAGCACCTCGGGCGCGACCTGCAGGCGCACCTCGAGGTCCTTGCCGAACCGGGCCCGCTCGAGGGTCAGGTACCGGTCGATGTTGCGCAGTTCGTCGGCCAGCAGGGTGTACTCGCCCGCGGACCGGAACGAGTACCGGGTGAAGTCGGCGAACTCGAGGATCAGCTCCCTGGCCCGGTCCGGATCGGTCCGGACGAAGGACGCCACCGTGTTGAGCGCGTTGTAGATGAAGTGCGGGCTGATCTGAGCGCGCAGGGCGCGCACCTCGGCCCGGTCCAGTCGCACCCTTGACGCGTCGAGTTCGGCCAGCTCGATCTGGCTGCACGCGTACCGGGCGACCTCCGTGATCGCCCCGAGCAGGCCGGGGCCCGGCTCCCCCGCGGTCACCACGCCCAACACGCCGACGACCCCGGAATCCTCGATGAGCAGCGGTTGGGCGATCAACGCCCCGACCTCGGGCTTGCCGAGCTCGGCCGATTCGACCAGCACCCGTCGCTCACCGGTAACCGCCCGGAGCCCGACCGCCAGGAACCGCTCGGCCAGGTCCGCGTGCGGTCCGTTCCAGGCCAGCAGCACACCGTCCGCGGATGCCAGCGCGACCGCATCGGCACCGATCAGCGCCTGCAGATGCGGGGCGGCCTCGGCCGCGGACGTGGTGTCGAGGCCGCGGCGCAGCGGTTTCGCCGCGAGGGCGGCCGTGTGCAGAGTGGCGTGCACGGCCCGCTCCGCGGGCGTGGTGAGCGTCCTGCGGCTGCGCAGCCACCACGCGCCGAGCGCGAGGGCCGCGGCGACGATGACCAGGAGAACCGCGGCGGTGGTGCCGGTCACCGGTCCCGACCCTCGTCGAGCAGGGCGAGCAGCTTGCGCGGGGCGACCGTGCGGTACGCGTCCTCGACGATGTCCGCGATGTCGTCCCAGTCCTGCGGACGGTCGAGGTACACCCCGATCCAGCCACGCCCACCCACGTACGGCGGCACGAAGAAGCGCTCCGGGTCACGGGCCACCCAATCGGACTGCGCCCCGGCAGGCGCCGCCGCCCAGAAGGCCAGCCGGTCGTCGTGATGGTGATCGGCCAGGGTCGCGAACTGCGGGGCCTTGCGGACGAACCAGGCCGGTTCGCCGTGACTGATCCGCTCCGTCGCCTCCGGCATCCGCAGGCACAGCTCACGGAGTCGGTCGATCGGGCTGGTCGCGGTCATGTGTAGACGCTACGACAGCCGGGCGGTCGCCGACCGCGAGACGCTCACGGGGTACCGGGACAGGTGTTCGGCGCGGGCACCCCCGCGAACCGGTCCGCGATCCAGGCCACCGCCCCCGGGTTGGCCCGCGCATCGGCGTGCCCCTCGCCCGGCCGCGACTCCAGCGCGATCACGTCGCCCAGCGCACAGGCCTTCGTCACCGCCACCCTGGTCCAGTCCGCGGGGATCAGGTCGTCGGATTCCCCGACCACCACCAGCATCGGCGCCTCGGTGCGTTGCTGCGGCAATGCGATCCGCTCCAGCCATGCCCGCATCCGATCGGTGTCGGCACTGGTCAGCGGAAGACTGTCCGCCCGGGTGATCCGCACCGCCGCATCCCATTTCCGCTCGGCCGCCTGCGGGCCGCACGCCATCAAGGCCTCGCGACTGTCCGCAAGCGCGCCCCGGATGTAGCTCGCCGGATCGAGGCCCGCGTGCTGCGCCTCGCTGCCGGCGAGCAGCATCGGCAGGAAGATCTGCTGTGGCAGCGTCAGCGAGATTCCGCCGAGGTCGTCGGCGATGTGCGACAGGTCCGCCGCCGGGGACAGGTGTGCCGCGCCGACGAACTCGAGCCCGTCGCCGTATCCGGCCGCGTGTTCGGCCGCGGACCAGGATGCCTGTCCGCCCTGCGAGAGGCCCAGCGCCGCCCAGCGGTTCGAGGTGTTCGGCACCGCGGCCCGCGCCGCCCTGACCCCGTCGATCAGGTTGTGGGCGGCGGACTTCGGCTCCAAGTACGGGTGCGGACCCGGCGTGCCGAGCCCCTGATAGTCGGAGGCGACGACGACGTAGCCCTGCTCGAGCAGTGCGGTGACCATACCGACGGCCCCGAGCAGGTCGGGGTACTGCGAGGGCGCACACTCGTCGGTGACGCCGGTGGTGCCGTGCCCGACCGAGACGATCGGCCACCCGCCGTCCGGCGCGGCGCCCGGCGGGACGAAGACCGTGCCGGACACCTCGGTTCCACTGCCGTCCAGGCCCGAGGTGGAGCGGTAGACGAGCTTGCGGGCGGTGACCGGCCCGTTCGGGCTGACCGCCGCGGTCTCGGCGAGCGACTGGTCCCCGATCAGCGCCCCTCGCTCGTCGCCGACCGGTGCCGGGGCCGCCGTGACCGCGGCGGCCGCGTCCGCGGTCGGGGTCACGGCGTCGCGCGCGGACTCGGCGGGGGCGTCGGAGCAGCCTGCGGCGAGCGCGGCACACGCGATCGCGGCGAGAATCGCTCTGGTCCGGATCACGATCCGATTGTGCCCGAGCCGCGCCGGGGTGCTCACCACCGCGACCGCCGCACCCTCGACTCGGCCGCCACCTCTTCGATGTCGAGCCCGTCGAGCACGTCCCGCAACACCTCGTCGTCGAGTTCACCCGCGTTCCTGGCCGCGATCAGCGCCGCCCGCTGATCCTGGAGAACCCCACGCCGCAGCCGGTTGAAGACCGCGTTCGCCCGCAGCGCCTTTGCCTCGTATTCGCTGACCTCCTCGGCGCGATCCATGTTCGCCCTGGCCTCGGACACCTTCCTGACCCGCTCGACGAGCGCCGACAGCTCCGCGGTCGGCAACCCGGCGGGCGGATCCCGCAGCGCTTCCTCGAGGGACTGCGCGGCCGCATCGTGGGAGATCCGCCGCGCGAGTGCCATCTGCTCGCCGAGTCGCTGCTCCTCATCGGGATCGGCCACGTCGAGCCGCCGGATCAGCAGCGGCAGCGTCAGGCCCTGGATCAACAGTGTCCCCACCGCCACCGTGAAGGCGATCGCCACGATGACGCCGCGGCCGGGAAACGGGTCGCCCGCCAGGGTCGTCAGTGGCACGCCTGACGCGGCGGCGAGGGTGACGACGCCGCGCATCCCCGCCCAGGAGATCACCAGGTTCTGGCGCCAGCCCTCACTCCTGGCCTGGGTGGCGAAGATCCACGCGGGGCGGATCAGGATCACCAGGGCGAGGACCGCCAACCCGTACGCGAAGATGTGATGAACGGGCAGCCCCTCGTCGCGTACGTCCTCGATCACGAACCTCAGCTGCAAACCCATGTAGGCGAAGACGAAGGTCTCCATCACCAGGTCGATCGTCGGCCACACCGCACTCTCCTGCAGCCGCGTCGAGACGGACTCGTCCCCGATGTCGCGTCCGAGGACGAACCCCGCCGTGACGACGGCGAGCACGCCGGAGGCGTGGATCTCCTCGGCCGCGAAGTACGCGGCGAAAGGCAGCAACAGCCCCAGCACGGTCTCCATCGGCGAGTCCTCGATCCGCGCGCGGACGAACCGGACGGCAATCGAAAGGGCAAGGCCGACAAGAACTCCGCCCACGACCTCGTAGAGGAAGTACAGCACCGGCGACCCGATCGCGATCTTCCTGCCGGTGACCGCCGCGGTCGCAAGGGCGAACAGGGTCAGCGCCGCAGCATCGTTGACCAGGGACTCGCCCTTGAGAATGGCCATCATGCGACGCGGCAGACCCAGCTTCCGGCCAACCGCGACGGCCGCGACGGCGTCCGGGGGCGCCACCACGGCGCCGAGAACGAGCGCGGCTCCAAGGGTGAGCTCCGGCACCAACCAGTTGGCGAACCATCCGACGGCGAAGGTGGTGACGACCACCATGCCGATGCCGAGCCGCAGTATCGGGGCGAGATTTCGCCGAAAGGTGCTGAAGGAGAAGTCGAGTGCCGCCGAGTACAGCAGCGGCGGCAGCACGACGCCGAGCATCAGCTCCGGCGAGAGGTCCAGGCGCGGGAGACCGGGAATGAAGGAGGCGGCGCCCCCGATGGCGACCAGCACGAGCGGGACCTGGAGGTCGAACCGCTTGGCGAACCCCGTCACGGCCAGGGCCACGATCACGACGAGGAACAGCCAGGTGAGGGTCATCGGCTAGTCTATCGCGCAGCTTCCACCCTTACCCGGCAGACGGTGCCTGTTGGCCGCCACCCAGCTGTACAGGCGGTCCTGGAGTTGCCGAATACCCCAGATCCGGTAGACGAACAACGGGATTCGGGTGCCGAGCACCCCCGAGAGCGCGGCATTGATGGCGCCCGCACCCGCGTACCGGTCGCCGCGCGAGTCCACCGCCCACGCCTGCTCGAGCGCGGCATCGGTGTCAACGCCGAACCGCTCCGGTGCGCCGCGCTGCTGCAGCGCGAACGTACTGACCCGGCCGCGGCGGTCGATGCGGCCGAGGAACTCCGCGCTACGGACGCAGAAGCCGCAATCCCGATCGAACAGCAGCTCCACCGTGTACGGGGAAGGATCGGGCATTGCGGCTCCTGGGTGGGCTCGGCTACTCGTTCGGGATGATCTTCTTGGCCGCATCCTGGGCCTTGTCGACGTGCTGCGCGTACTTGCCGCCGGTCTTCTGGTCGATGAAGTCGCCCGCCTTGTCGACGGCGTCCTCGATCTTGTCGGAGTGTTGGGCGGCGGCCTGCTTGCCCTTGCCGAACAGTCCCTTGAGGGTGTCCATGAAGCTCATAGCGTGTCCTCCTCCGGTGCCGAGCGGGCACCTTGGGTCGCCGGGGCGTTGCCCCGCTTCGTCCCCAGTCTCACAGACATCCAGTGGTCACGCCACCGGATCCCGGTCATCCGCGCCGGTCACGCCGCCGACATCCGGCTGCGCGAACAGCCGCCGCTGCTCGCCGTGGATCGCACCGGAGATCCACCACGACACCTCGACCAGCACGATGCCGACCGCGCCACAGACGAGCGCGGTGGTGGTGGCCCCGATGTTCGACGGGTCGAGCTTGAAGAACTCGCGGGTGAAGGGCAGCCCGAACAGGATGAGATATCCGCCGACCGACCCGGCGATCAGCAGCACCTTCCACCACGTGTACGGCCGCGCCACGATGGCCAGCACCCACAGCGCGATCATGATCAGGGTGATCAGGGCGGTGGTTCCAGCCTGCACCCGCTGCGTCTCGGTGGCCTCCGGACCCGCGTACACCAGGGCGTAGGCCACGAACGTTGCGACGCCGATGACGAGGCCGGACGGGACCGCGAACCGCATCACCCGCGGGACGAACCCGCTGCGTGCCCGCTCGTTGTTCGGCGCAAGCGACAGGATGAACGCCGGGATGCCGATCGTGAACCAGGCCGCGATCGTGACGTGCCGCGGCAGGAACGGGTACGGCATCGGCTCGAAGTGGAAGAACTGCGAGAGCACCCCCGAAAGCCCGACGAGCAACGCCAGCAACACCGAGTACACGGTCTTGGTGAGGAACAGGTTCGAGACGCGCTCGATGTTGCCGATCACCCGGCGCCCCTCGCCGACCACGTACGGCAGCGTGGCGAACTTGTTGTCCAGCAGCACGATCTGGGCAACCGCCCTGGTCGCGGGGCTGCCCGAGCCCATCGACACCCCGATGTCGGCGTCCTTGAGAGCGAGCACGTCGTTGACGCCGTCGCCGGTCATCGCCACCGTGTGGCCGCGCGACTGCAGCGCTCCCACCATCTCGCGCTTCTGATCCGGCCGCACCCGGCCGAAGGTGGTTGCCGTGTCCAGGGTGTCGGCCAGCGCCTCCCGCTCGGTAGGGAGTTCCCTCGCGTCGACCGGACGGTCACCGCCGGGCAAACCGAGCGAACCGGCAACCGCGCCAACCGAAACCGCATTGTCCCCGGAGATCACCTTGACCTGGACGTGCTGATCGGCGAAGTACTCGAGGGTCTCCCTGGCGTCGGGCCGCACCCGCTGCTCGAGCACCACCAGCGCCCTCGGCGTCACCTGACCCGGTGCCGCGCCGTCGTCCACGGGCAGGTCGCTGCTGCCGAGCATGAGCACGCGCAGGCCCTTCGCGCCGATCTCCTCGGCCTCACGGGCGGTGTCGGTCTCGGGGTCGAGCAGCACGTCCGGGGCGCCGAGTACCCAGTTCCCGTTGTCGCCGTATGAGATACCGCTCCACTTCTTGGCGGAGGTGAACGGCGCGATGGCCGTACTGGTCCAGCCGGGATCGCCGTCACAGGACTCCGCGATCGCGAGCATGCTCGCGTTCGGACGGGGATCGCTCCCCGCCATCGCCGCGAGCGCGTCGCGGGCCGAGGCATCGTCCCCGTCGAGAGAACGCAACTCCGACAACCGCATCCCGTTCTCGGTCAGCGTGCCGGTCTTGTCGGCGCACACCACGTCGACTCGGGCGAGCCCCTCGATCGCGGGCAGTTCCTGAACCAGGCACTGCCTGCGCCCGAGCCGGACAACGCCGACCGCGAAGGCCAGCGAGGTCATCAGCACCAGACCCTCCGGAACCATCGGGACCAGCGCCGCGACCATGCCGTTCAGCGCCGAGCCCAGATTCTGCTCGCTGACGAACAACTGGTTGTAGATGATCAGCAGACCCGCCGGGATCATCAGGTACGTGATGAACTTGAGGATCTTGTCGACACCGCTGCGCAGTTCGGAATGCACCAGTGTGAACTTGCTCGCCTCCGCCGCCAGCTTCGCCGCGTACGCGTCCTTGCCGACCTTCGTGGCCTGGTAGGCGCCGCTGCCCGACACCACGAAACTGCCCGAGAGCACCTGCTCGCCCGGCCGCTTGTGGACGGGGTCGGCCTCGCCGGTCAGCAGCGATTCGTCGACCTCGAGGACCTCGCCCTCGACCACGGCGCCGTCGACCACGATCTGATCGCCCGCGCCCAGTTCGATGATCTCGTCGAGAACCACCTCGTTCGGTGCCACCGACACCGAAGCGCCGTCGCGGCGGACCTGGGGCTTGGCCTGACTGACGATCGCCAATTTGTCGAGGGTCTGCTTGGCCCTGACCTCCTGGATGATGCCGATCGCGCTGTTCGCGATGATCAGCAGCCCGAACATGCCGTCGATCACCGAGCCGGTGGACAGCACGATGATCAGCAGCACGCCGAGGATCGCGTTGATCCGGGTGAACACATTGGCGCGGACGATCTCCTTGACCGACCGGCTCGCGCGACCGGGCACGTCATTGGTCCGCCCATCCGCCACCCGGCGCGATACCTGCGCCGCGGTCAATCCGGTCGAGACGTCGACCTCGCCTGCCGTCAGTGTTGCGACCGTCACACCGTCGCCGGAATTCTCGTCGGGGGCCATGCCGCCAGGCTATGTCAGACCCGGGGACACCCGCCGCCCCTCGCTCAGGCGAGCCGCAACCACCACTGCCGCTGCGAGGCCGGGCGCAGCACGTCGATCCGCTGTCCCGGCATCGGCACGCTCACCTTCGTGTCGACCTCGCCCGCCGCCGCCAGCAGCCGTGTCACCGGCTCCGCCCACGGATGGAAGGCCAGGTTGAAGGTGGCCCAGTGCACCGGCACCAGCACGCCGGATCCGGGCTCGCCCCGGTTGAGATCGGCGTGCATCCGGACCGCCTCCTCCGGGTTCATGTGGATGTCCGGCCAGTGCTCGTCATAGGCGCCGACCGGGAGCAGCGTCAGGTCGAACGGGCCGTGCCGCGTGCCGATCTCCGCGAACCTCGGGGTGTAACCAGTGTCACCACCGAAGAACACCGTCCGCTGCGGTCCGGCGATCACCCAGGACGACCAGAGCGTCGGATTGCGCACCAGCCCGCGGCCGGAGAAGTGCCGCGCCTCGGTGCAGGTGAGGGTCAGTGCACCGACCGTCGCCTGTTCGTCCCAGTCGAGCTCGACGATCCGATCGTCCGGCACCCCCCAGTGCCGCAGGTGCGCCCCGATACCCTTCGGCACCACGAACGGGGCGCGCTGGGTGCGCACCAGGGCCATTACGGTGGTCTTGTCGAGGTGGTCGTAGTGGTCGTGCGAGACGACGACGGCATCGATCTGCGGCAGGGCCTCGATCCCGACCGGGGTCGGATGCAGCCGGGCGGGCCCGATCAGCCGGGAGGGCGAGACCCGCTGGCTCCAGACGGGGTCGGTGAGCACCCGGTGCCCGTCGATCTCGATCAGCGCGCTGGAGTGTCCGTACCAGGTGACGGCCAGTTCGGCGGGCCGCGCGGGTGCGAGCGGGGTGGCCAGCGGGATCGGGCTCCGCGGACGACCCAGCCGGCCGCGGGTGAGGAACGAGGTCACGATGCTCGGGCCGGTGGTCACGAACTGGCTGCTGGGTTCGGTGTTGTGGAACCGCTTGCCGCGGTATCGGGCGGAGCCCTTCGCGTGCGGCACGATCGCCGTGGTCGAGGCACCCATCGCCGAGGACAGATCCGTGCCGACGCGCACGAGCGCGGCGACCCCTGCCAGGCCTGCCGCGGCCGCGATGGCGCTCTTGATCCCGATTCTCATCGGCCCTTGAACTCCGGCTGCCGCTTCTCCCACCGAGCCTGGCGGGCCTCGTCCATGTCCTCGCTGCGCCATGCCGCCTGCAGCGCGCTCAGCTGTTCGGGAGTCGGGTCGTCCTGGGTGCCGTCGTCGTTGAACACCATCTTGAGGTGCCGCAGCGACAGCGGGGCCAGCGCCGCGATGCGCTTTGCCCAGTCCTGCGCGGCCGCGAGATCACCGATCTTGTTCGCCAGGCCCGCGGTCAGCGCCTCCTCGGCGGACAGCGACTCGGCTCCGAGCAACATCGTGCGGGCCGGCCCGCCGCCGGCGAGGGACACCAGCCGCTTCACGGTCCAGGTGTCGACGGAGATGCCGAGCTTGGCGGCGGGGATCGCGAAATGGGCATCGGGGGCGACGACCCGCAGGTCCGAGGCGAGGGCGAGCTGGGTGCCCGCACCGACCGCGGGGCCGTTCACCGCCGCGATCACCGGGATCGGCGCCCCGTCGATGGTGTGCAGCATCTCGAGCAGGGTGTCGGTGAAGCCGTCCGCGTACACGTCGCCGGACAGGTCGGCGCCCGCACAGAACGAGGAGCCCTGCCCGGTCAGCACGATCGCCCGCGCCCCGAGGGCAACGGCCTCGTCGACGGCATCGCGCAGGAGCACGCATTGCTCGGTGTTCAGAGCGTTCCGCCGCTCCTCTCGCTGGAGCTCGATGGTCACCACATCACCGTCGCGGCTGGTCCCGATCATGTGATTGACCGTACCGTTCTCACCCGGGAGGTTGCCACCATGCAGACACGGTCAGATGTCGTGGTCATCGGCGCCGGGCAGGCAGGCCTGTCCGCGGGCTACTACCTGCGCCGGTTCGGACTCGAGCCCGATGCCGGATTCATGATCCTCGACCACGCAGGCGGCGCCGGCGGCGCGTGGCAGTTTCGTTGGCCCTCACTGACATTGAGCACCGTCAATCGTGTGCACGACCTGCCCGGCATGCCGTTCACCGATGTCCTGGACGGCACCGCGCCCGCCGAGGTGCGCGCCGCGGAGGCGGTGCCGCGGTACTTCGCCGAGTACGAGCGCCGCTTCGAACTGCCGGTGCACCGGCCGGTGCACACCAGGGTGGTGTGCGATCAGGCGGGCGACGGTCTGCTCACCCTCGAGACCGACTCCGGCACCGTCACCGCCCGCGGGATCATCAACGCCACCGGCACCTGGGAGCGCCCCTTCATCCCGCGTTACCCGGGAGCCGAGCTGTTCCAGGGGCGCCAGCTGCACACCAGGGACTACCAGAACGCCGCCGAGTTCGAGGGTCGGCACGTGGTCGTCGTGGGCGGCGGCATCTCCGCCGTGCAACTGCTCGACGAGATCTCCCTGGTCACCTCCACCACCTGGGTGACCCGCAGCGTCCCGCAGTTCCGGGAGGAACCGTTCACCGCGGAGGAGGGCAGGGCCGCGGTCGCGGTGGTCGAGGACCGGGTACGGCGCGGCCTGCCGCCCGGCTCGGTGGTGTCGGTGACCGGGCTGCCGGTCACCCCGGCGATCCGGGCCGCCCGCGCCCGCGGCGCGCTCGCGCGACTGCCGATGTTCAGCGAGATCACCGCGGACGGGGTGCGCTGGGCGGACGGCACGCAACGCAGCGCCGACGTGATCCTCTGGTGTACCGGCTTCCGCAGCTCGCTCGACCACCTGGCCCCGCTCCGGCTGCGCGGGCCGGGCGGCGGGATCACCATGACCGGGCGGCTGGCCACGCAGGTCGCGTCCGACCCGCGCATCCACCTGCTCGGGTACGGCCCGTCCGCGAGCACGATCGGGGCGAACCGCGGCGGGCGGGCGGCCGCGGCGGAGCTGATCGAGCACCTGGGCGGCACCGGCCGGTAGCGGGACACCCCGCCGTCAGGCCGAGGCCACGGCCCGTTGCCGGATCTGCCGCGGCGACTCACCGGCGAGGTCCCTGACGGCGCGGCCGAACTGGCTCAACCCGGTGAACCCGCTCCTGCGCGCGATCTGGCCGACCGACAGGTGCGCCGCGGCAGGGTCCGAGAGCAGGTCGATGCCGTGCCTGACCCGCCGCCTGCGGATCATCCCGTAGACCGAGATGCCGTCGCCCTCCATGAGTTTGTGGAGGTAGCGGGGGCTGACGTTGATCCCGGCGGCGACGCGATCGACGCTGAGCGTCGGGTCGGTGAAATTGCGTTCGATGAAGTCGTACACCCGGGCCCGGTTGCCGACGGCCATCTCCTCGGGCGCGGGCTCCTCGTCGGCCGATGGTTGGATCACCGCAAGCGCCAGATCCACGATCGCGTGCTCGATCAGCGACTGTTCGGCGAGGGTGTTCGGGTGGTGGCGGGTGAGCGGCTCCAGCATCCCCGCCAGCGCGCTGCCGACGGGCGATCCGGGAATGACGGCGCCGGTGAGCCTTCGGGTGTCGATCGACCTCTCCGTGAGCAGCAGGCGAGGGAGATAGACGAAGACGACCTCGCTGCCTGCGGCCACGTCGAGCTCGAACTCACGCCCGAAGTCGACGAATGTGAGATCTCCCGCTGCGCCTCGAGCCGAGGTCCGATCCTGTTCCACGCCAACGGTGCCCGATCGGATGGTCGCCACCGAGACATAGTCACCCATCTCGTCATCCAGCAGCGTCCGCGTGCGGACACCCCTGACCGCAGTCGACTTCATCCGATTCACGCGGATGGTCCCGAAGTCCGTCGACCCCATGGTCGCTCTGAACTGTGACGGCTGCTCGGCGCTGAATCGGCAGATCCCCGAGAGCATCTCGATCCCGTCGGCCCCGCGCATGTGAAGCCCGCCATGAAACCGCTGCGTCAGACCGGTGGTCTGCAGCGTCGCCATGCCATCGTTCAATTCTTCCCCCGTGTCGCCCGTGCCCCCCGACATGAGTTTCAGTAGGAACCATAACGCAACGGCACTGACCCCGCGGGCAGTCGATCAGCCCGCGTCGGCCACCACCTGGTGCGTTCGCGTCAGCGGAGCGAACTCGAATCCCCAACCGAGCGACCGCCGCACGCCCAAGGTGAGCAGGCGCTGGTATTGGGACCAGGCGTGCGTCTGCCAGTCCAGGAACCGCTCCACCACGAGCGTGCGCCACCGGGCGTCGTCCAGGGTCAGCGCCACGGTGGACACGTGCAAGCGGGTGCAGATCAGCTGGCGCTCGACGCAGATCTCGATCTCCGACAGCCCGGCCAGACCCACAGCGGGACACCACTCGACTCCCGCACAGGTGTCGAACCTGACGGCCGTCGCGTGCCGCTCCCAAGTCGCCAACGTCTCCTCGACCGCGTGCTCGTGGGCGGCAAGCACCGCATCCAGGCGGTCGCGCAATCTTCCTCCGAATGCCGCGCGGAGAACCGATCTCGGCGGGGTGAAGGTCACCTCGAGCGCCGACACCGACGCGCTCTCGCGCCGCACGCCACAGCCCTCCCCGAACAACCACTCCACGACGCGCCTCTCGGGCGGGTGCACGAACTCCGGTCCAACGGTTGACGACCCGATCCAATGCAGCCGGGAGATGTCGGGACACTGGAGCGGCGGAACCGAATCCGCGTGTGCGATAACCCACGTCATAGCGGGCATGATGGCATCCGGACGAGCGTTCAGACCGCACCGAATACCCAATTGTGACCCTGGTGCGCGAATCGTCGAATCCCCATGCGCGGATCACCCAGTCCGATCACCGACTCGGCACCACCACACCAACGGGTCCGGAACCGACGCACAGTGTCAGGTCCGGATCCATCGCGCGGATCTCGAGCAGACCACCGCCTCCCGTCAGCCGGACGAAGACACTGTTCGGTCCCCGCCGAACGGGAACCGTCACCGGGTCCCCCTGCTGGAGCGATGCCGTGATCTCACCGTCCGCCGAGGCCAGGTAGTTCAGCCGAACGGTCCACTCCCAGCCGGCCAGCGGTCCGTCGAGCGGCAGCTCGGAGATGTCCGTTCCGATGCGGTGCCCACAGCCCGGCTCCGGACCCGGATCGATGGTCCGAACCCAGGTCACCTCCGCGTCGACCAGCCTGCCGTCGTCGTCGAGCATGCGCAGCTCCGGGGTGGCAGCCGCGAACTCGGGGCGATCCGGCAACGGCCCGAGGACGTGGCTGACCAGGTTGTGGGGATGAGCGACGGGCAGGAGCACCCAGATCGAGGTCGGCTGCTCCAGCAGCGGCACATCGCGATGCGCCGCGAGCGCGGACCGCGCGTTGGCCAGGTAGTCACGCGTCGTGTCGTCCCGCCAGCTGTCGGCAAAGGTCGCGGTCGAGACGAGGCTGCCTGCGACGAATGCGGACAGCAGTGCCACCGCCGGCGCCGGTCCACGCCCCGAACCCGCCCTTGCCGTTCGGGCGGGGGCACGCAGGATGACGGCCAGCGCGATCGCGATGATGACGGCGCTGTCGGTCAGGTAGCGCAGCGTCTGCCCGAGCTCGAAGGTCGTATCCGCACCCGACCTGGTGACGACCATCGCCGCGATGGAGGCGAACACATAGGCCCCCACTGCGATCCAAACCCACGCGACCCGGCGCTTCCAGACGATCGTCGCGACGACAACGGCGGCGGCGAGGACCCCGCTCGCGCCGATGAGCACCACGGGCGGGTCCGCCCACGGCGGACTCGGTGGCCAGCGGTCCCAGGTCCATGGGCCACCGAAGAGCGTCGGCAGCAGTCCCTTCGACGTCGCGTGCCAGAGCATCTCGGTCGCCGACGCGCGGTCGTACCGGGCGAGATCGATCGTGACGGTGAGGCGGTAAATGAGCGACCACACGACCGCGAGGAGCAGCGTGGGCGCCCAGAGGAGCGCCCCCCTGGTGGCCGCCGCGCGAATCGGCCGCGCCCGGCCGTCGACCCGGTAGACCAACGCGACCGCGACGAAGGCCGCCATGGGAACCAGCACCGCCTTCTCGAAGAACTGCAACGACGCGGCGAACACCAGGAACCCGGAGATCGCGTAGCGCGCACTGCCGGTGCGGCACAACCGAATCGCGTCCCCCGCCACCCAGGCGAGACCGATCTGCAGCGGCAACGCGTTGAGGCCGGCGGCCCACCAGGCGAAGGCGGGCAGGGTCAGCGGCGAGAAGAGGTAGAACACCAACGGGACGAGGACGGCCGGGCGGCGACCGAGAATCAGCAGGAGCAGTCGCAGCAAGGCCAACGACGCCAGCGCCTGGAGCACGAGCAAAATCAGCGCAGGCACCAGCCAGTTGTACGGCGCCAACCTGGTTGCGATCCCGGCGACGAGGAAGGCGGCAGGCATGAAGTGACCGTCGTGGTCGTAGAACAGGAACTGAGGCGACAGCAGCGACATGGATCCGGACCGGCCCGTCAGGATCAGGTCGTCCCAGTAGAAATAACCGCGGCTCAGGACCAGGCCGCGCACCACCAACTGCAGCCCGATCAGGGCGAACGCGATCTGCAGGACCCGGGTGCCGGACAGCGGCCACCAGCGAGACACCCGGGACCGCCCGTCGGCGGTCTGCTCCGGGACCGGAGCCTGGGGCCGGTCTGCGGGGAGCGTTTCTGCGCGCATGGTGTCCCCGACATTAGTGCCGGTATTGAGCACGCAGTCGTGCGGACGCTGGCTAGGATCAGTGCTTGGTGTTGCCGAGAGTCCCGTGCGACCGAGAGGACCCAGATGCGTTTCCTCAAGCTTGCCGCCACTGCCGCCGCCCTCATCGCTGTGCCGGCCGTCCTCGCGGCACCGGCCGCACAGGCGCTGACCCCACGGACCGTCTTCGGGACGGTGAGCTGCAAGCAGGGTCCGCGGAATTCGCCACCGGTGGCGGTGTGGGTGGTCGTGGAGAAGGGCGAATCCGGGTGGGCGGAACTCGACAACCCGGTCGGCGGCCACGGATGGATGCGGGAGTACTCGTACACGTCCTATGACGCCGAGCGATTCCGACTCGTCGTCGCGTGCGGCGGAACAGCCGAGCAGGCGGAGCGGGCCGTGGTCACCGGCTGGATGAAATCCGGTCGCCACAACCTGACCATGAACTTCTGACCGTCCGACGCCGGGCCGCCGCGGGGATCACCCCATGTCGAACTCGTCCGGGTCCGGTCCCAGCCGGTTACCGACGTCGAGGCCGGCGATCGCGGCGAGGTCGTCCGCATCGAGCTCGAAGTCGAACACCTCGATGTTCTGCCGGATCCGATACGGCGTCACGGACTTCGGGATGACGACGTTGCCGATCTGGAGGTGCCATCGCAGCACCACCTGCGCGGTGGAACGCTGATGCTTCTCGGCGATCCGGGCCAGCGCCGGGTCGTCGAGCAGCGCACCGCCCTGGCCGAGGGGCGACCACGCCTCGGTGACGATGCCGTGGTCGGCATGGAAGGCACGCAGCTCCGGCTGCGCGAAGTCCGGGTGCACCTCGATCTGGTTGATCGCAGGCACAACGGACGTTTCGTCGATGATCCGGCTCAGCTGCGCGGTCTGGAAGTTGGAGACACCGATCGAGCGCACTCGCCCCTCCGCCTTCAGCTCGGCGAAGGCACGCCAGATGGCGATGTAGTCCTCGCGCACCGCGCGGGGCCAGTGGATCAGGTACAGGTCGAGGTAGTCGAGGCCGAGCCGCTCGAGGGAGGCGTCGAACTCGCGGCGAACCGAGTCCGCCGTCCAGGTCTCCCCTGCGCCGTTCCACAGCTTGGTCGTGATGAACAACTCGTCCCGCGCCACCCCGGAGTCCGCGATCGCCCGGCCGGTACCGACCTCGTTGCCGTAGATGGCCGCGGTGTCGATGCTCCGGTAGCCGATGCTCAACGCGCTGGTGACGGCCGTGTAGCTCTCGTCGTCGGGCACCTGCCACACCCCGAAGCCGAGCTGCGGGATGGTGTTGCCGTCGTTCAACGTCACGTTCGGGACAGGGCTCACAGAGGTCATGCAACGGATCAACCCCCGCCGTCGGAGCCTTGTTCCCCGCGCGACTGAGACAATCGTCGCCATGACCGCAACACTGCACGCCGACGGGCTGTCCGCATCCCGCGGCGAGCGCACCCTCTTCTCCGGGCTCGACCTCGTCGTGGCCCCCGGCGACGTGATCGGGCTGGTGGGCGCCAACGGCGCGGGCAAGTCGACCCTGCTCTCCATCCTGTCCGGCCACAGCACCGCCGACATCGAGGGCGCGGTGACGCTCAGCCCGCCGCACGCCACCGTGGGCTATCTCACGCAGGAACCCGAGCGCCTCGCCGGCGAGAGTGTCGAGGGATTCCTCGGCAGGCGCACCGGTGTCACCGGGGCCGAGGAGGAGATGAACGCGGCCGCGGAGGCCCTCGCGGAGGAGGGCGGTGACGACCGGTACTCGCACGCGCTCGAGCGGTGGCTCGGCCTCGGCGGCGCCGACCTGTCCGAGCGCGCCGAGAAGGTGCTGAGCGACCTCGGCCTCGGCGTCGGGCTCGACGCGGAGATGACCGCGCTGTCCGGCGGCCAGGCGGCACGGGCTGGGCTGGCCTCGCTGCTGCTCTCCCGATACGACGTGCTGCTGCTCGACGAACCGACCAACGACCTGGATCTCGACGGCCTCGAGCGGCTCGAACGGTTCGTCGCGGAGGCCAGGACCGGCATCGTGGTGGTCAGCCATGATCGAGAGTTCCTGGCACGTACCGTGACCGGGATCGTCGAGCTCGACCTCGCCCAGCAGCAGATCGCGGTGTACGACGGCGGCTACGAGGCATACCTCGCGGAGCGGGCCATCGCCCGGCAGCATGCGCGGGAACGCTACGAGGAGTACGCCGACACCAAGGCCGGTCTCGAGGATCGCGCTCAGATGCAGCGCAATTGGCTCGAGCACGGTGTCCGCAACGCACGACGGAAGGCCAAGGGCGCCGACTCCGACAAGATGGGACGCAAGGCCCGCTCCGAGTCCACCGAGAAGCAGGCCGCGAAGGCCAGGCAGACACAGCGCCGGATCGAACGGCTCGAGGTTGTCGAGGAGCCCCGCAAGGAGTGGGAGCTGCGCATGCAGATCGCGGACGCCCCGCGGAGCGGCACCGTGGTGGCCACCGTCAGCGGCGCGGTTGTTCAGCGTGAAACATTCCGACTGGGGCCGATCAGCGCCCAGATCGAATGGGGCGACCGGGTTCTCATCACCGGGCCGAACGGTTCGGGCAAGACGACACTGTTGCGTCTGCTGCTCGGCAAGCTGGTCCCCGACGAGGGCACCGCGGCGCTCGGGTCCGGCGTCGCGGTCGGTGAGGTCGACCAGGCCCGTGGACTGTTCGAGGGCGACGAAGCCCTCGCGTCGGCGTTCGGCGCCCAGGTTCCCGACTGGCCCGACGCCGAGGTGCGCACCCTGCTCGCCAAGTTCGGCCTGCGCGGCGCGCACGTCCTGCGGTCGGCGAGCTCGCTCTCGCCCGGCGAACGGACAAGGGCCGCACTGGCTCTGCTCCAGGCCCGCGGGGTGAACCTGCTGGTCCTCGACGAGCCGACCAACCACCTGGATCTGCCGGCCATCGAGCAGCTCGAACGCGCGATGGACGAGTACGAGGGCACGCTGCTCCTGGTCACCCACGACCGGCGGATGCTGGACACGATGCGCAGCACCCGCCGGTGGCGGATGGACGGCGGTCAGCTCACCGAAGCCTGATCAGCTACCGAGGAGCTGCTGACCGATGTAGCCACCCTTGGCGCAGCCGGGCGGGATCGCGAACACCGCGGACCCGATCGGCGTGGTCCACTGGTTCAGCATGTCCAGCTCCGAAAGGCGTTGCTGGATGGGCACGAACTGGGCATCGACGTCGGCCTGATAGCAGACGAAGATCAGGCCCGAGTCCGAGATCTCGCCACTGGCAGGCGCCTCGTCGTAGTTGTACCCGCGTCGGTGGATCCGCTGCCGCGGGTCCGCCGACCTGGCCCTGGCGATGTGCGAGAACTCCGGGATCACCGGGAACCCGCTCGCGCCCACAGCCGCGAAGTCGGGCTCGTCGTGTTCCGAGTCGCCGGTCAGCGGCGCCCCGTCCGACAGTCTGCGCCCCACCGATTGCTCGCGCCCCGGCCGGTCCACCTTGTCCCACTCGTCCAGGTCGAGGTGGGTGCGCCGGATGACCACCGAGGTTCCGCCCGCCATCCACGCCTGCCCGGCCCCGGTGTCCCAGACCAGATCCGAGAAGTCCGCGGTACCCGGCGAGGGGTTAGCCGTGCCGTCCACCTGACCGAACAGGTTCCGCATCGTGGTGCCGGGGGCCTGCGTGCCGCGGGCCCGGCGGAAGCCGCGCTGGGTCCAGCGCACCGTGCCGAATCCCGCAGCGCCCTTGAGCAACACCCGCAGCGCGTGCGCGACGGTGACCGGATCCTCCGCGCCGACCTGGAGCAGCAGATCCCCTCCGCTCCACCGGTCCTCGAGTCGGTCCACCGCGAACGGGGGCAGCGGACGCAGCCAGGCGGGGCGCAGGTGCTCGACGTTCCCGGCCCGGAACACTCCGGGGCCGAAGCCGACCGTGACCGTGAGCCGGGTCGGCTCGGTGGCCAGGTCCGGTTCGGTGTCCGCCAGCGCCGCCCTGCCCTCGGTGAGCCGGGCCGCGTCCTCGGTCCACACCTTCAGCAACCGGATCAGCGCGGCCCGGTCCACCTCCGGTCGGAGATCGAGGGCAACGAACGTCGAGTGCGCCTGCGGCGCCGTGGCGATGCCCGCCTGATGCGCGCCGTAGAACGGCTCGACCTCCGGCTCGGTTGGCGCAGGCGGCGCCGCCTGCGGCCCCTGGTCGAGCGTGACCTCGCGTGCGCCCCAGGCCAGGCCGGTGCCGCCGAGAACGACGGCACCGGCGCTGAGCAGGCGGCGCCGGCTCAGCTCAGCCATGATTCCCTTCGTAGCTCTCGTTGGCCCCGGTGAAATCCCTTACCTGGACCGTGGTCTCGGAGGTGGACCCGTCACCGAAGGTGAGCGTCAGCGGCACGTCGGTGCCCGCCTTCACAGGAGCGGGCAGGCGGAGGAACATGATGTGGTCCGCCCCTGGCTCGAGCTTGTGCGTACCCGAGGCGGGGATGGACACCCCGCCCTCCTTCTTCCGCATCACCATCGCCCCGTCGGGGCCCATCGCCATCTCGTGCACCTCGACGGCAGGCGAGATCGGGCTGCTCACCGAGACCAGGGTCGCTTCGGTCCCCGATTCATTGACGAGGGTGCCGAAGGCGGCGGTCATCCCGCTGTCGGCCGCCTTCACCCAGGACTCGGTCAGGGTCACCGACTCGGCCGCCGGCCGCGCGCTCTCGGCCGCGTTGTCGGAGTCCGACGAGCAGCTGGCGAGGGCGAGTCCCATGGACAGTGCGGCGCCCGCGGCCAGCATCCGCCGGCGAGAGAAAAGGTTGTTGCTCATGATTGAGGTTCCTTCGATACGGGTTCGTTTGTCTTGGAGTGCTTTCCGGAGCGCCACGCGACGATCGCGAGCACGAGCCCGGCGATCACCAGGGCGGCCGGCCCGAGCAGGCGGCGGTACAGCGGCGATGATTCCGCGGCAGGCGGCCGCTCGGCGGGCGCCTGCGCAGCCGATACCGGCGCAGGCGTCGTCGCGGCGGCCGAGTCCCCGGAGGGCGCGCCCACCTGGTAGCCGAAGGTCCCGGTGAGCTGGTGCCCGTCCTCGGACACCGCCCGCCAGCGGACGTCCACGGCCCCGGAGCCGGCCTTCACCCGCTGGATCATCCTGGCGCCGTCGCGCGTGACCGGGCCGTCGTCGAGACGGGTCCCGTCGGCGGTGGTGACCACGACCGCGGCACCGGTCGACTGCACCGCTGTGGAGAAGGTCAGCACCACCTCGGTTGGCGGTTCCGCCAGCACGCCGTCCCGAGCGGGAGACGTGGACAGCAGCTCGGAGTGCGCCGACGCCACGGGTGCGGTGAGCACGACCGCGCTTAGGGCCAGCAGCAGGGCGATCGCCGCCCGCCTCATGCCGGTTGCCACCTCGAACGCAGCCCCAGCAATACGTCCACGATCAGGAAGCCGAGCAGCGAGAGGCCGAGCAGTGGCACGAAGATGCCGACGGCAACCGCGACCACCGCGATGCCACCGATCGCGGGCCATGGCAGCCGCCGCAGGGCGCCGCGGCGCGGCACGGTGCCGAGCGCGAAGCCCTCCGAGCGACGGGGACGTCGCTGCCACCACATCCGGTAGCCGCCCACGATCAGCGTGATCAGTGCGAGCGCCAGTGCCGCGAGCAGCAGCTGGTTGGCGATCCCGAAGAGGGTGCCCATGTGGCCTGCGATCCCCCACGAGGTGAGCTTGGCGGCCAGCGGCCAGTCCGCGAATCGGAGCTCGTCGGTGACCTGCATCGTCGCGCCGTCGACCGCGATCGAATCGCCCCCGGTCGCGGCCTCCTTCACCGTCCACGCCTTCGCGGCGCTGGCCGGGATCGTCGCGGACAGCGATCCGGTCAGGCCGTGGTCCCGTGCGACGGCCAACACGCCGTCCACGGCCGACGGGTCCACCGGCGCGCCGTCGGCGACCGGGGCGGCCGGGGCGCCGTGGCCGGTGTGCTCGCCGGCGGGTGCCGCAGGGGCCGCCCCGATCGCGGTGTCCAGTTTCGGGGTGGTCCAGCTCATCTCCGTGCGGAGCGTCTTCACGTTCTTGCCCGCGTTGTCCGACCAGGTCAGCCCGGTGATCGAGAGGAAGATCAACCCGAGCGCCGCGCAGGCACCGACGACCCCGTGCCAGTTCAGCGTGCTCCTGCGGCCGGTCAGCGACCGGTCAACCGTCAGCAACCGGCCCCGGCCGTTCGCGCGGTCGCGGCGGTACTTCGCCCACCACAGGTAGAGGCCGGCGAGCACGATCACGCCGAGCCAGGACGCGGCCATCTCGCTGTAGAGGTTGCCGACCTCACCCAGGTGCAGGTTCTTGTGCAGGGCCGACAGCCAGGCCCGCAGCGGCAGGTCCCCTGAGTCCGTCGCCAGCGCGCCGAGCACCTTGCCGCTGCCCGGGTCGACGAACACCGTCGTCTCCCCCGAGCCGACGCCGGGGTCGTCGAACACCACGCGGGTCGACCCGCCCGCCTCGGCGGTCTGCAACGACAGGACCGCGGACGGGTCGCGGCCGTCGAGCGCGGCCCGTAGCTGCTCGGACGCCGGCAGCGGGTGATCCGTCGCGGGCGCCTCGAGGTAGCTCCCGTAGACGAGCTTCTCCAGCGTCGGCGCGAACGCGTACACGAATCCCGTGAGGGCCGCGACCAGGAGGAACGGGCCGACGAACACGCCGGCGTAGAAGTGCAGCCGCAGCAGGAGCTTGCGCAGCGCCGAGGATTCGGTGCCCGGCGGCGAGGATTTGGGCACACCGGGTTCGGTGGTGATGGTCATGACATCGCTTTCGTCGATCAGACTTTGGGTGCGCGGGACCCATGGGAACCGCGAGAGACCGCGCCCCGGCCGAGACGGCCGTGGTTACGCGGTGGGGTGAGGTGTGATCAGACGAAAAGCGGTGGGCCGCGCCGCGAGACCGATACGCGGCAGAGCGCGGACACGAGCGGGTGCACCTCGGCGACGGGCCGCCAGCTGCGGGGTCGTTCGAGGACGGGGATGGCGACGACGAGTGCGGCGACGACCGCGCGCAGCGCGGCCTCGGTGCGCGGCCCGATCCGTTCCGCCGCCGCGATGAGCGCGGCGCAGACGCCGATCGCGAGGGCGTGCGCGGCGAGCATCTGCGCGCTCAGGCCGCCGATCGGACCCGCGGCCATGTCCGCGTGGTGGGCGCCGCCGAACGCCAGCGTGGTGTGGGCGCCGAGCTGCCCGACCGCCAGGATCGGGACCAGAGCGGGCCCCCCGCGGCGAAGCGCGGGGACTGCGGCCATCACGGCGACCAGCACCGCGGAGAAGCCGACGAGGAGCATGAGGGTGGACCCGGCCGGCAGTCCGCCACCGCCCGCGCCGTGCGCTGCGACGGCCACGGCCGCGGTGGTCGAGCCGACGGACGCGCAGCGCACACGGCGAGAGAGCTTCTCACCTGGGCCGACGCGCATGGGCGAACCGTACTACATCGAGTAGGACTCGTTCTCCGACCATAGGAACTACTTGACAGACTGTTGTGTTTTCCCAACAATCTGATGCATGAGCCCGGTACGACGCGGCGAATCGCGCCCCATCTTCAACCGCATCGCGGTGCTGCGGGCCGAGCGCTCGCTGAGCAGGGCCCGGCTGGCGGAACTGATCGAGGTGAACCCGCAGACCGTCGGCGCGCTCGAACGCGGCGACCACTTCCCGAGCCTCGACCTGGCGATGCGGATCTGCGAGGTGTTCGGCCTGCCGATCGAGGCGGTGTTCTCGCGGACCGAGTTCACCCCGCTGTCCACCGAGCTCTACCGACCACGCGAGTCAGGAGTGAACCGAGATGCCTGAGCTGAACCTCGTCGAGCGCTATCAGGCGCACCGGGCCAGGAGGTTCCTCGCGAACTCCGAGAAGTGGCGGCACATGCTGCCCGGCTGGCGTACCCGGCACCGCCGCCGAATCCTGGTGATCGCGCTCGCCGCGACCTTCGCCTTCATGCTCACGGTCGGCGTGCTCTGCCATTTCTTCGAGCGCGGCCCGCTGCTGTGGCTGCCCGCCTGCCTGCTGTTCTTCCCCATCTGGACCTCGCTGCAGATCGTCTCCGGCCGCCTCGGCGACGCGCCGTCCGGGACCCTCGACGAGTGGGAGGTGCAGCAGCAGAACGCGGCCCGCTCCACCGGCCTGAGCATCACCCAGTCGCTGGTGATGATCCCGGTGATCTACCTGATCGTCGGCAGCGTGGCCACCGAGGGAAGCCACACCACGATGGCCTACACCGGCGGGCTGCTCACCCTCACCACGCTGATGATCGGCGGCTGCTCCCCCGCGATGATCCTGGCCTGGAGCCGCCCCGATCCCGATCCCGAGTCCGACGAATTCCCCATGGAGGCAGCGTGACCGACAGCCACACCCTCACCATCGACCGCATCTCCAAGCGCTACGGCGACGTGGTCGCGCTCGACGACCTCAGCTTCGAGGTGCGCCCCGGCGAGATCTTCGGATTCGTCGGCAGCAACGGCGCCGGCAAGACCACCACCATGCGGATCGCGCTCGGGGTGCTGTCCGCCGATTCCGGCGAGGTGCGGCTCGGCGGCCGACCCGTCGACCTGGACGTGCGCCGCACCATCGGATACATGCCCGAGGAGCGTGGCCTGTACCCGAAGATGAAGGTCGGCGCCCAGCTCTCGTATCTCGCCGAACTGCACGGACTCTCACGCACCGAGGCGAGGTCGGCGGTGACCCGCTGGACCGAGCGGCTCGGCATCGCCGAACGCATCGGTGACACCGTGGACTCACTGAGCCTGGGCAACCAGCAGCGGGTCCAGTTGGCCGCGGCGCTGGTGCACGACCCGGCGGTGCTGGTCCTGGACGAGCCGTTCTCCGGGCTCGACCCGGTCGCGGTGGACGTGATGAGCGACGTGCTGATCGAGAAGGCGAAGACCGGGGTGCCGGTGATCTTCTCCAGCCACCAGCTCGACCTGGTGCAGCGACTGTGCGACCGCGTCGGCATCATCAAGCACGGCAAGATGCGCGCGATCGGCACCGTCGACGAACTCCGCGGCGGCGAGAGTGCCCAGCTCGTCGTCCACGCCCCCGGTGCGGGCGCGGACTGGGCACAGCACCTGGCCGGGGTGAGCGCGGTCAGTCACACCGACGGGCGCACCGTGCTCACGCTCGAGCCAGGCGCGGACGACCAGGCGATCCTCGCCGCCGCCCTGAAAACCGGCCCGGTACACGAGTTCTCGTTGCACCGCCCGTCCCTCACCGAACTGTTCCGAGAGGTGGTCGCGGCATGACCAGGGAGTGGAGCCTGCGGAACGACCAGAAGACACTGTCGACCGCCCGCGCAGTACGCCTGGTCGCCAAGCGCGAGTTCCTCACCCAGGTCCGCAAGAAGAGCTTCCTGATCAGCAACGTGGTCATCCTGATCGCCATCGTCGGCGGCATCGTCGGGTACTCGATCTTCTCCGGCGGCGACGACGCCGACCGCGCCGCCATCGGACTGGTCGGGGACCAGTCGTTGTCCCCCGTCCTTGTGACCGCGGGAGAGCAGGTGGGCACGCCCGTGGAGGTGTCCGAGATCCCCGACGAACAGACCGCCCGAGATCGCGTCGGCAGCGGCGACCTGGACGTGGCCCTCATCCCGAATCCGGACGGATCCGCCACCGCGGTCACCGAATCCGAGATCGACGCCGCGCTCCGCACCGTCATCGACATCGCGGTCACCGGCCAGGCACAGCAGCGGGCACTGACGGCCCAGGGCGTGGACGTCGCGCAGCTGAGTGCGGACATCGGCGCGGCCGTGGTCACCGTCGAGGCGATCGATCCGCCCGACCCGGAGGAGGGCCAGCGCATCGCGATGTCCATCGCGGCGGTGACCCTGCTGTACATGCAGATCCTCGGCTTCGGCATGTACGTCGCGATGGGCGTCGTCGAGGAGAAGTCCAGCCGGGTGGTCGAGCTGCTGCTGTCGACCCTGCGCCCGCTGCAACTGTTGTGGGGCAAGGTCATCGGCATCGGCGCGGTCGGGCTGGTGCAGCTGACCGCATATGGCGTCGCCGGGGTCGGCGCCGGACTCGCCACCGGGGTCCTGACCGTCACCGGCACGGCGATCGGCGTGTTCGTCGGCACCCTCGGCTGGTTCGTCCTGGGCTTCACGTTCTTCGCGGTGCTCTACGCCGCGGCAGGCTCGATGGTCTCGCGCCAGGAGGACGTGAACTCCACGACGATGCCACTGATGCTGCTGATCATGGCGATGTTCTTCTCCGCCTTCTCCGCGGTCGGCAACCCGGACGGCACCCTGAGCAACGTGCTGAGCTGGATCCCGCCGTTCTCTGCGATCCTGATGCCGCTGCGGATCGCGGCCGGGGTGACCGACCCGGCGCAGGTGATCGGCACCATCGTGCTGATGATCGCGGTGACCGCGGCGCTCTCGCTCGTCGCCGCGAAGATCTACCAGCGCTCGATCCTGCGGGTCGGCAAGACGGTGTCCTGGCGCGAGGCGTTCGGCCGATAGGGTCGGGCCATGACCGTGCGCCTGTCGGCCCAGCAGATCCTGGACCTGGTACTCGATGCCGGGAGCTTCGAGCCCTGGGACCGGCCGCCGGTGCCGGTCGAGGCCAACAGCTCGTATCGCGCGGACCTCGACGCGGCCGCCGCCAAGACCGGCCTCGACGAGTCCGTGATCACCGGTGTCGGAACCGTCAGGGGTCGCCGGGTCGCGGTGATCGCCTGTGAGTTCGGCTTCCTCGCGGGGTCCATCGGCGTCGCCGCCGCCGAGCGGATAGTCACCGCGATCGAGCGGGCGACCGCCGAGGGTCTGCCGCTGCTGGCGTCCCCGACGTCGGGCGGCACCCGGATGCAGGAGGGCACCCTCGCCTTCGTGCAGATGATCAAGATCGCGGCGGCGGTCACCGTGCACAAGGCCGCGCACCTGCCGTACCTGGTGTACCTGCGCAACCCGACGACCGGCGGGGTGTTCGCCTCCTGGGGTTCGCTCGGGCACGTCACGATCGCCGAGCCGGGCGCGTTGATCGGTTTCCTCGGTCCTCGGGTCTACCAGGCGCTGTACGGCGAGAAGTTCCCCGAGGGCGTGCAGACCGCCGAGAACCTCTACAACAGCGGGGTCATCGACGGTGTGGTGTCGCCGCACTGGTTGCGGCACCTCGTTCATCGCGCGTTGCGGGTGATGACCGGCGAGACCGGGCAGTGGCAGGACCCGAATCCCGAGCCCGCCCACATCCCGGACGTGCCCGCATGGCAGTCGGTGATGCTCTCGCGCCGGGCCGACCGGCCCGGTATCCGGCAGCTGCTGCGGTACGCGGCCACCGAGCAGATCCCGCTCAGCGGCACCGGGCAGGGCGAGGCGGACAAGACCGTTCTGGTGTCGCTGGCGCGGTTCCGGGGCGCGCCGTGCGTGCTGTTCGGCCAGGACCGCAGCGGTCAGTCCCCGGCACACACGATGGGACCGGCCGCGCTCCGCGAGGCGAGGCGGGCGATGAAACTCGCCGAGGAACTGCGGATCCCACTGGTGCTGGTCATCGACACGCTCGGCGCCTCGCTGTCGAAGGAGGCCGAGGAGAAGGGCCTCGCCCCGGAGATCGCGCGCTGCCTGGCGGACCTGGTCACCCTCGACACGGCCACCGTGTCGGTGCTGCTCGGGCAGGGCACCGGCGGCGGCGCCCTCGCGCTGCTGCCCGCGGACCGGGTGTTGTCCGCGCAGAACGGTTGGCTCGCACCGCTTCCCCCTGAGGGCGCGAGCGCCATCGTGCACCGCGACACCACGCACGCGCCGCAGATGGCCGCCGCTCAGGGCATCCGCTCGCTGGACCTGCTGCGCGACGGCATCATCGACGCGATCATCCCGGAATCACCGGACGCGGCGGACGAGCCGATCGGGTTCTCCAAGCGGGTCGGCGAGGCCATCGCCAGGGAGCTGTACGGCCTGGTCGATCAGCCAGCCGCTGATCGGTACGCGGCCAGGATCGCGCGCTACCGGAATCTGGGGCTGCCGCGCTGATCCGTCAGCGATACCCGGTGGTGTCGGCCGGTTTGCCTGGGTCCTGGACCTCGACCAGGTAACGCCACGCATCGGGTCTGCTGCCGTCGAGATCGGTGAAGCCGTACTCCCGCGCCAACTGCCCGCTGGAGAGCGACTGGCCGTTCCAGCGCGCGACGTCGGGATCCTGCGCGAGTGCCGCCACAGCCCGGCCCACATAGGTCGGGCTCTCCGAGATGGCGAAATGCGGGATCCGCTCGGTGGCGTCGCGCCAATTCGACTCGGTGACACCGAAGTTGTCCAGCATCATCTCCGACCGCAGCCAGCCAGGCGTGACCAGGACCGCGGTCGCACCGCGCGGGCCCAGCTCGTGGGCAAGCGCGAACGCCATCCGGCTGACCGCGGCCTTGGCCAGGTCGTAGAAGAACGACACCCGATAGTTGG
>NZ_BCXA01000023.1 GCF_001894865.1 Rhodococcus maanshanensis NBRC 100610 | reverse complement strand
GCGCCGACGCGCAGGGTGCTCGCCCGAAGTTCGTCCCGATCTCGGTTCAGGTCGAGCACAATCGGTGACCATGGGCACGCGCACCGGCGGTCGGACCGCTCTCACGATCGGCATCGACGTCGGCGGAACCAGCATCAGGGCGGCGGTGGTCGACGCCGACGGTCAGGTGCTGGACTCGGCCTTGGCACCGACCCCGCGGTCGGCGCAGGCGCTGGAGGACGGGCTCGACCGCGCGGTTCGGGAGCTCTGCGCGCGGCACGAGATCGCCGGGGTCGGCCTCGCGGTGGCGGGCTTCATCACCCCTGACCGGTCCACGGTGCGTTTCGCGCCGCACCTGCCGTGGGTGGACGCCCCGGTCTCGCGCGACCTCAGCGATCGCCTCGGCATGCCGGTCATCCTCGAGCACGACGCCAATGCGGCGGCGTGGGCGGAGTACCGGTTCGGCGCCGCGGCAGGCGGCCACAACGTGTTGATGATGTCGATCGGGACCGGGATCGGCGCGGGTCTGCTGCTCGGCGGCGCGCTCTACCGGGGCAGCCACGGGGTGGCACCCGAACTCGGTCATGTGCAGGTGATGTCCGGTGGACGGCCCTGCGCCTGCGGCAAACGCGGCTGTTGGGAGCGCTATTGCAGCGGCACCGCGCTGGTGGACACCGCGATCGAGTTGCTGGCCGCCAATCCCGCCGAGTCGACGATCCTGGCGCGGGAGGTGGCCGGGAACCCGGGGGGCCTGACCGGTCGCCGAGTCGCGGGCGCGGCACAGGACGGCGACAAGGTGGCGATGGCGACGATGGCGGAGTTCGCGCGCTGGTTGGGTGTCGGGCTCGCGATGGTGAGCGATGTCTACGACCCCGACCTCGTGGTGATCGCCGGCGGCGTCGCCAGTTCGGCTCCGCTCTTCCTCGACGACGCGCGCGATCACTACGCCACGCTCATCACCGGATCCGGGCACCGCCCGTTGGCCCGGATCAGGCCGACCCAGCTCGGCGAGGCGGCAGGCATGATCGGCGCGGCCGAACTCGCTCGCACGGAACTGGGATCCTGAGACCGCTCGCGACCGTACCGGTGGCCGGGGTGCCCCTCCGGTGGCCACATCCATCGGCCGTGAGTACAGTCATCACACGAGAAACATAGCGTGAGCACGGATGACTTCGGGAAGGGCGCCATGTGGTACTGGCTGTTCAAATACATCTTTCTCGGACCGATCCTGCTGGTACTCGGGCGCCCGACAATCGAAGGCGCCGAACACATTCCGACCAATGGTCCCGCGATCCTCGCCAGTAATCACCAGGCCGTGATGGACTCGTTCTATCTGCCGCTGAAGTCGCCGCGCCGGATCACCTTCCTGGCCAAGAGCGAGTACTTCACCGGTACCGGCCTCAAGGGCCGATTCCAGCGGTGGTTCTTCTCGGCGGTCGGCCAGGTGCCGATCGACCGGACCGGGGCCGACGCGGCGCAGGACGCGCTCAACGCGGGCATGAAGGTGCTCGGCGACGGCAAGTTGCTCGGGATCTACCCCGAGGGCACCCGCTCCCCGGACGGCCGGCTGTACAAGGGCAAGACGGGCATGGCGCGGATGGCGCTGCAGTCCGGCGTTCCGGTCATCCCGGTCGCGATGATCGGCACCGACAAGCTGAACCCGATCGGCTCGCGCTTCCCGCGTCCCGCGAAGATCGTCATCAAGATCGGCGAACCGATCGACTTCTCGCGCTTCAACGGCATGGGTGGGAACCGCTTCGTCGAGCGCGCGGTCACCGACGAGGTCATGTACAAGCTGATGGCGCTGTCCGGTCAGGAGTACGTCGACATCTACGCGGCCACGCTCAAGAACAAGCCCGCCGAGACGGCGACGGCCGCGCAGGCGCCCGTCGCCGACCGGATCCCGGACACCCGGGCCAGCTAGGCCACGTCTCCCAAATCCCTCCGGATGGATTTGAGAGGCGCGCCCTAGGCGGCAGGGGCGGGCACCCTCGACCGCTCGTCCGCGGCGATCCGCCTCGCCCTGCCCGTGACGCCGACCGTGGCGACCAGCACCAAGGTCGCCAGGCCCCACCACACGTACGACGAGGCAAGGAACTGATCCCACAGCGGCCAGCCGAGGCCACTGGTTCGGCCGGGCGCCAGCCGCCAGTGCGGGGCCACCACGAACAGAGCCACACCACCTGCGACCCACACCGCCAAGCCGAGGCTGCGCCGCGTGTAGGCGAGGTGCCCCAGGATCAGCAACGTCGGGACCACCCAGACCCAGTGGTGTGACCACGACACCGGGGAGACCAGGAGTCCGAACAGCGCGGTCATGGTGAGCGCGAGCGCAGGGATGCCCGCGGCCAGCGCCCGACGTGCGGCCAGGACCGTGACGATCAGAACCACCGCGCTCGCCAGGATCCACAGCGGGGTGCGCAGCGAGGGGTCGAGGCCGAGGCGGGCGAGCATGCCGGTGATCGACTGGTTCGCGGGGTAGGCGGGCCTGCCGATCCGGTTGGAGTCGATGAGGGTGTCGGTCCAGTACTGCTTGGAATCGGTGAACGAGACCGCGAAGCCGACGGCCGTGCCTGCGAGGAAACTCACCGCGGTGACCGCGGTGGCCCGGAAGTCCTTGCGCAGCAGGAAGTAGAGCACGAACACCGCGGGCGTCAGCTTGACCGCGGCGACGAGACCGACCAGCGCGCCGCGCGGCCACGGCGTCTTCTTGAGCAGGCAGTCGGCGGCGACCAGGGCCATCAGCACGATGTTGATCTGGCCGTAGTCGAGGGTGGAGTACACCGGCTCCAGCGCCATCGCACCGGCGAACGCAGCCCCGGCCGTCCACAGCAGGGTGCGCTCCGGCAGCACCCCGATGGAGGTGAGGGTCACGACCGCGGTCGCGAAGAGCAGCACCAGCGAGAGCGCGGTCAGGGCGGTGCTGGCCTCCGCGAGGCTGATCGCGGACATCGGACTGAACACGATCGCGGCGAGCGGGGGATAGGTGAACGGGAGCGACTTGCCGAGGGCGGTCGGCGGCATCTGACCGTAGAGCGCGACGCCGTTCGCCAGCGCGGTGCCGCCGATGCGGTACACGTCGAGGTCGATCCGGTAGTAGCTGCCGACGTGCCGCAGGCCGGGGAACCCGACGAGGTTGTAGATCACGCCGATGGCCGCGGCGATCAGGATGCCGACGCGGGCCGCGGGCCCGCCGACGACGCGACGGATTCGGGCCGCCGAACCATCCGGCTCTCGATCGGCGGCTGTCGCCGCTTCGGCTGCCGTTGTGTCGGTGCTCACGTGCTCGCGGGGAGCGGTCTGATCCTGGCCAGGCACCAATCGTCCTTCGGGTCGGGGGCGGTGGTCGTGGGGAAGTGCCGGGCGGCATAGTCTGCCCGGGTGCGCTACTTCTACGACTGCGAGTTCATCGAGGATGGTCGCACAATCGACCTGGTTTCGATCGGCGTGGCCGCCGAGGACGGCAGAGAGTTCTACGCCGTCTCCACCGAGTTCGACCCCACAAAGGCGGGCAAGTGGGTGCGGGCCAACGTCCTGCCTAAGCTGCCGCAGCCGTCCTCGCCGCTGTGGCGCTCGCGCGCCCAGATCCGCGACGACCTGCTGAAGTTCCTGGTTCCGCGCCCCGGCGTCACGCCGGAGCTGTGGGCCTGGATCGCGGCATATGACCACGTCGCGCTCTGCCAGTTGTGGGGGGACATGACGGCGCTGCCGCGCTCGCTGCCGCGGTTCACCCGCGAGTTGCGTCAGTACTGGGAGGACAGCGGATCGCCCGCGCTGCCGTCGGCTCCCGCCGATGCGCACGATGCGCTGGCCGACGCCAGGCACAACCTGGTCAAGTACGAGGCGATCCGCGCTTCGCTCACGATTCGCTGACTAAATGGCCCCTTTGCGCACCGCGATCGGCAGAGCGAATATCCTGTACTGGTGAACTGGACTGTCGATGTTCCGATCGACCGCTTGCCCGAACTCCCGCCGCTGCCCGCTGCGATGCGCCAGAAGCTCGACGAGGCGCTGAGCAAGCCTGCCGCCCAGCAGCCGACCTGGCCCGAGGACATGGCCGCCGCGATGCGCACCGTGCTCGAGAGCGTCCCGCCGATCACGGTCGCGAGCGAGGTGGAGGCGCTGCAGAACAACCTCGCCGAGGTCGCCCGCGGCGAGGCCTTCCTGCTCCAGGGCGGTGACTGCGCGGAGACGTTCGCGGACAACACCGAGCCGCACATCAAGGGCAACATCCGCACCCTGCTGCAGATGGCCGTCGTGCTCACCTACGGGGCGAGCCTGCCGGTCGTCAAGGTCGCGCGGATCGCCGGCCAGTACGCCAAGCCGCGTTCGTCGAACATCGACTCGCTCGGGCTGCAGTCGTACCGGGGCGACATGGTGAACTCACTCGTCGCCGAGGAGTCGGTGCGGGTCCACGACCCTTCCCGGCTGGTCCGCGCGTACGCGAACGCCAGCGCGGCGATGAACCTGGTGCGCGCGCTCACCGGCGCGGGCATGGCCGATCTGCACAAGGTGCACGACTGGAACCGGGAGTTCGTCGCCTCGTCTCCCGCGGGTGCCCGGTACGAGGCGCTCGCCGCCGAGATCGACCGCGGCCTGCAGTTCATGAACGCGTGCCGGGTCACCGACCCGAGCCTGCACCACGCACAGATCTTCGCCAGCCACGAGGCGCTCGTCCTCGACTACGAGCGGGCGATGCTGCGGCTCGACAACGACGACGACCACCCGAAGCTGTACGACCTGTCGGCGCACTTCCTCTGGATCGGCGACCGGACCCGCCAGCTCGACGGCGCGCACATCGCGTTCGCCGAGCTGCTCGCGAACCCGATCGGCCTCAAGATCGGCCCGAGCACCACCCCCGAGATGGCGGTCGAGTACGTCGAGCGGCTCGACCCGACCAACAAGCCCGGCCGGCTCACGCTGATCTCGCGGATGGGCAACGGCAAGGTGCGCGACCTGCTGCCCGCGATCATCGAGAAGGTGCAGGCCACCGGTCACCAGGTGATCTGGCAGTGCGACCCGATGCACGGCAACACCCACGAGGCGTCCACCGGCTACAAGACCCGCCACTTCGACCGGATCGTCGACGAGGTGCAGGGCTTCTTCGAGGTGCACAACGGACTCGGCACCCACCCGGGCGGCATCCACGTCGAACTGACCGGCGAGAACGTCACCGAGTGCCTCGGTGGCGCGCAGGACATCTCCGACCTGGACCTGTCGGGCCGCTACGAGACCGCGTGCGACCCGCGGCTCAACACCCAGCAGTCCCTCGAGCTGGCCTTCCTCGTGGCGGAGATGCTGCGCGGCTGAGCCGTCCGATTCCGCACAACGGCCCGCACCCCGACCAGGGGTGCGGGCCGTTGTGTTCCGCCGAATTGGTGTCGGTGGCCGGCGTTACGGTTGGGGCGATCGAATCGCGTACCCAACCATCGCAGTGAGGGGCACATCATGAAGATCACCGAACCGACGCTGGGGACCCCGTGCTGGGCCGAGCTCGGCACGACCGATGTCGCGGCGGCAGGAGAGTTCTACGGCGCGCTGCTCGGGTGGAAGCCGGAAACGGATCCGAATCCGGAGGCCGGTGGTTACACGATGATGCTGCTCGAGCAGGACCCGGTGGCCGCGGCCAGCCCGCTCTACCAGGAGGGTCAGCCCGTCGCGTGGACGGCCTCGATCGCGGTGGCCGACGTGGATGCGACCGCGCGGGCGGCCACGGCGGCAGGGGGTTCGGTGATCGCCGAGCCGATGGACGTGTTCGATCTGGGCAGATTCGCGGTGCTCGCCGACCCGGCGGGTGCGGTCATCTCGATCTGGCAGGGCCGCAAGTTCCACGGCGCGGCCCGGCTGAACGAGACCGGGGCGCTGTGTTGGATCGAGCTGCGCACCCGCGACACCGCGGGGGCGATCGAGTTCTACCGCACCGTGTTCGGCTGGACGGTCACGCCGGGCGACGGATACACCCAGTGGGGTCAGGGCGGCACGGATTTCGGCGGCATGATGGCGATGGGCGAGGACTTCCCTGAGGGCATTCCGCCGCACTGGGCGCTGTACTTCGGCGTGGACGACGTCGACGCCGCGGTCGAGGAGGCGACGGGTCTGGGCGGGGCCGTGCACGTGCCGGGCACCGACATCCCCGAGACCGGCCGGTTCGCGGTCCTGACGGACCCGCAGGGCGGCGCGTTCGCGGTCTTCCGCCCGCAGGACTGAGCGAGGCGCGGTCCGCCCGGATGGCGGGCCGCGCCGCGCGGACACGGCTGGCATCATGTCGGAAGTGACCGGTATTCGACTCCTCGCCACTGATCTCGACGGCACCCTGCTGCGGTCGGACCGATCCATCTCGCGACGGACCGCCGCGGCGATGTCGGCGGCGGCCCTGGCCGGGATCGAGATCGTGTGGGCGACCGCGCGAGCCCGCCATTCCGTCCACGAACTCGCGCTCGAGTGTGGCTTTCGCGGCAAGGCGATCTGCGCCAACGGGGCGGTCGTGCTCGACCTCGCCGACGGCACTCCGGTCATCACCGCGACGACCTCGATCACGACGGCCGCGGCGACGACGGCGATGGGCCGCGTGCGCACGCTCATGCCGGGTGTGGTGTTCGCGAATGTCGGCCCGACGAGTTTCGTCGCCGAACCCGAGTACGCGGCACTGTGCGAGTTCGCCGACCATCACCGGCACCCGCACGAGATGTCGCTCTCGGAGCTGCTGCCCGCCCTGGAGGAGCCGATGGTGAAGATCGTCGTGCGGCACCCCGAGGTGTCCAGTGCGGAGCTGTACCGCGCCGCCGTCGCCGCGGGTGTGGACGGCGTCGAACTGACCCATTCGGGCGCGCCCTACGTCGAGATGGCCCCGTCAGGGGTTTCGAAGGCGAGTGCCCTCGCGGAGCTGTGTGCGGCCGACGGAATCGAGGCGCACGAGGTCGCGGTCGTGGGCGACGGGATCAACGACATCCCGATGCTGTCGTGGGCCGGTACCGCGCTGTGCCCGTCGAACGCGCTGCCCGAGGTGGTCTCGCTCGCCGACCGGGTCCTGGCAGGCAACGACGATGACGGCGTCGCCCGCTACCTCGAGGAGCTCGTGGCGGCGTCCGGCCGGTGAGTGGTCACGGTCGCAGGCGGCGATTCACTCTCGTCCGCACGGCACCTCACGCGGATTGGTCGGGTCGAGGGCATTGAGCACCATGTAGGCCGCCCGCTTGGTGCCGGTGAGCTCGAAGTGATCCGACGTGTCCTGTTCGCAGCCGTCCTGGATGACGATGTTGGTGACGTCGTAGCCGGGTAGACCGGGGACCATTCCCCGGGTGTACGGCACTACCTGTTCGTCGTATCGGGTGCCGATGTTGGTGTACTCGATGCCCTTGAGATAGGGGGTGCCGTCGGCGTTGACCTTGTTGATCAACTCGGACCCGGCGACGAACTGGCCGCATGCCTGACAGATCGGGAACGCGGTGTCCGGAAGCCCCAACCGTTCGAAGAGCAGGGGCAGCCCGTCGCCGCCGGACACTTTCGTTCCCAGCCACAGGGGAGCCAGGGACACGTAGTTGGTGATCGTCGACTGCCCGCCGAGGACCTTCGCGTAGTACTCCGGCACGAGCGTGCCCTGCGAATGACCCACGATGTCCACTGTCGAAGCCCCCGTCGCAGTCAGGACCCGATCGACGAACTCCCCGAGTTGTTGCGCGCTGCTCTCGATCGGATTCATCGCGCCGACCGCGGATATCGGCCAAGGCCCTGGAATGGCGCCGTAGGTCAGGTTGAACACGCAGAATCCGGCGTTCTTGAGCATCGGGACGTAGGCACTCCAGGTGATCTGCTCTCCGCCTGCCGTTCCGTGCACCAACACCACGGGTCGCGGGTGGGCTGCGGTGGGCTTGCATCCGAAGTCGTTGGACCCAGGCAGCGAGCCGCCCGGATTGGTCCGTTCGTTCGCGAAGCCCGCGGAGTAGCTGAAGTTCTCGGGAAGCGGATCGGCATCTGCCGCAACCGTTCCGAACGACGACATCAACGCGATCAGCGAGCACGCCAGGACCGCGGCGCGCGGTGCTCGGAACAATTTGCCTCCGACTGTTGTACGAGGCACCGAACATACCGATCGCATTGTTGTTTGTATTGGCAATTGTCGAATCGGCGGCGCGACGGAGGTCGGTCGGATTGTGGTGGCCCGCAGTCACAGTCGGGCGGCGCCTTCCGCGCTACGGCACCGCGACCAGCGACACGGTGGTGCCCGCTTCGACCCGGGTTCCTGGTCCCGGGCTCTGGGTGAGAACCAGTGACCGGTCGGAGTCGGTGACCTGCCTGATCTGCGGCACCATTCCGAGGCCCGTCAGTTCCTCGCGGGCGGAGCCGACCGTGCGTCCGAGCATCGAGGGGAGCCGCACGGCGGTCGACACGACCAGCGTGACGCTCGATCCGGCCCCGACCTCGGTGCCGGTCGACGGGTCGGTACCGATCACGTCGCCGCCGTCGACGCCGCTGTCGAACTCTTCCCTGGTCTCGCCGACGGTGATCCCGACGGCGTCCAGCGCGGCCCTGGCCTCATCGGCGGACTTGCCGCGCACGTCCGGCATCCGGACCGGCGGCGAACCCTTGCTCCGGATCATCTGGACCTGCGACCCGACGTCGAGCACGGTGCCAGGACCAGGCTTCAGCGCCGCCACACCACCAGTGGGTACCTTGGTGCTGAACGCCTCACCGCCCTCGACGGGCACGAAGGTGCGCTCGCGGAGCACCCGCTCGACCTGGTCCGGATCGCCTGCCGCGGGCAGCTCGGGGACCGCGGGCCTGCCGAGCGACACCAGCAGGGCCACCACCGACTCCTTCGGCACGCGAGACCCGGCGGCGGGATCGGTGCCGAGCAGGGTGTCGACCGGGGCGCTGTTCGAGTACTCGCCGCGGATCTCGGTGCTCAGCCCAGCGGCCTCGACCGTGGATGTCGCAGACGCGCGGTCCAGACCGTCGATGGAGGGCACCGCCGCGTACCGGCCGGACCCCATCCACCAGCCGCCGAATCCGACCGCGACCCCGAGCAGCACGATCACGAGCAGCCACACCATGATCGTGCGGCGCGAGCGCTGACGCTCGGCCGCGAAATCGGGGAACTCGTATTGGGCGGGGTCGCGGCGGTGCTGCCGCGTCGCGGCGGGGTCGAGGTCCGGCTGCGGGAACTCCGGCGGGCGCGCGGTCAGGTCGGTGACCACCTTGGTGGGCTGCGGGCCCGCGTGCTGGATGCCTGGGTGCACCGCGGTGGGCGCGGCCGAGGCCAGTGCCGTCGTCGCGTCGTCGCGTCCGGCCGCGGCGGGCACCTGCGGGGGCAGCGCGCCCGCGACCTGCATGGCCGCGCTGAGGTGCTGCGCGGATCGTCGCGGTGCGGGTACCCGGTAGGCGGGCAACTGCAGCTGGTGGCTCACCGAACGCAGCGCCGCCGCCATCTCGCCGGCGTTGGTGAACCGTTCCTCGGGGTCACGGGCGGTCGCCTCGAGCACCAGCTGGTCGAACTCCTGCGGCACCCCGGGGATCTGGGAACCCGGGCTCGGCACGTCGGCGTTGATTCGCTGATAGGCGATCGAGAGCGAGGTGTCGCCGGTGAACGGCGTTCGGCCGGTGAGCATTTCGTACAGCAACACACCGGTCGCGTAGACGTCGCTGCGGGCGTCGGCGTTGCCGGTGGTGACCTGCTCGGGGGAGAGGTAGGCGGCGGTACCGAGGATCACGCTGCTGGAGGTGGCGTTGGATCCCGCGACCGCGCGAACCAGGCCGAAGTCGGCGATCTTGACCTCGCCCGAGTCGGAGATAAGCACGTTCTCCGGCTTGATGTCGCGGTGGACCAGGCCGGCGCGGTGCGCGACCGCGAGCGCATCGAGCACCGGTCCGGTGACCGCGGCGGCGGCGTGCGGCGGCATCGGGCCGCGCTCGCGCAGCAGCTCGCGCAGCGTCCCGCCCGCGACCAGCTCCATCACGAGGAACGCGTGTTCGCCGTCGACGCCCTGGTCGTACACGGCGACCAGCCCGGGATGGGTCAGCCGGGCCACCGCGCGGGCCTCGAACTCGAATCGGGCGACGAACTGGGGGTCGTGCGCGAACTTCGGGTCCATGACCTTGATCGCGACCGGCCGGTCGAGCCGCATGTCGAGGCCGCGGTAGACCATCGACATCCCGCCGCGCGCGATCGGGGAGTCCACCCGATAGCGGCGGTCGAGCAGTGTGCCGATCAGCGCCTGATCTCCTGGCCCCACCCGCGCTTACCCCGTTTCTGTTCTGCTCGGTGATCCACCGCAGCAGTTTCGACAATGTCCGCATCGATGGTAGCCAGCGGGCCGCCCGCCCGGTGCCGACGGCGCGGCGGCCGCGGTGCGCGGACCGCCCATGACGTACCGCGCACCGACCCGATACCGTTACCGGTGTGAGTGCAATCCCTTATAGCGACGACGTCCTCGATCCCTCGGTGGAGCTGCTGCAGCTCGCGGATGTGGCCAAACTGCTCGGAATCGTCGTCACCCGGGTGCACCAGATGCTCCGCGACGGCGAGCTGATCGCGGTGCGGCGCGATGGCGTCATCGGCGTGCCCGCGGCCTTCTTCACCGACGAGGGCGAGGTGGTTCGGCTCCTGTCCGGTCTGCTCGTGGTGCTGCGCGACGGCGGCTACGGCGAGGAGGAGATCCTGCGCTGGCTGTTCACCGAGGACGAGACCCTGCCGGGTGCGCCTGTCGCCGCGCTGCACACCCACCTCGCGCGCGAGGTGGTTCGCCGCGCCCAGGCGATGGCCTTCTAGGCGGCTCGAGAAGCCCTAGCCGCGGGCTGCCGCGACCGCGGACTCCAGTAGCCGCGGCGCGACGAGCGTCAGACGACGCCGCCTCGGCACAACGGCCCGGCGGTCGAGCACCAGGTAATCGCTCGTCTCGATCTCGTCGAGGATCGCGGAGTACAGGTCGAACGCGGCGGTGATCGCGGGCCGTGCCCGCGGATCGAGCATCGCCAGTCCCGGCCGGGCATCGCGGTAGCCCGACCGGTTCAGTGCGACGAAATGGGCGAGGGCCCGCCTGACCCGGGGGTCCGTTGCGCCGGTGGACTGGCAGTGGCGCAGGAGGTCGCCGTCCACGTCGAACGCGGACAGCTCCTCCGACGGCAGGTAGATGCGTCCACGCCGGAGGTCCTCGCCGACGTCGCGGATGAAGTTGGTGAGCTGGAAGGCCTCGCCGAGCGCGGCGGCCGCGGGCTCGGCCTCGGCGCGCGTGGTCACCGTGCCGAGGATCGGCAGCATCTGCTTCCCGATCGCCGCGGCGGAACCGTGCATGTAGCGGTGGAGCTCGTCCATCGAGGTGTAGACGGCCCGGAAACCGGGTGCGCCAGGCAGGTCCATCCGCATGGACCCGAGGAACGCGGTGAAGTGCTCGAGCGGGATGGAGTACCGGCCGATGGTGTCGGCGACCGCGAGCACGACCGGCCGGATGTCGCCGGTACGGGCGCCCGCGACGGCGGCCGTCAGCTCGGATTCGATCCTGTCGAGTTCGACCAGGCAGTCGCAGGCCGGACGGCCACCGGGCGCGTCGATGTCGACGAGGTCGTCCACGGTGCGGGCGAACCCGTACAACGCGTACACGGCGGGCCTACGGTGTTCGGGTAGCAACCGGGTCGCGAGCGCGTAGCTGCGGCCGTGCTCGGCCGTCAGCCCCTCGCAGTATCGGTAGGCGGCTCCGAGATCGCTCGCCGCCGTGCGGTCGTCCAGTGTCGTCATCTCAGTCCCGGACGGGGGCCGCGTCCTGGTGGGTGTCCCAGGTGTCGGCGACGGCAGGCGCTGAGCGCAGCCGCAGCGGATCGACGGTCACCAGCGACTTGGCCGCGACGACCGCCGCGAAGGTCGCGAGCAGTACGTGGACGAGGGTGTACAGCCCGATCGAGCCGTCGGGCTGGAAGACGAGCATCAGCCAGGTGGACAGGCCGACCAGGATCATCAGGGTGGTGGTGGACATCGCGAAGCCCGCCGCGATCGCCAGCGGCCACGAGTAGTACCAGGGCAACGCGGCGGGGGAGAGCACGACGATCGCGACCAACGCGACCAGGATGCCGAGCACGGCCTGCCTGGGCGTGCTGCGGAACCGCCACCACACCGTCAGCAGGATCGCGATCAACGCGATCGCGCACAGCATCCGGGTCACCTCGAGCACAGGGGCCAGCCGCAGGTCGGCGAACGGGGAGGTGCCGACGGTGACGAAGTGCGCCAGCATCGTCGGCAGCGAGAGCCAGTTGATGATCTTCGCCGAACCCTGCAGCGCGGTCAGCCATCCGATGCCGACGCCGGCGACCGCCGAACAGACGGCGAACACGGCGGCGAAGATCGCGAAACCGGCGCCCGCGGTGCGGGCGAACAGGGCGAACGGGGCGGCAGGCTCACGACCTTCGGCCTTGGCCTTCTCGCGTTCGTGGTACATCCAGATCCACACGATGAACGGCAGTGCGATTCCAGCCATCGCCTTGACCGCGACGCCGAGGGTGACGATCGCGATTCCGGCCGCGTGCTTGCGGTCGAGCGCCAGCGTCACGCCTGCGACCATCAGGCCGACCATCAGCAGCTCGTTGTGCACGCCGCCGATCAGGTGGATCAGGACAAGCGGGTTGAGCACCGCCAGCCACAGCGCGATCGCGGGGTTGCCGCCCAGCTGACGGGCCAGCCGCGGCAGCGCCCACACCATCAGCGCCAGGCCGGGCAGCATGGTCAGCCGCAGCATCATGGTCCCGGCGATCACGTTGTCCCCGGTGATCGAGGTGATGCCCTGACCGAGCAGCAGCGACACCGGTCCGTACGGCGCGGTGGTGGTGGTCCAGACGTTGCTCACGTTGTCGAGCAGGATGCCAGGGTTGACCACAGGGCCGACCGCGTACGGGTCGAAGCCGTCGCGCAGCAGCGCGCCCTGTGCCAGGTACGAGTACGCATCCCGGCTGAACATGGGCACCGACAACAGCAGCGGGGCCGTCCACGCCGGGACCACCCAGCGCAGCTCGTGCAGCGTGGTCGTGCCGCGGAGCGTGCAGCGGCCGAGTCGCACCCACGCCGCGATCATCAGCAGTACGCCGACCCACACGAGGATCGTCGACAGGATCAGTCCGTGCCCGAAGCGCAGCCAGGACAGGTGCAGCGCCTCCAGGAGCGGATCCTCGCGCCGAACGCTGCCCGAGCCGAAACCGCCGAAGGTGATCATCGATGCGCCGACCAACCCGAGGATCGCGGCGTGCCCCGCCTCGCTGCGCGCGAACCCGGCGACCGCGCGGAGACGCCCGGCGTCCTTGGCCCGGTCGTGGCTGTCGCCGATTTGCCTGTCAGCAGCGGAGAGTGGGGACGTCATCGGTGCGGATCTTCCCCCATGGCTGTGCGTTGAGCGCGGTCCGGCCGGGCATGGCCCGTCTGCGGAATGCGTGGACAGCTGGTCAGTTTAGTGGCTCGGTGTTCTGCAGCGGGAAACGCCTTGATCCCGCGGCGTGTGTTTGTGACCTGGCCCGCAGTTCGCCCGCGATCCGCTGGGCGGCCAGCTTCCCGGAGACGAGCACGGTCGGCACCCCGACCCCAGGCGTGGTGCCCGACCCGGCGAGCACCACGTTCTCGGCTCCGGTGTCCAGGTTCCCCCGCCGGAACGGTCCGGTCTGCGCGAAGGTGTGCGCGGCCGCGAACGGGGTGCCAGCGGACATCCCGCGATCGGCCCAGGTCTGCGGGGTGTCGATGAGGTCGACCCGGAACGAGTCGGCGATCCCGGCGTATCCGCGCCGCTCCAGCTCCACGAGCAGCTCGCTGACGTAGGGCCGCCCGAGGGCGGCCCAGTCGAGCGGGGCGCTGTGCAGGTTCGGGCAGGGTGCCAGCACCGACAGCGGTTCGTGCGGTTCGCCGTCACGGTCGATCAGCAGCCCCGGGTCGGTGACCGCGGGGCGGGTGAGCAGCAGGGACGGGTCGCTCATCAGCCTGCCGCGACCGCGGCGCGCGGTGATCTCGGCGAACGTCTGCTCCCAGGCCCTTCCGAAGTCGATGGTGTGGTGGCCCGAGTCGGGCCAGCGCGCGGCGACGGAGGCGGGGATGGTGCCATGCGCGACGACCGCCGAGGGCGAGTGCCGGACCGGCCGGCGCGGCCGGGTCCGACGGGGGAGCAGGGCGCTCCCGCCGCCGAGGTCCGCGGTCAGGACAACCGCGTCGACGTCGAACCCCGATCCGTCGGCGGTGATCACCCGCCTCGCGCGACCGTTCCTGTAGTCGATCCGGCTCACCTCGGTCCCGAGCGCGAGGGTGCCGCCCGCGGTGGTGAAGGCGTCGGCCATGGCCTCGGCGATCGCCCGCATGCCGCCGTCGGGGAAGTACACGCCCATTGAGGTGTCCATGTGCGCGATCGCGCCGTAGATGCCGAGCGCCCGCGCGGGGCTCAGCCCCGCGTAGAGCGACTGGAAGGTGAAGATGCGCTGCAGCCGGGGGTCCCGGAGGTACCGCTCGACCCGCGGCCCCAGCCTGCCGAAGCCGCCGAACCTGACCAGGGTCGACAGGTCAGCGATGGCCGCGCGCGAGCGGACCAGGTCGAGCGGCGAGTCGAAGTTCGCGTCGATGAACCGGTCGAACTCGGCCGTGAAGATCTGCTCCAGCCAGGAGCGCAGCCGGCGGTACCGGCGTGCCTCGTCGGGACCGCACGCCCGGGCGACCTCCGCCGCCATCGCGTCGGGGTCCGAGTGCACGGCGATCGCCCCGCCGTCCGCGAACCGGGCGTGATATGCCGGGTCGAGCCGGCGCAGGCGCAGCGGCGGGGACACCGACCCGAAGTCGGCCCCGACCGCGGCGAGCGCGTCGGCGACGAGCTCCGGCATGGTGAGAACGGTTGCGCCGCTGTCGATCTGGTAGCCGGGGCCGTCGTACACGCCGACCCGGCCGCCGACCGACCTGTCGCGTTCGAGGAGGGTGACCGTGCGGCCGCTGCAGAGCAGGTGCAGCGCCGCCGACAGTCCGGACAGGCCTGCCCCGACGACCACCACGTGATCGGTGCGACCGGGGACCGTGCGCAGGCTCACGACGATCAGGCCGTGCGACGGGTGGCGGCCAGCGCCATCGCGCGCAGGCTCTGCTTGGCCGTCTCCGTCGCGGTGCTCGTGTCGAGGGCGCTCAGGCCCCTGGCGGTGAGCTCGTCGATGCGGCGCTCGACCTCGTCGACCGCGCCGAGATCGGTGATGATCGCGCGCAGCCGCTGCACCTGCTCCTCGGTGAGGTCGGTGCCGATGCTGCGACGCAGCACGTCCGCGGTGCCCCGGTCGGTGGCGTCGGCACGCAGCAGGGCCTCGGCGAACAGCACGGTCCGCTTGCCCTCGCGCAGGTCGTCGCCGGAGGGCTTGCCGGTGACCGTGGGGTCCCCGAACACCCCGAGCAGGTCGTCGCGGAGCTGGAAGGCGATGCCGATGTCGGTGCCGAACTCGCGATAGGCGGCGATCAGGTCCGGATCGGCCGCGGCGAGGGCGGCACCCAGGTGCAGCGGTCGCTCGATCGTGTACGCCGCCGTCTTGTAGCGGTTGATCCGCAGCGCAGCGGCCACCGACTCGTCGGCGGTCACCTCGGTGCTCACGTCCAGGTACTGGCCCCCGAGGACCTCGGTGCGCATCGCCGACCACACCGGACCGAGCCGGGACTGGGCGGCCGCGTCGACCCCGGACTCGCGGACCATGTCGTCCGCCCATGCCAGCGCGAGGTCGCCGAGCAGGATGGCGACGGATTCACCGAACTTCGCCGGTTCGCCGGACCACCCGCCCGAGCGGTGCCGGTCGGCGAACTCGACGTGCAGGGTGGGAAAGCCCCTGCGGGTGCGGGAGGAGTCGATGATGTCGTCGTGCACGAGGGCGCAGGCCTGGACAAGCTCGAGCGCGGAGCAGGCCCGCAGCACCGCGGCGGCGTCGGGGCCGTTCGGATCGCCGCCCGCGCCCAGCCAGCCGGTCCAGGCGAACGCGGGCCGGACCCGCTTGCCACCGCGCAGGACGAAGGCCTCCAGTGCGGTCGTGGCGTCGGTGAACGTGCCGGCGACGGCATCGGTCATCGGCCTGCGGCTGTCGAAGAACTCGCGCAGCGCCGTCTCGACGGCGGCGGGCAGCGACTCGGTGGCCTCGGGGGAGGCGGCGTGGGCGGACAGGGTGTCCTCCTCGGTGATTGCCCCGGGAAATTGCCCTGGGAACGTGATCGTCTCCCTCACCCTAGTGGTCCGTCGAAGTCGCCCTCATCGCCCGCCACTATGATTGTCGGGTGACATTCGATGCCGTCAGGGGACGGTCAAGCGAGGGCTGGGTGACCCAGACCCCCTCGATCGTGGACCGGATCGGTTCGAGTGGCGGGCGGATTCCCTTCTCGGTGGAGTTCTCGCCGCCGCGCGATGCCGATGCGGAGGCGCGTCTGTGGCGCGCGGTCCGCGAGTTCGAGCAGATGCAGCCCGCGTTCGTCTCGATGACCTATGGGGCGGGCGGTTCGACGAGGGACCGGACCGTGCGCGTCACCGGTGCCCTCGCCGAGGAGACCACGCTGCTCCCGGTCGCCCACCTGACCGCCGTCGGCCACAGCGTTGACGAACTGCGTGCGATGGTCGGGGCCTATGCGGACCGCGGCATCAGCAACATCCTGGTGCTGCGCGGCGATCCGCCGGGCGACCCGCTCGGCGAGTGGGTCCGGCATCCCGAGGGCGTCGAGTACGCCGAGGAGCTGGTCCGGCTGGTCCGCGACCTCGGCGACTTCCACGTCGGTGTCGCGTCCTTCCCCGAGGGGCATTTCCGCGCGCCGGACCTCGACCACGACACCAGGTACCTGGTCTCCAAGCTGCGTGCCGGGGCCGAGTACTCGATCACCCAGATGTTCTTCGACGTCGAGGACTACCTGCGGCTGCGCGACCGGGTGTCCCGGTACGACGCCGAGCAGGGCGCCAAGCCGATCATCCCGGAGATCATGCCGATCACGTCGCTGCGCTCGGTCAAGCGGATGGTCGAACTGTCCGGATCGCAGCTGCCGCGCGAGCTCGCCGAGCGGCTCGATCGCGCGGCGGGCCACGGACCCGAGGAGAACCGCGCCGCGGTTCGTGAGATCGGCATCGAGCTCGCCACCGAGATGAGCGAACGGTTGATCGCCGAGGGTGCGCCCTGCCTGCACTTCATCACGCTGAACTTCGCCCGCGCGACCCGCGAGGTGCTGGCCCGCCTCGGGCTGGCCAGCTCGGTCAGGTAGCGCTCCGCGCCCGTGCCGTGTTGCACCCCACCCGGGATGCAACACGCGCACGGTGCGTCAGCGCCTCGGGTGGCGGCTGAAGTACGCCATCGCGCCGACCACTAGCGCGACGCCGAGCGTGACGCCGGCGACGATGCCCGCCCAGCCGGCGAAGCCGCGGGTGCTCGGGTCGGCGTAGCGGGTCTCCGCGCGGAGCGTGCTCACCTCACCGGGCGGCAGCTTCCACGTGACGATGGAGTCGGCGTCGCGGGTTCCGTTGGTGGTGTTCACCCGCGCGGGGAAGGCGACGCTGAACTGGACGTCGCTGCCGTCGGGGACCGACTTGAGGTCCGCCTTGCCCTCGAGGACCACGACGTCGCCGTTGCGCCGGAAGTCCAGCTGGATGGAGCTGCCGGTCTGGCTGGACATCGCCCCGAGCTGCTGCACCTCGCCGAAGGTCAGGTCGCTGAAGAAGGCCTGACTGCCGACGAAGCCGTCCTGCTTGTACGCCTGCACCCGGACCTTCTGCGTCAACGAGTCCGGCGGGATCAGCTCCGGGCCCTTGTCGTTGTCGTCCGCGGGAACCGTCGCGGCGACGATCTGTCCCGACACCCTGTCGTCGGGCGAGACGCCGAGTGACGCCTGGACCCTGAGGCACCCGCTGAGCAAGGGGATGCAGATCAGGAGGAGTACGGACAGGGCGAACAGTCGGACGCGGGATCGACTTCGGACATCGGAGTGGGGCTGCTGCACAGCGTTATCGTGCCAGGCAGCCATGCAGGTGTCAGGCGGTAGGGGTGCGCGGCGTGGCGGATCCGGCGGATCCCGGCCCGCTCATCGGCGCAGCACCCGGCGCAAGCCTCCGAACCGGGCGTCGGACAACGCGATCCGCGCGGCGCTGCGCCCACTCGAGCCGGACACTCCGCCACCCGGGTGGGTGGACGCGCCGGTCAGGTACAGCCCCTTCGCGCCCGGCACCCGGTGTCCCGACAGTTCCGGGAGGGGTCGCCACATGAACATCTGGTCCAGCGACATCTCGACGTGCATCACGTTGCCGCCGATCAACCCCATCTCGGACTCGAGGTCCGCGGGGGTCTGCACCAGCCGGTGTCGCACCGAGTCCGTGAATTCCGGTGCCAGCCGCTCGATCTCGGCGACGATCCGGTCTCCCTCGGATTCGGCGAGGTCCGCCCAGGCGCGTCCGCCGGTGAGGGCGTAGGGATGCCACTGCGACCACAGCGTCGCCTGGTGCTCGCCCGCTGGGGTCAGGCTCGGATCGATCCCGCTGAAACTCATGGCGAGGACCGCTGGAACGGGCGGCAGCTCGCCCGCCAGCGCCGCGCCGTGCGCGAGCCTCAGCTGTGCGCGATCGGAGACCAGTAGCTGCAGCCCGGAGGTGACGGTGTCGCCCTCGGGGGCGCTGGGATAGGAGGGGAGCGAATCGGTTCCGAGCCGGACCACCATTCCGATCCCCGGCCCGACCCGGATCCGGCGGCGCCACCCGTCCAGTTGCGTCCGGTCGTGGCCGCCGCGCTCGAGCAGGTCGAGGGTGGTCAGGATGTGGCAGCCGGCCACCACCGTCCTCGCGCGCACCTCCCGGCCCTCGGCGGTGCGTACCGTCCAGCCGTTCGGCGTGCGGCGCAGCTCGGTCACCGCGTCGCCCAGTCGCACCGATCCACCGTCCGCGGCGAGCCGCGACGCCAGGGCCCTGGTGAGGGCGCCGCTCCCGCCGACGGCCCGGCCCGGCGGCAGGGTGTGCATCAGCGCCGCGAACCCCACCATCGGGGCGGTGCCCGGCTCGGACATCGGTGGACCCGACTGCGCGCCGAACCAGGCCAATGCCGCCTTGAGGCGCTCGTCGTCGAAGTAGTTGTCCAGCAAGCTGTCCCCGGAGGCGAGAAACTCCCGTGAGAAGGCCGCGGCGCCTGCGCCCCGGTCCAGGGTGCCGAACGAGCGGGCCAGCCTCCCGCCGGTCGGCGGACCGGCGAACGCCCGCATCACGCCTGCGGTGCGCGGACCCCAGGTCTCGACGAATTCCCGGTAAGCCCTCGCGTCGGCGGCCCCGCAGGACGCGGCGATGGAGGCGCAGGTCCCGTCGAGGCTGCGGTGGAAGACGATGCCCGGCCGGCCGGATTCGAGCGGAGCGGGCGCGAATGCCCATGGGTCGCAGTCGATATAACGCAGCCCGTGCGAGGCGAGGTCGAGGTCCTCGATGATGCCGGTGTGCCGGATCATGATGTGCGCGGACGAACCGCGGTCCACCTGATGGCCGGGGAACCGCTCGACGGTCGACACCGCGCCGCCGAGCACGGTGTCGCGCTCGAGCACCTCGACCGACCAGCCCGACCGGGCGAGGTAGCACGCCGACACCAGCGCATTGTGTCCGGATCCCACCACCACCGCGTCGATCATCTGTCCAGGCTATCGGCTGGGGGAGTGTGCGTTCTCGGTCGCTTCGGTGGGGAGCGGCAGCAGGCGTCCCAGCACCGCGAACGGCCTGTTGTCCCCGGTGAAGGTGAAATGTCGCATCACATCGGTGAATCCGAGCCTGCGATAGAGACGCCAGGCGCGGTTGTCCTCGTCGCCGACCTCGGGGGTGGACAGCAGTACGTGACTCTCCGGCCTGTCTTCGAGGAGCCTGCGGAGCATCGCCTCGCCGGTGCGGTGTCCCTGCGCGGCACGTGCCACATGGAGTTCGGTCAGCTCGAAGTAGTCGCCGAGGACCTCGTGGATCCGCCGTTCGTCGGCACCGGACCGGTGCATCCCCTCGCGCACCTGCTGGTGCCACCACTGGTGCGGGGCGCCCCGGTAGCCGTAGGCGATGCCGACCATGGTGCCCTCGCTCGAGCGGGGATCGTCGCCGGGGAGGATCGCGGCGACCGCGCGCCAGCCGGGCCGATGGGTGTGTTCGGTCCACATCGGGGCCCGGTGGAACTCGGTCCCCTTCGGGTAGTCCATCGCCTCGACGTAGATGGCGAGAGCCTCGGCAAGGCGGTGCCGTAGTTCCTGCGCGGACAGCTCGACCAGCAGCGGTGTCGTGTTGATACCGACCGGACTCACCCTCTCTCTTGACGACGTGTCGGTGGGGGCAGCTATATTGAATATGTCGAACGGATGTTCGATGTCGGCAATCCGGCGAAGCGCGAGGGAAGCGGGCTTCGCCGGATTCCGACCCTAAGGCCTGACCGGTCGTCGCGGCGGGTCGGCGTGGTTGCGCAGGAGGTGTTCGGAAGATGGCAAGTCAGGCAGTTCAGGCAGCGGCGGCCCTCCGAGTGGGGGCTCCGGCGTCATCGGCGCGACACACGGTGTCGCGGGTCGGGGCTCCGGTCTCGCGCCGCGCGCGGGCGCTGCTCGACAGGGCGGATGCGCTGCTGGCGGAGGCGGCGGGGGCGCGGGACCCGTCCGACCGGTTCCGCTCCGCGTACCTCGCCGCGCTCCGTGGTGCCGGGGCCGCGCTCGGGGGTGAGCAACGGCCACGCACCGGATCGCGCAGCGCCTGGGTGCTGCTCGCGCGCGCCGAACCGTCGCTCGCCGGTTGGTCGGAGTTCTTCGCCGGGTACTCGGCCACAAGGGCGGCGATCGAGGCGGGGATCTCGCGCACGATCACGCTGGCTGAGGCCGATGAATTCCACCGCGAGGTCTCTCGATTCCTCACCGCTGTCGAGGATCATCTCGGCGGCGACCACCGGCTGGGCGACGCGTCGCACACGTTGGTGGGGAGGTCTGCCTAGCAGGGGATCTGCGGTGCGATCGAAATAAGTCGGCATCTCGTCGATGGACTAGGTGGTACGCCGCGACGTGTACTCGTATCATTGACGACAGGTAGCCGCCATCGTCGGAAACCCGCCGCTTCGTCCCAACGGATCGGTCGCCACCTTTAGTGCCGGGGGAGGTACCGTGCCACTCTCCGAGCACGAGCAGCGGATGCTCGATCAGATCGAGAGCGCGCTTTACGCCGAAGATCCGAAGTTTGCTTCCTCCGTGAGGGGAGGCCGTATGCGTGCGGCTTCGAGCAAGCGTCGACTCCAGGCCGGAGCGCTCTTCTTTCTCGGACTCGTCCTGTTGGTCGCGGGCGTTGCGCTCCCGTTCAAGCCGGGCGGTTTCCCGATCATCAGCCTGCTCGGATTCGTAGTGATGTTTGGAGCCGGGGTCCTGTTCCTCATGCGGGGATCGAAGAAGGGCCTCACGGCAGTGCCCGACGAGGCCGGCAGGCCCGCGAAGGGGTCGGCCGCAGGCAAGCGTTCTGACGGCCGCAAGGGCGGCAGCAGTGGAGGGTTCTCCTCGCGCATGGAGGACCGGTTCAAGCGGAGATTCGAACAGGAGTAGCCGAAACGCCGCCGCGGAGGCAAGAGTCCGGGCGGCAGGCAAAAGCGGAGCGGCGTGACACCGAAGGTGTCGCGCCGTTTTTGCGTTGGCTGTGCCGCCTGTGCCGGTTGTGTCGCCTCGGATCCCCGCGTTCGCCCCGACTTTCCCCACTTTTCCCCCACATTTCCCCCCGGGTCGGTCCGGCCCTGGGGGAGTGTCTCGCTGCGGACCTCTGACCTGGGATTTCGGTGCGGGCAAGTGGCGAAGCTCGCCGTGGCGCCCCGGCAGTGGGGAAGATCGCACAGCTTTTCCCCACATTGCACCACCGCTGTGAACTGGTCTTTTCATGCGAATTGCGGTCGTGGAACCCAAAATTGGCATTGAAAGTGGAGGAAAGTGGGGTAACGTGGTGCGCAGCGGAACGTGCAGACGGACCGCGAGGGCCTAGGACGTTCGAATCGGAACGCAGGGTGGAGGTGTCGAGTGTTTCTCGGTACCTACACGCCGAAGCTCGACGACAAGGGGCGACTGACGTTGCCCGCGAAGTTTCGAGATGCACTGGCGGGAGGGTTGATGGTCACGAAAGGGCAGGACCACAGCCTCGCGGTGTATCCCCGAGAAGAGTTTGCAGCTCTCGCACGCCGAGCCGCCGCAGCATCACGCAGCAACCCAGAGGCCCGCGCGTTCGTGCGCGGCCTGGCGGCAGGCACCGACGAGCAGCATCCCGACGCCCAGGGACGGATCACTCTCTCCGCCGACCACCGCCGCTACGCGGGGCTGTCGAAGGAGTGCGTGGTGATCGGATCGGTCGATTTCCTCGAGATCTGGGACGCGCAGGCGTGGCAGAACTACCTCGAGGAGCACGAAGAGAGCTACTCACAAGCCAGAGCCGAGTCACTGGGCGAGATCTTCTAGCCCGGCCAGAGCCATACGGCGAGTGCCGCGAGGCCTCTGCCCGAACGCCGACCCTGACGCACTTCCCCAGCGCCAGGTTCGGTCAATCGGACAGGGACCTCGAGGCATTCGCCACTCTTCCCCCTTCGCGATCGGAAATTCCCGAAGCACTCAAGACCCGGAGGCAGCAATGGTGGACGATGAGGCAAACGGCCCCGCCTCCACCGGCGAGTTCGGGCACGTCCCCGTCCTGCTCGGTCGCGCGGACGAACTGCTCGGACCGGCGCTGACGGCGGTCGCGCCGGATGCCGCGGGCGCGGTGATGATCGACGCGACACTCGGCCTCGGTGGCCACTCCGAACACTTCCTGCGGACCTACCCGGGTCTGCACCTGATCGGGCTCGACCGCGACCCCAACGCACTCGAGATCGCCGGCCGTCGGCTGGCGCCGTTCGGCGACCGAGTCACCCTGGTGCACACCAGGTATGACGGAATCGTCCCGGCGCTCGAGCAGGCTGGACTTCCGCCGGTGGAATCGGTGCACGCGATCCTGTTCGACCTCGGCGTCTCGTCGATGCAGCTGGACGAGGCCGAGCGCGGCTTCGCCTACTCGGTGGACGCTCCCCTCGACATGCGCATGGACCCCACCAAGGGGTTGACCGCGGCCGACGTGCTCAACACCTACAGCCACGGCGATCTGGCCAGGGTCCTCAGCACCTACGGTGAGGAGCGCTTCGCCGGCCGGATCGCATCAGAGATCTTGCGCCGCAGGCAGATCGAGCCCTTCACCACCAGCGCGCAGCTGGTCGAGGTGCTGTACGCCTCGATTCCCGCGGCCACGCGGCGCACCGGCGGTCATCCCGCGAAGCGGACCTTCCAGGCCCTTCGGGTGGAGGTCAACGGAGAGCTCGATTCGCTGCGCGCGGCGATCCCGGCCGCGCTCGACGCCCTGGCGATCGGTGGGCGCGTGGTCTTCATGTCCTACCAGTCGCTGGAGGACCGAATCGTCAAGCAGGAACTGACACCTCGCACCAAGTCTCGTAGTCCGGAGGGGCTCCCGATGGAGCTGCCGGGCATGGGTGCGGAGTTCGCATTGCTCACCCGGGGGGCGGAACGGGCGAGTGAGCAGGAGATAGAGGAAAACCCGCGGTCGGCCCCGGTCCGATTGCGTAGTGCCGAACGGATTTCCAGGAGGGTGACGGCATGACAGTTCCCGTGAGGCCGGGCGGTTCTCGATCCACTGATGCCGGTGTCGTCAGGCCGAGGGGGCGCGGCCGCGCGGCGGTTGCCGCGGGCAAGCGTTCCACCGCGGCGCAGCGCGCATACGAGCGTCGGCAGCAGCGTGCCGCGATCCAGCCGGCCGGTGAGGTGCAGGACCGTCGTCGTGGTCACTTCACGGCGCGAATCCCGTTCGTCGCCACCATCATCGGCATGCTGTCCGTTGGGCTGGCATTGACCCTGGTGCTGACCACCCGGGCCGCGGAGGATTCCTACGAGCTCAGTGCGGCCAAGGCGCACAACCAGGACCTGCTGGAGCAGCGCTCCGCGCTCGAGCGCGATGTCCGGGAGGGCAACTCCGCGCCGGAACTGGCCCGCAAGGCGACCGAGCTCGGCATGATCCCCGCGAAGGACGTCGCTCGGCTCGTCGTGAACCCGGACGGCTCGGTGGACATCGTCGGCAAGCCGACCCCGGCCCAGGGCGCGCCGGCGGCGCCGCTGAACCCCCAGACGCCCGCGCAGTCGAACGGGGCGCCGCGGACCGCGGCCCCGGTGCCGACCACCCGGCCCGCGGCCCCGACCACGACGGCGCCCCGTCCCGGCGCGCCGTTGGCGGCCAATCAGCCGCAGCTGCAGGCGCAGGGTGAACAATTGGTACCCATGAGCAGGCCCACCCCGGACACCGGACAGGCAGGTAACGCGGGCGGTCGCGGGTGACCCGAGGTACCGCGCCCGCACCCGCACCGCGTCGTGCGCCGGTTCGACGCGGTGCCGCCCAGGACGACACCTCCTCGTTCCGGTTCCGGTATCGGACGGGCCGGATCACCATGTTCATCGCGCTCGGGATCGCCTCGGTGCAGCTGCTCTGGATCCAGGGCGTCGAGGCGCCCAAGCTCTCGGCCGAGGCCGCGAATCAGCGTTCGGTCACGGTGATCGACCCCGCCGTCAGGGGCTCGATCACCGATCGGCGCGGCAACCCCATCTCCTTCACCATGGAGGCGAAGGCGCTGACCTTCCAGCCGACCAAGGTGCGCAAGGAGCTCGAGGCCGCGCGCGCGAAGAGTGACAAGGCGCCGACGGTCGAGGAGCGGCTCGAGGCCATTGCCAAGGGTGTCAATGCCAAGCTGGGCGACTCGGCGCCGAAGAAGGACCTGCTCGCCCAGCTCAAGAGCAACGAGACCTTTGTGTACCTGGCCCGCAGCGTCGACCCTGCGGTGGCCGCGAAGCTCAGCGAGGACTTCCCCGAGATCGGCCTCGAACGCCAGGACATCCGTGAGTACCCCGGTGGCGCGCTCGCCGCGAACCTGGTCGGCGCGACCGGCTGGGACGGTCACGGCCTGCTCGGGCTCGAGGATTCGCTCGACTCCACCCTCGCGGGCACCGACGGTTCGCAGACCTACGACCGGGGGTCGGACGGCGCCGTCATCCCCGGCAGCTGGCGCGACAAGCAGCCCGCGGTCGACGGCTCGACCGTCGAGCTCACGATCGACTCGGATCTGCAGTACTACGTGCAGCAGCAGGTGCAGCAGGCCAAGAACCTGTCCGGCGCGAAGAACGCCTCAGCGGTGGTGCTCGATTCGCACACCGGCGAGGTGCTCGCGATGTCGAACGACAACACCTTCAACCCGTCGCTCGGGGTCGGCAACAGCGGCAAGGCCGAGCTGGGCAACCTGCCGGTGAGCACGCCGTTCGAACCCGGCTCGGTGAACAAGATCGTCACCGCGGCCGCCGCGATCGAGTACGGGCTCACCAAACCCGATGAGGTGCTTCAGGTTCCGGGCTCGATCCAGATGTCAGGTGTATCCGTGAAGGACGCCTGGTCGCACGGCGTCGCGCCGTACACCTCGACCGGCGTCTTCGGGAAGTCCTCCAACGTCGGCACGCTGATGCTCGCGCAGCGGGTGGGGGAGGACCGCTTCGCGGACATGCTGACCCGCTTCGGTCTCGGTCAGCGCACCGACGTCGGTCTGCCGGGCGAGAGCGCGGGCGACGTACCCAGCCGCGACCAGTGGTCGGGCGGCACCTTCGCCAACCTGCCCATCGGCCAGGGCTTGTCGATGACGCTGCTGCAGATGACAGCCATGTACCAGGCGATGGCGAACGACGGGGTCCGGATCCCGCCGCGGGTCGTGCGCGCGACGATCGACGCGGACGGGGACCGCACCGAGACCGAGCGCCCGGAGGGCATCCAGGTGGTCAGCGCGCAGACCGCCGCGACCGTGCGGGACATGTTCCGCGCGGTCACCCAGCGCGATCCCATGGGCTACCAGCAGGGCACCGGCGCACCCGCGGCCGTCGACGGCTACCAGATCAGCGGCAAGACCGGCACCGCGCAGCAGGTGGACCCCGCCTGCAAGTGCTACTCGAACTCGAACTACTGGATCACCTTCGCGGGGATCGCTCCTGCGGACAATCCACGCTTCGTGATCGGCATCATGCTCGATGCGCCGGTCCGCAGCGCCGACGGCTCGGGCGGCCAGTCCGCGGCACCGTTGTTCCACAACATCGCCTCCTGGATGCTGCAGCGGGACCGCGTCCCGTTGTCGGCCGATCCGGGGCGGCAACTGGTGCTCCAGGCCGATTGACGCCTCGGGGAGCCGGTCGCGGGGCCCATCGCACCGCGTCGTCGACGGCGTAGTCGATGACCGAGTCCAGTCTGTGACAGTTCGCCGGTAACCTGACACGTCGGCCAGCAGCCCAGCCACCGATCCGAACCCGAGAGGAGCCACCTGCCCGTGCAAGGGACGAACACTCCGCAGCACTCGACGGGAGAGGTGGCAGGCTCCGCAGGCTCCGCGCCTGGTGGCCTGCGTCCCGAACACCCCCCGCAGACGCCGGTGACCGCGCTGGCCGAGCTGATCGGCGCGCAGGTCCACACGGTCGCGGGTCCGGCTCACACCGGAGGCGACGCCCCGGTATCCGTCACCGGGGTCGAGCTGCGCGCCCAGGGCATCGAGCCGGGTGACCTGTTCGCCGCACTGCCCGGCGCCCGTGCGCACGGCGCCGAGTTCGCCGCGGCCGCCATCGAACGCGGCGCAACCGCCGTGCTGACGGACCCCGCGGGCCTGGCCACGCTGGCGGCCCTCGCCCCGGCGACCGCGCTGCCCGTACTGGTGCACCAGGACCCGAGGTCGGTCCTCGGCGAGGTCTCGGCCGCCGTCTACGGACGGCCGGCGGATCGGTTGCAGGTCATCGGTATCACCGGCACCTCGGGCAAGACGACCACCGCGTACCTGGTCGAGGCCGGTCTGACCGCCGCCGGCCGTCGGGCCGGACTGGTCGGGACCATCGAGACCAGGATCGAGGGTCGCCGTGTGCCGAGCGCGCTGACCACCCCCGAGGCGCCGCAGTTGCATGCGCTCTTCGCGGTGATGCTCGAGCGCGGGCTCGACACCGTGGTGATGGAGGTCTCGAGCCACGCGCTCTCGCTCGGCCGGGTGGACGGAACGGACTTCGCGATCGGCGCGTTCACCAACCTCTCCCAGGACCACCTGGACTTTCACGACGGGCTCGACGACTACTTCGGGGCCAAGGCCCGGCTGTTCGCCAGGGACTCCACCGTTCGCGCCCGCCGCGCCGTGGTGTGCGTCGACGACGAGTGGGGCGCCCGGATGGCGGAGATCGCTTCGGCGGAGGCGCCGCCGACGACCGTCTCGGCCACGACTTCCGGAGCGGACTGGACCGCATCCGATGTCGTCGCGGCAGAGGACGGTTCGCAGCGGTTCGTCGCGCACGGGCCCACCGGATCGCTTCGGGTCGAGCTGCGCCTGCCCGGCCACTACAACGTGGCCAACGCGCTGCTGGCCATGGCGACACTGGCCGCGGCCGGCGTCGACCTGGAGCGGGCGGCCGCCGGTATCGGGTCGGTGGACGTGCCGGGCCGGGTGCAACGGGTCGAGCGAGGACAGGATTTCCTCGCGGTCGTCGACTACGCGCACAAGCCGGCCGCGCTCGAGGCGGTCATCGCAACCCTCCGCGGACAGTCGGCAGGCCGGCTGGCCGTGGTGATCGGCGCGGGCGGCGACCGTGACCAGGGCAAGAGACCGATGATGGGCGAGGTGAGCGCCAGGGGAGCCGACCTGGTGATCATCACGGATGACAACCCGCGCACCGAGGACCCGGCCGCGATCCGCGCGGCGGTCCGCGAGGGCGCGCTCGGCGTGCCCGATGCGGCGCGCGCGCAGGTCCGCGAGTTCGCGGACCGGGCGGAGGCCATCGCCGACGCCGTCCGCTGGGCCGAGGCGGGGGACGTGGTCCTCGTCGCGGGCAAGGGACACGAGATCGGACAGGAGATCAACGGGGTGAAGCACCCATTCGACGACCGCGAGGTCCTCGCCGCTGCGATAGACGCGGTCGGCCGGAGCGACGAAGGGGGAGTCCGATGATTCCGATGAGCCTGGCCCGGATCGCGGAGATCGTCGGCGGCAGCCTGCACGACGTGCCCGATCCCGACACCATGGTGACCGGCACAGTGGAGTTCGACTCCCGCAAGGTCACCGCGGGCGGACTGTTCCTCGCGCTGCCAGGCGCCCGTGTGGACGGGCACGACCATGCGGCGGCGGCCGTCGCCGCGGGGGCGGTGGCGGTGCTCGCCGCCCGCCCGGTCGGCGTGCCCGCGATCGTGGTGGCCCCGTTGCCGCCCGCGCAGACCAACGCGATGGCCCTCGAGCACGACACCGACGGTTCAGGAGCGGCGGTGCTCAAGGCACTGGCCGCCCTGGCCAGGGCGAGCACCGACGACCTGGCGGCCCGCGGCCTGACGGTGGTCGGGGTCACCGGGTCGTCGGGCAAGACCTCGACCAAGGACCTGCTGGCGGCGGTGCTCGCCCCGCTCGGGTCGGTGGTCGCACCGCCCGGATCGTTCAACAACGAACTCGGCCATCCCTGGACGGCGCTGCGCGCGGACGCGGACACCGATTTCCTGGTCCTCGAGCTCTCCGCGCGGGGCACCGGACACATTGCCGCGCTGGCCGAGACGGCGCCGCCGCGGATCGGGGTCATCCTCAACGTCGGCACCGCGCACCTCGGTGAGTTCGGCTCCCGCGACGCGATCGCGCGGACCAAGGGTGAGCTCGCGGAGGCGCTGCCCGCGGCGGACGAGGGTGGGGTCGCGGTGCTCAACGCCGACGACCCGCTCGTCGCGGCGATGGCCGAGCGGACCAGGGCCCGGGTGGTGCTGGTCGGGCAGTCCGAACGCGCGGACGTGCGGGCCGTGGACGTGCATCTCGACGCGGAGGCGCGCCCCGCCTTCACGCTGGAGTGCCGCTACCCGGCGGGTTCCGCCCACGAGGGCGACATCGCGACCGTGCCGATCCAGCTCGGCGTGCACGGTGAGCACCAGATCGGCAACGCGCTGGCCGCGGCCGCGGTGGCACTGGAATGCGGCGCCACCGTCGCCCAGATCGCGACCGCGCTCGGCGCCGCGACGGCCGCGTCCGTGCGCCGGATGGACGTGCGCCACCGGGCCGACGGCGTCACGGTGATCAACGATTCGTACAACGCCAACCCCGATTCGATGCGCGCGGCGCTCAAGGCCCTGGTCTCGATGGGACGTTCGGGCGAGGGCACGCCGCGCCGTACCTGGGCGGTGCTCGGGGAAATGGCCGAGCTCGGTCCAGAATCAGTGATCGAACACGACGCGATCGGGCGGCTGGCGGTGCGCCTGGACGTCAGCAGGCTGATCGTGGTCGGCACCGGCAGGCCGTCCCGCGCGATGCACCAGGGCGCGGTCATGGAGGGTTCCTGGGGCGAGGAGTCGATCCTGGTTCCCGACCAGGCGGCCGCGATCGCCGTGCTCGGGGCGGAACTGGCGGGCGATGACATCGTCCTGGTCAAGGCCTCGCAGTCGGTCGGATTGTGGGCGGTGGCGGACACACTGCTGGAGGGCCCGCGTGCCGATCAGCAGGGCGAGCAGCGGACTAACACGGAGGAAGACCAGTGAGACAGATCCTCTTCGCGGGAGGGATCGCGCTCGCTGTGGCGATCCTGCTCACCCCCGTCCTGATCAAGGCGTTCTCGCGCCAGGGATTCGGTCAGGAGATCCGGGTCGAGGGTCCGGCCAGCCATCAGTCCAAGCGCGGCACCCCCACCATGGGCGGCGTCGCGATCATCGCCGGCCTGTGGGCCGGCTACTGGGGCTCGCACCTGATCGGGATCGGCTACGACGCGGACGGCCCGAGCGCCTCCGCGCTCCTGGTCCTCGGACTGACGACCATGCTCGGCGGCGTCGGCTTCCTCGACGACTTCATCAAGATCCGCAAGCAGCGCAACCTCGGTCTGAACAAGACCGCGAAGCTGGTCGGCCAGCTGATCGCGGCGGTGCTGTTCGGAATCCTGGCGCTGCAGTTCCCCGGCGCGACCGGCCTGACCCCTGGCAGCACGAACCTGTCCTACGTCCGGGACATCGCCACGGTCTCGATGGGGTCGGTGGTGTTCATCCTGTTCTGCTACCTGCTGGTCAGCGCCTGGTCGAACGCCGTGAACCTGACCGACGGCCTCGACGGCCTCGCCGCGGGTTCGATGACCCTCGTGCTCGGGGCGTACACGATCATCACCTTCTGGCAGTACCGCAACTCCTGCGAGCGTGATCCCGTCACGGGCTGCTACGACGTCCGTGACCCGCTTGACCTGGCGCTGATCTGCGCCGCGGCGGCGGGTGCGTGCATCGGCTTCCTGTGGTGGAACGCCGCGCCCGCGAAGATCTTCATGGGCGACACCGGCTCGCTTGCCCTCGGTGGCCTGCTCGCCGGGCTGTCCATCGTCACCCGCACCGAACTGCTGATGGTGGTCGTCGGCGCGCTGTTCGTCGCCGAGGCGGCCTCGGTGGTCGTGCAGGTCGCGGTGTTCCGCTCGAGCAGGCGGCGGGTGTTCCGGATGGCGCCGTTCCATCATCACTTCGAGCTGGCCGGGTGGGCGGAAACCACGGTGATCATCAGATTCTGGTTGCTCGCCGCGATCGCCTCGGCCATCGGACTCGCGCTGTTCTACAGCGAGTACCTCGCCGACATCGGGGGCTGAGCTTGTCACTCCAAGGCGCTGCCGCCGATCTCCCGCCCGAGTTCGCCCGCCTGCACGGCAGCCGGGTCCTGATCGCGGGGTCCGGGATCTCCGGCCGGGCCCTCATCGAACCGCTCCGCGAGCTGGGTGCCGACGTCACGGTCACCGACGGCAATCAGGCCTCGCTCGACGAGCTGGCCGCCGCCTCCGGTGTCGCGGTCGTGGCGCCGGAACGGGCCGCGGCCGAGATCGGCGCGTTCGCGCTGGTCGTCACGAGTCCCGGCTGGCGTCCCGACGCGCCGGTGCTGTCCGCGGCCGCGGGCGCCGGGGTCCCGATCTGGGGCGACGTGGAGTTCACCTGGCGGCTCGACCGTGCGCAGGTCTACGGACCGGCCAGGCGGTGGCTGGTGGTGACCGGCACCAACGGCAAGACGACGACCACCTCGATGCTGGAGTCGATCCTGCGGGCCGCAGGCATCGCGACGGTCGCCTGCGGGAACATCGGCCTGCCCATCGTCGACGCGCTGCGGGCCGACAGCCCCCGCAACGAGGTGCTGGCCGTCGAGCTCTCCTCGTTCCAGCTGCACTGGGCGCCGTCTGTGCGCCCGACGGCAGGGGTGATCCTCAACATCGCGGAGGACCACCTGGACTGGCACGGCGGCATGAAGGGCTACATCGACGCGAAGGCGCAGGTGCTGACCGGGGACGTCGCGGTGCTGGGTCTCGACGACCCGGTCACGGCCGGACTGTCGCGGGTGTCCAGCGCAGGGCGGACCACGGGGTTCAGGCTGGGTGTGCCAGCGCCGGGCGAGCTCGGCGTCGACGGCGACCGCCTCGTCGACCGCGCCTTCGCCGACGACGAGACCCTCGCTCTGGTCGACGAGATCACCCCGCCGGGGCCTGCGGGTCGGATGGACGCGTTGGCCGCGGCCGCGTTGGCGAGGTCGATCGGCGTCGGCGCCACCGCCGTCCGGGAGGGGCTGCGCAGCTACCAGGTGGGCCCGCACCGCGCGGCGCTCGTCGCCGAGGCGGACGGCGTCACGTACATCGACGACTCGAAGGCGACGAATCCGCACGCCGCGCGCTCGTCGCTGCTCGCGCACCCTCGGGTGGTGTGGGTCGCGGGCGGTCTGCTCAAGGGCGCCAGTGTCGACGAACTCGTCACCGAGGTGGCCGATCGGCTCGTCGGCGCGGTCCTGCTCGGCCGCGATGCGATGCAGATCGCACAGGCACTCGCGCGACACGCACCCCAGGTGCCGGTCGTGCGGGTGGATGCGGGAGACGATGCAGGGGTGAGTCCAGCGCCGAGTCCGGAATCGCCTGATGCCGTGATGGCACGCGCGGTCCGTGCCGCCGCGTCGATGGCCCGGCCGGGAGACACGGTGCTGCTGGCGCCTGCGGCGGCGTCGCTGGACATGTTCGCCGACTACGGTCACCGCGGACGCAGCTTCGCGCAGGCCGTGGCGGAAGTGGCGGGTCGGTCGCGATGAAGCAGGCCGCGGGACCCCGCACCCGCTTCGGCGCCTGGCTGGCGCGCCCGCTGGCGTCCTTCCACCTGATCGTCACCATCACCGGCCTGCTCACCGTGCTCGGGCTCGTGATGGTCCTGTCGTCCTCGAGCGTGGAGTCCTACGCCGACACCGGCTCCGCCTACGGCACCTTCACCACGCAGCTGATCTTCGTCGCGGTCGGGGCCGTCCTGTTCTACGTGGCGCTGCTGCTGCCGGTCCGGTTGATGCGCACGATGGCATTGCCCGCCTTCGCCGTGTCGGTGGTGCTGTTGGCCCTGGTGCTCATCCCCGGCGTCGGCACCCTGTCGGGCGGCGCCCGGCGCTGGTTCACCCTCGGCCCGCTGTCGTTCCAGCCGTCCGAGCTGGCGAAGGTGACCCTGGTGGTCTGGGGCGCGCACCTGCTCGCCTCCCGCAGGCAGAACGCCTCCGTCAAGGAGATGGTGGTGCCGCTGGTGCCCGCGGCGCTGGTGGTCTGCGTGCTCATCGTGCTGCAGCCGAACCTGTCGACCACGATCGCGTTCGGCATCATCCTGGCGTCGCTGCTCTGGTTCGCGGGATTGCCGCTGCGCCTGTTCCTCGGCATCGTCGGGGCAGGCGTCGCGGCGGCGATGGTGCTGGCGTTGACCGCCGGTTACCGATCCGACCGCGTCAAGGCCTACCTGAACCCCGGCGCCGACCCGCAGGGCATCGGCTATCAGGGCAGGCAGGCCAAGTTCTCGCTCGCCGACGGCGGCCTGTTCGGTCGCGGGCTCGGACAGAGTCGGGCCAAGTGGAGCTACCTGCCCAACTCGCACAACGACTTCATCTTCGCGATCATCGGCGAGGAGCTGGGTTTCCTGGGCTGCATGGCGGTGATCGGGTTGTTCGCGCTGTTCGTCTACGCCGGCCTGCGGATCGCGATGCGCTCGATCGACCCGTTCCTGCGACTGCTCACCGCGACCGCGACCACCTGGATCCTGGCCCAGGCGCTGATCAACATCGGCTACGTGATCGGCCTGCTCCCGGTCACCGGGCTGCAGTTGCCGCTCGTCTCCGCAGGCGGCAGCTCGATCGCGATCACCCTGTTCATGTTCGGCGTCATCGCCAACGCCGCCAGGCACGAGCCGGAGGCGGTGGCCGCCCTGCACGCCGGGCAGGTCGGGCGGTTCGGCAGGATGCTGCGGCTGCCCATGCCGGAGCAGTTCTCGCCCGCGAGGGCGGAGGCCGCACGCAAGGCGGCACAGGCGAAGGCGGCCCAGAAGCGCGCGGCCCAGCAGCGTGCCGCCCAGCAGCGGGCGGCCGCCCCGCCGCCGCGCAGGCGGGCGGTGGCGGG
>NZ_BCXA01000022.1 GCF_001894865.1 Rhodococcus maanshanensis NBRC 100610 | reverse complement strand
GGCGGGCGGTGGCGGGCAGGCCGGCCGCCGACCCGCGGCGCGCGGATCCGCGACGCGGACGGGCACTAGCATCAGACGAGCGGACACGACGGTCGAACGGCCGCGCAGGAGAGCGAGGATTTCGTAGGTGAGCGGCACTTCAGAGACTTCCCCCGTCGCGTCGCGCGCCGCCACCGGTCCGTCCGTCGTCGTCGCCGGCGGGGGGACCGCCGGGCACATCGAACCCGCGATGGCGGTGGCCGACGCGCTGCGCAGGCTCGACCCCTCCGTCACGGTCACCGCGCTCGGCACCGAGCGTGGGCTCGAGACGACCCTGGTCCCCGAGCGTGGCTACCGCCTCGAGCTGATCCCGCCGGTCCCGCTGCCGCGTAAGCCTTCGAAGGATCTGCTCCGGCTTCCGGGTCGGGTCGTCCGCTCGGTGCGGCGTACCCGCGAGGTGCTCGAGGAGACGAATGCCGACGTGATCGTCGGGTTCGGTGGCTACGTGGCACTGCCCGCGTACCTGGCGGCAGGCAAGGGGCTCACCCGTCGCCGTCGACGCGTCCCGGTCGTCGTCCACGAGGCCAACGCCAGCGCCGGTATCGCGAACAAGATCGGTGCCAGGGTCGCGGCCAGAGTGCTCGCCGCGGTGCCGGGTTCGGGGGTCGCCGCACGAGGCGCCTCGGACGCGGAGGTCGTGGGGATCCCCGTCCGCGACTCGATCACCGGGCTCGACCGAGCCGCGCTGCGCGCCGAGGCACGTGCGCATTTCGGTCTGCCCGCGGACGGCCCGGTGCTGCTGGTGTTCGGTGGGTCGCAGGGCGCGCGCTCACTGAACGAGGCCGTCTCCGGCGCCGCCGAGGCGCTGGCCGCGGCCGGGATCTCGGTGCTGCACGCGCACGGTCCCAAGAACACGCTCGAGGTGGCCCAGCTGAACCCGGCCGCGCCGTACGTCGCCGTGCCGTATCTGTCCCGGATGGACCTGGCGTACGCGGCAGCCGATGCCGCGATCTGCCGCTCGGGGGCGATGACCGTCGCGGAGGTCTCCGCGGTCGGCATGCCCGCGGTCTACGTGCCGCTGCCGCACGGCAACGGTGAGCAGGAGCTCAACGCCAAGCCGCTGGTGCGGGCGGGCGGTGGCATGATCGTCGCCGACGCGGACCTCACCCCGCAGTTCGTGGCGGATACGGTGGTGCCGTTGCTGGGCGATGCCGCCCGGCTGAGCGTGATGGGCAGGTCCGCCGCCGATGCCGGGCACAGGGACGCGGCGGATGCGGTGGCCCGGATCGTGCTCGAGGTGGCGAAGGGACTCGGGGTGTCGGGGCAGTCGGAGAGGTCGGAGGGCGGTCGATGACCGAGGTGCGCGGGGCGCAGTTGCCCCCCGAATTGCAGCGAGTCCACATGGTCGGCATCGGCGGCGCCGGTATGTCCGGCATCGCCAGGATCCTGCTGGCCAGGGGCGGCCAGGTGTCCGGTTCGGATGCCAAGGAGAGCCGTGGGGTGCTCGCGCTGCGGGCCCGCGGCGCCCAGGTCCGGATCGGGCACGACGCGGGTGCGCTCGACCTGCTGCCCGGCGGCCCGACGGTCGTGGTGACCACGCACGCGGCCATCCCGAAGGACAACCCGGAGCTCGTGGCGGCGCGCGAGCGCGGCATCCCGGTGCTGCTGCGCCCGGCCGTCCTCGCCTCCCTGATGCACGGCCAGCGCACGCTGCTGGTCGCGGGCACGCACGGCAAGACCTCGACCACCTCCATGCTCGTGGTCTCCCTGCAGCACTGCGGTGTCGACCCGTCGTTCGCGGTCGGCGGCGAGCTCAACGAGGCGGGCACCAACGCCCATCACGGCAGCGGGGACGTCTTCGTGGCGGAGGCCGACGAGAGCGACGGCTCGCTGCTGCAGTACGACCCCGACGTGGTGATCGTGACCAATGTCGAGGCCGATCACCTCGACTACTTCGGGACCACCGACGCCTACGTCCAGGTCTTCGACGACTTCGCCGAGCGGATCGCCCCCGGTGGCCTCCTGGTGGTGTGCCTGGACGACCCGGGCTCGGCGGCGCTGGCGCAGCGGGTGGCCGCGCGCGAGCTGCCCGGCGTCCGGGTTCTCGGCTACGGCAGCGGTGACGTCTCGGTGGAGGGGATCGAGCTCGGTGCGCGCCTGCTGAGCTGGCAGGCCCGCGACACCGGGGGCGTCGCGGAGTTCGAACTCTCCGGCGAAGAAGGCGCGCGCACACTGCGATTGGCGGTACCGGGCAGGCACATGGCGCTCAATGCGATGGGTGCGATCCTCGCGGCGCGCGAGGTGGGGGCGCCGGTCGAGGAGGTCATCGAGGGCATCGCCGGGTTCGGCGGCGTGCATCGGCGTTTCCAGTCCACCGGCCGCGAGAACGGCGTGCGGGTGTTCGACGACTACGCCCATCACCCCACCGAGGTCCGCGTCGTGCTCGGGGCGGCCCGCGAATTGGTCAGGCCGGGAACCGAATCGGCGAACGGCCGGGTGATCGTGGTCTTCCAGCCGCACCTGTACTCACGGACGCTGGCGTTCGCCGAGGAGTTCGGTGCCGCTCTCGACCTCGCGGACGAGGTGGTGGTGCTGGACGTGTACGGCGCGCGGGAGGAGCCCCTGCCAGGGGTCAGCGGCGCGCTGGTCGCGCAGGCGGTCACCAAGCCGGTGCACTACCAGCCGGATCTCTCGCTCGCCCCCCGGCAGATCGCCGCGCTCGCGCGGTCCGGCGACATCGTGATCACCATGGGCGCGGGCGACGTGACCATGCTCGGCAAGGAGATCCTCGGCGCCCTCGGGGCCACACCCGCCGCGGGCCGACCGCGGTGACGACGGACAGTCCGGGTCGCGCGCGCCCCACTGCCGTGGGCGAGGAGCGCGCCGCAGGCCCCGACCGCAAGGGCAGCAAGCGAGCCGCGAGGAAGACTCGTCGGGTCACCCGCCCGCGTGGTCGGAAGCGGCCGTTGATCATCGCCCTCTCGGTCGTCGTGCTGGTCGGCCTCGTCGCGGCGGCCTGGTTCACCCCGGTGCTCTCGGTGCGCAAGATCTCGGTGGTCGGCAACGTCGGCGTCCCGAGCGACGAGGTCCTGACGGCTCTCGCCATCCCGACCGGCAAGCCGCTGCTGCAGGTCGACGTCGACGCGGCCGCCAGGAGGGTTGCCGCGATACCCAAGGTCGATCATGCGCGGGTCGAACGTCGGTATCCGTCCACGGTGCGGGTCACCGTGGTCGAACGGGCACCAGCGGTCTTCTACGACACTCCGGAGGGCACCCACCTGATGGACGCGGGCGCGGTCGCCTATGCGATCGAACCGCCGCCGCCGGGGGTGCCGCGGCTGAAGGTCGGGCGGCCCGGTCTGGAGGATCCGGTGACGGTCGATGCCTTGAAGGTGCTCACCTCGATGCCGCCGCCGCTGCGGGCCCAGGTCGGGGAGATCGCGGCCGGCTCCATCTCCGATATCCGGGTCACCCTGCTCGACGGGCGGCAGCTGGTGTGGGGGAGCGTCGAGAACACCGAACGCAAGTCCGCCATCGCGCTGCCGTTGCTCGGTCAACCGGGCAAGGTGTACGACATCTCCAGCCCCGATCTGGTCACCGTCAAATGAGCGCGATGACAAATCGTGTCGCCCGTCGGCGCGCCTGCTGGCGGATCGGACCTGTCGTGCATAGCGTTTCGTTTCAGTCAGCTACTTGACATAACTCTAAGCCTATGGTTGAGGTTTAGAGTTTGCCCAAGAAGTACCGCATCACCAGCAACATCGGCCCCACCAGCAAGACGCAATTTCAGTATTTCGAGCATCACCCCGAGCGCGTTCACACACACGGAAGGCGAGAGCCCATGACGCCCCCGCACAACTACCTCGCCGTTATCAAGGTCGTCGGCATCGGCGGCGGCGGCGTAAATGCGGTCAACCGCATGATCGAGCAGGGACTCAAGGGAGTCGAGTTCATCGCCGTCAACACCGACGCCCAGGCGCTGCTGATGAGCGACGCCGACGTCAAGCTGGACGTCGGCCGTGAGCTCACCCGCGGTCTCGGCGCAGGCGCCGATCCCGAGGTGGGCCGCAAGGCCGCCGAGGACCACAAGGACGAGATCGAAGAGGTGCTCAAGGGCGCCGACATGGTCTTCGTCACCGCGGGTGAGGGCGGTGGCACCGGCACCGGCGGCGCGCCCGTCGTCGCCAGCATCGCGCGCAAGCTCGGCGCCCTGACCGTCGGCGTGGTCACCCGGCCGTTCTCCTTCGAGGGCAAGCGTCGCGGCGGCCAGGCGGACAGCGGCATCCAGGCGCTGCGCGAGTCCTGCGACACCCTCATCGTCATCCCCAACGACCGGCTGCTCCAGCTCGGTGACGCTGCGGTCAGCCTGATGGACGCGTTCCGTTCCGCGGACGAGGTCCTGCTCAACGGCGTCCAGGGCATCACCGACCTGATCACCACCCCGGGTCTGATCAACGTCGACTTCGCCGACGTCAAGGGCGTCATGTCCGGCGCGGGCAGCGCGCTGATGGGCATCGGTTCCTCGCGCGGCGAGGGCCGGGCGATCAAGGCTGCCGAGTCCGCGATCAACTCGCCGCTGCTCGAGGCCTCGATGGAGGGTGCAAGGGGAGTGCTGCTCTCGATCGCGGGCGGGTCCGACCTGGGACTGTTCGAGATCAACGAGGCCGCCTCGCTGGTGCAGGAAGCCGCGCACATCGACGCCAACATCATCTTCGGCACGGTCATCGACGATTCGCTCGGCGACGAGGTCCGGGTGACGGTCATCGCGGCGGGCTTCGACGGTGGGACGCCGACGCGTCGCCCGGTCGAGCCTGCCGCCGCCGCGCCTGCGGGCAACGGCGCGATCGGAGCAGGCCGCGCGGGCGAGATCGGCCGGCCGCCCCAGCATCAGGCGCCCGAGCCCGCGCCGGTTGCCCAGAGCCGCGAAACCCGTGAGGCGCGACCGACTTCCGGCTCGACCCTGCCCCCGATTCCCGTCGGTTCCCCGGCCCGCGCGGTCCCGGTCGCCGACGAGGAGGGCGAGGACGAGGTCGACGTGCCCTCCTTCATGCGTCGGTGACGGGCGGATTCCGGGTTCGTCGGGTCGTCACCTCTCGAGCCGGGGGCGTCTCGGCGCCCCCGTATGACTCCTTCAATCTCGGCGACCACGTCGGCGACGACCCGGCCGCGGTCGCGGCGAACCGTCGACGGCTCGCGGACGGTATCGGACTGCCGTTCGAGCGGTTGGTCTGGATGGAGCAGATCCACAGTCGAAACGTCACGGTGGTGGACGGCCCCGTCGAGGGTGCCGTCGAGGCGACCGACGCGCTGGTCACGGACGTGCCCGATCTGGCGTTGGTGACGCTGTCCGCGGACTGCGTGCCGCTGCTGCTCTCGGACGACCAGGCCGGGGTGATCGCCGCGGTGCACGCGGGCCGGGTCGGTGCCCGGATCGGGATCGTGCCGCGGGTGCTGGACGTGATGGTGTCGAAAGGCGCAGCGGTCGAACGGATCGGCGCCTTCCTCGGTCCCGCCGCGAGCGGCCGCCAGTACGAGGTACCCGCGGCGATGCGCGCGGACGTCGAGAAGCACCTGCCGGGCAGCGCGACCACGACGGTGCGGGGCACCCCTGGGATCGACCTGCGGGCGGGACTGCGCCGCCAGCTGCTGCAGGCGGGCGTGTCCGGGGTCGCGGAGGATCCGCGCTGCACTATCGAGGACCGCACCCTGTTCAGTCATCGTCGGGGAGCCCCGACCGGGCGGCTGGCGGGTGTGATCTGGATGGAGTCGACGCGCGGTGAATGACGCACCGTCGCCGCGCGCAGCCGAGATCGCGGCCGCACTGACCGAGGTCGGTGATCGGCTGGGGCGGGCGTGCCTGGACGCGGGCCGCAACCCGGACGATGTCCAGTTGCTGCCGGTGACCAAGTTCTTCCCGGCCTCCGACGTCGCGATCCTGTACGGCCTCGGCTGTCGCGAGTTCGGCGAGTCGCGCGAGCAGGAGGCCTCCTCGAAGGTCGCGGAGTTCGGCGCGCTCACCGCCGACGTCCGGTGGCACATGATCGGCAGCGTGCAGCGGAACAAGGCCCGCTCGATCGCGCAGTGGGCGTACGCAATTCACTCGGTGGACAGCCCGAGGCTGGTCGATGCCCTCGCGAAGGCCGCGACCGTCGCGCTGGGGGAGGGCGGCAGGGAGCAGCCGCTGCGGGTGCTGCTCCAGGTCAGTCTTGACGGCGACCCGCTTCGGGGCGGCGTTCCGGTCGACGAACTGGCCGAGCTGGCAGACCGTGCCGAATCGGCCGCCGGGCTTGAGCTTTCGGGGCTGATGGCGGTTCCGCCGCTCGGGTCCGAGCCGGAGCGGGCGTTCGCGGAGCTCCAGGCCGTGCACACGAACCTGTTGCGCGGCCATCCCGCGGCGACGGAATTGTCTGCGGGGATGACCGGCGACCTCGAGGTCGCCGTGCGGTACGGTTCCACCTGCGTGCGTGTCGGAACCGCACTGTTGGGTTCCCGGCCGATAGCCTCGAACTGATCGGCGCACCGCCCGATTGTCCGCCGCGCCAAGGAAGGTCGACGATGAGCACTCTGCACAAGTTCAAGGCTTACTTCGGCATGGTCCCCCTCGAGGATTACGAAGACGACTACCTCGAGGAGCCGCGTCGCGCACCCCGCGGTGGACGTTACGAGGGTGAACTGGACCGTGAATACGACGACGCAGGCTACGTGCCCCGCGACGAGCTCGACGAGCTCGACCGTCCGGTCGCGCCCCGTCGGATGGAGCCGCTGCCCGCGCGCAGCGCCCGTCCCGGTGCTCCCGTCGGAGCCCGCCCGCCCGCGACCCGCGGCGCGCTCGCGGTCGACACCCAGCCGCGCATCGAGAGCCGACGCGCGCCCATCTTCGACGAGGGCGGACCGCTGTCCAAGATCACCACACTCCGCCCCCGCGACTACGGCGAGGCCCGCATCATCGGCGAGCGCTTCCGTGACGGCACCCCGGTCATCATGGACCTGGTGGAGATGAGCAACGCCGACGCCAAGCGGCTCGTCGACTTCGCGGCCGGCCTGGCGTTCGCGCTGCGCGGCTCCTTCGACAAGGTGGCCACAAAAGTGTTTCTCCTCTCACCTGCCGATATCGACGTGTCCGCCGAGGAGCGGCGTCGGATCGCCGAAACCGGCTTCTACAACCAGAAATAGGCGGTCCGGGCGGGCCGGAAGTAGGCTGGCCCGACCGGATGCCCTGAGGCCGGTGCGGGCCGATCTCGTTTTGATTGGTCCGGCCGAGTCAGGCAAAGTGATGGAGTGCCCTTGTTCGCGGTGATCTACTTCCTGCTCTTCGTCTTTTGGTTGTTGCTCATCGGACGGATCATCGTCGAGTTCATCCGGACATTTGCTCGCGATTGGCGACCCACCGGCATTGTGGTGGTCATTCTCGAAGCGATATTTACGGTCACAGATCCACCGATCAAGCTGCTCCGGCGGCTAATTCCGTCGATAAATCTCGGCGGGGTTCGGTTGGACCTATCAATCATGGTCTTGCTGTTCATCGTCTTCATCTTGATGTCGGTCGTTCAAGGACTGGCCGCGTGATGTCGATGCTTGAGTCGTGGCGCGACCTACGGGTCTGGTGTGACAGAATGGACGCCAGTTACAGCCGGATTCCTTGGTTTCCTGCTGTATGCGCTATAACTGAATGCTTGCTCGACCGCCAACAGACGCGTGAAGGGATCCTTCCATGCCGCTGACACCAGCTGATGTGCACAATGTCGCGTTCAGCAAGCCGCCAATCGGCAAGCGGGGCTACAACGAAGACGAGGTAGATGCGTTTCTCGACCTCGTCGAGCAGGAGCTCTCGCGACTGATCGAGGAGAACGCGGATCTCCGCCAGCGCGTGGGTGAGCTCGATCAGGAGCTCGCGGATGCGAAGAAGGCTCCTCGGCAGGCAGGTGCCGCTCCTGAGCCCGTTCGGGTTGTCGAGCCGCCCAAGCCCGTCGCTCCGGTCGCCCCGGTCGCGGCCCCCGCGCCGGCGGCTCCCGCCGCCCGTCCGGGCAACACCGAAGAGGCGAACCTGCAGGCCGCGAAGATCCTGGGCCTCGCCCAGGAGATGGCGGACCGCCTGACCGGCGACGCGAAGACGGAGTCGGAGCAGCTGGTCACCACGGCCAGGACCAACTCCGAGCAGCTGGTCAGCGATGCGCGGACCCGCTCCGAGGCGATGATCTCCGACGCAAGGCAGAAGTCCGAGGCACTGCTCTCCGACGCCCAGACGCGTTCCGAGACGCAGCTTCGTCAGGCCAAGGAGAAGGCGGACGCGCTGCAGGCCGACGCCGAGCGCAAGCACACCGAGATCATGGCCACCATCAACCAGCAGCGCAGCGTGCTGGAGGGTCGGATCGAGCAGCTCAAGACGTTCGAGCGCGAGTACCGGGTGCGGCTGAAGTCCTACCTGGAGTCGCAGCTCGAGGAGCTCGAGCAGCGCGGTTCCGCGGTCCCCGTGGACGGTGGCCAGGAGGCTTTCGGGGGCGAGGCTGCCAAGCCCGGCCTGAGCCAGACGTTCGCCAAGGGCAACAACTAGTCCGGTAGTGCCCGTCGGCCGTCCTGCAAGCTCACCCAGGGGTATGCCGTGCTGGTCCTGACGCTCGTAATGGCAGCGGTTGGGTTCGCGCTGCTGGTGATCGCCCTGATGACCGGATCGGTCGTGTGGGCATGGGGATGCATCGTGGTCTGCGTGATCGGCGCGGTGTTGCTGCTGGTGAGTTCACTACGCGGCAACACCGCACCGGACGCGTCCGAACCGGGGGCAACGCCACCGGGCAGGCGGGCCGACGCGAGCCGGGAGTCGTCGGACGGGCGATTTGACGCCGACGACTAGAATCGCAGTCAGTATGTGGCGCTGATCCGGCCATCACCGGGGAGCCTTCGGAAGAACGGCGCTCGTTCGAGAAGGACGAGTCGCTCAGTAGAACCGGACGGGTGGGCCCGTCACAGCCCAGCACGAGAGGTCAGGACGGCGGCGATGCCGCGTCCGGGCAAGCGGGGTGGTACCGCGGTCGCAGCGCAGAGGCGCTGCCGTCGTCCCCGTGCCAGACACGGCACGAGGGAGTACTGGGTTGACGAACAACTCGACCGGCAACGGATCCGACCAGACGGGCGCCGGCTATCCGCGAGTTGATCTCGGCGGCGGCAAGGCCAACACGAACGTGCGTTTCCCCGAGCTCGAGCAGCGGGTGCTCGCCGAGTGGGCCTCGGACGACACGTTCCGTGCCTCCATCGCCAACCGCGCCGATGCGCCCGAGTTCGTCTTCTACGACGGCCCGCCGTTCGCCAACGGCCTGCCGCACTACGGCCATCTGCTCACCGGGTACGTCAAGGACCTCATCCCGCGCTTCCAGACGATGCGCGGCAAGAAGGTCGAGCGCCGGTTCGGCTGGGACTGCCACGGGCTGCCCGCCGAGCTCGAGGCCGAGAAGCAGCTCGGCATCAAGGACAAGTCCGAGATCGAGGCGATGGGCCTCGCGGAGTTCAATGCCGCCTGCAAGTCGTCGGTGCTGCGCTACACCGACGAGTGGCGTGAGTACGTCACCCGCCAGGCGCGCTGGGTCGACTTCGACAACGACTACAAGACGCTCGACCTGGACTTCATGGAGTCGGTCATGTGGGCGTTCAAGGAGCTCTACGACAAGGGTCTGATCTACCAGGGCTTCCGGGTGCTGCCCTACAGCTGGTACGAGCAGACCCCGCTGTCGAACCAGGAGACCAAGCTCGACGACGCGTACAAGATGCGTCAGGATCCGGCGGTCACGGTCGACATGCCGCTCGTGGCGCCCGGCTCGCCGCTCGACGGCGCGAACGCGCTGATCTGGACCACGACGCCATGGACGCTGCCGTCCAACCTGGCTATCGCCGTCCATCCCGAGATCGACTACGTCCAGGTCGAGGGCAAGGACGGCAAGCGGTACGTGCTCGCCAAGGACCGGGTGGCGCACTACGCCCGCGAACTCGGCGAGGAGCCGGCCGTGCTCTCCGCGCACAAGGGCGCCGAGCTGGTCGGGCTGTCCTACGAGCCGCCGTTCGACTTCTTCCACGGACCCGACAAGGGTCACGCCAACGCGCACCGCACGCTTGCCGCCGACTACGTCACCACCGACTCCGGTACCGGAATCGTCCACCTCGCACCGGCTTTCGGTGAGGAGGACATGGACTGCGCAACGGCCAACGGCATCGAGATCGTGCAGCCGCTCGACGCGGGCGGCAAGTTCACCGCGATGGTGCCGCCGTACGAGGGCCTGCAGGTCTTCGATGCCAACCCGGTCATCGCCAAGGATCTCAAGGCGGCAGGCAAGCTGCTGCGGCACGAGACGATCGAACACTCGTACCCGCACAGCTGGCGCAGCGGCCAGCCGCTGATCTACATGGCGGTGCCCTCGTGGTTCGTCGCCGTGACCAAGTTCAGGGACCGGATGGTCGAGCTGAACCAGGAGATCACCTGGGTGCCCGAGCACATCCGCGACGGACAGTTCGGCAAGTGGCTCGAGGGCGCGCGCGACTGGAACATCAGCAGGAACCGGTACTGGGGGAGCCCGATCCCGGTCTGGATGTCGGACGATCCGGCGTACCCGCGGATGGACGTGTACGGCTCCCTCGACCAGCTGGAAGCGGACTTCGGCGTGCGGCCGACCGACCTGCACCGGCCGATGATCGACGATCTGGTCCGTCCGAACCCGGACGACCCGACCGGCAAGTCGATGATGCGCCGCGTCCCCGAGGTGCTGGACTGCTGGTTCGAGTCCGGCTCGATGCCGTACGCACAGGTGCACTACCCGTTCGAGAACAAGGACTGGTTCGACGGCGGCAACGGGCAAGAAGGCCACAACCCCGGCGACTTCATCGTCGAGTACAACGGCCAGACCCGGGGCTGGTTCTACACCCTGCACGTGCTGGCCACCGCGCTCTTCGATCGCCCGGCGTTCAAGACCGTCGCCGCCCACGGCATCGTGCTCGGTGACGACGGCCTGAAGATGAGCAAGTCCAAGGGCAACTACCCCGACGTCAACGAGGTGTTCGACCGGGACGGCTCGGACGCCATGCGGTGGTTCCTGATGTCCTCGCCGATCCTGCGCGGCGGCAACCTGGTCGTCACCGAACAGGGCATCCGCGAGGGCTCCCGGCAGGCACTGATGCCGTTGTGGAACGCGTGGAGCTTCCTGCAGCTGTACGCGGGCAAGCCGGGACAGTGGCGCACCGATTCGCCGAACGTGCTCGACAAGTACATCCTGGCGAAGCTGTCGGGCACCCGTGACGCGATCACCGAGGCACTCGAGGTCAACGACATCGCGGGTGCCTGCGACGAGCTGCGGACCTTCTGTGACGCGCTCACCAACTGGTACGTGCGCCGGTCGAGGACGCGGTTCTGGGACGAGGACCGCGACGCCATCGACACCCTGCACACCGTGCTCGAGGTCGTGAGCCGCCTCGCGGCGCCGTTGCTGCCGCTGGTGACCGAGGTCATCTGGCGGGGGCTCACCGGCGGGCGTTCGGTGCACCTGACGGACTGGCCGGAGGCAACCGATCTGCCGTCCGATCCCGAGCTGGTCAGCGCGATGGACGAGGTCCGCTCGGTCTGCTCGACCGTGCTCGGCCTGCGCAAGGCGCAGAACCTGCGGGTGCGCTTGCCGCTGCCCGAGGTGACCGTTGCGGCCGAGGATGCGGAACGGTTGCGCCCGTTCCTCGGCATCATCGCCGACGAGGTCAACGTCAAGAAGGTGGACCTGACCGAGGACGTGGACGTCCACGGCAAGTTCGAGCTCGTCGTCAACGCGCGGGCCGCTGGCCCCCGCCTCGGCAAGGACGTGCAGACGGTGATCAAGGCGGTCAAGGCGGGGGACTGGTCCGAGGTCGACGGGGTCGTGACCGCCGCAGGCATCGCGCTGCTCCCGTCCGAGTACACCCAGCGCCTGGTCGCGGCGGAGCCCGAGTCCACCGCTGCCCTGCCGGAGAACGCGGGCCTGGTGGTCCTCGACTCGGCTGTCACCGAGGAACTGGAGGCCGAGGGCTGGGCGAAGGACCGCATCCGCGAGCTGCAGGATGCCCGCCGCGCGGCGGGCCTCGAGGTCTCGGACCGGATCGTCGTCACGCTGCAGGTGCCCGAGGACCGGCTCGACTGGGCGGCCAGGCACCGTGAGCTGATCGCGGGGGAGATCCTCGCGACCAGCCTCGAGCTCGGCGAGGCCGCCGGCCCCGACGCCATCGATCTCGGCGAGGGCGCCCGGGTCGTGATCACCAAGGCGTGAGGAGTGTCGGTGCCCCGTTGTCGGGGCACCGGCGTAACTTCCCACCCATGAGCACCAGTAGGGAGACGGTCGCGCACGTCCTCGGGCAGCTCGAGCCCCTGGACGTGCGCGCCCGCGCGATGTTCGGCGAGTACGGGTTGTACTGCGACGAGAAGATGGTCGCGTTGATCTGTGACGACACCGTCTTCGTCAAACCGAGCGGGGTGTCGGACGCCTACCTCGACGCGGTGTCGCTGGCCCCGCCGTATCCGGGTGCGAAGGACCACCTCGCGATCCCGCAGGAGCGGCTCGACGACACCGACTGGCTGCACGAGTTCATCCAGCGCACAGCCGACGTCCTGCCTGCACCGAAGAAGAAGAAACCCAAGGCAAGATGACGCGACCGTCCACCTCGCGCCGCTGGGTGCTGCACCTGGACATGGACGCATTCTTCGCCTCCGTCGAGCAGCTCACCCGGCCGACGCTGCGTGGGCGACCGGTGCTCGTCGGCGGGCTGGGCGGGCGCGGGGTGGTCGCGGGCGCCAGCTACGAGGCGCGCGCATACGGGGCGCGGTCGGCGATGCCGATGCACCAGGCCAGGCGCATGGTCGGCGCGGGCGCGGTGGTGCTGCCCCCGCGCGGAGGCCTCTACTCGATGCTCAGCAAGACGGTCTTCGACGCCCTGCGCACCCGGATGCCGGTGCTCGAGATGATCTCCATGGACGAGGCGTTCGGTGAGCCCCCCGAGCTGATCGGGGCCGACGCGGAGGCGGTGCGCGTGTTCGCGGAGGAGTTGCGTGCGCTGATCCGGGAGCGGACCGGGCTGGTGGCGTCGATCGGCGCCGGGTCGGGCAAACAGATCGCCAAGATCGCCTCCGGGCTCGCCAAACCGGACGGGGTCCGGGTGGTCACCCCGGACGAGCAACGCGCGCTGTTCGAGGCACTGCCCGTCCGGAAGCTGTGGGGGATCGGCCCGGTCGCGGACGAGAAGCTCCGCAGGCTCGGGATCGAGACCATCGGCGGGCTGGCCGCCACCTCGTCGACCGAGGTCGTCTCGGTGCTCGGCGCCACGCTCGGGCCGAGCCTGCACCGTCTGGCGCAGGGGATCGACGATCGCCCGGTGGCCGAGCGCGCCGACGCCAAGCAGGTGAGCGCCGAGACCACGTTCGCCGCGGATTTGGTGACCATGGAGCAGCTGCGGTCGGCGGTCGAACGGACGGGAGCGGCCGCGCACGCGCGGCTGCTCGGCGACGGCCGGGCCGCGAGGACGGTGGTGTTGAAGCTGAGAAAGTCCGACATGAGCATCGTCACCCGGTCGGCCACCCTCCCGTACGCGACGACGGACCTGCAGACGCTCGTGGCCACCGCGCAGCGGCAGGTGATCGATCCGCTCGAGCTCGGCCCGGTCCGACTGGTCGGGGTCTCGCTCGGGGGTCTCACCTCCGTTCGGCAGGGCTCGCTGTTCCCCGACCTGGACCAGGGCGATGTGATGCTCGTCACAGAAGTGGAGCGGCCGGAGGTGGCGCCCGCGCCGGTGGTCGCGGTCGCGGACGCGGCGCGCTGGCGTCCCGGTCAGGACGTCGCGCACCGTGAGTTCGGTCACGGATGGGTGCAGGGCTGCGGACATGGCGTGGTCACGGTTCGTTTCGAGACCCGCTCGACCGGGCCGGGCCTCGCGCGTACCTTTGCCGAGGACGACGACGGACTTGCCCGCGCCGACCCCGAGGCGAGCCTTCATTAAGGATCACCTTATTTTTATGGTGTTGACTACTGTCACAGACAGACTTCGGTGGATGCCATAGTGGACGCAACCGCTGAATCGCTCTGACCACAAACGAGCACCGAGAACATGTTCACCCGAGAAAAGGAAAAGCATTGATGCTCCGCAAGACCCTCATCGCCGGTGTCGCCGTGGCGGCCGCCCTCTCGCTCGCCGCCTGTGGTGACGACACAAAGGAAGCCACGCCCTCCACCACCAAGGCCAGCGCCAGCACCACCGCCGCCGAGGAACTCAACTACCCGGCCGCGCCCTCCGCGGCCGAGCTGAACGCGATGCTGGTCAAGGGCCTCGACCCGGCCACCCCGGCCGCCGAGAAGGTCACCCTCGTCCAGGACGGCGAGTCGGACCCGGGCCTGTTCGACGCGGTGGCCGCGGCCGCCAAGCAGTCCAACGCCACCGTCACCGTCGTCGACCCGATCCTGGACAACGGCGACGGCACCCTCACCGCCACCGTCAACATGGACATCGGCGGCCAGGTCAGCGCCGGCACCGCCGGCTTCGTGGTCGAGAACGGCCAGTGGAAGCTGTCGAAGGAGTACGCCTGCAACATCGTCAAGCTGGCGAACCTCACCTCGCCTGCCTGCGTCTGACGCTCAGCACGAACCCGACCGAATGCCGGTGCCCCGCAAGGGGTGCCGGCATTCGGCGTTTCAGACGGGAGCGGCCGCGCCGACCCGGTCCGCCGCGGTGCGTGCCAGCCGTGTGAGCAGGTCCTGGCCGATCGGCTGCTGGCCGGAGGCCACGAGCTGCACGAGGGTCGAGCCGACCTGGGCGATGATCACGTCCGAAGTCATCGTCACCCCGTCGCTGGACGTCAGCAGCCGGACCGCGACCGATGCGTCGCCAACCGCGGGCTGATCGAGGCCGCCGAGGCGGTACTGCACCTCGAAACCGTCGGCGTCCGTGCCCCGGTACTCGGTGCACCCGGAGAGGGTGTCCTGGACGCGGTTCAGCGCCGCCGCGGCGCCGCCGTCAGGGTAGCTCGCGGCGTCGATGTCGATGCTGGTGAATTCGGGCCCGCCGAATCGCGCCACCGCGCGCGCCGCCGAACCGGGCGCCTGGTCTGCCACCTCGCGCAGCACGGCCGCGCACGCCTGCGGATCGGTGCTCGACCGGTCGGCTGCGTCGTACTCGGGAGCGGGCGGCAGGCCCAGGTCCTGCACCGGATCCGCAAGGGGCGCAAAGCCGGTCGGTAGGTCGGCGGTGGTGAGCAGGGCCGCCTTCAGTCGGGCCGGGTCGGTGATCGGGCCCGCCCCTGCCGTCGCCGAGGCGGTGACCTTTGCTGGCAGTGGGGGCAACGAGGTGGGTGACTCCCCACCGTCGGACCCGGCACAGCCGGCCAGCAGAGGCAGTGCGACCGTCGCGCAGACGAGGGCGCGCGCGGCGCGCATCAGCCCGCCCACTGCACGCGGTTGGTGATGGTCTGCCGAAGCGTCGTGGTGCCGTTCGGGTCGCGGTAGCTCTGGTGACCGCCGACCGTGACGTCCCCGCCGACGGGCAGCGGCTGATTCAGGTCGACGACCATGGTGCCGGTGCCCGTCATGACGTATGTGTCGATGTTGAGCCGGCTCGACTTGTCCGGCAGATCCCACACGGGCGACTCGGGCGTCTGTGTGACCGAGACGTCGACGGTGAGCCGGTCCCCGTCCCGCTCACGCAGGGTCGCGGTCGTCACCTGGTCGAGCGCGATCCCGCTCATGACCTGCTGCCTGAGGGTCCAGACCGCCCCGATCCCGATCTCCGCGTCCGGGAACGAGACCGTGCGATAGACGGACTGGTAGAAGGCCTGCTCCACGGCGGAACGCGCGATGTCCCTCGACTCGGGGTCGGGCGTGATCCGGAGCGAGGTGATGGCCCCGGTCGGCGTGACGGTGAGGCCCGCGCTCGACCCCTCCGACTCCTTGAGCGCGTCGGACAGCCGCGGATCCGGGGTGCCGATCGAGCCGAGGGTCAGGTCCACCTGGACCGCCGGATCGGACTGCTCGCCGCGCACGGTGGCGGTGAGCGGGGTGCGCAGCTCCGGGGTCGAGAAGTCCTGCTGCGGCTGATCGTCGATCTGCTGGTAGACCTGCGAACTGGTGGTCAGCGTGGCGTGCTGCTCGGAACCGTTCGGCGGGTGCACGGTGACCCGCTGGCGCGGCTCGGCGCCAGGGTCGAGGACGGTGGCCGTGACCGCCGAGACCGGGACGGTGACCTCGGTCGCGGACGCGGTGGCCACGTCGGTAGGGGCGGCATCGCCGCCGGACCCGCACGCGGAGACCAGAGAGGTGAGGGCGAGGGTTGCGGCGACCAGGGCGGTCCGTCCAGAGAACACAGGCACCCGACCAGGTTAGCCACGGTTGGGTGTGGTGGGGCCCGGCGTGCCGCGGTAAGGGATGATGGCGGGGTGAGTGAAGCGGAAAATGCGGAGAACCCCGACGCCGGGGCGAACGAGGCAACGGGAGGTGGAACCGAGGTGGCAGCCGCGCAGGCGCCACTGAGGATGCCGATGCTGGTCGCGATCGCGGCGCTGATCCTGGGACTGGACCTGGTGACCAAGATCCTCGCGGTGCGGCACATCAAGCCCGGTGACCCGATCAGCCTGATCGGCGACGTGGTGACGCTGACCCTGGTCCGCAACCCCGGTGCCGCTTTCTCGATGGCCACCGGGATGACCTGGGTGCTGACCCTGGTCGCGATCGGCGTGGTGATCGGCGTCATCAAGATCGGCCGGACGCTGCGGTCGCCGTGGTGGGCGCTCGGCCTCGGCCTGGTGCTCGGCGGCGCGCTCGGCAACCTGATCGACCGGATCTTCCGTTCCCCTGGCCCGCTGCAGGGCCACGTCGTCGACTTCGTGTCCGTCGGCTGGTGGCCGGTGTTCAACGTCGCGGACTCGGCGATCGTCTGCGGCGCCATCCTGCTGGTCGCGCTCACCCTGTTCGGGTTCGAACCGGACGGGACAAGGGTGGGCTCGAAGTCCGAGGCCGCGGAGCGCTCGGGCGCCGATGCCGGTAAGGCGGCGGGCGCATGAGGGAGACACGGTCGATGCCCGTCCCGGACGGGCTCGAGGGCATGCGCGTCGATGCGGGCCTGGCCCGACTGCTCGGCCTGTCGCGGACCGCGGTCGCCGCGCTCACCGACGAGGGTGCGGTCCTGCTCGACGGCACCGCGGTGGGCAAGTCGGACCGGCTGCCCGCAGGCGCCTGGCTCGAGGTCGAACTGCCCGAGCCGGCACGACCGCTGACGGTGGAGGCGCAGCCGGTCGAGGGCATGGCGATCCTGTACTCGGACGACGATGTCGTGGTGGTGGACAAGCCGGTCGGCGTCGCCGCGCACGCGAGCGTTGGGTGGACCGGACCGACGGTCATCGGCGGGCTCGCCGCGGCGGGCTTCCGCATCTCCACCTCCGGCGCGCACGAGCGGCAGGGCATCGTGCACCGGCTCGACGTCGGTACCTCCGGGGTGATGGTGGTCGCGACGAGCGAGCGCGCGTACACGCTGCTCAAGCGCGCGTTCAAGCAGCGCACCATCGACAAGCGGTACCACGCGCTCGTACAGGGCCACCCCGACCCGAGCAGCGGCACGATCGACGCCCCGATCGGACGGCACCGTAGCAACGACTGGAAGTTCGCGGTCACCGCGGACGGCAAGCCCAGCATCACGCACTACGACACGGTGGAGGCGTTCCAGGCCGCGAGCCTGCTCGACATCCACCTGGAGACCGGGCGCACGCACCAGATCCGCGTGCACTTCGCGGCGCTCCGGCACCCCTGCTGCGGCGACCTGACCTACGGCGCCGACCCCCGCCTCGCGGAGCGGCTCGGCCTCGAACGGCAGTGGCTGCACGCCCGTTCGCTCGGGTTCGCGCATCCGGCGGACGGTCGCTGGATGGAGATCACCAGCGACTACCCGAAGGACCTGCAATACGCCCTCGAGGTCCTCAGGAGTGCGTGACCGGGCCGGGGCGGTCGCGGCGATCTGCTGCGCTCTCGCCCTGGCGGTGCTGGTCGTGGTGCTCGGCCTCGCCAACCCGCCACGGCCGACGCCGATCGCGACCGACCGGCTCGGCCCCGACACCGGCGAGGTCGTCGCGGAGTACCTCGATCGAGCGGCCGACTCGGTCGCCGGGTCCGACACCGATCAGCACTGGGCGCTGGTCTCGCTCGGCCCCGAGGCGACAGTGGATCAGGCGTACCGCCTGGCAGGCGGCGTCCGGATCTCGCAGGTGTTGTTCCGGGTGCCGATCGAACGGGTACAGACGCAGCTGATCGTCGTGGACGTGCCCGGGGACGAGGCGGCGGTGCGCCGGTCCCCGCTGGTCGCGGCCGGCCGATTGCAGGGCTCGGCGGGGGAGTGGGATCGGCAGGCCCGCATCGATGCTGTGTCGGCCGGGCGCCTGGCGGACGGGTGCGCCTGCGTGGTCGGGATGACCGTGCGCGGCGACCTCGCGCAACTCCGCGCCCTGGCGTCCAGGCCGGGCGTCCGGGCGGTCGAGGCGCTGCCTGCGGACGCCGTCCACGGCCGGTTCGCGGTGGTCCCGTTGCTGCCCGAACACGTCGACGTGGTGCGGCCCGGCCCTGACGACGGTGAGGTTCCGGCGCGGTGAGCCCCTCGCCCAGATCGGAGAGCGAACTCGGGGTCGCGGCGGCCGTCGGGGCGCACCTGATGTGGGGGATGTTCCCGATCTTCTTCGGGCTGCTCGCCCCGGCCGGTGCGGTCGAGATCCTCGCGCACCGCATGTTGTGGACCCTGCTGGTGATGCTGATGATCGGCGCGCTGCTGCACAGACTGTCGCGACTGCGCACCCTCACCCCGAAGGCCACGGTGATCGTGGCGGGGGCCGCGCTGATGATCTCGGTCAACTGGGGCACCTACATCTACGGCGTCCTGTCGGGGCGGGTGGTCGAGACCGCGCTCGGGTACTTCGTCAATCCACTGGTCAGCGTGCTGCTCGGGATGATCGTCTTCCGGGAGCGGGTCAACCGGTGGCAGGCGGCCGCGCTGGCGCTCGCGGCGGTCGCGGTGCTGGTGCTCACCCTCGACTACGGCAGGCCGCCGTGGATCGCCCTCGTCCTGGCTCTGAGCTTCGGTGCCTACGCGCTGCTCAAGAAGGTGGTCCCGCTCGACCCGGTGACCAGCCTCACCGCCGAGGGCGTCGTGACGGCGCCGTTCGCGATCGGGTATCTGGTCTTCCTCTCCGTCACCGGGACGGGCACGTTCGTCGGCAAGGGCGCCGGCCACACGGTGCTCCTGATGGCCGCGGGCGTGGTGACGGCGGTGCCCCTGCTGCTGTTCGGTGCCGCCGCCAAGCGGGTGCCGCTGGTGGCCCTCGGGATCATCCAGTACCTGACCCCGTCGCTGCAGATGCTGTGGGGGGTCGCGGTGCTGCACGAGGACATGCCCGGCACGCGGTGGGCTGGATTCGCGCTGATCTGGCTGGCGCTGTTGATCTTCACCACCGACGCGGTTCGCCGGGTGCGTCGGTCCCGCCGCGAGGTCCTGATCCCGGCGCGCTGACCGTCACGGCGCGGTGTGCGCCTTCAGGAACTCGACGGTCCGCTCCAGCGCACGCTCACCGTCCTCGTTGTCCAGGTCGAACTGGTACTCGTGCGGCAGCGCCGGCTCGTGGTCCTCGGGATAGAACAGCGTGGTGACCTCGACGCCGAGCCCACCGAGCTCGGTCGCCAGCGGCTTGGACTGCTCGTCGGTCAGCGGATCCCCGTTACCGCCGCTGATGTAGGTGGGCGGGAACTGCGCCGTGACGTGGCGCATCGTCGACATCTGCTCGACTGCCGTCGAGTCCTCGAAGTCGCGGCTGCCGGTGTAGGCCCACAGCGCCTGGTTCGCGCCCCAGCCGACGATGCCGGACCCGCCCGCCATCTTGTCGACCTCGTAGATCCCGCAGTTGAGCACGACCCCGCGCAGCTGCTCGGGGCGCAGCGCGGGAGCGATGTCGAGTTCGCGCGCGTACCCGGGATCGGTGACGAGGGCGGCCAGCTGGCTGGAGAGCTGCGCTCCTGCCGAGTCGCCCGCGAGCACGATGCGGGTCGGATCGACGTGCAGGCGCTCGGCGTTCGCGAGGACATAGGCGTGCGCGTCGTTGAGCTGGTGCACCGCGGTCGGATAGGTGTGCTCCGGTCCAAGCGAGTAGTCGAGGGAGACGACCGTGAACCCCCGCTCCGCGAGCAGTTGGTAGTAGGGGGAGTAATGCGACTTGTCGCCGGAGATCCAGGCGCCCCCGTGGGTCCAGATCACCGCCGGCAAAGGCGCCGTCGTCGACTCGGGGAAATAGACGTCGAGCAGGGCGTCGGGGTCGCCGTCGCGGTACTGCTGATCGGTGATCGAGGCGATGCCCTGCGGGGCGTGCTTCTCGAGGGCACTGGTGGTCTTCGCCGCGCCGCGGTCGAACACGAAGCGGACGACCATGCTGCCGGGCCACGGGGTGACGGTGAAGGCGAGGACCGCGGCCAGGACGAGGGCGACGAGGATGCCGACGACCCAGAGGATCCGCCGCCGCCATCGCGAGCGGGGCACCGCGCCGGCGGAGGGTGATTCGCTCGCGGTGTCGGTGGTCACAGACCCTCCTCGGCGGTGCTCGGGTGCGCCGTCGTCAGTATCGCCGATCGCGGCCGAGGGTCGTGGTTAACACACCGCTCGTCGCGCTCGGCCCCGGCGCGGGTGACCGACGCTGTCGGCCCCAGCGCCTACACTCGGTTCGCTAGTGATGAGGGCGCCGGAAGCATCGGGGCGCTCCAAGTCCTTCCAGAGCTAGAGAGGCGCGCGTGGCTGACTCGTTCGTTCATCTGCACAATCACACCGAGTATTCGATGCTCGATGGTGCGGCCAAGGTCGGTCCGCTCTTCAAGGAAGCCCAGCGGCTGGGGATGACCGCGGTCGGAATGACCGACCACGGCAACATGTTCGGTGCCAGCGAGTTCTACAACGAGGCGAAGAAGCACGACATCACGCCGATCATCGGCATCGAGGCGTACATCGCGCCGGAGTCCCGGTTCAAAACCAAGCGCGTCCTGTGGGGCGACCGCAGTCAGAAGTCCGATGACGTCTCCGGTAGCGGTGCCTACACCCACATGACGATGGTCGCCGAGAACGCGACCGGCGTCAGGAACCTGTTCAAGCTCTCCTCCCGCGCCTCGATCGAGGGCCAGCTCGGCAAGTGGGCCCGGATGGACGAGGAGATCATCGCCGAGCACCACGAGGGGATCATCGCGACCACCGGCTGCCCCTCCGGCGAGGTGCAGACCAGGCTCCGCCTCGGCCACGATCGCGAGGCCCTCGAGGCCGCCGCGAAGTGGCAGGAGATCTGGGGCAAGGACAACTTCTTCCTCGAGCTGATGGACCACGGGCTGTCCATCGAGCGCCGGGTGCGCGAGGGCCTGCTCGACATCGGACGCAAGCTGGGCATCCCGCCGCTCGCGACGAACGACTGTCACTACGTCACCAAGGACGCCGCCGAGAACCACGAGGCGCTGCTCTGCATCCAGACCGGCAAGACGCTCAGCGACCCGGCCCGGTTCAAGTTCGACGGCGACGGCTACTACCTCAAGTCGGCCGAGGAGATGCGCGCGATCTGGGACGACGAGGTCCCAGGCGCCTGCGATTCGACGCTGCTGATCGCCGAGCGGATCCAGCCCTACGACGAGGTCTGGAAGCACCGCGACCGGATGCCGATCTTCCCGGTGCCCGACGGTGAGACCCAGGCCAGCTGGCTGCGCAAGGAGGTGCTGGCCGGCCTCGACCGCCGTTTCCCCGGTGGTCCGCCGCAGGAGTACCTGGTCCGGGCCGACTACGAGATCGACGTCATCAACGAGATGGGTTTCCCGGCCTACTTCCTCGTCGTCGGCGACCTGATCAACCACGCCAAGGACGTCGGCATCCGGGTCGGCCCCGGCCGAGGTTCCGCGGCAGGCTCGCTCGTCGCCTACGCGATGGGCATCACCAACATCGACCCGATCCCGTACGGACTGCTGTTCGAGCGGTTCCTCAACCCCGAGCGCGTCTCGATGCCCGATATCGACATCGACTTCGATGATCGCCGCCGCGGTGAGATGGTCCGCTACGCCACCGACAAGTGGGGCAGCGATCGGGTGGCCCAGGTCATCACGTTCGGCACCATCAAGACGAAGGCCGCGATCAAGGACTCGGCCCGCGTCCAGTTCGGCCAGCCCGGTTTCGCCATCGCCGATCAGATCACCAAGGCGCTGCCGCCGCCGATCATGGCCAAGGACATCTCGGTCTCCGGCATCACCGACCCCGAGCACGAGCGCTACAAGGAGGCCGCCGAGGTCAGGGCGCTGATCGACTCCAACCCGGACGTCGCGAAGATCTACCAGACCGCGAAGGGGCTCGAGGGCCTGATCCGCAACGCAGGCGTGCACGCCTGCGCGGTGATCATGTCGTCCGAGCCGCTCACCGACGCGATCCCCGTGTGGAAGCGCGCGCAGGACGGCGCCATCATCACCGGCTGGGACTACCCGTCGTGTGAGGACATCGGCCTGCTCAAGATGGACTTCCTCGGTCTGCGGAACCTGACGGTCATCGGTGACGCGCTCGAGAACATCAAGGCGAACCGGGGCATCGACCTCGACCTGGACACCATCCCGATGGATGATCCGGCGACCTACGAGCTGCTCTCTCGCGGCGACACCCTCGGGGTGTTCCAGCTCGACGGCGGCGGCATGCGGGAGCTGCTGAAGCTGATGCAGCCGACCGGATTCGGCGACATCGTCGCCGCGCTCGCCCTCTACCGTCCCGGCCCGATGGGCATGAACGCGCACACCTCCTACGCCAAGCGCAAGAACGCGCTCGAGGAGGTCAGCCCGATTCACCCCGAGCTGGAGGAGCCGCTCAAGGACATCCTCTCGGAGACCTACGGCCTGATCATCTATCAGGAGCAGATCATGCAGCTGGCCCAGAAGGTGGCCGGCTACTCACTGGGTCGAGCAGACATCCTGCGCCGCGCCATGGGCAAGAAGAAGCAGTCGGTGCTCGAGGCCGAGTTCGAGGGCTTCGAGGCGGGCATGCTGGCCAACGGCTTCGGCGCGAAAGCCATCAAGGCGCTGTGGGACACGGTGCTGCCCTTCGCCGGGTACGCGTTCAACAAGTCGCACTCCGCGGGCTACGGCCTCGTCTCCTACTGGACGGCGTACCTCAAGGCCAACTACCCGGCCGAGTACATGGCGGGCCTGCTCACCTCGGTGGGCGACGACAAGGACAAGTCCGCGATCTACCTGGCCGACTGCCGGAAGATGGGCATCACGGTGCTGCCGCCGGACGTCAACGAGTCGGAGGTCAACTTCGCCTCGGTCGGCAGCGACATCCGCTTCGGCATGGGCGCGGTGCGCAACGTCGGCGCGAACGTGGTGGCCTCGATCATCAAGGCGCGCACGGAGAAGTCGAAGTTCACCGATTTCTCCGACTACCTCAACAAGATCGATGTGGTCGCCTGCAACAAGAAGGTCACCGAGTCGCTGATCAAGGCGGGTGCCTTCGATTCGCTCGAGCACCCGCGCAAGGGGTTGTTCCTGGTCCACACCGACGCCATCGAGTCGGTGCTGGGCACCAAGAAGGCCGAGGCGGTCGGGCAGTTCGACCTCTTCGGCGATGCGGGCGGCGGCGGGGACGACTCGCTCGCCTCGGTGTTCGCGATCCGGATCCCCGACGAGGAGTGGGAGACCAAGCACCGCCTCGCGCTGGAGCGGGAGATGCTGGGGCTCTACGTCTCCGGCCACCCGCTCAACGGCGTCGAGCACATCCTCCGGCAGCAGTCCGACACCTCGATCGCCTCGATCCTCGAGGGGGAGGTCAAGGACGGCGCCCAGGTGACCATCGGCGGCATCATCGCCTCGGTGGACCGGCGGATCAACAAGAACGGTCTGACCTGGGCCATCATCCAGCTCGAGGACCTCGTCGGCGGTATCGAGGTGCTCTTCTTCCCGCAGGCCTACTCGGTCTACGGCATGGACATCTCGGAAGACGCCATCGTGCTGGTGAAGGCGAGGGTCTCGATCCGTGACGACCGGATGTCGCTGATCGGCAACGACCTCGCGGTGCCCGACCTCTCCGCGGTCGGGGTGGCGAAGCCGGTGGCCGTGAGCCTGCCGACGCGGCTGTGCACCGAGGACAAGGTCGGCGCGCTCAAGCAGGTGCTGACCAGGCACCCCGGCACCTCGGACGTGCACCTGAGATTGATCAGTGGCGACCGGATCACCACCCTCAAGCTGGACGACAGCCTGCGGGTGGAGCCGTCCTCCGCATTGATGGGCGACCTGAAGGCATTGCTCGGGCCGGGCTGCCTGGCCGGCTGAGCCGGACCGGGGAGCGCCGCAGCGTGGCGTGCCGATATCCATCCCCTTTACGTAGTAAGGGAATGATTCCGCAATTGCTTACCACGTAAGGAGTTGTTCTCGGTGAGTGTAGTTGCAGGTCAGGGCGATGCAGCCCGATCGATGGCGCTGCTGTGGCGCGCGCAGGGCCAAGGCGGCCCGAGGTCGGCGCCGGGCGTGGGAGCGGCACCGGGTCCGAGGCCCGCGCTGACCGTGGACGAGATCGTCGCGGCGGCGATCGAGGTGGCGGACGAGGCCGGGATGGCGGGGCTGTCGATGCGTGCGGTCGGCGCGCGGCTCGACCGCACGGCGATGGCGCTGTACACCTACGTGCCGAGCAAGGCCGAGTTGGTTGACCTGATGTACGACCGGGCGCACGGTGAACTGCCGACCTACTACGACCTCGCGGAGGGGTGGCGGCCGGCCGTCACATCGTGGGCCCGCGACCTGTGGGCCTTCTACATTCGGCATCCCTGGACGCTCGCGGTCTCCTATGCGCGCCCGGTGCTCGGGCCCGACGAGCAGGCCGTCCTCGAGGCGCTGGTGCGGATCCTGTTCGAGGCCGGACTGTCCGCCCGGGTCCTGCGCCGCATCGTCGGTGCGTTGTTCCACTTCGTGCGCGGCGCCGCCGCGGCGGTCGCCGACTCGCGGCGGGCGGCCGACGCGACCGGGATGTCGGACGAGCAGTGGTGGTCGACGCGATCAGCACTGCTGCAGCAGGTCGCGCCGGACTTCGCCGAACGTTTTCCGATGCTGGTGCGGCTGGGGGTCGAGGCCGCCGCGGAGGAGCGGGACGCGTTCCTGGAGGGCGGGCGGGCGCCGCATCTGGAGGACGAGGCGACCGAGAACTTCTCGGTCGGGCTCGACGTGCTGCTGGACGGGATCGAGCGCAGGCGCTCGGCCCAGGAGGAGGTGGCTAGCGCCCGGTCCGCGTGATCCGGTCGCCGGCCCAGTACAGGCGGCGCGCCCACCAGACGACCACGGTGACGGCGGCGGCCACCAGCACGGCGGGCTGCATCGCCTGGGTGATGACGAGCAGGGCGACGAACGCCAGCAGGCCCGCGGCCAGCGCCTCGAGCTTGTACAGCGGCCAGTCGGTGCCCGCCAGATTCACCGAGGCGCCACGGCCGCGCGCGCTGCGGTGCGGCGTGGTTGCGAAGTCGGCGGTGGTCATGAGTTCAGGTTACTAGGAGATCGAAGTTCGGTCCAACGAACACTTGAGTTCGCCAACCGGACTCCGGCCTGTCGGGCTGCGCCGCCGTGGCCACGGGTGTTCACTGGTGGCATGCCGCTGACAGGAGAGTACGAGCCCAGCCCGACGAAGTGGTCCGCCGATCAGGCCGAGCTGTACGAGAGCTCCGGCGGCACCGAGGGCACGACCATGCAGGGCAAACCGGTGGTCTTGCTCACCACCAAGGGCGCCAAGTCCGGCAAGCTCCGCAAGGCCCCGCTGATGCGCGTCGAGCACGAAGGGGAGTACGCGATCGTCGCCTCGCTCGGCGGCGCGCCGAAGCACCCGGTCTGGTATCACAATGTCATCGCGAATCCGCAGGTCGAACTGCAGGACGGCCCCGTGAAGCGGGACATGATCGCGCGCGAGGTGACCGGCGACGAGAAGGCCGTGTGGTGGGAGCGTGCCATCGCGGTCTGGCCCGACTACGCGGAGTACCAGAAGAAGACCGACCGCCAGATCCCCGTGTTCGTGCTCACCCCGCAGTAGCAGGAGGGCCGCCGTGGCCGCGGAGACCGTTGCAGACCAGATCGTGTCCCAGCTCGTCGCCGCGGGTGTCCGCCGGATCTACGGAATCGTGGGCGACAGCCTCAACCCGATCGTCGACGCGGTCCGCCGCACCGGCGGCGCGGGCACGGGCGGGATCGACTGGATCCACGTGCGGCACGAGGAGGCGGCGGCCTTCGCGGCGTCGGCCGAAGCGCAGATCACCGGCGAACTGGCCGTCTGCGCGGGATCCTGCGGGCCGGGCAACCTGCACCTGATCAACGGGCTGTACGACGCGAACCGGTCGGGGGCGCCGGTGCTCGCCATCGCCTCGCACATCCCGAGCACCCAGATCGGTACCGGCTACTTCCAGGAGACCCACCCGGACCGGTTGTTCGTCGACTGCTCGCAGTACGCGGAGATGATCAGCACCCCGGCGCAGTCGCCGCGGATCGTGCACACCGCGATGCAGCACGCGCTGGGGCGATCGGGGGTCGCGGTGATCACGCTGCCCGGCGACATCGCCGACTATCCGGCCGCGGGCACCCCGCCAACGCTGGTCGGGACTCGGCCGCCCGCAGTCGTGCCCGACGACGCCGACGTCCGGGCGCTCGCCGACGCGATCAACGGCGCCGAGCGGGTCGCGATCTTCGCAGGCATGGGTGTCCGCGGCGCCAGGGACGAGCTGCTGGCCCTCGCCGATACCGTTGCCGCGCCGATGGGCCACACGCTGCGCGGCAAGGAGTGGATCCAGTACGACAACCCGTTCGACGTCGGCATGACCGGACTGCTGGGCTACGGCGCCGCGCACGACGGTATGCACGGTGCGGACCTGCTGCTCCTGGTGGGCACCGACTTCCCGTACGACCAGTTCCTGCCCGCCGACGTCCGCACCGCGCAGATCGACGTCGCGAGGGAGAGGCTGGGCAGGCGCACGAGCCTCGATCTCGCGGTGCACGGCGACACCGTCAGCACGTTGCGGGCGCTGAACCCGCTGGTGCACCGCAAGACCGACCGGGCGTTCCTCGATCAGTCGCTCGATCGGCACCGCACCCTGATGGAAAAGGTGGTCGGGGCGTACACGAGCCCGGTCAAGCAGCGCACGCCGATCCATCCGGAGTACGCGGCGTCGATCCTCGACGACCTCGCGGCCGAGGATGCGGTGTTCACGGCCGACACCGGGATGTGCAACGTCTGGACCGCGCGCTATCTGAACCCGAACGGGTCGCGGCGATTCCTGTCGTCGGCGTTGCACGGCTCGATGGCCAACGCGCTGCCGCACGCGATCGGCGCGCAGCTCGCCGCGCCGGACCGGCAGGTGATCTCGGTGTCCGGCGACGGCGGGTTGTCGATGCTGCTCGGCGAGCTCGTGACCGTCGCGTCGTTCCGGATCCCGGTCAAGATCGTGGTGTTCAACAATTCGACCCTCGGGATGGTCAAGCTCGAGATGCTGGTCGACGGGCTGCCGGACTTCGGCGTGGACGTGCCCGCGGTCGACTACGCCGCCGTGGCGAACGCCCTCGGCATCTTCTCCCGGCGGATCGAGGACCCGGGCGACATCGAGACCGGATTGCGGGAGGCCCTGGCGCATCCCGGGCCGGCGTTGGTCGACCTCGTGACGGATCCGAATGCGCTGTCGTTGCCGCCGACGATCACCGGCGGCCAGGTCAAGGGCTTCGCCCTCGCGATGTCGAAGATGGTGATGAACGGCGGTGTCGGTGAGGCCGTGCAGATGGCGAAGTCCAATCTGCGGAACATCCCGAGGCCCTCGCAGTTCGACCCCCGTGGCTGAGATGCCGGGGCGGGTCGCCCGGCCGCGGGCGTAGGTGGCAGCATATTGAGGTGTCGAAAACCTCGGAACTCGCCGACCTGATGGCCACTCTGCCGCTCGATGCGGACGAGATCGATGCTGCCCAGAGGCGAATTTCGGACGTCGTTGCGGTGACCCCGCTCCAGTTCAGCGACCGGCTGTCGGCGGCAACCGGCGCGAAGGTGTACCTCAAGCGCGAGGACCTGCAGGTCGTCCGGTCGTTCAAGCTGCGTGGTGCCTACAACCTGATGGTCCAGCTCACCCCGCAGGAGCGGGAGTCGGGCGTGGTGTGCGCCAGCGCAGGCAATCACGCCCAAGGCGTGGCCTACGCCTGCAGGACGATGCAGATCCGCGGCCGGATCTACGTGCCCGCGAACACGCCGCGACAGAAGCGCGACCGGATCAAGGCGCACGGCGGTTCGTTCGTCGAGTTGATCGCCGTCGGCAAGACCTACGACGCCGCAGCGGCGGCGGCCAAGGACGACGTCGCGCGGACCGGCGCGACGATGGTGCCGCCCTTCGACGATCCGCGGACCGCCGCCGGTCAGGGGACCATCGCCGCCGAGATCGTGGAACAGCTCGGCGAGGAGCCGGGCACGGTGATCGTCCCGGTCGGCGGCGGTGGGTTGATCGCGGGCATGGCCACGTACCTGCACGAGCGCTCGCCGCACACCGCGATCGTCGGCGTCGAGCCGAGCGGCGCGGCATCGATGACGGCGGCACTGGTCGCGGGCGCGCCGGTGACGCTGCCCGAGATCGACCCGTTCGTCGACGGCACCGCGGTCCGGCGGATCGGCGACCTGCCGTTGGAGGTGATGTCAGCGCTCGGTGCGGGCGTCGTCTCGCACGGCTCGCTTCCGCTGATGGCCCAGCCGCGTTCGGGCATCGCGGGCGAAGGTACCTTCGCGATGATCCACGCGGACGAGGGAGCGGTCTGCACGGCGTTGCTCGGCCTCTACCAGAACGAGGGCATCATCGCCGAACCGTCGGGTGCGCTGTCGGTGGCGGCACTGGAACTGGTGAAGGTCAAGCCGGGGAGCACGGTCGTCTGCCTGATCTCGGGCGGCAACAACGACGTCTCGCGCTACGGCGAGATCCTCGAGCGTTCGCTGGTTCATCTCGGGCTCAAGCATTATTTTCTTGTGGACTTCCCGCAGGAGCCGGGTTCGCTGCGCCGGTTCCTCGACGAGGTGCTAGGTCCTGAGGACGACATCACCCTCTTCGAATACGTCAAGCGGAACAACCGCGAGACAGGTGAGGCGCTGGTGGGCATCGAGCTCGGCGCGGCCGAGGGGTTGCCCCCGCTGCTGGAGCGTATGCACGATTCCGGTGTGCACGTCGAGCAGCTCGAGCCCGGCTCGCCTGCCTACCGCTACCTCACGTAGACAGGGCGTGAGTCGGGCCGAGGGTCGGGGTCAGGGGAGGGTCCGCACGAAGTCGAAGAAAGCGGGTGCCAAAGCGGGATTCGCGTTGCTCGACCCGCTGATGGCGCCTGCCGCGCCCCCGATCACGGCCCCGGGGATGCAACCCACGAACAGGAACAGGACGCAGCCGACCACGGCTCCGACGCCGGCCCCGATGTTCGCGTTGATGTTTCCGCCACCCATCCAGCCGATCTCGAACTGCGTGACCAGGTTGTCGTAGGCCTCCTGGCTGTAGACCTCGTGGGGTTCGAGCACTCCGGTCAGCGGATCCGGGGTCTCGGGTGCCTGGGAGGTGATGGTCGTGTCATCCGGGGGTGGCGGTGCGGCGTAGGAAGTACCGGCGCCGAACCCCATCGTCGCGATGACCAATACGGAGAGCGTCGTGCCTTTGTGAAGTTTCACTTGGGGGCTCCTCTCATTCCAAGGAGACGGCCCCGATCTGGTCTAAGACCGTCCGGAACATCGCTTCGAATGATAACCGCCGACTTGCCCGAATGGCCATCCTCCAGATGCCCACGATCGCGATCCAGGCCGGCGACGTTATGTGCCGAAACCGCCTCTGAGCAGTGCGATCCCGTCTACTCTGATGGGACGCAGGAGGCGGCATCTGATGCCCGAACGGGCTCCTGTCATAACTGCCGGCGAGGGTGCGCCGCCGGCACGAAACCCCGCGTGCTCACCGAAGGTGAACGGGCAGAGGGCAACCCACGTCGTGACGACCGAGGACGGCTTCGTCGGTCCGGACCGGTACGCCTGCGCGGACGCGGTGATGAGGCGCACACTTGTCCCAGCTCGTGAACTCGCAACCGCCTCCGGAGGTGTGGGAATCCATGGCAGTCGAACTACTCGAGAACTACGTCAACGGTCGCTTCGTCGCCTCCACGGCAACGGATTCGATCGAAGTGGTGAATCCGGTGGACGAGACGGTGGTCGCCAGGGCGCCGATCTCCACCAAGGCCGACATCGACGCCGCCGTTGCCGCGGCCAGGGAGGCCTTCAAGTCGTGGGGGCGGACCACTCCTGGCGTCCGGCAGGCCGCGCTGCTCGCGCTCGCCGATGCGATCGAGGCGCACAGCGACGAGCTCGTCGACGCCCAGTGCCGCAATACCGGCCAGCCGAAGGCGGTCATCGCGGCAGAGGAGGTGAAGGTCGGGGCCGATCAGCTCCGGTTCTTCGCGGGCGCGGCCCGCATGCTCGAGGGCAAGTCGGCGGGTGAGTACATGGACGGGTTCACCTCATACGTCCGGCGTGAGCCGATCGGCGTGGTCGGTCAGGTGACACCGTGGAACTACCCGTTCATGATGGCGATCTGGAAGGTCGGGCCTGCGCTCGCCGCCGGGAACACGGTGGTGCTCAAGCCGAGCGACACCACCCCCGAGAGCACGCTGGTGCTCGCCCGGCTCACGAAGGGGATCCTGCCCGACGGCGTGCTGAACGTCGTGCTGGGCAACGGCGGCACCGGCGCGACTCTCGTCGAGCACCCGGACCTCGGACTGGTCTCGATCACCGGATCCGTCCGCGCGGGCATCGCGGTGGCGGTGTCGGCGGCCAAGCAGGTCAAACGCGCCCACCTCGAACTCGGCGGCAAGGCACCCGCGGTGGTGTTCGCCGACGTCGACGTCGACAAGGCCGCGGGTGGGATCGCGGAGGCGGCCTTCTTCAACGCAGGCCAAGACTGCACGGCGGTGACGAGGGTGCTGGTGCACGAGGCGATCCACGACGAGTTCGTGGACGCGCTCGTGGCAAAGGCGAAGGGCCTCAAGACCGGCCTTCCCACCGACCCGGACACCTTCTACGGACCGCTCAACAACGTCAACCACTTCACGGCGGTGACCGGAAAGATCGCGGCGTTGCCCGCACACGCGAGGATCGTCACAGGGGGAAAGCGACTGGGGGAGCAGGGCTTCTTCCTCGAACCGACCATCGTCACCGGCGTGCGGCAGGACGACGACATCGTGCAGGAGGAGACGTTCGGCCCGGTGCTGACCGTCCAGTCCTTCACCGACGAGGAACAGGCTGTCGAACTCGCCAACGATGTCCGGTACGGCCTCGCCTCGAGCGTGTGGACGAGGGACCACGGAACGGTTCAGCGGATGTCCGCCGCACTCGATTTCGGGGCGGTGTGGGTGAACTGCCACATCCCGCTCGTGGCGGAGATGCCGCACGGTGGCTTCAAGTACTCCGGCTACGGCAAGGATCTCTCGTCCTACGGAGTCGAGGACTACACCCGGCTCAAGCACGTCATGAGTTCCCACGACTGAGTGCGAATCGCACCCACTCCGCACACTCGAGGACTGCCGCCATGGACGCACTCCGGTACCGACTGCCGCAGGAACGGACGCTCCGCACGCCGCTCCCCGGTCCGAGATCGCAGGCCCTCACCGCGCGCAGGAAGGCCTCGGTGGCGGCGGGGGTCGGGTCGAGCGTTCCCGTCTACGCGGCGGACGCCGACGGCGGCGTGCTGGTCGACGTGGACGGGAACTCGCTCATCGATCTGGGGGCGGGCATCGCGGTCACCAGTGTCGGCGCCTCCAACCCTGCGGTCGCGCAGGCGGTCTCCGAGCAGGCCGCGCATTTCGCGCACACGTGTTTCATGGTCACCCCGTACGAGGGATACGTCCGGGTCGCCGAGGAACTGGCCGCGCTGACCCCTGGTACCCACGAGAAGCGTTCGGTGCTGTTCAACTCCGGCGCCGAGGCGGTCGAGAACGCGGTCAAGGTGGCGAGGCTGGCAACCGGCAGGAACGCCGTCATCGCCTTCGACCACGCCTACCACGGACGCACGAACCTGACGATGGCATTGACCGCCAAGGCGATGCCCTACAAGGCGAACTTCGGTCCGTTCGCCCCGGAGATCTACCGGATGCCGATGTCGTATCCGTTCCGCGACGAGGCCGGACGCAGCGGCGACGAGTCGGCGCGCCGGGTCATCGGTCAGATCGAGAAGCAGATCGGGGCCGACACGGTGGCCGCGATCATCATCGAACCGATCCAGGGCGAGGGCGGGTTCATCGTGCCCGCACCGGGATTCCTGCCCGCACTGGTCGAATGGGCACACTCGAACGGGGTCGTCTTCATCGCCGACGAGGTGCAGACCGGCTTCGCCCGCACCGGTACCTGGTTCGCCAGCGAGGACGAGACCATCGTGCCGGACATCATCACGATGGCCAAGGGCATCGCGGGCGGCCTGCCGCTCGCCGCGATCACCGGCAGGGCCGAGTTGCTCGATGCGGTGCATCCCGGCGGGCTCGGCGGCACCTACGGCGGCAACCCGATCGCCTGCGCGGCCGCGCTGGCCTCGATCGAGTCGATGCGCCAGCTGGACCTGGCGGGGCGGGCCCGGCAGATCGGGGAACTGGCGCAGCGCCGACTGCGCGCGCTGGCGTCCGACGTGCGGGTGATCGGCGAGGTGCGGGGCCGCGGGGCCATGCAGGCGATGGAGTTCGTCCGCCCGGGCGGTACCGAGCCGGACCCGGACATCACCAAGGCCATTGCGGCACAGGCGCTCGAGCAGGGCGTCATCGTGCTCACCTGCGGTACCTACGGCAACGTGATCCGGCTGCTCCCGCCGCTGGTGATCGGCGAGGAACTGCTCGGCGAGGCCCTCGACGTGCTCGAAGCAATCATCCGATCTCTGGCAGGGAGCAACCGTGGCTGACAACTCTCATCCGCTCGACCCGCTCGCGTCCGACGAGTTCGCCGCGGTCGCGGCGGTACTCGCCCGCGAGCACGGGGTCGGACCGGGCTGGCGGTACGCCTCGATCGAACTCGCCGAGCCGCCGAAGGCCGAGATCGCCGCGTTCGACGCGGACGGGACGGCACCCGATCGCCGCGCGCACGTGGTGTGTTTCGAGCGGGCCGAGAACAAGACCTACAAGGCCCTGGTCTCGCTCACCGCGGACTCGGTGCTGACGTGGCGACATGTTCCCGGGGTGCAGGCGAACTTCACTGTCGACGAGTGGGAGGAATGCGACGAGGTCCTGCGCAACCACCCGGATGTCGTGGCGGCGCTGGCGAAGCGGGGGATCACGGACATGAGCCTGGTGTTCATGGACACCTGGACCTACGGCGAGGCCGTCATCCCCGACAAGTACAAGGGCCGCAGGCTCGGCTGGTCGGACACCTGGGTCAAGGCCGCCGAGGGTGCGAATCCCTATGCGGGACCGGTCAACGGCTTCCACTGTGTGATCGACGTCAACAGCATGGAGCTGCTGGAGATCGAGGACACGTTCTCCGTGTACCGGCCGGAGATCATGGGGGAGTACGTGCCGCGGCACATCCCGGAGCGGATCAGGAACGCCAGTACCCGCGAGCCGCTCCTGCCGCTGGAGATCACCCAGCCGGACGGACCCTCGTTCACCCTCGAGGGCAACAAGCTGACCTGGCAGAACTGGTCGCTGCGGGTGGGTTTCAACTACCGCGAGGGGATGACCCTGCACGCGATCACCTACGACGACAACGGCCGCGAGCGGCCGATCGCCAACCGGCTCTCGTTCGCGGAGATGGTCGTGCCGTACCGGGACCACTGCGAGGACCACTACCGCCGCACCGCCTTCGACATCGGTGAGTGGGGTATCGGGTTCATGACCACCTCGCTCGAGCTGGGCTGCGACTGCCTCGGGGAGATCCGGTACCTCGACGCGGTGCTGCACAACAGCAAGGGGGAGCCGTACACGATCAAGAACGCGATCTGCATCCACGAGGAGGACAACGCGGTCCTCTGGAAGCACGTCGACCACGACGGTACGCAGGTGCGCCGGATGCGCAGGCTCACGGTCTCCTTCCACGTCACCGTGGCGAACTACGAGTACCTCACCTACTGGCGCTTCTACCAGGACGGCAACATCGAATGTGAGGTCCGCGCAACGGGAATCATGGTGGTCAGCCACTTCGACGAGGGAGCAACGCACCCGCACGGCACGCTCGTGGACGAGCGCACCTATGCGCCCTACCACCAGCACTTCCTGGTCGCCCGGATGGACCTCGACATCGACGGCACCGAGAACACGGTGTACGCCACCGAGACCGAGATGGTCCCGATGGGCCCGGACAATCCGTACGGGCTGTCGCTGCGGCAGCGCAACACCCCGCTGCGCACCGAGGAACAGGGCAAGCAGGATTTCGACTGGCAGTCCCAGCGAGCCTGGAAGGTGGTCAACGACAACACCACCAACGGCCTCGGAACCGCGCCCGCGTACAAGCTGGTCCCAGGAGGGGCGTTCCCCTCGATGTTCGATCCGGCATCGCCGATCTTCCAGCGCAGCCAGGTGATCGGGCACACCCTCTGGGTGACGCCGAACGAGCTGGAGGAGCGTTGGCCCTCGGGCGAGTTTGTCAACCAGAGCGGCGTCGACCACGGATTACCCGAGTGGACCAAGGCGAACCGATCCATCGAGAACACCGACGTCGTGCTCTGGTACGTCTTCGGGATCCACCACATCACCAGGCCCGAGGACTGGCCGGTGATGCCTGCGGACACGGTGAGCTTCTGGCTCAAGCCGGTCGGCTTCTTCGATCGCAACCCGGCACTGGACGTGGCACCGACGCCCGCGAAGGACTGTCACGCCGACGCGGAGGACCACTGCTGCCATCCCGAGGGGGAGACGTGATCGTGGACCGCTGAAGTTCCTGACCGCTCACCGACGATTGGTTGGCCGACATGCGATTGGTAGTGGGGTATCTCGCAACTCCCAGCGGCGCGGACGGTCTCGCGCTCGGCGTTCTGCTGGCCCGCAGCCTCGGCGCCGAGATCGACATCTGCCTGGTGCTACCCGACGAGGAGCCGGTGCCGACGAGGATCCCCGTCGACTCGGCCTACGAGGAGTTGCTCTCCGATCAGGCGGTGGAATGGCTGGTGGAGGCGCGAGCCACCGTTCCCGACGACGTCGTCGTTCGGACCCACCTGCGCTCCAACGAGTCCTTCGCCCAGGGGTTGCTCGACATCGCCGACGAACTCGACGCGGAGATGATCGTCATCGGGGCCTCAGGGGACGGACTGCTTGGGCGGCACTCGATCGGCTCGGTCACCGGCGAACTGTTGCACTGTGCGCACCTGTCGATGGCGCTCGCACCACGGGGCATGAGGCATTCGACCGCGGAGAAGATCCGCAGCGTCACCTGCGCGCTCGGCACCCGCGCGGGGGCCGGTCTGCTGTTGCGCGAGGCGGTGGGGGTGAGCAGGCGGGCGATGGCCCCGCTGCGGCTGGTGTCCCTTGTGCCACTCGACATGTCCCGTCGCATGCGCTCGGACACACCGGAGTCGGCCCGCCAACGGGCCATCGCGCACGCGGCCGAGGTCCTCGAGTCCGCGAGATCCGGTCTGCCCGAGGACATCGCGGTCGAGTCGGAGATCGCGGACGGTGCGAACGTCGAATCGGCGGTGAGCAAGTTGGAGTGGAGCGACGGGGATCTGATCATGGTCGGTTCCAGCCGCCTTGCCCGCCCGCGTCACCTCTTCCTCGGATCGACGGTGTCCAAGATGCTCCGGGTGGTTCCGGTTCCGATGATCGTCGTGCCGAAAGAGGAGGTCTGACGACCATGACCGGTCAAGCGGATCGTCCCGCGTCGGGTGGCCTGGTCTCCAAGGGGCTGGCGCCGGGCAAGATCGGCACCTTCTCGGGGGCGGTCATCGGGATCTCCTGTGTGGCACCCGGGTACACCCTCACCGCGAGCATCGGCCTGATCGTGGCCGCGGTGGGCCTGAAGATGCCCGCCATCTTCATCGCCGGCTTCATCCCGATGTTCCTCACCGCGTACGCGTACCGGGAGCTCAATGCGGAATCGCCCGACTGCGGTGCGTCGTTCACCTGGTCAACCAAGGCATTCGGGCCGTACGTGGGCTGGATGTGCGGGTGGGGCATGGTGATGGCCACCATCATCGTGCTCTCCAACCTGGCCGCGATCGCGGTGGAGTTCTTCTACCTGTTCCTGGCCCGCGTCTTCGACCAACCGTCGATCGGGGACCTGGCAGACCACAAGGCCGTGAACATCGCCACCACCCTCGCCTTCCTCGCGATAGCGACTTGGATATCGGGCCGAGGCATCACCACCAGTCAGCGAATCCAGTTCGTGCTGGTCGGCTTTCAGATGGTGGTGCTCCTGGTCTTCGTGATCACCGCGTTCGTGCGGGTGGCCTCGGGTTCGGCGCCCGCCGGTCTGGAGTTCGATCCGTCCTGGTTCAACCCGTTCACCGGGCTCGCGCTCGGCGCGTTCGTAGTGGGGGTGACCGGCTCGATCTTCGCCTTCTGGGGATGGGACACCTGCCTCACCCTCGGCGAGGAGTCGAAGGATCCGACGAAGACCCCCGGCCGGGCGGGACTGTTGTGCGTCGTGTCGATCCTGGTGACCTACCTGCTGGTGGCCGTCGCGGTGATGATGTACGCGGGGGTGGGCGAGGACGGTCTCGGTCTCGGCAATCCGGACAACTCCGAGAACGTCTTCGGTGCGCTGGCCGAACCGGTGCTCGGCCACTGGGCGGGCCTGCTGCTGTTCCTGGCCGTGTTCGCCTCTTCGATCGCCAGCCTGCAGACGACGTTCCTCCCCGCCGCCCGGACGATGCTGGCGATGGGCGCGTACGGGGCGTTTCCGCGCAAGCTCGCAGAGGTGAACCCGCGGTTCCTTGTCCCTACTTATGCGACGGTGGTGGCGGGCGTGGTGACGGGGGTGTTCTACACGGTCGTCTCGTTGCTGTCGGAGCGGGCGTTGCTGGACACCATTGCCGCGCTGGGGATCATGATCTGCTGGTACTACGGCATCACGGCGTTCGCATGCGTCTGGTACTTCCGGCACGAGCTCTTCACCAGTGCCAGGAACGTCGTGTTCAAGTTCCTGTTCCCGCTCATCGGCGGCATCATGCTGGCGACGGTGTTCGTGATCTCGGTGGGGGAGAGCATGAACCCGGACAACGGCAGCGGCGCGTCGATCGGCGGCATCGGCCTGGTGTTCTTCATGGGCTTCGGTGTGCTGCTGCTGGGCGCGGTGCTGATGCTGGTCATGCGGCTGCGTCAGCCGGACTTCTTCCTCGGCCGAACCCTGACCCGGGACACCCCTGCGCTCTCGGGCGAGGCGGACGTCGCGGCGAAGACATAGGCGAAAGCCCCGCGATCCGGCGTGGATCGCGGGGCTCTCGGGTCTTCGGTGTGGCTCGCCTCAGGCGACAGTTCGAGTCAGCACAGTGAGCCAGAGCAGGCGGGGTACTCGGGTGGCGCGGTGCTCTCGTCATCCACCGGAGTGAAGCCGCTGCCGGTGATGTTCCGCGGGTTCAGGTCGGCCAGGATGTTCTTGGCCGAGGTGATGACAAACGGGGCATTGTTGACGTCGATTCGGCTGATGATCCCAACCCACCTGCTGGTGCCGCGAATGACGGCGGGTCCGCCTGAGTCGCCCTTGCGGAAGCCCGCGTACGACCGGATGAGACCGTTGTCGACCCCGGTGACCAGCCCGTAGCTGGGCGCCTGCGCGAAGGTCTCCTCGGGTGGGAAGAGGGTCCCGGGCTTTCGGTCGGACATCGCGCCGAAGGTCTCGACGTAGTCGAGAATGGGCAACGGGAGTGCCGGCCGCCCTTCGGAGTCGCTGTGGATCGAGTTGATCGTGAACGGACGCCCACCCAGTGTGCTGCGCACCCCGTTGCCGACTTTGTCCGTCACCCTGCTGGTGAGCTGGACGTGCGGCGCGAACTCGATGACCATGTAATCGGTTGTGGTGGAGACGCTGCAGTCGTTGCTGCCCTTGCTGACCCAGCGGATCCAGCCGATGGGGGCAGCCTCCATACGGGCCGGGAGCAGTCCGAAGTTCTCGGCGGCGGCGTCCCAGGTGTTGTCCAGGATGTCTCGCCAGTCCCAGACCGGGTACTCGTTGCCGAGGACGTGCACGCCTTCGGCCGGTCCCCAGAACTTGGGTTGATACCAGGGTTCCTTCACTGGGTCGGATTTGATCGTCTTGCAGATGTCTTGCGGGTCGACCTTCTCCTCGATCCGGCAGTGGCCCGCGGTGATGCCGACCTTGCGCCCGGCGGCATCGGTGCCTGCTGCGCCGAGGGTGCATTTCCCTTTGCCGTACTCGTTGACGAAGATCAGACCCGCCCCCGGACCGATTGTCTTGGGGCTCGGTGCCGGCTCGGCCGCCGCGACCCCCGTCGTCAATCCCGAGATCAGCGCAACCGCGGCGACCAGTCCGATCAGGTACCGGGTGGTACGCCTCATATGGGTGTTCCCTTCTTTCCGAGCATGTTTCGCGGATCAGGTGCCCTGTGTATCGTTTCGGGCAATCCGTTCGCCTTCGCAACCATTTCTGTGCGCCTCGCGAAGCGTACTGATCGGTCTCGTTGGGTGGAGGGGTTTCGCCGGAGATCCCTTGGGATCGTCGGGCGGTCGACGACCTGATCTCGGTGGGGAGTGCGTGGACCACGACAATGGCCATGGGCTTCGGTGTGTTGCTGCTTGGCGCGGTGCTGATGCTGGTCATGTGGCTGCGACAGCCGGACTTCATCCTCGGCCGAAACCTGACCCGGGACATCCCGCGCTCTAGGGTGAGGCGGAAGTCGCAACGAAGACATGGGCGAAAGCCGCGCGATCCGGAGCGGATCGCGGGGCTTTCGGCGGTGAGGTGTCAGCTGTTGGGGTTGTTGGTGATGGTGAAGCCCCTACCGATGGTGCCGGGACGGTTGGGGTCGTTGATGGCGTCGAGGATGTTCTTGGCGGAGGTGACCACGTGCTGGGGCGGTTGGTACCACTGATACGGGGTCGCCGTGATGATTGCGACCCACTTGTTGGTGCCCCTGGCGATAACCGGTCCGCCGGAGTCGCCGGGCTGGGATCCTGCCCTGGTTCGGATCATGCCGGGCGCGATGTACGAGTGGACCGACCCTTCGCTGGGCGCGACTTCATTTGCCATCCCGAAAGGCCCAGGATTGGGCGTGCGGTCGGACTTTGCGCCGAAGGTCACGATCTGACTACTCACCGGCGGCAGGGCCGGTGCCCCGCTGGCGTCGCTGTAGATCGAGTTGACCTTGAAGAGGCCCCCTCCGGGTGCCTGAACGGGCTGGCCGTTCTTGTTGTACACCCCGCTCCACAGCTCGACCGCCGGATCGAACTCGATGATCATGTAGTCGGTGCGGCTGTTCGCGCTGGTTTCGCCATAGCCGGCGAGGCAACCAAGTCCGCCCGGGCCTGTCTCGCCCTGTTGGCAGACGTGGGGGTCCACCCACCGGATCTGCCCGATCGAGGGGTTGGACAACGGATTCGGCGGAATGCCGGCGGACTTCGAAACCTCGAGCAGGCGCCGATCGTAGACGGGATGATCGTTGCCAGCGACCTCGACGCCGCGCGGGGCACCCTTGTTGATCGGTACTGGCCCAAAACCCTCCGGGGGAACTGCGTCGTTGTTCCAGGGATTGCAGTGCCCGGCGGTGATGCCGATCTTTCGGCCGGCGGAGTCGGTGCCGAGCGCCCCAAGTGTGCAGGCTTCCCCCGGGTAGTCGATCTGGTTGTCGAAGTCGATGTTCATGCCGGGGTAGGCGACATGTCCTGCGGCCGGCGACGGGTCAGCGGCGGCCGTACCCGCGGCTGTACTCACGGTCAAGCAGGTGGCCGCCGCGAGGGCCGCCATCGTTCCGGCAAGGAGCCGGCTGGTACGCGTCATGCGAAGAACTTCCTGTCTATGAAGGTGCAATCCGCTGAGACGGTACCGACCGGTCTGGTTTTTTCGTGGCGGTTTCGTACTACCCGCTGTCGAGTTCGCGAAACTCTGTGAATCGTCGTGGCAACGCGTCGGTTACTCGGCCCTCTCTCGACCCAGTAGCCGGTCCACGACCTTGCGATACAGCTCGGGGTCGGGCTGGGGCAGGCCCAGGAGTGCTGCGAGGTAGATGCCGTCGCCGACGAGCCGCACGATCTCGGCCTGGACTGGGTCGTCGAACTCCGCGCGGAGTCCCTCGTCCCAGGACCGCATCATGTCGATCACGGCCTGCTGGATCTCGCCCGGCTTGCCGTCCACCGTGCGCAGCGCGGCGATCGTGGACTGGAATAGGGCGAGCTCGTTGGTGGTGTTGGCGTCCACCGTCTGCAGGTACCACTCGGAGACCGAGGTGTCCGCTTCCGCGAGCTGCTGGTCGGAGCGCTCGCCGAGGCGACGGACCATGCCCGCGAGCAGGGCCTCCTTGCTGCGGAAATGGTAGAGCAGGCCGCCCTTGGAGACGCCCGCCTCCGCGGCCACCGCCTCGAGGGTGATCTGGGAGAGCCCGCGTTCGAGCAGTAGTCGCTCCAGGGCGTCGAGGATGCGGTCGCGTGTCGCTGTCACGGGAATCACTGTACCGGCTGGACGGTTGGCTGCTAGCCTGTGTTTGCGACTGTACCGGCTGGACGGTTCAGTCGAATTTTCATTTTCAACTCATTGGGAGTCAATCGTGTCTGTCATCGCGGGCAAGGACCTGACGATCGATCCGACCGAGGTGCGGGCGAGCGCCCGTGACTGGGTCGGTCTTGTCGTGCTCGCCCTCTCCGTCCTGCTGATCTCGGTCGACGCGACGGTCCTGGACCTGGCGATGCCGTCCATCAGCGCGCACCTCGAGCCGAGCAGCACGCAGCTGCTGTGGATCATCGACGTCTACTCGTTCGTGCTCGCCGGACTGCTCGTCACCATGGGTACCCTCGGCGACCGGATCGGCAGGCGTCGGCTGCTGCTCATCGGCGCCGCCGGCTTCGGCATCGCGTCGATGATCGCGGCCTGGTCGGTGAGCCCGGAGATGCTGATCGCGGCCCGCGTGCTGCAGGGCATCTCGGGCGCCACGCTGATGCCCGCGACGCTGGGCCTGATCCGCACCATCTTCGTCAACCCGCATCAGCGGACCACCGCGATCGGTGTGTGGGGCGCGATGGCCGGTGGCGGCGCCGCGGCAGGCCCGCTGGTGGGCGGCTGGCTGCTCGAACACTTCTGGTGGGGCTCGGTCTTCCTCATCAACATCCCAGTGATGGCGGTGCTGATCATCGTCGGTCCGATGGTGATCGCGGAGGCGAAGGACCCGAACCCGGGCCGCTTCGACCTGGTGAGCGCGGGTCTGTCGATGCTGGCGATGATTCCGCTGGTGTACGCCGTCAAGGAGTCGGTCGTGCACGGTCCGACCGTGACCCTCGCGGTCATCGGCGCGGTGGGCGCGGCCGCCGGATGGGCCTTCATCCACCGGCAGCGCACCCGCCCGGATCCGATGCTCGACCTGAGCCTGTTCGCGCGGCCCGCGTTCTCGACCGCGGTGATGACGAATCTGCTCTCGGTGTTCGCGCTGTCCGGAGTGCTGTTCTTCGGTTCGCAGTACCTGCAGTTGGTGTTGGGTAAGACGCCGCTGCAGGCCGGCCTGCTGATGCTGCCGGGCACCGCCATGAGCGTGCTCTTCTCGCTGACGGCCGCCTGGTTGGTCCGTCGTTGGCAGCCGGGCGTGGTGCTCAGCATCGGCCTTGCGGTCTCTTCGATCGGTGCGGCGGCCATGCTGTGGCTGCACGCCGACGGCGGCGCGGGACTGTTCATCGCCGCGTTCATGCTGATCGGCTCGGGTGTCGGCATCGCGCTGACGCTGACCTCCGACCTGGTTGTCGGCGCCGTGGAGCCGGAGCGGGCGGGTGCCGCGTCGGCGGTGTCCGAGACGGCGTACGAGCTCGGTGTCGCGCTGGGCGTTGCGGTCCTGGGCAGCGTGGTGCTGGCCATCTTCCGCAAGGGGCTCGATGTGTCGGCTCTCGGCGCGGACGCCGCTCACTCCGCACAGGAAACCCTTGGCGGCGCGGTGGGCGTGGCCAAGGCCGCACCGGATGCGATCGGCGCGCAGCTGCTCGATTCCGCGCACCTGTCCTTCGTCAGCGGCATGCACGTGGCGGCGGCGGCCACCGCGATCATCCTGCTCGCCAATGCGGTGCTGGTGTACCGGATGATGCGCTCGCGCTAGTCGGTGATCCCCGCGTCGAGGATCGCGAACGAATGGCCGGGGACGACGGTCGCCGACCCGGTGGCGTCCTGGGTCGGCGGCTCCCACCACAGCAGGGGGTGGCCGCCGACCGGGAGGGTCACCGGGTCCGGGCCGAGGTTGCAGGCGACCCGAATGCTGCCGCGGTGCAGCACGATCCACCGATCGTCCTCGTCGTAGTCGACGACCAGGTGCTCGAGCCACGGATCGGTCAGGTCGGATCGAGCGGCCCGCAACGCGATCAGGCCGCGATAGCACTCCAGAAGCCGCCGATGCTCGGGCGCGGCGATCTCGTCCCAGTCCAGCTTGGACTGCAGGAAGGTCTGCGGGTCCTGTGGGTCGGGGATGGCGTCGCCCGCCCAGCCGTGCTCGGCGAACTCGCGTTTGCGGCCGGACGCGGTGGCCTCCGCGAGCTCTGGTTCGGGATGGGATGTGAAGAACTGGAAGGGCGTGCCGGCCCCCCATTCCTCGCCCATGAACAGCATCGGCGTGTAGGGCGAGCCGAGCACCAGTGCCGCCCGAACAGCCAGCTGGCCCTGGTTCAGATAGTGCCCAGGACGATCACCTGTCGCGCGGTTGCCCACCTGGTCGTGGGTGCAGGTGTACGCGAGCAGTGAGCTGGCGGGCGTCAGCCGGACGTCGAGCGGCCGGCCGTGGGTGCGGCCCCGGAAAGTCGAATAGGTCCCCGCGTGGAAGAAGCCCTGACGCAGGGTGGTGGCGAGGCACTGGAGCGAGCCGAAATCGCCGTAGTACCCCTGCCGTTCGCCGGACACCGCGGCGTGCACTGCATGGTGGATGTCGTCGTTCCACTGCGCGTCGAGTCCGTGGCCGCCCGCGGACCGGGGCGCGATGAGGGCGGGATCGTTGAGGTCGCTCTCGGCGATCAGGGTCAGTGGCCTGCGCAGATGCGTTGACAGCGTCTCGGTTTCGACGGCCAGGTCTTCGAGGAGGTGGGTGGCGGTCAGATCGACCAGCGCGTGCACGGCGTCGAGGCGCAGTCCGTCGATGTGGAACTCGCGCAGCCAGCGCAGCGCGTTGTCGATGATGTAACGGCGCACCTCGCCCGAGGACGGGCCCGCGATGTTGACCGCTGCGCCCCACGGGTTCTCGGTGTCCGCGAGGTACGGCCCGTATCGGTCGAGGTAGTTGCCGGACGGGCCGAGATGGTTGTAGACGACGTCGAGGATCACCCCGAGGCCGCGGCGGTGGCAGGCGTCGACGAAGCGCTGTAGGCCGTCGGGCCCGCCGTACGGCTCGTGCGTGGTGTACCAGAGGACACCGTCGTAGCCCCAGTTGTATTCGCCGTTGAAACCGTTCACCGGCATCAGCTCGACGAACCCGATTCCGAGGTCCACGAGGTGGTCCAGGTGTGCGATGGCGGCGTCGAAGGTGCCCTCGGGGGTGAAGGTTCCGATATGCAGTTCGTATGCGACGCTGCCCGCGAGCCTGCGTCCGGTCCAGTCGCGGTCCGTCCAGGCGTCGGGGTCCACCTCGTGCAGTTGCGAGGGCGCGTGCACGCCGTCGGGTTGGCGCGGCGAGCGTGGGTCGGGCAACACGGTGGGATCGTCGTCCAGGACGAAGCCGTAGCGGCTGTCGTGGTTCGCGGGGACCGCGGCGCGCCACCAGCCGTCTTCGTCCCGCGACATCGGATGCAGCTCCCCGTCGAGATGCAGCTGAACTTTCTGCGGGATCGGTGCCCAGACCTCGAATCGATGCGCGGAAGTCATTGCCCCAGCATGCCGCAATGGACGGCGCGGTGCAGTCGGTGTGGCGACGTGTCGGATTCAGAACGGTGGCGGGTCCGGCGGTGTCGCCTGCGGCGGTGGTGGGGTGTGGCCGCGGCGGCCGGTGATGCGTGAGGTGGGGGCGTGGAGGGTGTGGCTGCCGTGGGCGCCTGCGGGGAGGGTGATCGCGGTGGTGCCGGTGCTGGAGGTCCAGCGCAGGGTGTGGCCGGGCAGCGCGGTGACGGTCCAGAGGCCGAGGGTTTTGAGTTGGTGGTGGTACTGGCAGAGGCATTGCAGGTTGGTGGCGATAGTCCAGCCGCCGGCGATGGGGTCGTGGGCGCGGTATTCGATGATGTGGTCGAGTTGGCATCCGGCGGCGGGTCGGGTGCAGCCGGGGAATCGGCAGTGTCCGTCGCGGGCGTGGACGAGTGCGGTGGTGGCGGCGTCGGGGCGGTAGGTGAGGGCGCCGTCGGGTGGGGCGGCAAGGCCGCCGTGTCCGTCGGGGTGTTCGTGTCTGGCAAGGGTCGGATCAGCGTGTATGGCGGCAGCGATCGCCTCGGCCATGGTGCCGATACTGGTCGGGGGCGGTGGTGATGCCGTGCGCGGTCGCGGTGGAGCCGGCGTCGCGAATTCGGGGACGTACCCGGCTTTTCGGCGGCTGCCACGGGCGAGGAACGAGCGCAGGCAGAACCGCGGCGGTACCGATGGCGATGGGGGTGGTGTCTCGGGGTCGGCGGTGTTGTCGGTATCTGATTTCGACTCAACGTCACCGGGTGGGCCGGTGGCCGTGACGGATTCGGCTGCGCCGGGATTGGCGCCCTCGCCGTGAGTGACCAGCCCGAGCTCCTCGGCCAGGTTCAGTGCCTCGGTGAGCAGTGCCTGCCACGTCCCGTCCGCGGCCAGTGTGCGTGCCAGCTCCGGATCGATCAGCCCGTGGCCATGCAGGTACGCGGGCTTCGACAGCAACCCGAGCAGCGTCGCGACATCTATGGTGACCTGCGTCAGCGGCGCCCGCCGACCAGGCAGGGCGGTTCGTCCGACCTGGGTGCAGTCCTCACGCCCGCAACTACACTGCAGGTAGGGCTCGCCGTGCATGATCGCCAGCACCGAATCCACCAGCCGGCACTGCTTACCGCGCTTGTCGTACGGGCACACCTTGGCCGCGAACTCGGCGACCAATTGCATCACCTGCTCGGCCTCCTCCGGGGACACCGTGACCTCGATCGTGGAGGTGTTCCCCCGGGCTCGCTTGACGATCCGGCGCCCCAACTCCTGCGCGGTGTTTCGTTGCGCGGCCGCCTCCTGCGCCGAGAACTCCGAGACCAGCCGGCCGATTTCCCCGGCCAACGGTCCCGGCGTCAGTTGCCGTGCGGCCGCCACGATCCCCGGCTCCAACGCGGCCACCGTCTCCGGCTTCAGCCCCGTCGTCTCGCGACTGATCGCCCGCACCCGGGGCAGGTCCAGCTCGCCCGATTCGAACGCGGCCCGCACCGCGGGAAGTCGCAGCCGCAGGTCCATGCCCAACGACGCGTAGGACTCGGCCACGGTCTTCGAGCAGCCCATCCGGACCGCCAGCTCGGCGATCGCATTGTTGCCGCAGTCGACGATGTCGCCCGACCCCAACCGCGCATCGCGTTCGATCCACGATTCCCAGAACCGGCCCGCCGCCAACACCTTCCGCGCCGCGAACCGATTCTCCGCCCGACAGGACACGGTCACGTCGTCGAGAGCGGCGACATCGGCCAGCAGTGAGGCGACCTCCGCCTCGACGACGGACCTCACCTCGCCGACCCCGACCCCACCACCGGTCTCGAACATACATGCGATGGTACGCCGGGGGTCCGACACGAAACCGGACGTCGTTTCAGTGGCAGGTGTCGGCAGCGGCCGCAACGACAGACCGCCGGCCGAGTGATCTCGGCCGGCGGTTGCGTGGAGAGGGGTCAGCGCGCGGCGTTGCCCAGGTCGATCGGCATGTTGATGCCGGTGATGTGGTGCGCCTCGTCGGAGGACAGGAACGCCACCACGTTGGCCACGTCCTCGGCCGTGCTGAACCCGTCCGGGATCGAGGCCATGAAGGCGGGCGCGAGGGTGTCGGCGAAGCGCTCCATCAGCGGCAGGACATCGCTCATCACCATGCCGGTGGCGACGCCGTACGGGTGCACGCTGTTGACCCGGATCCGGTGCATGCCCAGCTCGTTGGCCATGGTCCGGGTCAGCCCCGCCATGCCGGCCTTGCTGGCGACATAGTGACCGAAGAACGGGGCGCCCTTGAGGCTCGACACCGAGCTGGTGAGGACGATGGAGCCGCCCTCGCCCTGCTCGATCAGCTTCGGGATCGCGGCCTTGCACGTGTAGAACGCGCCGGTGAGGTTGACGTCGATGGTCTCCTGCCACTGCTCGGGGGTGATCTCCCAGGACAGGGCCGCCGAACAGATGCCGGCGTTCGCGACCACGGCGTCGAGTCGGCCGAACGCCTCGATGCCCGCATCGAGCGCCGCGGTGACCGCGGCGAAGTCGCGCACGTCGGCCTTGGTGGCGACGATCTTGCGGCCCTGCTCCTCGACGAGACGGACGGTTTCCGCCAGGTCCTCCTCGGTGGCGCCCTCGTACGGGGTGGAGTTGAACTTCTTGCACGCGTCGAGGGCGATGATGTCCGCACCCTCCGAGGCGAACTTCACGGCCTCCGCCCGGCCCTGCCCGCGCGCTGCGCCGGTGATGAATGCGACCTTGCCCTCGAACCGATTCCCCATTGCTTGTAAGCCTCCCGCTGCGGTGTGAACGTGTTACAGATCACGGTAGGTGAAATTCCGTCATCGTGCGTCGGATCGTCTCGGTCAGTGGACGGAGCGCTGGTCAGGCGCGGGCGAGCAGTGTGACCGGTAGTCGGCCGAACAGCTCCTCGGCGGGAACCCTGCCGGTGAACACGTGGCCGTTCAGTCGGTCGGTCCAGGCGCCGGGAGGCAGCGCGACCGAGGTTCCGTGCCACCCGTGCTCGGACAGCGTGAAGCTGTGTCGGGTGGCCACCGCGATCACATCCTCGCCGCGCAGGAACCCGACCAGGTGGGAGGCGGCCGCACCCTCGGCGGTGACCGGCGAGTAGGTGCCGCCGACGAAGCTCGACGGGCGTTCGCGGCGCAGTCGCAGCGCCGCCCGTGTCACCAGCAGCTTCGCGACCGCGTCGACGGCCGACACCGGCCGCGGGTCGGCCGCCAGCCGGCGCCGTACGCCGAAGTCCACCGGGCGCCGGTTGTCCGGGTCCACCAGCGAGTCCTCCCACAACTCGGTGCCCTGATACACGTCCGGGATGCCCGGCCCGGCCAACTGCAGCAGCTTCTGCCCGAGCGAGTCGATCCGGCCGTGCGGCGCGAGGATCCGGACGAGATCCGACATCGATGCCGCGACCGGACCATCGATCACCTCGTCGATCCATGCGTGCACCCGTGACTCGAAGGCCGCATCCACGCGTTCCCAAGACGTCTGGACACCGGATTCCCGGGCGGCCTTCGTCGCGTACGCGTGCAGTCGCTCGCGCACCGTTGAGTCCGGGACGCCGACGACCGGCCACACCCCGAACATCGTCTGCCACAGGAACAGTCCGGTGGCGGGGTCCGGGCTCGGGGCGAGCTCCTCCCAGGCGCGTACCGAGCGGGACCACAGCCCCGCCGCCTGCGACAGCACGCCGATCCGGGCCCGCACGTCCTCGCCGCGCTTGGTGTCGTGGGTGGACAGCGTCGTCATCGCGGCCGGCCAGTCCCGCGCCCGCCTGGCCTGCGCGAGGTGGAACTGCGCCACCGAGATGCCGAACCGGCCCGGGTCGCCGCCCACCTCCTGCAGGCAGATCAACCGTGCGGTCCGGTAGAACAGGCGGTCCTCGACGGCCTTGGCCATCGCGGCGCCGCACACCTGCTGCAGCCGCGCCGCCGCCTCGCCCTCCGCGAGTACCGCCGCGGACAGCGCCGACAGCGCCCCGGCGAGCTCCGGATGCTCCCCGGACACGACGCCGATCGCCTCGCCGAGCGCACCGGACGTCGGGCCGTAGTCGGTGCGGTAGTACGGGATCAGCGCGACGGTCTCCGCCACGGCCGAGGTCAGTGCATCCGGGTCGACGTCCGAAGGGGCGTCGCGCCGGACCGCGCCGACCAACCGGCGGACCTCCGGGGCCAGACCGCCGCGCAGCACCTCGCGCTTGAGTGCGCGCTCGGACCGCCGCAGCGATTCGGCGTCGCCGCGGTCGCCGGTGCGCAGCAGGTGCAGGTCCGTCAGCTCCCGTTCGCCCGCCGGGTCGAGGAACACCCCGGTCAGCTCGCCGAGCGCGTCGTAGCCGGTGGTGCCGTCCACCGGGAGCGCGGGGTCGAGCGGTTCGCCTGGGGCCAGGATCTTCTCGACCACCAGCCACCGGTCCGGTCCGAGCAGCTCGCGCAGCCGTCGCAGGTAGCCCGTCGGGTCCGTGAGTCCGTCCGGGTGATCGATGCGCACCCCGTCGGCGAGGCCGTCCGACACCCAGGTCCGGACCTCGCGGTGGCTCGCCTCGAACACCGCGGGGTCCTCCTGGCGGAGAGCGGCCAGCTCGTTGACGGTGAAGAAGCGCCGGTAGCCGACGCGGCCGCTGCGCCAGTCGACCAGCTCGTACGCCTGCCGCGAGTGCACTGCCGCCGCATCGCCGCCGTCGGTGCCGGGGGCGATCGGGTATCGGTGGTCGTAGTAGGCGAGCATCGGCTCCTGGCCGGCCCGGTCGATCGTGAGCGCTTCGTCGTCGCCGAGCGCAGGCACCGCGAATCGTCCCTTGGCCCAATCGATGTCGAAGTACGACGAGTACGCGGACCCGTGGCCGTGCTTCAGCACGTCCCACCACCAGCGGTTCTGCCTCGGGTCGGCGACGCCGACGTGGTTGGGGACCAGGTCCACGATCAGCCCCATGCCGCGTCCGCGCAGCTCGGACGCCAACGCCGCCAAGGACTCCCGGCCGCCGAGCGCGGGCGACACGGAGGTCGGATCGGTGACGTCGTAGCCGTGGGTCGACCCCGTCGCCGCGGTCAGGACGGGGGACAGGTACAGGTGGGAGACGCCGAGATCGTCGAGGTAGTCCGCCAACTCCCTGGCATCGGCGAGGGTGAACGCGTCCCCGCGCAGCTGCAGCCGGTACGTCGCGGTGACCGCGGGCCCGGTCACGGGACCGAGCGCAGCACGACGACCGAGCGCGGCGCCACCTTCATCGTCCCGCCGCCGCCGACCACCGCGTCCACGAGGCCGGTGCCGGTGGCTGTGTCGAGCGCGACCGCCCAGTGTGCGCCGTCGCCGTCGTCGGGGACGGTGAACTCGAGCGCCTCGTCATGGGCGTTGAAGCACAACAGGAACGAGTCGTCCACCACGCGCCTGCCGCGCTGGTCGGGTTCCTGGATGCCCTCGCCGTCGAGGTACACCGCCAGCGACCGGCCGAACCCGCTGCCCCAATCATCCGCGGTCATCTCCTCGCCCGCCGGTGTCAGCCAGGCGATGTCGCGGATCTGCTCCCCGGACCGGATCGGGCCGCCCTCGAGGAACCGCCTGCGGCGGAACACGGGATGTGCGGCCCGCAGCGCGATCACGTTGCGGGTGAACTCGACAAGGTCCGCGTTCGTCTCGGCCAGCGACCAGTCCATCCAGGCGAGCGGTGAATCCTGGCAGTACACATTGTTGTTGCCGTGCTGGGTCCGGCCCATCTCGTCGCCGTGCGCGAGCATCGGGGTGCCCTGGCTGAGCATCAGGGTGGCCAGCAGGTTGCGCTGCTGACGGGCCCGCAGCGCGAGGACCTCGGGGTCGTCGGTCGGGCCCTCCACCCCGCAGTTCCATGATCGGTTGTGGCTCTCGCCGTCCTTGTTGTCCTCGCCGTTCGCCTGGTTGTGCTTCTCGTTGTAGGACACCAGGTCCGCGAGGGTGAAGCCGTCGTGTGCGGTGACGAAGTTGATGCTGGCGCTCGGCCTGCGCCCGGTGGCCTCGTACAGGTCGGACGACCCGGTCAGGCGGGAGGCGAACTCGCCGAGCGTCGACGGTTCGCCCCGCCAGTAGTCACGGACGGTGTCGCGGTACTTGCCGTTCCACTCGGTCCACAGTCCGGGGAAGTTGCCCACCTGGTAGCCGCCCTCGCCGACATCCCACGGCTCGGCGATCAGCTTGACCTGGCTGACGATCGGGTCCTGTTGCACCAGGTCGAAGAACGCGGACAGCCGGTCCACGTCATGCAATTCGCGGGCGAGCGTGGACGCTAGATCGAAGCGGAATCCGTCCACGTGCATCTCGGTCACCCAGTACCGCAACGAATCCATGATCAGCTGCAACGTGTGCGGGTGCCGGGCATTGAGGCTGTTGCCTGTGCCCGTGTAGTCCATGTAGTGCGCGAGGTCGCCCTCGACGAGGCGGTAGTACGCGGCGTTGTCGATCCCGCGGAAGTTGATCGTCGGGCCCAGGTGGTTGCCCTCGGCGGTGTGGTTGTAGACCACGTCGAGGATCACCTCGATGTCCGCCTCGTGGTGCGCCCGCACCATCGCCTTGAACTCGGTGACCGCACCGCCCGCCTTGGTGGATGCGGCGTAGTCGGCGTGCGGGGCCAGGAATCCGAAGGTGTTGTAGCCCCAGTAGTTCCGCAGTCCGAGGTCGAGCAGGGTCTGGTCGTGCATGAACTGGTGCACGGGCATCAACTCGATCGCGGTGACCCCGAGGCCGCGCAGGTGGTCGATGATCGCGGGATGCGCGAGGCCTGCGTAGGTGCCCCGAAGCTCCTCCGGCACAGCGGGATGGGTGGCCGTCATCCCCTTGACGTGCGCCTCGTAGATCAGCGTGTCGTGGTACGGCCGCCGGGGCGCACGATCGGACGCCCAGTCGAAGAAGGGGTTGATCACCACGGTGGTCATGGTGTGTCCGAGCGAGTCCGAGCCGAACGTGTGGACCGCGGGATCGGCATCGAATCCGCCGTCGAAGGCCTTGCCGTACGGGTCAAGCAGCAACTTGCTCGGGTCGCAGCGCTGCCCGGCGTCCGGGTCGTGCGGGCCGTGCACTCGGAATCCGTAGCGCTGACCGGGTGCGATCGCCGGCAGGTACGCATGCCAGACGAAGCCGTCGACCTCCTCGAGCGGCACCCGGGTCTCGGTGCCGTCCTTGGCGATCAGGCAGAGCTCGACCGCGTCGGCCACCTCGGAGAACAGCGAGAAATTTGTCCCCGCGCCGTCGTAGGTCGCGCCGAGCGGATAGGCGCTGCCCGGCCACACCGCGATGGCCGGGCTCTCCGTGTGTGCCATGACTCGACCCTAGCCCGCGCCGGTCGCGCGCTCCTGTCGACGCCGGGGCCCGCGCCGGCGGGGCGGTGGTCGGCCGGTATGTGCGATTCGCACAGTTCATTCGCCTCTGTTTGGGCATTCGTGCCATACGGTGTCGTGACATTGTGCGATCTGCACACAATGTCCACATGGGGTCGACTACCAGTCCGGGGTCAGCAGCTCGGTGGATGCGGGAGTACGTGAGCTCGACGTTCAGTCGCGCCGATTTCGAAGGGTTCATCGACCGGCTCGACTCGTCGATCTGCGCGGACGTCCCCGAGCTGGCGGCGGACGCGGAACTGCAACGCGACCTCAAGGCCGCGATCAGGAGCCAGTTCCGGGTCTTTCTCGGTACCGAGATCCCGGTCGACGGCGCCCGCCCTGCGGTGACGGTGTCCGGTGAGTCCCATGCGCTCGCCAGGACCATCGCCCGCCGCGGACTCGACCTCCGGGTGCTGTCCCAGTTCGACCATGCCTGCCACCGGGCCGTGCTCGGGTTCGCCACCGAGTTCATCGCCCAGGAGGACCTTCCGAACGACTTCACGGTGGCGCTGATGACGATGATGTGGGAGCAGACCAGTGAGTTGATGAACACGTTGCTCGAGGAGCTCAACACGACCTACACCCGCGAGCGGGAGAGCCTGTTGCGCGGCGCGTTCTCGCAGCGCATCGGCACGGTTCGGGACATCCTGGACGGCACCACCGTCGACGTCGCCCACGCGTCCGCGCGGATGGCGTACCCGCTGCACCGGTCGCATTCCGCCCTCACCGTGTGGGCGGAGGATCCCGCGCCGGGATTCGACCCCGTCGCCGACCTGGAGCCGATCGTTCTGCGGCTGGCCAGGGCGGTGTCCGCCACCGACGTGCTCTGCGTACCGTCCGGTGCCAGGGGCCTGTGGGCCTGGATGGTCGACGGGGATCGGCTCGGTACCGATCCGCAGCACGCCGCGCTGGTCCCGGCCGGGGTCCGGATCGCGGTGGGTGGCCCCGGCGTCGGGATCGACGGGTTCCGCAGCAGCCACCGCGAGGCGCAGGCCGCCCGGTCGATCGCCGAGAACGGCAGGCAACGCCGCACGCTCACCCGTTACCGCGACGTCGAGGTCGTGTCCCTGGCCTCGCAGGATCCCGCCGCGCGGTCCGCGCTCGTCGAGCGTGAGTTGAGGGGGATGCTGGGGGACGACGCCGCCTCCGAACGCCTGCGGGACACCGTTCGGGCCGTCCTGGCCTGCTGGGGGAGCCACGAGGCCGCAGCGCGGCGGCTTGGTGTGCACAAGAACACCGTTCGATACCGGATCCAGCGGGTGGAGGAGGTCCTCGGCCGGGATCTTGCGACGAATCGCCTGCCGCTGGAGCTGGCGCTGGAGTGCTTCGACACCTTCGGCCGGTGACCGGGATCCCGGTGTGCGGGTCACACAAATTGCGGTCTCGAGGTTGGCGAAATCTGCCAAGCACGAACCCTTTTCGCCATGTGACGCTCGTCTGGACACTCACCCGAGGACGAGGAGATCGCAGTGCCAACACCGAACATCCCCGACGGTTTCGACCTCACCGATCCGGCAGTGTACGAGGACCGGCTACCGGCCGAGGAGTTTGCGGACCTCCGCCGGACCGCGCCGGTCTGGTGGAGCCCCCAGTCTCCGGACAAGGGCGGCTTCGGCGACGGCGGGTACTGGGCCGTCACCCGACATGCCGATGTCAAGGAGGTCTCGCGCAACGGCGCCGTCTTCTCCACCTGGCAGAACACGGCGATCCCCAGGTTCGCCGATGACACACCGCGCGAGACGATCGACATGCTGCGGACCCTGCTGCTCAACATGGATGCGCCCGAGCACACCAAGCTCAGGAAGCTGATCTCCCGGGCGTTCACCCCGCGGTCGATCGCGGATCTGCGCCCGGCGTTGAAGGCCCGCGCCGAATCGATCGTGAAGCAGGCGGCGGCGGGCGGCAGCGGTGATTTCGTGTCGCAGGTGGCCGCCGAACTCCCACTGCAGGCCATCGCCGAGTTGATCGGCGTTCCGCAGGACGATCGCGGCAAGATCTTCGACTGGTCGAACCGGATGATGGGCTACGACGACCCGGAGTTCGCGGCGGCGTCGGTCACCGCCTCGACGGAGCTGCTGGGGTACGCGTACCAGATGGCGGAGCAGCGCAAGCGGTGTCCGGCGGGCGACCTGCTGACCACGCTCGTCGAGGCGGATGTCGACGGCGAGGCGCTCACCTCCGAGGAGTTCGGCTTCTTCGTGCTGATCCTCGCCGTCGCGGGCAACGAGACGACGCGTAACGCGATCACCCACGGGATCATGGCGTTCCTCGAGCATCCGGACCAGTGGGAGCTGTACAAGCGGGAGCGACCGGCGACCGCCGTCGACGAGATCATCCGTTGGGCGACACCGGTGCTCGGCTTCCAGCGCACCGCGCTCAGTGACACCGTGCTCGGCGGCCAGGAGATCGCGGCGGGGGACCGTGTGGTGATGTTCTACGCGTCGGCGAACTTCGACGAGGACGTCTTCGGCAACCCGATGGACTTCGACATCACCAGGGCCGACAATCCGCACCTGAGCTTCGGCGGCACCGGCGCCCATTACTGCATCGGCGCGAACCTCGCCCGCATGGAGGTGGGGCTCATGTTCGACGCGATCGCGGACCACATGCCGGATCTGAGCATGATCGGCGATCCGCGGCGCCTGCGGTCCGGGTGGATCAACGGGATCAAGGAGCTCCAAGTCGACTATCGGGGCGGGTGCCCGGTCCGGCACGGGTAGCGGGACGGCGCTCGCTAGGGTCCTGCTGTGCCACTTTCCACGCTGACCGCAGATCAGATCTCCCGTATCGACGCCGAGCACCTCTGGCATCCGTATGGCGCATTTCCGGCGTCCACCAGCGCGTTGGTGGTCGACAGCGCGAGCGGGGTGCGGCTGACGCTCGCCGACGGCGGGGAACTGATCGACGGGATGAGCTCGTGGTGGGCGGCCGTGCACGGGTACCGCAACCCGGTGCTCGACGCCGCCGCGACCGCCCAGCTCGGACGGATGAGCCACGTCATGTTCGGCGGGCTCACCCACGAGCCGGCCGCCCGCCTGGCCGAGCTGCTCGTCGAGATCACCCCGGACGGCTTGGACAAGGTGTTCCTCGCCGACTCGGGTTCGGTGTCGGTGGAGGTCGCCGTCAAGATGTGCATCCAGTACTGGCGCAGCCTCGGCAGGCCGGACAAGAAGCACCTGCTGACCTGGCGCGGTGGGTACCACGGTGACACGTTCGCCCCGATGAGCGTCTGCGACCCGGACGGCGGCATGCACTCGTTGTGGACGGACGTGCTGGCCCGGCAGGTGTTCGCGCCGGTCCCGCCGAGCGAGTTCGACCCGGCGTACATCGCCGAGTTCGAGCGGATCCTGCTCGAGCACCGGGACGAGCTGGCCGCGATCATCGTCGAACCCATCGTGCAGGGCGCGGGCGGCATGCGCTTCCACGATCCGCGGTATCTGACTGAGCTGCGTCGCCTCGCGGACGAGCACGAGTTGTTGCTCGTGTTCGACGAGATCGCGACCGGGTTCGGCCGGACGGGCGCCCTGTTCGCGGCCGACCACGCCGGGGTCGCCCCCGACATCATGTGCGTCGGCAAGGCTTTGACCGGTGGATACATGACCCTGGCCGCCACGCTGTGCAGCACCGCGGTCGCGGCGGCGATCAGCGCGGGGGAGGCCGGTGGGCTGATGCACGGCCCGACGTTCATGGCGAACCCGCTCGCCTGCGCGGTCGCCGTGGCGGCGGTGGAACTGCTGCTCTCGCGGGACTGGCGCGGGGAGGTGGCCGCGCTTGGCGCGGGGCTGGCGGCCGGGCTGGCGCCCGCGAGGGACCTGCCTGGGGTGGCGGACGTGCGGGTGCTCGGCGGCATCGGCGTGATCGAGATGGAGCGGCCGGTGGACATGCGGCTCACCACCGACGCGGCGGTGGCCGCGGGCGTGTGGCTCCGGCCGTTCGGGAAGCTGATCTACGCGATGCCGCCGTACATCTGCACCCCCGAGGAGGTCGCGGCGATCGCGGCGGGGATGGTGGCGGCGGCGCGGGCGACTGCGCCGGGGACTTGAACACCGTTCAAGTCCCCGCGTATGGTGCTTCCCGTGGCAAACGATCGCACCCCTCTGAGCTGGCTGGACGACGTAGCGCAGCAGCGCCGCGACGCCGGGCTGCGGCGTGAGCTGCGGCCGCGCACGCCCGCACCGGCGACGATCGACCTGGCCTCCAACGACTATCTCGGTCTGGTCCGGCACCAGGAGGTGATCGACGGCGCGATGGCGGCGCTGCGCCGCTGGGGTGCGGGCGCGACCGGATCGCGCCTGGTCACCGGGACCACCACCGAACACGAGCTACTCGAGCGTGAACTCGCCGAGTTCGTCGGCGCCGAGTCCGGGCTGGTGTTCTCCTCGGGGTACACCGCGAACCTCGGGGTGGTCACCGCGCTGTCCGGCAAGGGTTCGCTGGTCATCTCCGACGCGGGCAGTCACGCCTCCCTCGTCGACGCCTGCCGGCTCTCGCGGGCCCGGGTCGAGGTGGCCCCGCACGGCGATCTGGACCGGCTGCGCGACGCCCTCGCGACCAGGACCGAGGAGCGCGCGCTGGTGCTCACCGATTCGGTGTTCAGCGCCGACGGCGACCTGGCCCCGCTGCGGGAGATGCACCGGTTGTGCCGCGAGCACGGCGCGGTCCTGATCGTCGACGAGGCGCACGCTATCGGTGTGCGAGGGGACGGCGGCCGCGGCCTGGTCCACGAGCTCGGGCTGGCGGGGGAGCCGGACCTGGTGGTGACCGCGACGCTGTCGAAGTCGCTGGCCAGCCAGGGCGGGGTGGTGCTCGGCGCCGAGAAGGTGCGTGCCCATCTCATCGACGCGGCCAGGACCTTCATCTTCGACACCGGGCTCGCGCCCGCCGCGGTCGGTGCCGCTCGGGCCGCCCTCGGGGTGCTGCGCCGGGAGCCCGAACGGGCGACGGCGGTGCTCGACCGGGCGCGCGATCTGGCCCGGATCACCGCGGTGGGCGCGCCCGAGTCGGCGGTGGTCTCGGTGGTGCTCGGCGACGCTCAGCGGGCCTTCGACGCCGCCCAGGCCTGCCGCGAACGCGGACTGAACGTCGGCTGCTTCCGCCCGCCGTCGGTGCCGGAGGGCACCTCCCGGCTGCGCCTGACGGCGCGGGCGACCATCACCCCCGACGAGATCGACACCATCGAGACGGTTCTCACCGAGATCCTCGCCGGGGCACCCGCGTGAGCGTGCTGCTCGTCAGCGGGACCTCGACGGATGTCGGCAAGACCGTGGTGACCGCCGCGCTCGCCTCGGTCGCGTTGTCCGCCGGTCGCACGGTTGCCGTCTGCAAGCCGGCGCAGACCGGCGTCGGCGCCGGCGAACCGGGGGATCTCGCCGAGGTGCAGCGGCTTTCGGGCGTGGGCGAGGTGGTCGAGCTGGCCCGGTACCCGGAGCCGCTCGCCCCCGACACCGCCGCTCGGCGCGCGGGGATTGCCCCGGTTGACTGTGCCGAGGTGGTGGCCGCGGCCCGTGCGCTCGACGCCACTCACGACCTGACCCTCGTCGAGGGCGCGGGCGGGCTGCTGGTCCGTCTCGGGGCGAACGGCTTCACCCTCGTCGACGTGGCGCGGGAGCTCGGCGCGCCTGTCCTCGTGGTTGCCGCGGCGGGACTCGGCACCCTGAACCACAGCGCGCTGACGGTGCGCGCGCTCGAATCCGCCGGGGTGCCCTGCGTGGGGCTGGTCATCGGGTCCTGGCCGGCGGAGCCGGATCTCGCCGCGCGGTGCAACCTCGAGGAGCTGGCCGAGGTGACCGGCGTGCCGCTGCTCGGGTCCGTCCCGGCCGGCTCCGCCGGGCTCGACCGGGAGGCGTTCGCCGCCGCGTCGTCCGGGTGGTTCGATCCGGTGCTCGCTCAGTGCTTGACGGGGCAGCCGCTGCCGTAGTCGACATCGAACCGCTTGATCCCGTTGAGCCAGCCGGAGCGCAGGTGTTGCGGGTCGCCGAGGCGGGAGATGTCCGGCATCCGGTCGGCCAACGCGTTGAAGATCAGGTCGATCTCGAGCAGCGCGAGGTTCGCACCGAGGCAGAAGTGCGCACCCGAGCCGCCGAAGCCGAGGTGCGGGTTGGGATCCCGGGTGATGTCGAACCTCGTCGGATCCTCGAACACGTCCTCGTCGAAGTTCGCGGAGGCGTAGAACATCGCGACCCGGTCGCCCTTGCGGATCTGCTGGCCGCCGAGCACCGTGTCGGCGGTCGCGGTCCGCTGGAACGCGGTCACCGGGGTCGCCCACCGGACGATCTCGTCGGCGGTCGTGGCCGGTCGCTCCCGCTTGAACAACTCCCACTGGTCCGGGTTCTCGAGGAACGCGATCATCCCGTGGGTGATGGCGTTGCGGGTGGTCTCGTTGCCCGCGACCGCGAGCAGGATCACGAAGAACCCGAACTCCTCGGGGGTGAGCTCGTCGCCGTCGATGTCGGCCTGGATCAGGGTAGTCACGATGTCCTCGGCCGGGCACCTGCGGCGGGCGTCGGCCAATTGGTAGGCGTACCCCAGGATCTCGGCAGATGCGGTCAGCGGATCGGTGTCGTAGTCCGGGTCGTCGCCGCCGGTCATCTCGTTGGACCAGTCGAAGAGTTTGCGGCGGTCTTCCTGTGGCACCCCGATGAGTTCGGCGATGGCCTGAAGCGGCAGCTCGCAGGCCACCTGCGAGACGAAGTCGCCGCTGCCAGAGGCCGCGGCAGCCGCGACGATCTTCTCGGCGCGTTCCGCGAGGGTTGCGCGCAGATTCGCGATCGCTCTCGGCGTGAACCCGCGGGCGACGAGTTTGCGCAGCGTGGTGTGCTCCGGGGCGTCCTTGTTCAGCATGATGAGCCGCTGCATCTCGAGGTTCTCCGGTGTGATGCCGTCGTCGACCCGGACCATCGCGGTCTTCTCCCAGCTCGAATAGAGCTCGGAGTTCCTGGAGATCTCCCGGATGTCGGCGTGCTTGGTCACCACCCAGTAGCCCTCGTCGTGGTAGCCGCCGACACCGGGCGGCTGCGGGTTCCACCACACCGGGCAGTGCGCACGCAGCGCGGCCAGCTGGGTGTGCGGCACACCGGTGACGTACAGGTCGGGATCGGTGAAATCGAACCCCGCGGGCAGGTCGAGTCCCGGGATCGAGGCCTGCGGTGCGACCCCATGACCACGCTGCGACACCATGCGTCCGCCCTTCTCTCGGTCCGGCACGGCGCCCGATTCCGGACCGGATCCGACGAATTGCCCAGCCGGATGCGGGGGTCGTGGTGATGCGCTTACCGTAGTGTGATAGCAATCACATCATCGGGTCTCGGAGGTTCGAATGTCCACCACCGAAATGATGGAGCTGCAACGCACGATCGGGCACCTGCGGCAGTGTGTCGGCTCGCTTCGCACGGTTTACGGCGACGCGGCGGCCGTCCGCAGGCTCGCCAACGATGTGGAGCGGCTCGATATCGACGCGGGCGACCTCGACGAGTCGCCTCCCCGGATGACGCACGGCGGGCAGCACGAGCGGGTGCCAGTGCCGGACACCCCATATGACCAGGCGCTGTGGCTGGGTGCCGACGACGAGGGCGTAGGCGGTCATCCCCACGAGCGCCGGTGAGCGCGCCGGCCAAGGTGTCCGGTGGCGTCGCCGGGCCCTCGCGCGCGCGGATCTCCGCGCGCACCCTGCGGACCGACCGATGGTGGCTACCCCCACTGCTGACGACTCTGGGGCTGGCCACCTTTGTCGTGTACGCGAGCATCCGGTCCTGGGTCCGGACCGCCTACTGGGTTGATCAGTACCACTACCTGACCCCGTTCTACTCGCCCTGCCTCAGCGATTCCTGCGTGCCGGGGTCCAGCCATTTCGGTACGCCCATCGGAGAGCTGCCGATGTGGATCCCGCTCGGGTTCCTGGTGCTGCCGTTCCTGCTCGGCTTTCGGCTCACCTGCTACTACTACCGCAAGGCCTACTACCGCTCCGTCTGGTTGGCGCCCGCGGCGTGTGCGGTCGCCGAGCCGCATGCGCGGTACACCGGCGAGACGCGGCTGCCGCTGATCCTGCAGAACGTCCATCGCTACTTCTTCTATGCGGCGCTGATCGTCTCGCTGATCAACACCTACGACGCGATCGCCGCCTTCCACGGCGAGGGCGGTGGGTTCGGCTTCGGCCTCGGCAACGTCATCCTGCTGGTGAACGTGATCCTGCTGTGGGCGTACACGCTGTCCTGCCACTCGTGCAGGCACATCACCGGTGGCCGGCTCAAGCACTTCTCGGCGCACCCGGTCCGGTATCGGCTCTGGACCCTGGTCAGCCGGCTCAACACCCGGCACATGCAGCTCGCCTGGACGACACTCGCGACGCTGATGATCACGGACTTCTACATCATGCTCGTCGCCAGCGGCACCATCTCCGACCTGCGCTTCTTTCATTGAACCCGAGCGTTGATTGATCCGAGCACCAACCGAGATCGAAGGGGGACCGCCCGTGGCCGAGGTCGAACGGCACACCTACGACGTCGTCGTGATCGGCGCGGGAGGCGCGGGACTGCGCGCGGTCATCGAGGCCCGCGAACGCGGGCATTCGGTCGCTGTCGTCTGTAAGTCGCTGTTCGGCAAGGCGCACACCGTGATGGCGGAGGGCGGATGCGCTGCCGCCATGGGCAACGCCAACTCCAAGGACTCCTGGCAGGCGCATTTCCGGGACACCATGCGCGGCGGCAAGTTCCTCAACAACTGGCGGATGGCCGAGCTGCACGCCCGCGAGGCTCCCGACCGGGTGTGGGAACTGGAAAGCTATGGCGCGCTGTTCGATCGGACCGAGGACGGCCGGATCAGTCAGCGCAACTTCGGCGGCCACACCTATCCGCGGCTGGCGCACGTCGGGGACCGCACGGGCCTGGAGATCATCCGCACCATGCAGCAGAGGATCGTCGCCCTGCAGCAGGAGGACTTCGCCGAGACCGGCGACTACGAGGCTCGCATCAAGGTGTTCGCCGAGTGCACCATCACCGAGCTCCTGCGCGAGGACGGCCGGATCGCAGGCGCATTCGGCTACTGGCGCGAATCCGGGCGGTTCATCCTGTTCGAGGCGCCCGCGATCGTGATGGCGACCGGCGGGATCGGCAAGTCCTTCAAGGTCACCTCGAACTCGTGGGAGTACACCGGTGACGGGCACGCCCTTGCCCTGCGCGCGGGAGCGAACCTGATCAACATGGAGTTCGTGCAGTTCCACCCGACGGGGATGGTGTGGCCGCCGAGCGTGAAGGGCATCCTCGTCACCGAGGGGGTCCGCGGCGACGGTGGGGTGCTGAAGAACTCCGAGGGCGAGCGGTTCATGTTCTCCTACATCCCGCCGGTGTTCAAGGGTCAGTACGCCGAGACCGAGCAGGAGGCGGACGGCTGGCTCACCGATCCGGACAACAACCGCCGCACGCCCGACCTGCTGCCGCGCGACGAGGTGGCAAGGGCGATCAACTCGGAGGTCAAGGCCGGGCGGTCCACCCCGCACGGGGGCGTCTACCTCGACATCGCCTCCCGGATGCCCGCCGACGAGATCGTGCGTCGGCTGCCGTCCATGCACCACCAGTTCAAGGAGCTCGCCGACGTCGACATCACCAAGGAGTCGATGGAGGTCGGGCCGACCTGTCACTACGTGATGGGTGGCATCGAGGTGGACCCCGACAGCGGATCGTCCAGTCTCCCCGGCCTGTTCGCGGCGGGGGAGTGCTCGGGCGGCATGCACGGGTCGAACCGGCTCGGTGGGAACTCGCTGTCGGACCTGTTGGTCTTCGGACGCCGCGCAGGCCTCGGGGCCTCGGACTACGTGGACTCGCTCGACCGCAGGCCGGTGGTCGACGAGGCCGACGTGACCGCGGCCGCCGCGATGGCGCTCGCGCCGTTCGACCCGCCGGGTGACGGTGAGGCCGCGGAGAACCCGTACACGTTGCACACCGAGCTCCAGCAGACGATGAACGACCTCGTCGGGATCATCCGGACCGACGGCGAGATCCGTGAGGCGCTGACGAAACTGGAGGAGATCAGGAGGCGGATCCCCGGCGTCACCGTAGAGGGACACCGGCAGTTCAACCCGGGCTGGCACCTCGCGGTCGACCTGCGGAACATGCTGCTGGTCAGCGAATGTGTCGCGAAGGCGGCGCTGATGCGCACCGAGAGCAGGGGCGGGCACACCAGAGACGACCACCCCGCCATGGACGCGGGGTGGCGGGGCACGTTGTTGGTGTGCAGCGTCGTCGGCGGCGCGGAGACCGCTGCGGCCACCGTGGTGCCCGATGTCACGGTCGCACCCGAACCCCAACAGGCGATGCGCGAGGACCTGCTGGCGCTCTTCGATCTCGGCGAACTGTCCAAGTACTACACGGACGCCGAACTCGCCGATCATCCGGACTCGGCCGGAATAGGAAGTGAGGGCCTGTCATGACCTACGACGCCAGCTTCAGGGTGTGGCGCGGTGACGTGGACGGCGGTGACCTGCAGGACTATTCGGTGCCGGTCAACGAGGGCGAGGTGGTCCTCGACATCATCCACCGCCTGCAGGCCACCCAGGCGCCGGATCTGGCGGTGCGCTGGAACTGCAAGGCGGGCAAGTGCGGATCGTGTTCGGCCGAGGTCAACGGCAGGCCCCGGCTGCTGTGCATGACCAGGATGTCCACGTTCACCGAGGACGAGGTCATCACCGTGACGCCGATGCGGACCTTCCCCGTGATCCGGGACCTGGTCACCGACGTGTCCTTCAACTACCAGAAGGCCAGGGAGATCCCGTCTTTCACGCCGCCTCCCGGGCTGAATCCGGGGGAGTACCGGATGAAACAGGTGGATGTGGAGCGGTCGCAGGAGTTCCGCAAGTGCATCGAGTGCTTCCTGTGCCAGAACACCTGTCACGTGGTGCGCGACCACGAGGAGAACAAGCAGGCCTTCGCCGGACCGCGGTTTCTCATGCGGGTCGCCGAGCTGGAGATGCATCCGCTCGATGTCGCCGACCGCCGCGACGCCGCACAGGCCGAGCAGGGGCTCGGCCTGTGCAATATCACCAAGTGCTGCACCGAGGTGTGCCCGGAGAACATCCGCATCACCGACAACGCGTTGATCCCGATGAAGGAACGCGTCGCCGACCGCCGCTACGACCCGATCGTCTGGCTGGGCAACAAACTGTTCCGGCGTGGCGAGGGCTGAACCCGGTCGGCGGACACCATGTTCGACGAGGGAAGGAAGCTCTGATGTCCAACGAGCCGGTTCTCGAGCGCGCCGCCAAGGAGTTCGCCGACGCGACGGCGGTGCCGCCGTTCATCTACGAACTACCCGTGGCGGAGGGCCGTGCGAAATTCGACGAGGTGCAGGCGGGTGACACGATCGCCCCTCCGGTCGACGTCGAGGACCGAGTGATCCAGGGCGGGCCTTCCGGGGAGGTGTCGGTCCGCATCGTTCGGCCCAAGGGTGCGAGCGGGACCCTGCCCGTCATCCAGTACAACCACGGCGCGGGGTGGGTCTTCGGCAATACCCACATCTACGACCGGCTGATCCGTGAGCTGTCGGTGGGCGCGGATGCGGCCCTCGTGTTCCCTAACTACAGCCTCTCGCCCGAGGCCAAGTACCCGACGGCGATCGAGGAGATCTACGGCACCGCCGGTTGGATCGCCGAACACGGCGCCGACGAGGGTCTCGACGCGACCCGCTTCGCGGTGGCGGGCGACAGTGTCGGCGGCAACATGACCATCGCCCTCACCCTGATGGCGAAGGAGCGCGGTGGTCCCGACTTCCTCCAGCAGGTGCTCTTCTACCCGGTGACCGACGCGGGCCAGGACACGGACTCGTACCGTCAGTTCGCGGACGGCTACTTCCTCACCGCGGGCGCGATGGCCTGGTTCTGGGACCAGTACACGACCGATCCGGAGGAGCGCGCCCAGGTGCTGGCCTCGCCGCTGCGCGCCGGCACGGAGATGGTGGCGGGCCTGCCCCCTGCGTTGGTCGTCAACGGGGAGGCCGACGTCCTGCGCGACGAGGGCGAGGCCTACGCCAACAAGCTACGTGCCGCGGGCGTGCCGGTGACCGCGGTGCGATTCCAGGGCATGATCCACGACTTCGTCATGCTCAACGCGTTGGCCGACACGCACGCCGCCCGCGCCGCGATGCTGCTCGCGACGACGACGCTGCACGGGGCGCTGCACGGGGTCTGAGGGCCGTGGCGTCCTCGGGCTCATGGAGCCAGGAAGGCCTCGCGGACAAAGTCCGTCGCGTCGGGCAGCGACAACCGCATCGTCCCGAGGTGCCCGGCCGGATAGGGCCGGAAGGTGAAGCGCTCCCCGTTGCCCGCGAGGTCCGCGACCAGTTTCAGGGTCAGCGGCGCCGGGACGACCTCGTCGAGCACCCCCTGCCCGACGAAGAACGGGCGGTCGTATCCGCGGACGGGGATCTCCAGCATCTCGCGCAGGGCCGAGAGGATCACCGGGTCGTCCAGCTGCCGGGAGAGCAACTCGCCGATCGAGATTCCCGCGAACGCCTCGGCGGCCTCGAGGTAGCAGAGCGATTCCGCCCGGTCGAGCACCTCGCGGCCGAGCGGGCTGAGATAGCCGTCGAGGTCGATATCGGGTCGGGTGGCCCGTAGCCCGGCCAGCAGGTACGAGATGAACACGGTGGTGCCGGTCAGCGGGAGCTCGGGAAAGCCAGGGCCGCCGAGCGGCGCGAGGTTCTCGATGTTCGACGGAACCCCGAGGCCGACGGCGCCCCGGTAGTCGAGTTCAGGGGCGTACGAGGTGGCGAGCGAGGCGGCGACCATCGCGGCCTGGCCGCCCTGAGACTGGCCGAGCGCCACCCACTTCCTGGAGAGGGACGGGACGATCGCGCGCGCCGCGCGGACCATGTCGACGACGCTGTGCGCCTGTGATCGGCCGTCGAGATACGGATGGATCCCCGGGGTACTCAGGCCCACGTAATCGGTGGCGACCACGGCGTACCCCTGGGTCAGCCAGCGCGTCAGATAGCCGCCGCCGAGCACTCCGGTCGCGGTCGGCGCGCACTCGTCGGCGAGCCCGACCGCGCCGTGCCCCCATGACACCACCGGCCAGCCGCCGGGCGGGGCCTGGCCCGGCGGGATGAAGACCGCGCCGGTGCTCAGCGCCGGCCTTCCGCCTGGGCCGGTGGACCAGTAGGTGACCACAGAGGCGTCGACCGCGTCCGGGATCCAGAACTTGTGCGGCAGCTGTCGGGACGCGGTGACGCTGCCCGGCGGGCCGGTTGGGACCGTAGCGGCGGGCGCGGCAAGCGCAGTCGTAGTGAGGAGCATCGCGGTCAGTATTGCCGCGGCCAGGCGCGCGTACATGACCTAAGTGTGGACCCGCGGGGCGCGGGCATCACAGGTGTAGGGATTTTCAAGTGCATGGGATTGCACTTTCTCTGAGACATTTAGCCGTGCAGATACACGGCCACAAACATGAAACGGCCGACCCAAAAAGGTCGGCCGTTCGCGTTAGCTGTTGCGCGCCTATGCTCTGTGTCGGTTTAGTGTGTGTTGTGGAGGAGGTTTCCGGACCGGCCTCCCACACAGTGTGCATTGTACGGTTGGTCAGTTATTGACTACCACAAACCCGCGACCCGGAGCGCCTGCGGGGAGGGTGTTCAGGTGCGCAAAGACGGCCCCAATGTTCGTGTACTCACTTCCGGAAATACTGACACTACGAACAATGCCGACCAGCCCTGTGTAGCTGGGTGCAACTGTGAGTCCCGCCCCGGAGTCTCCCGCAGATACGTAGGCGAAGTTCCAGATGGTGGACCCGTTGTTGGTCATGGTCAGGCCGCAGGTTTTCCCTGTAGTGCCGCCGTACTTACAAACAACGTCCTGGAACGGCCGGGGATTCGACCCAATGTGGTCGATGCGCCCGAGTGGGCCCTGGGACTTAATGTTGACCTTGTCCGGATCGAGCACGAGGAATGCGTAGTCCGGCCCCGGCCGGGCATTTCTGCGTGTGGACGAGATATGTCCGACCACTCCGGCGTCTGGTTTATCTTTGAGCCAGATCGGGGATCCATCGGGGACGCTCGAGCCACAGTGGCCCGCAGTCAGAGCAACAAGGTTGCCAGACTCGTCCGTACCAACGGCCGCGATGGTGCACCAACCGGAATGGCTATCCGGGATGTTCAGGTCAGTAGCCCAGCGCATACCAGAGGCAACGTCGACCTTGGCGGGAGCCTGAGCCGCGGCAACATTGGCGCCGAGGACCGAGGAGACCGCAACGGCAACTGCCGCTGCGAGTGTCGCGATTTTCAAACGCATGGGGTGGCACTTTCTCCTTGTTGAGGCTAGCCGTGTGATTCACGACTAAACACGGACGGCCGAATCGAGGATCAACCGTCCGTATTAATTTGTATGTTGTGTTTCCGCTAGTGCGGACAATTTGCGATGGTATCAGGTCCATCCTGCGGATTGCAGTGCTTGCGTTCCGTTCGGAGGCCCGGGCAATGAGTTCGGATTCTTGGTGGTCATTCCACTTTCGATTAGAAAGGCGGGGTCGGTCATCGCGAGCTCTGTGGAGGGGACTCAGCTCCGATGGTCCTCGATGATGGACGACCACGTTGATGTTCAGTGCCCGACAGGCTCGGAGAAATAGATGAATATGGAATTACCCTCGCAGGCTCGCGCGTGAGACGGAGGCCGCGGTGATCGCGGTGACGCCCGAGAGAGGTATGCCCACCGTGGACCCAAACACGCTGGCGGAGTCGGATCGCCTATTCGCTCGCGAAATTATCGCAAATTTGAAGTCGTTCGAAACTCCGCGTCGGGCCTCCTCGGGTTGCCCAATTTCCCAAGGGTTGGGTGAGTCGTGCTCATTTGTGTGCAGAGAGACTCCTGGCGGAAGCGCTGCTCTCGATTTGTGCTATAGGCGCCGTTCATTCCGGCCCGGCCGGTTCCAATGCGGTGGCCTCGCGCGGACTGAGCGCGCGTCGAATCGTGGTGTGGCCGCAACACGTGGACGCGTGACCTCGGCCGTGCACCGCCAGGCGTGCGCGTGGGACTGTGGTCAGTCCCGGACCGGAGATCCCAGCCGGCTCCGCACGCCGTCCACGAACAGGCTCAGCCCGAAGTCGAATCGGGTGGTGCCGTGCGGGGCGTCGGTCATCAGTGACTCGACGAGCGGCGACGCCGCCTCGGTGAGGGCGCCGTGCGAGTCCATCTGCATGCGGGACTGCTCGTCCATCGTCTGGCCGAGGATGTAGTACAGCAGCGTGTCGGCCGCGAGCTCGGCCTCGTTGCCCGGCAGGCCTGCAGCCTCGCAGGTGCTCGCCAGGGTCGCGTGTGCGCCGTTCGTGGCGAGCCGCGCGGCGTAGGAGGCGGCGGCAAGCTCGGCGCCGTCACGGTGCGCGAGCAGTGCGTCGCGCATGCGGTGCGCCACGGTCCGCAGCCGGGCATCCCAGTTCGCGGCCTCGATCGGCGCCGAGACGCCTGTCAGCATCTCGTCGGTGATCGCCGCGAGCAGGGTCTGCTTGTTGGGGAAGTGCCAGTACAGCGCCCCCGGCTGTACGCCGAGCGAGGTGGCCAGCCTGCGCATCGTGAGGTCCCCGAGGCCGTACTCGTCGAGGATGGCGATCGCCCCGTCGAGGACGTCACCGCGTCGCAGCTGCACTGTTCGTCATCCCCTGAGTGGTCGTGTGGCGTTTGACACCATTCCACCACGACCCTAACCTGAACGCCGTTCAACTTGCACGGTGTTCAAGTTGCATCAAAGTGTCCAGCCCCCGAGGAGTTGCAGTGACCCAGGCCCCCGCCCGCACAGATATTCTCGCCGTCGCCAGGGAACAGGTCCTCGAGCGCGGTGAGGGACTGACCCAGGAGCAGACGCTCGCCGTTCTGCAGCTGCCGGACGAGAGCCTCGAGGAACTGCTCGGCCTCGCCCACGACGTGCGGATGAAGTGGTGCGGTCCCGAGGTCGAGGTCGAGGGCATCATCAGCCTCAAGACCGGCGGCTGCCCCGAGGACTGCCACTTCTGCTCACAGTCCGGCCTGTTCCAGTCCCCGGTCCGGGCCGCCTGGCTCGACATCCCGAGCCTGGTCGAGGCCGCCAAGCAGACCGCGAAGTCCGGCGCAACCGAGTTCTGCATCGTCGCCGCCGTCCGCGGGCCCGACGAGAAGCTGATGGCGCAGGTCGCGGCCGGTGTCGAGGCCATCCGCAACGAGGTCGACATCCAGGTCGCGTGCTCGCTGGGCATGCTCAACCAGGAGCAGGTCGACCAGCTCGCCGCGATGGGCGTGCACCGCTACAACCACAACCTCGAGACCGCCAAGTCGCACTTCCCGAACGTGGTCACCACGCACAGCTGGGAGGAGCGCTGGGACACCCTGCGGATGGTCCGCGAGGCAGGCATGGAGGTCTGCTGCGGCGGCATCCTCGGCATGGGCGAGAGCCTGGAGCAGCGTGCCGAGTTCGCCGCCAACCTGGCCGAGCTCGAGCCCGACGAGGTGCCGCTGAACTTCCTCAACCCGCGACCGGGCACGCCGTTCGGCGATCTCGAGGTGCTGCCTGCCTCCGACGCGCTGCGCGCGGTGGCCGCGTTCCGGCTCGCGCTGCCGCGCACCATCCTGCGCTTCGCGGGCGGTCGCGAGATCACCCTCGGCGACCTCGGCGCCAAGCAGGGCATCCTCGGTGGCATCAACGCCGTCATCGTCGGCAACTACCTGACCACCCTCGGCCGCCCGGCCGAGAAGGATCTGGACCTGCTCGGCGAGCTGCAGATGCCGATCAAGGCCCTCAACGACACCATCTAGGGTGGATACGTGACGTTCCCTCAAGAGCTGAGCAGTGCCGCTCCCGTCGACGAGATCGCAGAGCGCTACAACCCGTTCACCGGTAGGCGGGTGGTGCCGGGCTTCGACGACACCGTCCCGGCCGCGGCTCAGCTCGGCCTCGAGCCGCCGCGCTTCTGCGAGGACTGCGGCAGGCGGATGATCGTGCAGGTCAGCCCCGACGGTTGGTGGGCCAAGTGCTCCCGGCACGGGGTCATCGACTCCAGCTACCTGGGCCAGCGCTGACCGTGGCCGTCGACAGGTCGGAGATCCGTGCCGCCGCGCGCATCGTGGTGGCCGTGGTCGCGGCCAGTGCGCTCGCCGGGATCGGGTGGGGGCTGCTCGTGCCCGCACAGCACTTCCTGGTGGTCTCCGGCGGTCGCGCGGCGTCGCTGACCTCCGAGAGCGGGCACCAGTTCGACGCGGTCGCGTTGTTCCTGTGCGCCGGCCTGACCGTCGGCGTGCTGAGTGCGTCGGCGGCCTGGCTGTGGCGTTCGGTGCGCGGGCCCGTCGTGCTCGTCGGCTTGCTGATCGGATCGGCAGTCGGTGCCGCCGCCACCGCGGTGGTCGGCCTCGGGGTCGCGGGGCTGCGGTTCCCCGATCTGCCCGACGCCGTCGCCGGGCAGATCGTCCCGGTCTCGCCTGGGCTGGGCACCGCGATGGTGCTCATCCTGCAGCCGCTGGTGGCGGCCTTCGTGTACCTGGTGCTCGCCTCGATGAGCCCCCGCGACGACCTCGGTGTCTCCGCCGCTCCCGCCGAGAGTGCACCTGCCGGCGACCTTCCAGGGGCGATGCCCCAGCAGGTGCACAGTCGGCTCGAGGCCTAGCTCGGCGGTCGCAGGGCCGCGAACTCGTCGGTGACGCGCAGCCGCGACTCGGCGAACCGGTAGAGCGCGGGCGGACGTCCGCCCGCCTTGCCCGACGGCGCGGTGGTGCCGGTGGGCGTGAGCACCCCGCGTCGGCCGAGCACCCGCTGCAGGTTGGTGGCGTCCACCTGATAACCGAGTGCGGCGCAGTAGATCTCGCGCAGCGTCGACATCGCGAACTCGGCGGGCGCCAGGGCGAAGGCGATATTGGTGTACGACAGTTTCGCCGCCAACCGCGCCCGGGCGTGCTCGACCACGACGCCGTGGTCGAAAGACATCTCGGGCAGGGCGGAGACCGGGTGCCATGCGGTGTCCGGCGGCAGATGCGGATCGGAGGGCAGGGGGATCAGCCCGAGGAAGGTCGACGCGATCCTCCTGTCGCCGGGGACCCGGGCGGGATCGCTGAACACCGAGAGCTGCTCGAGGTGCGCCACCTCGCGCACGTCGACCTTCTCGGCGAGCTGACGCCGGGCCGAGGTGATCAGGTCCTCGTCGTCGCCGAGCTGTCCGCCGGGCAGCGACCAGGTGCCCTTCTGCGGGTCAAGGGCCCGCTGCCACAGCAGTACCGCCAGTTCGGGGTGGCCGTCGAAGTCGCGAACCTGGAAGACCGCGGTGAGCACTTCGTGGACGGTGCTAGGATGAGGCATGTTTTCGATCCTAAGTCGAAAACCCCGAGAATCGAAACCCGCACGTGTGGGGAATCGGATGGCAGATCCGGCGCAGACCGACCGGATCCACGGTGAAGGAGCAAGGCCATGACATCGACGTTGTGGGCAGGTGCGGGTTCGATCACGGACGCACCCGGCGGTTACACAGGTGTGGAGGCCACTCCGGAGTGGGCGGCCGAGGTGCGGCGCCTCGCCAAGGAACGCGGTGCGACGCTGCTCGCGCACAACTACCAGCTGCCCGCCATCCAGGACGTCGCCGACCACGTCGGCGACTCGCTGGCGCTGTCCCGGATCGCAGCCGAGGCGCCGGAGGACACCATCGTGTTCTGCGGTGTGCACTTCATGGCCGAGACCGCGAAGATCCTCAGCCCTAGCAAGACCGTGCTCATCCCCGACGAGCGCGCCGGCTGCTCGCTCGCCGACTCGATCACCGCGGACGACCTGCGGGCCTGGAAGGCCGACTACCCGGACGCGGTGGTGGTGTCGTACGTGAACACCACGGCCGAGGTGAAGGGCCTGACCGACATCTGCTGCACCTCGTCCAACGCGGTCGACGTGGTCAACTCGATCGACCCCGACCGTGAGGTGCTGTTCCTGCCGGACCAGTTCCTCGGCGCGCACGTCAAGCGGGTGACCGGCCGGACGAACATGCACATCTGGGCGGGCGAGTGCCACGTGCACGCAGGCATCAACGGCGACGAGCTCACCGCGCAGGCCAAGTCGCACCCCGACGCCGAGCTGTACGTGCACCCGGAGTGCGGCTGCGCCACCTCCGCCCTGTACCTCGCGGGCGAGGGCTTCGTGCCCGAGGACAAGGTCAAGATCCTGTCCACCGGCGGCATGTTGGACGCGGCCCGCGCGAGCCACGCGAAGCAGGTGCTGGTCGCGACGGAGGTCGGCATGCTGCACCAGCTGCGCAAGGCCGCGCCGGAGATCGACTTCCAGGCCGTCAACGACCGTGCCTCCTGCCCGTACATGAAGATGATCACCCCGGCCGCGCTGCTGCGCTGCCTCATCGAGGGCAAGGACGAGGTGGACGTCGACCCGGCCACCGCCGAGCGGGCCCGCAAGTCCGTGCAGCGGATGATCGAGATCGGCAACCCGGGCGGCGGCGAGTAATGACGCCTGCCGGCCGGGCGAGCTGGGAGGCGAACGCCGACCTCGTGGTCGTCGGCGGCGGGGTCGCGGGCCTGACCGCGGCCCGTGCCGCCTCGCTGCGCGGTCTGAAGGTGCTCACCGTGAGCAAGGGCGGACCGACCGACACCGCGACGCAGTACGCGCAGGGCGGCATCGCGGTCGTCGGCGACCTGCGGACGGACTCCGTCGACTCCCACGTTGCGGACACCTGTGCCGCGGGCGCCGGGCTCTGTGACGAGGATGCGGTGCGCTCGATCGTGGCAGGCGGTGCCGACGCGGTCGCCGCGCTCGCCGATCTCGGCGCGGTGTTCGACCGCGGCCGCGACGGCGACGTCTCCCGCACCCGCGAGGGCGGGCACAGCGTCCGCCGGATCATCCATGCCGGCGGCGACGCGACGGGCGCCGAGGTGCAGCGGGCCCTGAACGCGGCCGGGATGCCGGTGCTGTTCGGGGCGGCCGCGGCTCGCGTCGTCACCGACGCGCGCGGCGTCACCGGCCTGATCGTGCTGTCCGAGAAGGGCATCGGCGTCATCCATGCACCCGCGGTGCTGCTGGCCACCGGTGGGCTCGGGCAGCTGTACTCGTGCAGCACCAACCCGCCAGGCGCGACCGCCGACGGCATCGCGCTGGCGTTGGACGCCGGTGCGGCCGTCGCGGATGTCGAGTTCGTGCAGTTCCATCCGACCGTGCTGTTCACTCCCGGCGGCGTCGGCCGTCGGCCGCTGATCAGCGAGGCCGTTCGGGGCGAGGGTGCGATCCTGCTGGACGGCAACGGTGACTCGGTGACGGCCGGGGTGCACCCGATGGGTGACCTGGCCCCCCGCGATGTGGTCTCGCGTGCCATCGCGGACCGGATCCGTCGGCTCGGCACCGACCACGTGTACCTCGACGCGCGCGGGCTCGCCGGGTTCGCGGAGCGGTTCCCTACGGTGACCGCGTCCTGCCTGGCCGCGGGGATCGACCCCGCGCACCAGCTCATCCCGGTGGCCCCGGCGGCGCACTACGCGTGCGGCGGCGTGGTGACCGACGTGCACGGGCGCACCGAGGTGCCGGGGCTGTACGCCGCGGGCGAGGTGGCGCGCACCGGCCTGCACGGCGCCAATCGGTTGGCCTCCAACAGCCTGCTCGAGGGCCTGGTGGTCGGGGAGCGCGCAGGCATCGCGGCCGCCGAGCGGGCCGGGACGGCAGTGGAGGTCGGCTCCGCCGAACTGCGGCCACGTCCGCATGTCGCCCGCGATCGGGTGCAGGCGCTGATGACCGCGCACGCCTCCGTGGTCCGGGACGGAGCCGGATTGTCCACGGCGGCACGGGAACTCGAAGCGTCCGTCGAGCTCGTCCCGGCCGGGGCGACGGGTCTCGAGGACGCGGCGCTCACGGTGACGGCCGCCGCCCTGGTGCTGGCGGCCCGCGCACGGACCGAGAGCAGGGGCTGCCACACCCGCAGCGACTTCCCCGAGGCGTCGGAGTCGTTGCGCCGCGGCATCGAGGTCCGGCTCGGGTCCGACGGCGAACTCGAGCTGCCCGAACTCGTGACGGCCCCGAACTAGAGACAGACGACCCTTGTGACGACTTCGACAGGAGCACGATGACCACGCTGGCGGACGGCCTGGACCGCGACGAGATCCTCACCCTGGTGCGGGTGGCACTGGGTGAGGACCTGCGCTACGGCCCCGACATCACCTCGGTCGCGACGGTGCCCGCCGGAGCGGTTGCCAAGGCCTCCGTGGTGTCGAGGGCTGCGGGCACGGTGGCGGGGATCGACGTGGGTCTGCTGGTGCTCGACGAGGTGGTCGGGGCAGGCAACTACGAGGTGCTCGCCCGCGTCGAGGACGGTGCTGTCGTGCGGCCGGGGGAGTCGGTGCTGACCGTGCTGGCCCCGACGAGGGACCTGCTCACCGCGGAGCGCACCATGCTCAACCTGATGTGCCACCTGTCCGGGATCGCGACCGCCACCGCGGCCTGGGTCGAGGAGGTGGGCGGCACCGACTGCCGGATCCGCGACAGCCGCAAGACGCTGCCCGGGTTGCGCGCGTTGCAGAAGTACGCGGTCCGGATGGGCGGCGGGGTCAACCACCGGATGGGTCTCGGGGACGCGGCGCTGATCAAGGACAACCACGTCGCGGCGGCAGGCTCGGTGGTCGCCGCGCTCAACGCGGTGCGGGCGGCGGCCCCCGACATCGAGTGCGAGGTCGAGGTGGACAGCCTGACCCAGCTCGACCAGGTGCTCGCGGAGAACGTCGAGCTGGTGCTGCTGGACAACTTCGCGCTCTGGGAGACGCAGACCGCGGTCCAGCGGCGCAACGCGGTGGCGCCGCAGACCAAGCTCGAGTCCTCGGGCGGGCTCACCCTCGACGTGGCGGCCGATTACGCCAGGACCGGGGTGGACTACCTGGCGGTCGGCGCCCTGACGCATTCGGTGACCGTGCTGGATCTCGGCCTGGACATGTAACGGTTTCCTGTCGCCCCGCCGCGCTAGTCTGCAAGAGACCGAACGTGCGACGGATGAAGGAGAACCAGATGAGCTCTCGTCTCAACCCGTACATCAGCTTCGCCGACAACGCGAGGCAGGCCATGGAGTTCTACCAGGGTGTGTTCGGCGGCACCCTGAACCTGAGCACCTTCGGTGAGTTCGGCGCGCCGGACGCCCCTGGGGCCGACCTGATCATGCACGGCATGTTGGAGACACCCAGCGGATACACGCTGATGGGAGCCGATACGCCGCCCGGGATGGAACACAAGCCCGGCGAGAACATCGCGGTCAGCCTGAGTGGCGACGACGGCGACGAGCTGCGTGGCTACTGGGCGAAGCTGTGCGACGGCGGCACCGTGTCGGTCCCGCTGGAGAAGCAGATGTGGGGCGACGAATTCGGCATGTGTACCGACAAGTTCGGCATCGGCTGGATGGTCAACATCGGCGCACCGCAGGCCTGACGTCCGGGCGCCGCGGCTAGGCCGTAGCGCCGCGGTGCACGAGCGACAGGAACGCCGCCGCGGTGAAGAACAGGCCAGAGAAGACCCGGCCTGTGACGCGTTGCTGTTTCGGTGAGCGCATCATCCGCAGCACCCGCGCGGCCAGCCCGGTGTAGCCGGTCATCACCATGACGTCCACGACGATCATCGTCGCGGCGATGATCGCGTATTGCGGGACCAGCGGCGCCGTCGGGTCCAGGAACTGTGGCAGGACGGCCAGCATGAAGACCACCGCCTTCGGGTTGCTGGCGTTGACCAGGAACCCGCGGGCGACGAGGGCGGCCGCGGAGTGGCGGCGGGAATCGGTCTCAGCGGACACCTCGGTCGGCGCCGCCCGCCACTGCCGGATCCCGAGGTAGACCAGATAGGCGACCCCGAACCACTTGATGACGGTGAACGCCAGCGCCGAGCTGGCGAGGAGCGCGCCGACCCCGGCCGCGACGATGACCACCTGCAGCAACAGCCCGATCTGCAGGCCGAGGATGTTCCAGTAGCCGCGGCGCAGGCCGTGGCTGAGGCCGGTGGACATCGACGCGATCGCGCCCGCGCCGGGGGACAGGCTGATCACCCACGCGGCACCGAAGAACGCGAACCACATCTGCCAGGCCATGAGAACTCCACCTTCACCTACGAGGAGCGGGCGACACGCGACGCGCGTGCCCGCGGTTGGAGCATAGGACGGGGGCCGCCACGCGTATCTTGTGCCCATGCCCGCACTCTCAGTCGAGCCCGTAGACCTGGGACCCCGCAAGGTGGCCCGCCGGGTCCTCGTCAATGCCCCCGTGAACGAACTGTTCGGCCTGGTCGCCGACCCGAGACGACATCACGAGTTGGACGGATCGGGAACCGTGCAGGCCGCCGTCTCGGGGCCGGCGCGACTCGAGCGGGGCGCCGAGTTCTCGATGTCGATGCGCATGCTCGGCTTCCCCTACCGGATCACCAGCACCGTCACCGCGTTCGAGGACGGCAAGGTGATCGAGTGGCGGCACCCGTTCGGGCACCGGTGGCGCTGGGAGTTCGCCGAGGTCTTCTCGGCCGACGCGCCGGTGCCGCAGACACAGGTCACCGAGGTCTTCGACTACACCGGCTCGAAGCTGGCAAAGTCCTTCGAGCTCAGCGGGTTTCCACAGAAGAACGCGAAGGGGATCTCGGCGACGCTCGAGGGTCTGCAGCGGCGATACGCCTGAGGGCCACGCTAGCGGCCCGGCCCGGCCGATCCCGACATCGCAGGCCAGGGGTCGGGCGGGCTCAGGCAGCTCTGCGGCGGGCTGACCAGCGAACAGAACGCGGGTGCCATCACCGGCCGGTAGTCGGCGGGCACACCGTCGGCGGCGATCAGGTCTCGGTAGGTGGACACCGCGTCGGTCGGCCTGCGGGTCAGCGCCGGGTCGGTCAGCGTGTCGACGGTGTAGAGGCCGAACCGCGGCCGGTAGGTGCCCCACTCGTAGTTGTCGGTGATCGACCAGTAGTTGTAGCCGATCACGTCGGCGCCGTCGGCCCGCGCGCGGGTGAGCCAGTAGACGTGGTCGCGCAGGTGATCCGAGCGGGTGTACCCGTCGGGCCTCGGCGCGCCGTTGTCGGTGGGCATCCCGTTCTCCACCACGTATATCGGCAGCTCCGGGTACTTGCGCGCGTAGTACATCGCGGCGTGATAGATCCCGTCCGGCTGCGGCCGGATGTCGTAGAAGGCGTCGGTGACGGCGGCCGCCGCGGTGAGGTTGTCCAGCGAGACGCCGTAGTAGTAGTCGAGGCCGAGGAAGTCGAGCTTGTCGCGGACCCGGTCGGCGAAGACCGAGTCGACCGCCCCCATCGCGGCGGGGATGTAGGAGACGTTGCTCGAGACGCGGGCGCCGGGGTCGAGTCGGTGGATGGTGTCGTAGATGCTGCGGTGCGCGGCCACCATCCGGTCCAGCATCTGCGGGGCAGCGGGCAGCGAGATGCCGCCGAAGGTCAGCTCCTTCTGCACGAACACCGTTGGCTCGTTGAAGGTGATCCAGTCGGCCCCTGCGCCTGCGTAGCGTTCGACCACCCGCTCGGCGTTGGTGAGCCAGCGGGCCGGGGTGTCCGGGTCGGCCCAGCCGCCGCGGTCGGCGATCCAGCCCGGGTAGACCCAGTGGTCGAGGGTGATCATGGGCGTCATGCCGTGCCCGCGGATCTCCTCGATCACGTCGTCGTAGTAGGCGAACTCGGCCTCGTCCCAGCCGTCCGGGGTCGGCTGCACCCGGGCCCATTCGACGGAGAAGCGGAACACGTCGACGCCGAGGTCCGCCGCGCGGGCGATGTCCTCCCGGTAGCGGTGCCGGAAGTCGGGCCCGGAACCGTACGGGTCGTGGGTCTTGCCCGACGACACGTAGCGGGACCAGTTGCTGTCCGGCGGCGTGCCCTCGGACTGGAAGCCGGAGGTGGCCACGCCCCACTCGAAATCCGCACCGAGCCCCGTGGGGACGGCCTGGGCGGGTGATCCGGCGGCCATCGGACCTCCAGCCACCGCGAGGACGAGGGCGAGGATCCGGGCGATTCGGGTCACGCGTCGGAGGGTAGGGCAGCGGGGTCCGCTCCTGCGGCCGTTTCGCCGATGAATTACGTTCGACGGGTCAACGATTCTGCATCGTTCCGGGTCTGCGGCCACCCATGATGGGGGCCGGACCCGCCGATCCGAGAGGTGCCGCTCGTGAACCATCCGCTCGCCTTCTTCGACACGACGCCGGGCGGATACGTGGCGTTGCCCTTCGCGGTCAGCCGGTGGTCGCCGGACATGGTGAGCGGGGTGGCGCTGTGCGGACTCCTCGCCCGCGCGCTCGAAAGCGGGCACGGCGGAGACGGATTCGTGCCGACCCGGCTGACGGTCGACCTCTTCCGTCCGGCGCGGACCCGGCCGCTGACCTCCGCGACCAGGGCGGTGCGCGACGGCAAGCGGATCCGGGTCGCCGACGCCGAGCTGCTCCAGGACGGGGAACCCGTCGCGCGAGCATCCGCGGTGTTCCTGCGCCCGTCGGAGCAGCCGCCCGGCGAGGTCTGGACCCGCGACAGCCGCCCGTCCCCGCCGCCAGCCTCGATCGCGCCGCCGACCGACGCGCTCACGCCGCCGTACTTCGGCAGCGACTCCCACCCCGACGGCTGGTCCACCTCGATGTTCGAACATCAGGGCGCGAGTCGTAAACGCATGTGGGCCAGGCACCTTCCCGTGGTGGCCGGGGAGGAGCCGTCGCAGTTCGAGCGCGCCGCGATGGCAGGCGAGCCGACCAGTCTCATGACCAACTGGGGTAGCGAGGGTGTCGGCTTCATCAACGTGGACCTGACCCTCGTGCTGGCCAGACTGCCCGAGGGACCCGATGTCGGAATCGAGGCGGACGACCACATCAGCTCCGACGGCCTTGCCGTCGGCACCGCGACGATGTTCGACCGGGGCGGCCCGATCGGTACCTGTCTGGTGAGCGCGCTCGCCAACGCGCGGCGGCAGGTGGACTTCGCAGGCCAGGGCGAGTTCGAGATACCCGCCGCGACCTAGGCCCTCGGGCCGTCACCGAGGAACGGCCGGACCAGGTCGAGCGGCAGCGGGAAGATCATCGTCGAGTTGTGCTCGCCACCGATCTCGCGCAGCGTCTGCAGGTAGCGCAGCTGCAGGGTCGTCGGGTTGCGGCTGATGATCTCGGCGGCCTCGGCCAGCTTCGCCGAAGCCTGGAACTCGCCCTCGGCGTTGATGATCTTGGCGCGCCGTTCGCGCTCGGCCTCGGCCTGTCGCGCGATGGCCCGCTGCATGTTCTCCGGGATCTCGACGTCCTTGATCTCGACGGTGGTGACCTTCACGCCCCACGGTTCGGTCTGCTGATCGATCACTTTCTGCAGGTCCTCGTTCAGCCGTTCCCGCTCGGCGAGCAGGGCGTCGAGCTCGGCCTTGCCCAGGATCGAGCGCAGCGTCGTCTGTGCGATCTGCAGCGTCGCGAGCAGGAAGTCCTCCACCTCGACGATCGCCCGATCGGCGTCGATCACCCGGAAGTACGCGACGGCGGTCACCTTCGCGGGCACGTTGTCGCGGGTGATCACCTCCTGGACGGGGATCTTGAGCGTCACCGTGCGCAGGCTGACGCGCACCATCCGATCGACTGCGGGCACCAGCAGGACCAGCCCGGGCCCCTTGGAATCGAGGACGCGGCCCAGCCGGAAGACCACACCGCGTTCGTACTCGCGCAGGATCCGGACCGAGGTGCCGGGCAGCACGAACAGCAGCAGGGTGACGATGACGAGAAGGGCGAAGACGACGGTCACGGCGACCACTCCCACGGTTCGCGGCGGCGCACGGACAGGGTGAGTCCGCGGATCCGTTCGACGACAACGGACTCGCCCTCGGACGGCTCCGGATCCTGCTCGTACCCGAATTCCATCTTGGCGCGCCAGAGCCCGCCTGCCGTCTCCACCTGGCCGTGCGATCCGGTCCAGTTCCGGACGACGGCGTTCGTCCCGATGAGGGACTCGGGCCCGCTGTGCACGGGCAGGTGCCTCGCGACCAGCGCCTTTCGTCCGGCCAGTGCCATCACGCCGAGCCCGACCACCGCGACGCCGACCGTCACAGGGACCGCGATCACGGATCCGGCGCCATCGGCGGCGAACAGCATCCACACACCCGCGGCGGACAGCAGCGCACCCCCGGCCCCGAGGATCCCCGCGGTAGGGGTGTGGGCCTCGACCACGATCAGCAGGATGCCCACCACCAGTGTCAGCAGGCCCAACGCGGTCATCTCGACTCCCACGATCAACGCTCGGTGGGGGCCCGGCCGCTCGCATAGCCACTTCGCGGCCGAACCCTCGACTCCAAGGTAATCCGGCGCACGCGCCGCGGCCACCGGGTGCACGCCCCCGCCCAACGACCGCGCGTCGACCTGCTGACCTGCGGTCGGGATTGTTACGTCCTCGTAAATGTGTTCTGGATCACGTACCATGATTCAACTGCCTTTGAACTTTCGGCAGTGGTTGTTAGACGCAAGGCCGGGAGCTCAGATGACTGCGAACACATCGCCGTCGGGGCGGACCATCCGCCGGGCACGAACGACGCGATCCCCACGGATCGCAGTCGCAGCGGAGCCGCGCTTCATCGCCGGCGCAAGCCTCCGATCCAGGATCCTGGCCGAGTCGGTCCGATTCACCGTCAAGCCCGCCCTCGAGGTGTGGGCCCGCTGGCCGAGTGCCATGTGGCCCGCGGGCGCGCTGGACTTCGCGGCCAGGATGGTCCCGCCGGGCCGGGGAGTGGGCCGACGCCGGATCCGCCTCGAGCACTGTGACGCCGAATGGCTCCAGGCCCGCGACGCGATGCGGGACGCGGTGGTGCTGTACCTGCACGGGGGCGGCTTCCTCACGTGCGGGCTGAACACCCACAGGAGCTTGGTCTCGCGGATCTCCGGTGCGGCGGGGGCGCCGGTGCTCGCCGTCGACTACCGGATGCTGCCCAAGCATCCGATCGATGCGGCCATCGCGGACGGTGTCGCCGGTTACAGGTGGTTGCTGGAGCAGGGTTTCGAGGGCAAGCGGATCGTCATCGCGGGCGACTCGGCCGGTGGCTACCTGACCTTCGCGACGGCGATCGCGATCGCCGAGCTCGGCCTGCCGACCCCGGCAGGCCTCGTCGCACTCTCGCCCCTGACCGACATTGATCCCGCGACCAAGCTGGCACACCCGGCGGCCGACGGCTGCCCGTTGATCCCGCGCGCGGTCCTGCTCGCACTGGCTGACATCGCGGCCGCGAGGGCGGGCGCGAACTCGCGAACCTCACCGGTGAACGGGGCGCTCGCGGGGTTGCCGCCGGTCCTGATCCACGTCGGCTCGACCGAGATCCTCTACCCGGACGCGGAACTGATGGCCCAGCGCCTCGGCGCGGCGGGGGTCACGGTGACCCTGGAGGTCTGGGATCGGCAGGTCCACGTCTTCCACGCGGCCGCAGGCCTCATCCCGGAGGCGGAGCGGGCGATAGCCAGGGTGGGCGAGTTCATCCGGACCTGCACACCCGCCGCCGAGGCGCCTGCCCTCACCGCCGTCTGAGCGGTGCGCTCGCGCTGGCCGGCCCGCGGCGCCGTCCTGATCGCCGGTGCGCTGTCGCTGGTCGCCTTCCCCGCGCCGGGCCTCGACCTCCTGGCCTGGGTGGCGCTGGTGCCGGTCCTGCTCCTGCTGCGCGCGGCGGACACGCCGCGCGAGGCGGCGCTGCGCGGATGGCTCGCGGGTGTCGGGTTCCTGTCCGGGACGCAGTACTGGCTGGCGCCGAACCTGGTCTACTTCTTCCCGTTCGTGATCGGTCTTGTCGCGCTGCTGTGGTCCGGGTGGGGGATCCTGGTGCGGGCACTGCTGCGTGGCGCCGAGACCCCGGCGCGGGCGGTGGCGGCCGTGATCGGGGTGCCCGCCGGCTGGGTGCTGATCGAGACCGTGCGGTCCTGGCACTGGCTCGGTGGGCCGTGGTCGCTGTTCGGATCGACGCAGTGGCGCCGACCCGACGTGTTGGCACTCGCCTCGGTCGGCGGGGTCTGGCTGGTGGGTTTCGCCGTGGTCGCGGCCAACGTCGGGTTCGCGATCCTGATCGTCGGCGGCCGGACCTGGGCCTGGTCCACACCGCCGACATCGGCTCGATGCGTCGGAGCGGCGACGGCCCTGGTGGCGGTCGTGGTCGGTCCGCTGTGGTCCGCGGCCCGATCCGACCTGCCGGACTCACCGACGGTGCCGGTGGCGCTCGTGCAACCGGGAATCGTGCACGACGACCTGCTGAGCCGCCAGGAGGAGCTGACCCGCGGACTCGGCCGCCCGGTGCATCTTGTCGTGTGGGGCGAGAGCAGCGTCGGCGAGGACCTCACCGCCCGGCCCGACGTGCTCGCCCGGCTGACCGCGCTGTCGGGTGCCGTCGGCGCCGAGTTGCTGGTGAACGTCGACGCGCGGGTCGCAGGCGGAGCCATCGCGAAGACCTCGACCCTGATCAGCGGTGAGGGGATCGAGGCCGAGTACCGGAAGACCCGGCTGGTGCCGTTCGGCGAGTACGTCCCGTTCCGCGGTCAGCTCGGTTGGCTCAGCCGGGTCACCGCCGCGGCGGGACAGAACCGTCAGGCGGGTGAGAAGTTGGTGGTGATGGACGTCGACGGCCTGGCGATCGGGCCGCTGATCTCGTTCGAGCAGACCTTCCCAGACCTGGCCCGCGCCCAGTCGAGAAACGGCGCCGCGCTGCTGGTCTACCAGTCGTCGACGGCGACCTTTCAGGGCAGCTGGGCGCCCGCGCAGCTCGCCAGCTTCGGCGCACTGCGGGCCGCCGAGACCGGACGGCCGGTGGCCGCGGCCGCGCTCACCGGCGTCTCGGCGGCCTTCGACGCGCGGGGGAACCGGCTCGCGTGGATGCCGGCCGCCGAGAGCGGCGCGCTGATCGTCGACGTGCCGATGGCGGGGGAGGACACCGCGTTCGACCGCCTCGGGAACTGGGTGCCCGCATCGTGTGCGCTGATCGTCGCGTTGCTGGCACTCGGTGGGCTCGCTCGACGGAGATCGTCGGGTTAGCTCTCGAAGTACGCCTCGCCGACCACGAACATCCCCCGCTGCGGGATCCAGAAGTCGCCTAGATGCGCCTGCTCGGGCAACGGCCCAGGTGGTCCGAGGTCGACCCCGTCGATGGTCGCCCGGCTCTCGTCGAGGGTCCACAGCATCCGGGGGTTCGCCCGGAACCGCTGGCCGTTCGAGGCGGTGCCGGTCAGCCGCACGTGCCCGACCCCGAGTGCGGGTCCGGCCACGCGCCCCATCAGGGAGAGGACGGCGTCGCTTCGCCACAGGGCCGCGGGCAGGACCCGACCGAGGCCCGTCATTGCCGCCGTCGCCGCCGATTTCCCCAGTACGAGATCCCATACGAGCTTGTCGTCCACCGTGACGGTGAAGGCGGCAGGGCCGGTCCACGTCACCGCGATGTCTGCGCTCCGTGCGTCCTCGGTCGCGGAGCCGAAGTATCGGGCGCAGCTGACCTCGGGCGAAACGCTGCTGTAGATCGTCCAATCGCCCGCGGGGTCTCGATGCCACACCGAGTCGTAGCCCGCGCCCACCGAGCTGGCCGGGAAGTGTCGTAACGCAAGGCAGTGGCCGCTGGCGAACGGCGCCCCCATCACCCCGTAGCCCGCGAACCGTTCCCGGCCGTCATCCGGCGGCAGAGCCGTGTTCTGTTCTGCGATCGATCGCGCGTCGTGAGTCATGTCGATCCTCTCGGCGAACCGCCTTGTCAGCGTACGCGCACGGGGGGTTCCCGCACGGCCGGAGACGAACGAAACCCGCGGTCGCGGCGGCCAGCGGAAAATCGCGTGGACCTATCCTGAATAATCAGTACAAACCCATTCCTCTGAAGGGACCCTCATGCCTGCCCGCACCGAGCTCGCCCGCGTGGATCTCCGCGGTCGAACACCCACCACGGCCGAACTCAGGGCCGCGCTGCCCCGAGGTGGAGTGGATGTGGACGCGGTGCTGCATCAGGTGCGGCCGATGGTCGAGGCGGTCCGCGACCGGGGCGCCGAGGCGGCCCTCGAGTTCGGCGAGAAGTTCGACGGGGTCCGTCCGGACCAGGTGCGGGTGCCCCGTGCCGAGCTGACCAAGGCGCTCGCCGAGCTCGATCCGGCGGTGCGCGCCGCCCTCGAGGTCGCGATCGAGCGGACCCGGCTCGTGCACGCCGACCAGCGGCGCACCGACACCACCACGCAGGTGGTGCCCGGTGGCACGGTGACCGAGCGCTGGGTGCCGGTGGACCGGGTCGGCCTGTATGTGCCGGGCGGCAACGCGGTCTACCCGTCGTCCGTCGTGATGAACGTCGTGCCTGCGCAGGCCGCCGGCGTCGAGTCGCTCGTCGTGGCGTCGCCGCCGCAGGCCGCCTTCGGTGGCTTGCCGCACCCGACCATCCTCGCCGCGGCCGAGCTGCTCGGCGTCGACGAGGTGTGGGCGGTCGGCGGTGGCCAGGCCGTCGCGCTGCTGGCCTACGGCGGCACCGACACCGACGGGGCCGAGCTGGCCCCGGTCGACCTGATCACCGGGCCGGGCAACATCTACGTCACCGCGGCGAAGCGGCTGTGCCGCGGGCTGGTCGGGATCGATGCCGAGGCCGGACCGACCGAGATCGCGATCCTCGCCGACCACACCGCCGACCCGGTGCACGTCGCCGCCGATCTCATCAGCCAGGCCGAGCACGACGTGATGGCCGCCAGCGTGCTCGTCACCACCAGCGTTGAGCTCGCGGACGCGGTGGACGACGCGCTCACCGCCCAGCTCGAGCTCACCAAGCACAGCGAGCGGGTCTCGACGGCGCTGGCGGGCAGCCAGTCCGGGACGGTGCTGGTGTCCTCCGTCGAGGACGGCCTGCGCGTGGTCAACGCCTACGCGGCCGAGCACCTCGAGATCCAGACCGAGGACGCCTCGGCAGTGGCCGCCATGGTCCGCTCCGCGGGCGCGATCTTCGTCGGCCCCTGGTCGCCGGTCAGCCTCGGTGACTACTGCGCGGGCTCGAACCACGTGCTGCCGACCGCCGGCTGCGCGCGCCACTCCTCGGGATTGAGCGTGCAGACCTTCCTGCGCGGCATCCACGTCGTCGACTACTCGGAGGCCGCGCTCAAGGACGTCTCCGGTCACGTGATCGCCCTCGCGAACGCCGAGGACCTGCCCGCACACGGCGAGGCCGTGCGGCTGCGCTTCGAGGCGCTTCGGTGAGCGGCGGTCCGGTACCCGGCGCGGCGGCGAGCATCGACGAGCTACCCATCCGGGAGAACCTGCGCGGCAAGTCTCCTTACGGCGCACCGCAGTTGACGGTGCCCGTGCAGCTGAACACCAACGAGAACCCGCACCCGCCGACCCGTGCGCTGATCGACGACGTCGCGGAGTCGGTCCGGGCGGCGGCCGCCGAGCTGCACCGGTACCCGGACCGCGACGCGGTGGCGTTGCGGACCGACCTGGCCGCGTACCTCACCCGGCAGACCGGCGTCGCGGTCACCGTCGACAACGTGTGGGCGGCCAACGGCTCCAACGAGATCCTGCAGCAGCTGCTGCAGGCCTTCGGCGGGCCGGGTCGCAGCGCGATGGGCTTCGTGCCGTCGTACTCGATGCACCCGATCATCTCGGACGGCACCGAGACCCGGTGGCTGCCGGTGTTCCGGCGGTCGGACTTCTCGCTCGACCCGGACGCGGCGATCGCGGCCGTCGCGCAGCAGAAGCCGGACGTCGTGTTCGTCACGAGCCCGAACAATCCCACCGGGCACAGCGTTCCGCTGTCCGACCTGCGTCGCATCCTCACCGCGGCGCCCGGCATCGTCATCGTGGACGAGGCGTACGGCGAGTTCTCCTCGGGCCCGAGCGCGATCACGCTGATCGACGAGTTCCCGACCAAGCTGGTCGTGACCCGCACGATGAGCAAGGCCTTCGCCTTCGCGGGCGGCCGGCTGGGTTACCTCGCCGCCGCACCCGCCGTGGTGGAAGCGCTTCTGCTGGTGCGCCTTCCGTACCACCTGTCGGTGATCACCCAGGCCGCGGCCAGGGCGGCGCTGCGGCACGCGGACGAGACCCTTGCCAGCGTCGCTGAGCTCGCCGCGCAACGCGACAGGGTGTCGGCGGAGCTCTCGGCGATGGGCTTCCTGGTGATCGAGTCGGACGCGAATTTCCTGCTGTTCGGCCAGTTCTCCAACGCGGCCGCCACCTGGCGGCGCTACCTCGACGACGGCGTGCTGATCCGGGATGTGGGGATCGAGGGCTTCCTGCGTGCGACCATTGGCCTGGCCGCGGAGAACGACGAGCTGTTGCGGGTGAGCAAGAAGCTCGACGCAACGGAGCTCGTCACAACGGAGATCACTGAGGAGACACGATGACCGGGCGGATCGCAAAGGTCGAGCGCACCACCAAGGAATCGAGCATCGCCGTCGAGCTGAACCTCGACGGCACCGGGATCGTCGACATCTCCACCGGCGTGCCGTTCTTCGACCACATGCTGACCGCGCTCGGTAGTCACGCCAGCTTCGACCTGACGGTCAAGGCCGAGGGCGACATCGAGATCGAGGCCCACCACACCGTCGAGGACACCTCGATCGTGCTGGGCCAGGCGCTCGGTCAGGCGCTCGGGGACAAGCGGGGGATCCGCCGCTTCGGCGACGCTTTCATCCCGATGGACGAGACCCTCGCGCATGCCTCCGTCGACGTCTCCGGCCGCCCGTACTGCGTGCACACCGGCGAACCCGAGCACATGCTGCACGCCGTCATCGGCGGCTACCCGGGGGTTCCCTACGCCACTGTGATCAATCGGCACGTGTTCGAGTCGATCGCCTCCAACGCGCGGATCGCGCTGCACGTGCGGGTGCTCTACGGCCGCGACCAGCACCACATCACCGAGGCCGAGTTCAAGGCGGTCGCCCGCGCGCTGCGCGAGGCCGTCGAGCCGGACCCGCGGGTGTCCGGGGTGCCGTCGACCAAGGGTGCGCTGTAGACCATGAGTGACGCGCTGATCTACGTCCTGTTCATCGCGGCCGGGTTCGCGCTCGGTGGCGCGTACTCGATGTGGACCGTCAACAAGTTCGCCTCCGGTGTGCTGCTCGCCCTGGCGATCATCGCGGCCGCGGGCGGGGTCCTGCGGCTGATCTGATGGGCGCGGTCTCCGGGGCGACGGCACCCGGCGGACTCTGGCGTACCCGCGGGCTGCCGGTGGCGTTCCTCATGGGCGCGACCACCTTCGGTGGGTGGTCGCTGCTGCTGCCCGTGGTCCCGCTGGCGATCTCGCAGGCGGGTGGTTCGGACGCACTCGCGGGCGCGAGCACCGCGATCTTCATGGGCACCACCGTCGCCACCCAACTCTGCACGCCGACCCTGCTGCGCAGTTGGGGGTACCGGTGGGTGCTAGCCGTCGGCTGCCTATTGCTCGGTCTACCCTCGCTCGCCTTCCTCGTTTCCACCGAAGCCGTTCCCGCGCTGATCATCTCGGCGGTGCGCGGGATCGGCTTCGGGCTGGTGACGGTGGCCGGCAGCGCGCTGATCGGGGAGTTGGCGCCCAAGGAGATCCTCGGCCGGGCGACCGGCGCCCAGGGCATCGCCATCTCGCTGGCCCAGATGGTCGCCCTGCCGGTGGGTCTGGCGTTGTTCGGTCGCGGCCAGTCCTCACTGGTGTTCGTGCTCGGGGCGCTGGTGCCCTTGCTGTCCATCGCCGCGATCGCCGCCCTGCCGTCGATCCCACGGCCGGCGCGGGCCGGCCCGCGCGGACGCCTGCCGTTCGGCCTGCTGCTGGTGCCGTGCCTGGCGATGGTCGTGGTGGCCTCGGCATACGGCGGGGTCACCAGCCTGCTCCCGATCGCGGTCGAGGACCGGGCGGCGGCCGCGGGCATTGCGCTCGCGGTGGTCAGCGGCGCGATCCTGGTCGGGCGGTACGGCGCAGGCGCGCTGGCCGACAGGATCGGGCACGGCCGTTCGATGGTGCCCGCGCTGGCCTGCGCGACGCTCGGTGCCGGGTTGTTCGCGGCCGGGGTGATCGGCGACGGCCAGGTCGGATTCCTGATCGCGGGCGCGGTGGCGTTCGGGCTCGGGTTCGGGGCCTGCCAGAACGAGGCGCTGGTCTGGCTGTTCACCGGCGCGGGACCATCCAAGCTCGGGGCGGCCAGCGCCGCGTGGAACATCAGCTACGACGCAGGGACCGGGATCGGTGCGCTCGTGCTGGGGGTGGTCGCCCAGAACGCCGGGTACACGTGGGTGTTCGCGATCGCCGCCGCGGCCATCGCGCTGGTGATTCCGGTGGCGTGGGCCCGGGCCGATAGAGTTGCCGCATGACCTCCGTCGCGCTCCTCGACTACGGCTCCGGCAACCTGCACTCGGCCCAACGAGCCCTCGCCCGCGTCGGTGCGGACGTCGAGGTCACCTCGGACCCCGCCGTCGCCCTGGCCGCGGACGGACTGGTGGTCCCCGGCGTCGGCGCCTTCGCGGCCTGCATGGAGGGCCTGCGCGCGGTCCGTGGGGAGCGCATCATCGGCCAGAGGCTCGCGGGCGGCAGGCCGGTCCTCGGCATCTGCGTCGGCATGCAGATCATGTTCGAACGCGGCGTCGAGCACGGCGTCGAGGCCGACGGCTGCGGTGAGTGGCCGGGCACCGTCGAGATGCTGCAGGCCGAGGTGCTCCCGCACATGGGCTGGAACACCCTGCAGGCCCCGTCCGACAGCGTGCTGTTCGCGGGGATCGATGCCGACACCCGCTTCTACTTCGTGCACTCCTACGCCGTCCAGAAGTGGGAGCTCGCCGACTCCGACCTGCTCGCGCCCGCGAAGCTGACCTGGGCCGACCACGGCGGCCCGTTCCTCGCCGCGGTGGAGAACGGGCCGCTCTCGGCCACCCAGTTCCACCCGGAGAAGTCCGGCGACGCCGGCGCCGCGCTGCTGGAGAACTGGGTCCGCAGCCTGTGACCGGGCAGCGGCGCGGCCTGTCGATGGGGCGCCTCGCCCTGTTCTCGCTCGGCTCCGCCGCCGCCGTCCTCGCGCTCGCCACCGTCGTGCTGGCGATCCTCAAGCCGGGGCCGGTCCTCGGACTGATCATCGTCCTCGCCGGGGTCGGGGGTGCGATCCTCGCGATGGGCCTCGCCTCCACCCGGATGACCAGGCGTGCGCTCGACGGCTCCGCGGACGACGAAGGCAGCGCGGGCGAGCAGGGCGGCGACCCGGGAACCGGCTCGCCGCGGTGACGGACTAGGGTAGGCGCACGTGAGCCTGGTCCTTTTGCCTGCTGTAGATGTTGCCAACGGTGAAGCTGTTCGCCTCGTTCAGGGAGAGGCCGGCAGCGAGACGAGCTACGGATCCCCCCGGGATGCCGCGCTCGCGTGGCAGAACGACGGTGCCGACTGGGTGCACCTGGTCGACCTCGACGCCGCCTTCGGTCGCGGCTCGAACCGCGAGATGATCGCCGGGGTTGTCGGCGAACTCGACGTGAAGGTCGAACTGTCCGGAGGCATCCGCGACGACGAGTCGCTGCGGGCCGCGCTGGCCACCGGCTGCGCACGCGTCAACCTCGGCACCGCCGCCATCGAGAACCCCGAGTGGTGTGCCCGCGCCATCGGTGAGTACGGCGACCGGATCGCGGTCGGGCTCGACGTCCGCAACGTCGACGGTCGCTACCAGCTGCGTGGGCGCGGCTGGGTGACCGAGGGCGGCGACCTGTTCGAGACCCTCGAGCGCCTCGACCGGGACGGCTGCGCGCGCTACGTCGTCACCGATGTCGGCAAGGACGGCACCCTCACCGGCCCCAACCTGGAGCTGCTCAGCCAGGTCTGCGGTGCCACCAAGGCGCCGGTCGTGGCCTCCGGAGGGGTGTCCAGCATCGAGGACCTCGTCGCGATCGCCGGACTGGTCGACCAGGGCGTCGAGGGCTCCATCGTCGGAAAGGCGTTGTACGCCGGGCGGTTCACGCTTCCCGAGGCAATCGCCGCGGTCTCGCGATAGCGCCGGACATGAGCCTGCCCCGCGACCCGCACGAGCTGCTCTCCATCGCGAGCGGCCTGCTGGACGCGGCGCAGGAGCGCTTTCTCGACGGCGTCGGCGCGCCGAGCGCGGTGAGCAAGGGCTCCCGCGACTTCGCCACCGAACTCGATCTCGAGCTGGAACGACGGCTCAGCGCGGAGCTGACCGAGCTGACCGGAATCGGTGTGCACGGTGAGGAATTCGGCGGCCAGGACCTGACCGAGGGGCCGGTGTGGGTGCTGGACCCGATCGACGGCACGCTGAACTACTCGTCCGGCCTGCCGACCGCGGGGATGTTGCTGGCACTGCTCGACGACGGGGTCCCGGTGCTCGGACTGACCTGGCTGCCCGCGATGGACCGGCGCTACGCGGCGGTGGTGGACGGCCCGGTGCTGTGCAACGGGGAGGCGCTGCCGCCGCTGGCGAAGGCGTCGCTGTCCGACTCGCTTGTCGGGTTCGGCGCGTTCAACGTCGACGGCAGGGGACCGATCCCCGGGGCATACCGGGTGCGGGCGCTCGGCGAACTGAGCCGGGTGAGCAGGCGGCTGCGGATGCACGGCAGTACCGGAGCCGACCTGGCCTTCACCGCCGGTGGCGCGCTCGGCGCGTCGGTGGTGTTCGGCCACAACCCCTGGGACAACGCGCCCGGCGTCGCCCTGGTGCGCGCGGCGGGCGGTGTGGTCACCGACCTGGCGGGCGCGCCATGGCACATCGGGTCGACCTCGGTGCTCGCCGCGGCGCCGGGGGTGCACGAAGAGGTGTTGAATATTCTTGTGGCTCTGGGCGATCCGGGTGACTACCTGGACCGGGACCCGGGGCTACCGGCAGGAAGGCTGACGCAATGACGGTGGCGGTTCGGGTCATCCCGTGTCTGGACGTGGACGCGGGCCGCGTCGTGAAGGGCGTGAACTTCGAGAACCTGCGCGACGCCGGTGATCCCGTGGAGTTGGCGGCGCTGTACGACGCGCAGGGCGCGGACGAGCTGACCTTCCTCGACGTCACCGCGTCCACCTCGGACCGCGGCACGATGATCGACGTCGTGACCCGCACGGCCGAGCAGGTCTTCATCCCGCTCACGGTCGGCGGCGGGGTGCGCACCGAGCAGGACGTGGACCGCCTGCTGAGGGCGGGCGCGGACAAGGTCAGCGTCAACACCGCCGCGATCGCGCGCCCGGAGCTGCTGCGCGAGCTCAGCGAGCGTTTCGGGTCGCAGTGCATCGTGCTGTCGGTTGACGCGCGCACCGTGCCCGAGGGCCAGGCGCCTACGCCGTCCGGCTGGGAGGTCACCACGCACGGCGGCAGGCGCGGCACCGGGATCGACGCGATCGAGTGGGCCCTGCGCGGCGCCGAGCTCGGGGTTGGGGAGATCCTGCTGAACTCGATGGACGCGGACGGCACCAAGGCCGGGTTCGACCTACCGATGATCCGGGCCGCACGGGCCGCGGTGCACGTGCCGGTGATCGCCAGCGGCGGCGCGGGCGCGGTGGACCATTTCGCGCCCGCCGTGCAAGCGGGGGCGGACGCGGTGCTGGCGGCGAGCGTCTTCCACTTCGGCGAGCTGGAGATCCCTCAGGTCAAGGACGCCATGCGCGCCGAAGGTATCGTGGTCCGATGAGTCTCGATCCCGCGATTGCCGCGCGGCTGAAGCGCAACGATGCCGGACTGTTCAGTGCGGTCGCCCAGGAGCGGGCCACCGGTGCGGTGCTGATGGTCGCCTGGATGGACGACGAGGCGCTCGCGCGCACCCTGGAAACCCGCAAGGGGACCTACTACTCGCGGTCCCGCCAGCAGTACTGGGTCAAGGGCGAGACGTCCGGGCACACCCAGTACGTGCACGAGGTGCGGCTCGATTGCGACGGCGACAGCGTGCTGCTGATAGTCGACCAGGAGGGCGCGGCGTGCCACACCGGCACACACACCTGCTTCGACGCGGACCTGCTGCTCGCCGACTCCTGACTCCGCCGAGTGTGCACCTCCCGTTGCCTGTCCTGGGGGTTTGCGCCGGCAGGTGCACGCTCGGCGGCGGTGGCGGCGACACCCGCGCCGTCCGGGTCTGCGCCCGTAGAATGGGGCGAAACGGACACACGTCGGCGGTGACGCTGGTGAGAACAGGCCGGTAGGCCGCGACGCGCTCGGACCTGGAGCGTGGGAAGTGGGTAATCGGCCCGTCGAAGGTCTACCGCAGCTGTCCAAGCGCGCGCGGGTCCTGCTTATGTGCGCGGTGGGCCTGCTGGCGGCCCTTATCGTGCTCCCCGTGCTCGTGGGCATGTACACGAGCTGGCTCTGGTTCGGTGAGGTCGGATTCCGGACCGTCTGGGTGACGATGCTGGTGACCCGGCTGCTGCTGTTCGTCGCGGTGGCAGTGCTCGTCGGCGGCGCCGTGTTCCTCGCGATGCTGCTGGCGTTTCGGGCCCGACCGGTGTTCCTGCCCGGGCTGGCCGAGGACGACCCGGTCCGGATCTATCGGGACTTCGTGCGGCGCAGGCCGCGCCTGTTCGGACTGGGCATCCCCGTCGTCCTCGGCCTGCTGTGTGGTCTGATCGCGCAGTCGAACTGGGAGACGGTTCAGCTGTTCCTGCACGGCGGCGCGTTCGGGGTCACGGATCCGCAGTTCGGCCTCGACGTCGGCTTCTACGTCTTCGACCTGCCCTTCTATCGGTCGGTCCTGAACTGGCTGTTCGTGGCCACCGTGTTCGCCTTCCTGGCGAGCCTGGCGACGCATTACCTGTTCGGCGGGGTGCGCATCTCCTGGAGCGAGGGCGCGCTGAGCAGGGCCGCCCGTGTCCATCTCGCGGTGCTCGCGGGCACGTTCATCCTGCTCAAGGCCGTCGCGTACTGGTTCGACCGGTACGCGCTGCTCTCGAGCAGCCGCAAGGAGCCCACGTTCACCGGCGGCGGCTTCACCGATATCAACGCGGTGCTCCCGGCGCGACTGATCCTGCTCGCGATCGCCCTCATCTGCGCCGCCGCCTTCTTCGCCGCGATCGTGCTGCGCGACGTCCGGGTGCCCGCGTTGGCCGCGATCCTCCTGCTGCTGTCCTCGATCCTGGTCGGCGCGGTCTGGCCGCTGGCCGTTGAGCAGTTCTCGGTCCGCCCCAATGCCGCCGACCGGGAGAGTCCGTACATCGAACGCAACATCGAGGCCACCCGCCAGGCCTACGGGATCGGCGCGGACAAGGTCGAGTTCCAGCCGTATCCGGGCATCGGCACCCGATCTCCCCGGGACGTGCCCGCGGACGTGACGACGATCGCGAACGCCCGGCTGCTCGATCCGAACCTGCTCTCGCACACCTTCATCCAGCAGCAGCAGCTCAAGAACTTCTACGCCTTCCCCGCGACGCTCGACCTCGACCGGTACGTGATCGACGGCAAGCTGCGCGACTACGTCGTCGGGGCCCGAGAGCTGACCCCGAGCAGCCTGAGCGGCAATCAGACCCAGTGGGTCAACCAGCACACGGTGTACACCCACGGCGACGGATTCGTCGCGGCACCGGCGAACCGGGTGAACGCCGCGGTGCGGGAGGCGGTGGGGGACACCTCGAGCAGCAACAGCGGCTATCCCGTGTACACGGTCAGTGACATCGCCACCCAGGGCTCCGGCCACCAGATCATCCGAGTGGACCAGCCGCGCATCTACTTCGGCGAACTGATCGCGAGGACCGATCCCGACTATGCGATCGTCGGTGGCCCGGAGGGATCCGCGCCGCGCGAGTACGACACCGACACCTCCACCTACACCTACGCGGGGACCGGTGGCGTCTCCATCGGGAACTGGTTCAACAGGATGGCGTTCGCCGTCAAGTACTCCGAGCGCAACATCATCTTCTCCAAGGCGATCGGATCCGGGTCGAGGATCATCTTCAATCGGTCCCCGACCGAGCGCGTGCATCTGGTGGCCCCCTGGCTGACCACCGACCACGACCCCTATCCCGCCGTGGTGGGCGGTCGGATCGTGTGGATCGTCGACGCGTACACCGCGGTGAACAACTACCCCTACGCCCAGCGCAGCTCGCTCGAGGACCTGGTGGTCGGCGAGCCCGCGCCAACGCGGAGGGGCGGGGAGGTCTCGTACATTCGCAACTCGGTGAAGGCCACCGTTGACGCCTATGACGGCACGGTGACCCTGTACCAGGTCGACCGTCAGGACCCGGTGTTGCAGGCGTGGATGAGCGTCTTCCCCGGCACGGTGCAACCCGAGAGTTCCGTGCCCCCCGAGCTGCGGGCCCACTTCCGCTACCCGCAGGACCTGTTCAAGATCCAGCGCGAGATGCTGGCGAAGTATCACGTCGACGATCCGCGAGAGTTCTTCACCACCAACGCATTCTGGTCGGTCCCGAGCGACCCCACGGTCGAGTCCAACCCCTACCAGATGCCGTTCTACGTGCTGGTGGGGGACCAGGCGACGGCGGAGCCGTCCTTCCGGCTGGCCAGTACGATGGTCGGCTTCCGGCGCGAGTTCCTCTCCGCCTACATCTCGGCGCACTCCGATCCCCAGGACTACGGCAAGCTGACCGTGCTCGAACTGCCGACCGACACGCTGACGCAGGGCCCACAGCAGATCCAGAACTCGATGATCTCGGATACCCGGGTGGCGTCGGAGCGGACCCTGCTGGAGCGGTCGAACCGGATCCAGTACGGCAACCTGCTGACACTGCCGATCGCCGACGGCGGGGTGCTCTACGTGGAGCCGTTGTTCACCGAACGGATCGCGTCGGAGCAGAACACGTCGACCTTCCCTCAGCTCGCGCGCCTGCTGGTCAGCTACCGGGAGCCGGGGGCCACGGGCGGGGTGCGGGTGGGATACGCGCCCACCCTGGCCGAGGCGCTGGACCAGGTGTTCGGGGCGGGTACCGGCGGCGCGGCCACGGCGCCGGGATCGGGCGCCGGGCCGCCGCCCGCACCGCCGCCCGCTGGAGAGCCGGTGGGCCCGCCACCGCCCGCGGCAGCGAATCCGGCGACGGCAGACGAACTGAACAGGGCCATCGCGGAGCTCCGTGAGGCGCTCGACCGGCTGCAACGGGCAGTGGACGCCTACCAGACCGCGCCGCCCCGGTAGATCCCTTAGCCGGCAACCGATCCTGGGTACTAACGGTTGTAGTAGTGCCTTGTAGTCTTCGCGTGTGGGCTCACCGAAGACGACGATCGCGCGCATGCGCGGTGCCTTCGTTGGCTCGACCTCCGGAGCGGTGAGCGTCGCCGCCCACGCGCTGGGAGGCGGCACGACTCCGACGGAGAGTTCGGTGGTCCTGCTGATGCTGGGGTGCGCGGCCGTCGGTGCAACTATCGCGTCGGTGCGGGTGGATAGACATCAGCTGCTGTTCGTGGCGGCCGCGTTGACCCTTGGCCAGGCGATCGGGCACGTCGCGCTCGCGATGGGCGCCGTGCATCCGCACGGGCAGCAGCTCGGTCCCGCGATGGTCGCCGCGCACGCCCTCGCCGTCGCGGTTTCGGCACTGCTGATCCGGGCCGGTGAACGCGGATGTGTCGCAGCGCTTTCGGCGCTGACGCGGAGGATCCCGGCATCGTTCGTCGAGGTGCCGGTTCCGGCTCCTGTCGCTGTCTGTGTCCCGTCGGACGGGCCGATGCCTGCCCGCTGGCTGCTGGTCGGCTCGGGCACCGGCACCCGCGGCCCGCCGCAGTCCGCCTAGTCGACGCCAACAGACATCCCGGCCAGGGCGCCAGTCCGAGCTGGGGTGATGTTCGCGCGCGCACTTCACCGTTCCGCCGGCAGCGTGGTGCTCACAGAGCCCGCGCGGACGGAGCGTTCCCGCAGGATCCTCCGGGCTGCGGTCCCGGGCGGGCTGATTTCTGCGCGTCTCTGCCTGTTTTTCGCCCCAATGATGAGAAGGACGATATGAAGAGAGGCGATCGGCGATCTCCGCGTTGCGGCAGCCGAGCGCGACATACGAGAGCACGTCGAACTCGCGCGCGGACAGTGTCACCGACGGATCCGCACCGCCTGCGGTCAGCGACCGCAGGGTCTCC
>NZ_BCXA01000021.1 GCF_001894865.1 Rhodococcus maanshanensis NBRC 100610 | reverse complement strand
GACACCCGGTACCGCTGTACCCCAGCGGCGTCGAAAATGAACGTGGTCGGCAGCGACAGGACACCGAGTTCGGCTGCGAGCGCGGGGTTCTCGTCGATGTCGACCTCGATCTCCACGGCCCGCGTCGTGCCCGGGTCGAGTTCCCCGTCGAGCGTCTCGAGGACCTGCCCGATCACCCGCCGGACGGCCGCGCATGGCCCGCACCAGTCGGCGGAGAAGTGCAGGACCGCGGGGCCCGCACCCGCGACCCCGGCCTCGGCCAGCAGGGCCCGGCGGGTGTCGGAGCCGGAATCGGACGGGGCGGTGGCCCGCACCGCGCCCGATCGGGCCCGCAGCACCAGCCCCGCCGCCGCAGCCGCGACGAGGACCAGAGCGAGGACGAGCAGGCCGGTCACGGTGCCTGCAGATCGTCGAGGTTGATCACCACGTTCTCGCCGGTGCCCTCGATCACGACCTGCGATCCCTCCGCGTAGACCTTGGTGGGCAGCACGCCGAAGGGCAGCTGCTGGGCCTCGACGGTGCGGGTGAACAGCCCGAGCACGGCCGGCTTGAACGGTGCGGGGACGGTGAAGTCCGCCTTGCCCTCGGGGCCGAAGTAGAGGTCGGTCGCGACGATCTTGACGTCCTCGCCGTCGAGCAGCAGGTCGGCCTGCACGCTGACGGCCGCCGACAGCGGTCCGATCGGAACCGTGCCGGTCAGCACCACGCCTCCGGAGGTGGTCATCCCTGAACCGCCGGATCCGCCGGTGCCGTCGGACTTGTCCGCAGGCGGTGCGGACACCTGGAGGTCGGGGATCCCGAGGAACTGGCCGAGTGCGGTGGCGTCGATCAGGATCCGCCCGTCGAGCTGGTCGACGGGAACTGTCTTGACGCTGCCGTTCACCAGGTCGGATGCGGGAATGTTCACCCCACGCAGGTTCGCCTCGATGGTGACCTCGCCGAGAATCTGGCTGTCGACGCCCTGCGCGCGGATCTCGACATTGTCGTATTTGCCGTTCACGGCCTGGGTGAGGAAGGGGAAACCGCCGATGGTCACAGCTGGGTCCGAATTCAGCTGGCCGCCCTCGCGCAGGCTCCGCGAGACCCGATACTCGGAGTAGGCGGCAGCGCCGAAGTCGACGACCACCGCGAGCGCCACGAGCAACACCAGGCTGAGAATCAGTTTCCGCACCGCACCATTGTTGCTGACCGGAACGGGGCTGTGTGGGGTGCCCGCCGAGCGCGACACGTTAGTCTGTTCGAGTATCGCGTCACTGTCGGCCGTGCCCGGGCACATGAAACGGCGAGAAGGGGAGGCCGCGTGGAGCTGCTCCTGCTGACCTCGGACCCACACCCTGAGTCGGTGCTGCCTTCACTTGCGCTCCTGGCACATACCGTGCGACCTGCCCCGACCGAAGTCGCCTCGCTGCTCGAGGCCGGATCCGCCGACGTCGCGCTCGTCGACGCCAGGACCGATCTGGCCGCCGCGCGCGGCCTGTGCCGGCTGCTCGGCAGCACCGGGTCCGCGGTTCCCGTTGTGGCGGTTCTCACCGAGGGCGGACTGGTCGCGGTGAACGCGGACTGGGGCCTCGACGACATCCTGCTGCCCGGCACCGGGCCCGCCGAGCTCGACGCCCGGCTCCGGCTCCTCGTGGGGCGCAGCGGCGGCGTCGCCAGCCCGGAGAGCTCCGGCAAGATCACGCTCGGCGAGTTGGTCATCGACGAGGGCACCTACACGGCGCGGCTGCGTGGCCGCCCGCTCGACCTCACCTACAAGGAGTTCGAGCTCCTCAAGTACCTCGCGCAGCACGCGGGCCGCGTGTTCACCCGTGCGCAGCTGCTGCAGGAGGTCTGGGGTTATGACTTCTTCGGCGGCACCCGCACGGTGGACGTGCACGTGCGACGGCTCCGCGCCAAGCTCGGCCCGGAATACGAGGCCCTCATCGGCACCGTCCGCAACGTCGGCTACAAGGCCGTGCGGCCCAGCCGCAAGTCGGGCACCGCGCCCCAGCCCGCCGACGACCAGAGTGACGACGACGGCGGCGCGGTCGACGATTCGGAGCTGACGCCTGCCAACGGGACGGTCCTTTAGTGACCCGCGCCCGAAGTCTTCTCGCGGTTGCCAGGGCCCACGCGGCGCCTCGCTGCGTTGTCGAAGTCCCAGGTAGAACCCCGCTACCTGGGACTCCTCCGCCTTGCGATGCATCCACGTGGATCCCCGGCAACCATCAATTGACTTCGGGAGCGAGGCACTAGATGCCAGAGGCGGCCAGGAGCTGGTTCTATCTGCTCGACGACGACCAGGTCGCGCAGGTCCACGGTGTGCTGGACCGCGCGCTCGCTGCGGACGGGACCGCGCCGCTCTCCGAGCAGGCCGTGCACCACATCGCCGGTAAATCGGAACTGTCGCGGCACCTGCTGTGGACGCTCGACGATTCGATCGTCGGCTATGCGAGTCTCGAACCGCCCCACGGGGAGCACCCGGCGATGGTGGAGGTCGCCGTCGACCCGGCTCATCGGGGAACCAGGATCGGCCGGGGGCTGGTCAGGGAGGCCCTGGCGAAGGGCGGCGAGGGCGCCCGGGTCTGGGCCCACGGCGACCTGCCCGCCGCCCGTGCCGTCGCCGCGCACCTCGGCCTGCGTCCCGTCCGCGAGCTGTTGCAGCTACGTCGACCGCTGGACCGGCCGGAGCTGCCGGACGTCGCCGTTCCCGACGGCGTGATCCTGCGGACCTACGCGGGGCCCGAGGACGACGCCGAGTTGCTGCGCGTCAACGCCGCCGCCTTCGACTGGCATCCCGAGCAGGGATCGTGGACCGACAGGGAGATCGCCGAGCGGCGCGCCGAATCGTGGTTCGACCCCGAGGGCCTGTTCATCGCGGCCGACGCGGAGACCGGCGCCTTCCTGGGATTCCACTGGACCAAGGTGCACCCGGCGACGTCCGAATCGGGCGAACTCGGCGAGGTGTACGTGGTGGCGGTCGACCCGGCGGCGCAGGGCAGGGGCCTCGGTCGACTGCTCACCGTCGCGGGTCTGCGCTACCTGCGCGAGCGGGGCCTCGGGACCGTGCTGCTGTACACCGAGGCGGACAACGTCGCCGCGCTGCACACGTACGAGCGGCTCGGATTCGAGCGGTTTCACGTGGACGTCGCCTACGCCTGACGGGCTGTTTGCCGTGGTACGGGGTGAGATCTGCCTCACCCGGCCATGAGTTCACCCTCCGTTCACCATTCTGGGACGCTCTGTCCACCACCTGCCCCTACCTTTCTCGTTGGGCGGCGCCGTGCTGCCTGGTGCAGCGCTGACGCGGACTGCGCCACGGAACACCGCCCGACACGGGCGTGAAGTTGAGCCTCCCGGAGGAAATAGCGTGAACCTCAAGCGCAGTGCTGCGATGTTCGGTGTGCTGGCCGCAGGTGCCATGGCCCTGACCGCGTGCGGCAGCGACGACAACTCCGCCTCCGGCACGACGGTGGACACCTCCGCCTCGAACGCCGCCTGTGAGGGCAAGGACACGCTGTCCGCGGCGGGTTCCTCCGCGCAGAAGAACGCGATGGACGCCTTCACCTCCACCTACATCGCCGTGTGCAAGGACAAGGGCAAGACCGTCAACGTCGCCTACAACCCCAGCGGCTCCGGCGACGGGCGCACCCAGTTCATCGCCAAGCAGATCGACTTCGCCGGCTCCGACTCCGCCATCAAGGCCGAGCAGGCTGCCGCTGCCAAGGAGCGTTGCGCGGGCAACGACGCCTGGAACCTGCCGCTCGTCTTCGGCCCGGTCGCCCTCGCCTACAACATCGACGGCGTCGACAACCTGACGCTCAACGGCGAGGTCATCGCCAAGATCTTCAACGGCGGCATCAAGAAGTGGAACGACCCGGCCATCGCCGCGCTCAACAGCGGCGCCACCCTGCCGGACCAGGACATCACCGTGATCGTCCGCTCCGACTCCTCGGGCACCACCGACAACTTCCAGCAGTACCTGACCACCGCCTCGAAGGGCGCGTGGACCCAGGGCGCCGGCTCCGACTTCAAGGGCGGCATCGGTGAGGGCGCCAAGGGTTCGGCAGGCGTCGCGCAGGCCGTCGCGGGCGCGCCCGGCTCGATCACCTACGTCGAGAAGTCCTTCGCGGACCAGAACAAGCTCAAGGCCGCCCAGATCGACAGCGGCGCGGGCGCGGTTGCGCTGACCGAGGACTCGGCGAGCAAGGCGATCGAGGGCGCGGCCTTCAAGACCGAGGGCGTCGGCGACCTGACTCTCGACCTGAACTCGATCTACGGCACCACCGAGGCGGGCGCATACCCGCTGGTCCTGGCCACCTACGAGATCGTCTGCTCCAAGGGCTACGACGCCGACACCTCCGCGGCCGTCAAGTCGTTCCTGACCAGCGCCGCCAACGAGGGCCAGTCGGAGCTGTCCGCGCAGGGCTACGTGCCGCTGCCCGCCACGGTCAAGGACAAGCTGAACGCGTCCATCTCGGCCATCGGCTGAGTGTTCCGACCGGTCCAGGCTCTATATTCAAACGAAGAAGATTGCGAGCGCAGATGAGCGACGCGCCCACCCAATCGGCACCTCGCACCCCCACCCCCGGTGATGCCGGGGCCGGGGTGGGCGGTCCGCTCGGAACACCGGAGGCACCGATCACTCCAACACCTGCAGCCTCGTCCAAGACGGTGACGCGCCCGGGTGACCGGGTCTTCACCTCGATGGCGACCGGCTCGGCCGTGTTCATCTCGGTGCTGATCGCCGCGATCGGTGCGTTCCTGGTGTGGCGGGCGGTGCCCGCACTCGCCCGCAACGAGGTGAACTTCCTCACCAGCAGCGCTTGGGACACCGACAACATCAACAGCATGGCGTTCGGCGTCCTGGATCTGTTCCAGGTCACCGTGCTCGTGTCGGTGTTCGCCCTTGTGCTGGCGATGCCGGTGGCGCTCGGCATCGCGATCTTCCTCACCGAGTACTCGCCGAAGCAGCTCGCGCGGCCGCTGGCGTACGTGATCGACCTGCTGGCCGCCGTGCCGTCGATCGTGTACGGCCTGTGGGGCCTGCTGATCTTCGCCCCCGCGATCAAGCCGCTGGCCGTCTGGCTCAACGAGAACCTGTCGTGGATCCCGTTGTTCGCCACCGGCTCCGGCTCGATCGCGGGCGGCGGCACGATCTTCACCGCGGGCATCGTGCTCGCGGTGATGATCCTGCCGATCATCACCGCGGTCACCCGTGAGGTCTTCGTGCAGACCCCGACCTCCCAGATCGAGGCGGCGCTGGCGCTCGGCGCCACCAAGTGGGAGGTCGTCAAGACCACCATCATCCCGTTCGGGAAGTCCGGCTACATCAGCGGTTCCATGCTCGGCCTCGGCCGGGCGCTCGGCGAGACGATGGCGCTCTACATGATCCTGCGCACCACCTCGAAGGCGTTCGGATGGTCGCTGTTCGACAGCGGTTCCACCATCGCCTCGAAGATCGCGCTCGGCTACGCCGAGTTCAACAACGAGATCCAGGCCGGCGCCTACATCGCGGTCGGCCTCGTGCTGTTCATCCTGACCTTCGTGGTCAACGCAGCGGCCCGCGCCGCGATCGCCGGAAAGAGGGCCTGACATGACGGTGACCCTCGATCGACCCGTCAAGAAGCCGACCTTCCAGGGTGTCAGCGGGCGGCGACGCTTCGCCGACATGACGGCGGCGGTGCTGGTGACCCTCGCGGTGCTGGTCGCGCTGGTGCCGCTGGTGTGGGTGCTCTACACCGTGATCGTCCGCGGCCTGCCCGCGATGACCAGCGCGACCTGGTTCACCAACTCGTTCAGCGGCCTGTCCGCCTCCGCCACCGGCGGCGGCATCTACCACGCCTTGATCGGAACCCTGATCCAGGGACTGGTGTGCGCCGCGCTGTCGATCCCGCTCGGGCTGTTCGTCGCCATCTACCTGGTGGAGTACGCGGGCCCGTCGAAGCTGGGCAGGCTCACCACGTTCATGGTCGACATCCTCAGCGGTGTCCCGTCCATCGTGGCCGCGCTGTTCATCTACGCCCTGTGGATCGCGACCTTCGGCTTCCCCAAGTCCGCGTTCGCGGTGTCGCTGGCGCTGGTCCTGCTGATGGTCCCCGTGGTCGTCCGCAGCACCGAGGAGATGCTCCGAATCGTGCCGCAGGATCTGCGCGAGGCCTCCTACGCGCTCGGCGTGCCGAAGTGGAAGACGATCATGCGGATCGTCGTCCCCACCGCGCTGCCTGGCATCATCACCGGCGTCATGCTGGCCCTTGCCCGCGTGCTCGGCGAGACCGCGCCGCTGCTGATCCTGGTCGGCTACGCGCCCTTCATCAACTTCGACATGTTCAACGGCGAGATGGGGTCGCTGCCCGGCGTCATGGTCGCCGAGATGAACAACCCGACCGACGCGGGCGCCAGCCGTATCTGGGGCGCGGCGCTCACGCTGATCATGCTGATCGCGGTGCTGAACATCGCGGCGAAGGCGATCGGTCACCTCTCCCGGGTCAGGAGCAAGTGATCACGATGAGGGCAGGAGCGAAGCCTGCGCAGCGACCGAATCTCAGTACAACGCTCACACAACCCCGAGGGAGCCACCACCATGGCCAAGCGTCTTGATCTCAAGGACGTCAACATCTACTACGGCAAGTTCCACGCCGTCGCGGATGTGGGTCTGTCCGTGCCCCCGCGCAACGTGACCGCCTTCATCGGCCCCTCCGGTTGCGGCAAGTCGACGGTGCTGCGCTCGCTCAACCGCATGCACGAGGTCACCCCCGGTGCTCGCGTCGAGGGCGCCATCCTGCTCGACGGCGAGGACATCTATGGCTCGCAGGTCGACCCGGTCGGCGTCCGCCGCACCATCGGCATGGTGTTCCAGCGTCCGAACCCGTTCCCCACCATGTCGATTCGTGACAACGTTGTGGCCGGGCTGAAGCTGCAGGGGGTGCGCAACAAGAAGCAGCTCGACGAGGTCGCCGAGCAGTCGCTGCGCGGCGCCAACCTGTGGAACGAGGTCAAGGACCGTCTCGACAAGCCCGGTGGCGGGCTCTCCGGCGGCCAGCAGCAGCGTCTGTGCATCGCCCGCGCGATCGCGGTCTCGCCCGACGTGCTGCTCATGGACGAGCCGTGCTCGGCGCTCGACCCGATCTCGACGCTGGCCATCGAGGACCTGATCACGGAGCTGAAGAAGGACTTCACCATCGTGATCGTCACGCACAACATGCAGCAGGCCGCCCGGGTCAGCGATCAGACCGCGTTCTTCAATCTCGAGGCCACCGGCAAGCCGGGCCGGCTCGTCGAGATCGACGACACCGAGAAGATCTTCTCGAACCCGACGCAGAAGGCCACCGAGGACTACATCTCCGGCCGCTTCGGATAGCCGGCGGTCGAACGGGCTGTTCTCGGACGACGCTCTCGGGCGATGCTCCGATAACAGCCCGTTCGCGCGTGTTGCATCACCGTGCGGCGTCGTCCACCAGCCGGATGTCGGCGATCACGCCATGGTGGTCCGAGCCGGCGATGGAGACGCGTTCGAGGCCGGTCGCGACCGCGCCCTTGGTGATGACGCGGTCGATCCCCACCAGCGCCGGATACCACCGGTGGGCCGGCATCGTCGGGACAAGTCCGGCTCCCACCTGGTCTGCGGCGTCGGCGTAGCCGGCGGTGAGCAGCGCACGGTACTGGCGTTGGGAGTAGCTCGCGTTGAAGTCTCCACTGGCGATGACGTTGTCGCGTTCGGCGGCGTTCGCGAACTCGGCGCCGAGGTCGCGCAGTTCGCCCGCCCACATCGGCGCGGGGAACAGGTACGCGGGCGCAGGGTGAACGGCGAACAGCGTCACGGGTTCTCGCAGCCCCACGTCCAGGTCCGCCGCCAGATTGGCGGACAGGTATCCGTCGAGGACCCGGGTGTTCGACAGCGGGTAGCGGCTGTAGATTCCGCCGCCGAGGCCGTTCGGCCCGTATGAGATCGCGAACCGGTGGGGCAGCAGGTCGTCGAGCCCGGCGGCTCCCAGCCCGTCGACGGCCTCGTCGGTCAGTTCCTGCACGGTGAGGACGTCCACGTCACGGTCCCGCACCAGATCCGTCAACAGGTCCGGATCCGCCTGTCCCAGTTTGACGTTGGCCTGCAGAACCCGCAACGGCGGACCGTCCGCGTCCGGGGAGCCGGCGCCCGTGCCCGCGACGTACAGCGGTCCGAGCAGCCACGCCCCGAGCGCGCACACGACGAGACACCCACATTGGGCGGCCCACTGGCGGGCGATCGTCGCGACGACCGCGCCAAGCAGGGCTGTTCCGATCAGAACCGGGGTCCAACCGGCCAACAGGACGACGAATCGGACCTCCACCGTGACGAGCGACGCCAGCAGCGCCGCCGCGCCCAGCAGGCCGCAGGCCGCGGCGAACACACCCGCCGAACGCCGGTAGATCTCGGATGAGGTCACGGATCGATCATGCCCGGTGGTCGCCGAGGTGGACCGTGAAGGCCACGGGCACACCATCGACAGACGCCCCGACCGGGAACCGGTCGGGGCGTCTGTGTCGGTGGTCGGGTTCGACCCGGTGCGGTCAGGACTCCAGCGAGGTGGTCTCGTCGGGGTCGACGGGCATCTTGCCGGTGACCAGGAAGATGACGCGCCGGGCGACCTCGACCGCGTGATCTGCGAAGCGCTCGTAGAACCGTCCGAGCAGGGTCACGTCGACGGCCGCGGCCACGCCGTGCTTCCACTCCCGGTCCATCAGGACGCTGAAGAGGTGGCGGTGCAGATCGTCCATCGCGTCGTCCTCCTCGCGGAGCTTCGCGGCCCGCTCGGGGTCGCGGGTCTCGAGGACCTCACGCGCGCCTGCCCCGAGTGCGACCGCAATCCGGCCCATCTCGGCGAAGTAGCCGTTGACCTCCTCGGGGAGCACGTGGTTCGGATGTCGGCGGCGCGCGATCTTGGCCACGTGCAGCGCCAACGCCCCCATCCGGTCGATGTCCGAGACGATCTGGATTCCGCTGACCACGGACCGGAGGTCACCGGCAACCGGCGCCTGCAACGCGAGCAGGGCGAACGCCCGCTCCTCGCAGGCGACACTGAGCTCGGTGATCTGGTCGTGATCGCTGATGACCTGCTCGGCGAGCGACAGGTCGGCCTGCAGCAGCGACTGCGTCGCCCGCTCCATCGCCGCGCCAGCCAGGCCCGCCATCTCGCCGAGCATGTCGGCGAGCTCGGTCATCTGTTCGTTGTAAGCCACGCGCATGGAATCAAAGCCTACGGTGTGTGGGATACCAAGTCACGGTCATTGGGTTAACGCGGCATGAATGACGGTGCACGTCAGGGGGGTAAATGCCCGTTATGCGCAGGAATCGTCTGCCGCATTGGTGAACGCCAGATCGGCGGGCAGGGTGTCGGCGGCTGAGGCGCTCTTCGGGGCCAGCGTCGGGGTCAGCGGGGCGCCGACGGACTTGGGCTGGGCGACCTCCCCGGAGAAGCTCGACCCGAGCACCACCTCGACGATGCCGCCCAGATCGGTGGACTCCTGCAGCACCGCACCGGGGAGGGAGGACGCCACCGTCGCCGCCTCCGCCTCGAGCCCGGGGGAGTAGCGGACCAGCGTGTTCGTGCTGGTGCCGCTGTAGTTCCCGACGCTGTAGATCTGGAATCCGTACGCGCCGAGGTCGTCGGCGGCGGTGGCGGCGAGCCCGGTGACACCGGACCCGTTGGACACCTGCAGCGAGACGTCGGTCGGGGTGACCGCCTCGAGCGCAGGCGGCGCGGGCGCGGCGGGCTTCGGGGCCGCGTGCGTGGAGGAGGGGGGCGCTTCCTTGCGCTCCTCGCCCGGCAGCGGTTCGTCGTCGATGATCGCCTGGAAGATCGCGTCGATGTCGTCCTGGCGGGGGATCTCGTTGCCCAGCTCGTTGGTGCCCGCGGTGGGGACGGTGAGGAACGTGACCGCGCCCGCGTCCACGTTCTGCAGCGACCGGCCCAGCATCACGAGCGACTTGGTGTCGATGTTCTGGACGAACGTGTCGCGGGTGAAGGCGTTGATGAAGCCGTTGAGCTTGCCCGGGTCGAACAGCACCTTGTTGGACAGCGCCCCGCGCAGCAGCGAGGAGAGGAACATCTGCTGGCGCTTGATCCGGCCGTAGTCTCCGTTGCCCTCGGCCTCGACCTTGCGGGCACGGACGTAGTTCAGCGCGGTGGCGCCGTCGATCGTCTGCTTGCCCGGGTTCGGCAGTACGGTTCCGAGCTCCCCGTCGATCAGGGGTGTGGTCGTGCAGACCTCCACCCCGCCGACCTGGTTGACCATCGACTCGAAACCGGAGAAGTCCATGGCCACGAAGTGGCCGATCTTGAGGCCCGACATCTTCTGGATCACCTTGACCAGGCACTTCGGCCCGCCGAACGCGTACGCCGAGTTGAGCTTGTCGTTGTCCGCCGCCGGGTTCATCTCGGTCGAGTACTGGCCCGTGTCGCTGTTCCAGTCCGCGCAACTGGGCCGAGCGATGTCCAGGTCGCGGGGGAACGACACCGCGACGACCCGGCTGCGGTCCGCCGGGATGTTGACCAGGATCACCGTGTCGGCGCGGGCGCCCTCGGCATCGGCGACCGAACCGGCACCAACGCCGCCGTTCGCACCCGCCCTGGTGTCGGTGCCGACGATCAGGTAGGTCTCGTCGCCGGTCTGCCCGCCCGGGTCGACGACGTCGGTGCTGTCGAGATCGAGCGCGGCCACCTGGCTGAAGCCGTTGTCGGTGTTGCGCAGGTAGCCCCAGGCGACACCGGTGATCCCGACGGAGGCAGCCGCGGCCACCGCGACGGCGCTGCGGCCGAGCACCCGCCACCGTTTCTGCTTGCGGCTCTTGCTCGCGGAGAGCCGGGTCTCGCCCGGCGCGCCGACGCGGGCCGGCTCACCGACGGCTGGACCGACGTGTTCGGGTTCCGCCCGGCGCAACCAGCCGGTGGTCGGCGCGGCAGGCGGGTCGGGCACCGGATCCTGCCGCGGGCGGGCGGGCGGTAGCGGCGACATCGCGGGGGTCTTCATCCTGCCGCTGTCGGCCGGGGGCGGGCTGACACGGTTCACCAGGTCGGAGACAGACAGCCGCTCGGTGTGCTCACCGGGCTCGCTGTGCCTGTGGCCGATCCGGCCGCTGTCGGTCCGCTGCTGGTCGGGCGGGCCGGATTCCGGCCGGTTGGGGGTGGGCGGCTGCTGCGACTCGGGCCGGTGCTGGGGCCGGCTCACGTGTGAGAGCGGTCGTTCCCAGGGAGCGCGACCTTCAGGCACTGGGCCCGGAGTCTGATCGTCGCTCACCTACTTGAACCCTGCCTCTCACATCTGCGCTCACCGCCACACCGGACGGTCACAACATGATACTTACCGGGACTTCTGGTTCCACTCAAGCTATAGCGCCGCAGGATCGGTGCCGGTGCAGCGATCGGACTGCACTGGTCAGCCGCCCGAATGCATGAGATCGGCGCCGGCGGGCACGAGGCAGTCCTCCGGATCGTCGAGCCAACCCTCGGGCAGGGAGACCTTGCCGGGCGACCCCTGGCGCCCGCGCGGACCCTCGGCGTCCTTGGGGAAGGGCACCGTCGGGTCGAGCTGGGCGAGGAGGTCGTCGAGCTCGGTGAGGGTGGACACCATCGCCATCGCCACCCGCATCTCCGACCCGGCAGGGAAGCCACGGAGATACCAGGCGACGTGCTTGCGCAGCTCCCGCAGGCCCTTGTCCTCGCCGTGGTGGTCGGCCAGGAGCTCTGCGTGCCGCCGGATGATGGACGCGACCTCGCCGAGGGTGGGCGGAGTCGGTTCGGGGGTGCCTGCGAGAGCGGCGCTCAGCTCGGCGAACAGCCAGGGCCTGCCGAGGCAGCCGCGGCCGACGACGACGCCGTCGCAGCCGGTCTCCGCCATCATCCGGACCGCGTCCTCCGCGGCGAAGATGTCGCCGTTGCCGAGGACCGGGACGTCGGTGACGTGTTCCTTGAGCCGGGCGATCTCGTTCCAGTCCGCGGTGCCCGAATACCGCTGGGCGGCGGTGCGGGCGTGCAGGGCCACCGCGGCCGCGCCCTCGCCGGCGGCGATGCGTCCCGCGTCCAGGTGGGTGTGGTGCTCGTCGTCGATGCCGACCCGGAACTTCACGGTGACCGGGATGTCGGTGCCCTCCGTCGCGCGGACCGCGGCAGCGACGATCTGGCCGAACAGGGTGCGCTTGTACGGGAGGGCCGCGCCGCCGCCCTTGCTGGTCACCTTGGGAACCGGGCAGCCGAAGTTCATGTCGATGTGGTCGGCCATGTTCTCGTCGACGATCATCTTCGCGGCGGCGTAGGTGGTCGCCGGGTCCACGGTGTACAGCTGCAGCGACCGCGGCGTCTCGGTCGGCCCGAACGTGGTCATGTGCAGGGTCGCGGGCTGGCGCTCGACCAGCGCCCGCGCGGTCACCATCTCGCAGACGTACAGGCCCGAGGTGCTGCCCGACCGCTCGAGTTCGAGCTCGCGGCACAGGGTGCGGAACGCCACGTTCGTGATGCCCGCCATCGGGGCGAGCACGACGGGGCTACGCAGCTCCAACGAGCCGATTCGGAGGTGCTGGCCGGCGGGTGATGACATTCGATACCTCGATAGAAAGGGCTGTGCCCGGTACCTGTTTCGGTACCGGGCACAGAATAGCTGGCGCTGTCAGGAAGCCTGCTGCTCGCGCTTGGCGGCCTCGCGGGCCAGCATGCGGTCGCGCTGCTCCTCGAACTTGACGGCCTGCCCCTCGAGCTTCTCGAGGAACTTGGCCAGGTCCTCGCGGGTCTTCTCGCCGTCGGCGGTGAAGTCGGTGCGGTCGAAGATGTTCCACTTGCGGAGCACCGGCATCACCACCTCCTCGAGGTGCTGACGCAGGTCGTAGATGCCGTGCTTGGCCATCAGTACGCCGTTACGACGGAAGTTGGGCATGCCTGCGCCGGGCATCTGGAAGTTCTGGATGACCTCGTTGATCGATCGCAGCGTCTGGTCGGGCGCCAGGTCGAGGGCAGCGCCGCAGATGTTGCGGTAGAAGATCATGTGCAGGTTCTCGTCCGCCGCGATGCGCTGCAGCATCTTGTCGGCGATGGGCTCGTTGCAGGCCTTGCCGGTGTTGCGGTGCGAGACGCGGGTCGCGAGTTCCTGGAACGTCACGTAGGAGACGGAGTGCAGCAGGCCTGCGGCGCCGCCGTCGGGGAGCGACGAGTAGCCGTTGGTCATGTGCTCCATGCGGAAGCGCTCGAGTTCGACGGGGTCGACGGCGCGGGTCACGACGAGGTAGTCGCGCATCACGATGCCGTGCCGGTTCTCCTCGGCGGTCCAGCGGCCGACCCAGGTGCCCCAGGCGTGATCCATCGAGAAGTTCTCGGCGATCTCGCGGTGGTAGGAGGGCAGGTTGTCCTCGGTGAGCAGGTTGGTGATCATGGCCGCGCGCGCGACCTCGTCGAGCTGCGACTGCTCGATGTCCCAGTCGTCGCCGCCCATCGCGGCGAAGTTGCGGCCCTCGTCCCACGGGACGTAGTCGTGGGGGTGCCATTCCTTGGCCATGGAGATATGCCGATTGACGTTCTCCTCAGCAACCTGCGCCAGCTCCTGAAGCAGTTCGAGTTGGGTCAGATCCCTGGCCATACGCATGCCCTCCAAGTGTCGTCCGAAATCGGCTCAACGTAGCCTACGGGACCGTAACCACGTTGTGAATCGTTTGAAAGGCTCACAGCCTGGGAATTTCCCGCCGGACATGGGTCAGCCCCCTTCCGGCTCATCGGCCCCGTCCGGCGTTTCGTTACACGCGCGGGTCGGGGGAGATGCCGTGCGGATTCCCGCCGCCGAGAACAGAGATGGCGGCGTCCCGATCGGGACGCCGCCATCTCGGTAGAGATCGTGTTGACTACTTGCGCCCGCCGCCGAGGAGGCCGCCGAGCAGGTCGCCGAGGCCGCCGGCCGCACCGCCGCCCCCCGCACCGCCCAGGATGCTGCCGAGGACGTTTCCGAGGCCGCCCGCGGACTGTCCGCCTCCGCCGAGCAGGCCGCCGAGCAGGTCGCCGATGCCGCCGCCGGACTGGGCCTGCGCGGGCGCCGCCGCGCCGCCTCCTGAGAACTGCTTGGCGATGAACGCCAGCACGATGGGGGCCAGGATCGGGAGCAGCTTGCCGACGAGGTTGCTGTCACCGGCACCGCCCGTGTTGCCCAGCGCGCTGATCACCTGGTTCTTGTTGTCACCGAACACGTTGTTGACGATCTTCTCGCCGTCGGCCTCATCGACCTGGTCGATGTCGACGCCGCCGGTGAGCAGGGCCGGATCGGAGTGCTGCGCGAGAGCGGATTCCAGCGACGCGGCACCCGCCGGGTCTTGGGCGTTCGCCTCGAGGCCTCCGACAAGGGTCGGGATGGCCGTCTTCACCGCCGCGGTAGCGGTCTCCTCGTCGACCCCGAGCTTGGCAGCGATCTGGCTGATCGGGATCTGGGACAAAAGGTCGTCAAGTGATGCCATGAGTGCCCGCCTCTTCGTGGACGCCCTTTTGTCGAGTGTCCGGGTGCGTCCGACACTAGTGACCGTTCCGGCAGGTTGGGAGGAGCGGCGCGCGGACCGGCGCGTCGATTCAGACGGTCGCGGAGGCCTTTTCGCGCGGGACGAGGCACGCGAGCAGCGCCACGACGAGCCCGCCCGCAACGAGATTGAGGCCCATCTGATTGCTCAACAGGTTCGACGCATTGTCGCGGAACTCGTCGCCGAAGCGTTCATTGACCCGAAAGAAGAACGCGGCCAGGGTGATCACACCGACGATGACGCCGACCCAGCCGAGCGCCCTCGAGCCGACGAGCGCGCTGAGCAGGAGGAGCACCGCCGAGGCCACCAGCAGCATCGCCATCGACTTGTAGAACGTCACCGACTGATCGCCGAGTTGTTCGAGTGCCCAGCCTGCGGGGAATCCGTTTATCAGGTCGCGGATCTCGACCTCGGTCGGCGTGACTTCCTGCATGATCGGCAGGAACGCACCGATGCCGACAGCGAGCCCGCACAGCATCAGGACGAAGTGGACCCAGGTTCGCATGGCGCTCTCCCTCGGGATCGGATCGGGTGTCACGCGTGCTCGACTCACGGTAACAACACGCACGGTCCGCCGCTGGCGGAACCCGGGCGATGCGAGCAGGATTCACGCCGAGGGCGACACCATGCGACGTCTCGAGGAGGACGGTGCGACATGAGCGAGGAGAACGCCACCACCGGTACGGCACCGGAAGGGAAGGGGGGCCTGCCCGGCTGGGCGAGAAAGGTGATCGCCGGGCTGATTCTCGCTGTCGTCCTGGTGATCACGTACTTCATCCTGGCCGCGTTCCTGCCGCGATGGTGGGCCCAACAGGCCGGGGCGTTGTCGTCGGGCAGTTTCACGAGGGGCATCGCATGGGGGCTGATGTACGGCGTGCTGTGCACGGCGGTGCCGCTGTTGCTGTTCTACCTGGCCTGGCGGGTCCGCGGCAGGAAGCACAGCCGCGTCGTGCAGGTGGTGGCGGTGATCCTGGGAATCATTGCAGCGCTGCCGAACCTGCTGACCCTCACGGTGGTGTTCGGGGGGAACACCGCCGCGCACGCGGGGGAGCGGATCCTCGACGTGGACGCGCCCGGATTCCGGGGTGCGTCGCTGGTCGGCGCGATCATCGGGGCGTTGGCCTTCGCGGTGTTCGTCGCGCGCAGCGTGTCCTACCGGCGCCGTGGGGCGGAGCTGGCCAGGATGCGCGGGGAGGAAAGGGCACGCCGAGAAGCGGTCGCGACGGACGCGGAGGTCGCGTCGAGCCCGGACGAGCAGGGCTGACTCCCGCGGCTCATGCCCGGCGGGCGACGAAGTCGCGAAAGCGCCGGACCGGCGGTGTGAGCGGGCGGTCCCGGACCCAGATCATCCCGATCTCACGCGCCGCACGCGCGCCGCGGATCGGGATGACCACGATCCCGTCGGGCCAGCGGGCCCCCTGCGCGACCGGGACCAGCGCCACTCCCAGCCCGGCGGACACCAGCCCCGTCGTCGTGGCGAGTTCACTGCTCTCGAAGACGATCTCGGGCGTGAATCCGGCCCCCTCCGTGGCCTCGTCGAGGAGCCGTCGCATGCCGAAGTCGGGATGCATGGCGATGAACGGCTCGTCGGCAGCGTCACCAAGGCCGATGGCGGCCCGGCCGGCAAGGCGATGTCCGGTGGGAACCGCGAGCGCGAGGGGCTGGCGGCTCAGCAGCAACCACTGCAGATCGGCGGCGTCCGGTCGGGGCGAGACCACGGCCAGATCGGCGTCGCCGGACTTGACCCGTTCGCCGAGGAGCCCGGCCGCGCCCTGATGCAGGGCGAACCGGACCTGCGGCGCCTCGGCGCGGAAGCCCCGGATCAGATCGGGGATCAGCCAGGTGCCGAACGAGTGCAGGAAGTCGAGTCGCACGGTGCCTGCCGAGGGGCTGGTCATGGCGGCTATCCGCTCCTCGGCGCTTGTGAGTTCCCGCAGGGCGCGCGAGGCGTGCTCGAACATCAAACGGCCGTGCTGGTTGAGGCGGAGACGGCGTCCGTGACGGTCGAACAGTTCCACGCCGAGCTGTCGCTCGAGCCGGGCCAACCGGCGGGACAACGTCGGTTGTGACAGACGCAGTATGTCGGCCGCGGAGGTCACCTGACCCTCCTCGGCGAGGACCACGAACCAATTCAGGTCGGCGGAGAGCATGGTCGGTCCGATCCCTTGACGACTACATATGTTCTATTCGCATATAGAACACCAAAAACTCTCATTATGTCGATAAGCGCGGACCGGTCAGGATGGACTTCGGAGGCCATCAGATGACCATGACGACGACACTCGCGGGGCGAGACGTACCGCACCGACGCGGATCCCCCGGCTACACCAGGACCACGCTCGCCCTGTTCGCGGCCGGGCTGACCACCTTCATCTCGATGTACTCGACGCAGGCGCTGCTGCCCGCGCTGGCAGCGGACTTCGCGGTGCCGCCCGGCACGGCCGCGCTCGCGGTCTCGGTGACCACCGGCGTGCTCGCGTTGGCCGTCATCCCGGCGAGCGTGCTCTCCGAGCGGTTCGGACGCACCAGGGTGATGATCTGGTCGGCCGTGCTGTCCTGCGCCGTCGGGCTGGTGCTGCCCCTCAGCCCGACGATCGAATGGCTGCTCGTCGGTCGTGTGGTCCAGGGGGTGGCCCTGGCGGGCATCCCGGCCGTGGCGATGGCGTATCTCGCCGAGGAGGTGCACGGCACGGATCTGGGGGCCGCGATGGGCCGGTACGTCGCAGGAACCACCATCGGTGGGCTCCTCGGCAGGCTGATCCCGTCCTCGGTGCTCGACATGAGCACCTGGCGGTGGGCGATGGAGGCGTCCGCGGTGGCCGCGTTGCTGCTGGCGGTCGTGATGGCCATGACGATGCCGGAGTCGCGCTTCTTTCGGCCGAAGCCGGTGAGCTGGGGGACCGTCACGGCCAACCTCGTTCTGCACCTGCGCAACCCGGATCTCAGGGTGCTGTTCGCGCTCGGATTCATCCTGATGGGCGGTTTCGTCTCCGCCTACAATTTCCTCGGTTTCCGGCTGCTGGCCCCGCCGTTCGATCTGACGGAGGCGGCGGTCGGCGCGGTCTTCCTGCTCTACCTCGCGGGGACGGTCACCGCCGCGGTTGCCGGTCGGCTGAGCGACCTGGTCGGCAGGCGATGGGTGCTCCTGGCGGCGGTGTGTGCGAGCGCGGTCGGTCTGGTGGTGACGCTGCCGGACCACCTCGCGCTGGTGCTGATCGGCATGCTGCTGTTCACCGGCGGGTTCTTCGCGGCGCACTCGGTGGCCAGCGGCTGGGTGGGTGCGCTCGCCACCGAGCACCGTGCGGAGGCGTCCTCGCTGTACCTGTGTGCCTACTACCTCGGCTCGAGCCTGGCCGCCGCCGGTGCCGGCCTCGCCTTCGGGTGGGGCGGATGGACGGCGACCGTGGCCTATGTCGGCGCGCTGTTGCTCGCCGCGATCTGGCTCTCGGTGGTGATGCTGCGGAGGGTCGAGGTCAGACGCGCTGACGCGTCCGCATGAGCGGCAGGCTGGCCTGCTGCCTGGCCGCGAGGCCGAGCGCCCCCGCCGCGGTCACGATCGCCCCCGCGGCCACGGACACGATCGCGGCCGCGGTCGTCCCGTTGGGGAAGTCCATCGCCAGCGGTGTGGCGAGCAGGAAGAGCCCGAGCGCGATGAGACCCCAATGGCTCGACCGCGATTCGGTGGTCATCGCCCACAGGCCTGCTGAGTAGGCGAGCAGGCCGAGGATGAGGATGGCGCCGGTGATCTGCCGGTAGCCGTGATCCGGCACCCACATGCTCAGGATCACGAGGGCGATCCCGGTCGCGACGACGACCATGTCGCGGCGTACCTCGCGGACGTGTTCGGAATCGCTCATCGCAGCCTCCCTGATGTGCGCCGCCACGCTCACCGGCCTATCGGAGCGTGACGTCACTCGCTTCCGGTGTCCCCATTCTGGACCCGCTGTGGGTGGGTGTCGAGCCGTGAATCGGATTCGGGAGGCACTCAGTCCAGGCCGGCTTTGCCCGAGGCCGGGCTGCTGAACAGGGGTTGCGGCGGGGCGGGCGTCGACCCCGGCGTCGGGGCCGAGCCCGTGAGGCTGATGGTCTCGGGGTGGCTGAAGAGGGGGACCGGGGGATCGACCATGTGTTCCATTGGGTGAGCATGCGCCAATCCGGCGCGGAAGGCCATCGACGCGCCGAGACGAAACCGGCCCCGCCGGGCGATTGCCCGGCGGGGCCGGTGGTGCCCCCAGTAGGGCTCGAACCTACGACCTGCGGATTAAAAGTCCGTAGCTCTACCAACTGAGCTATAGGGGCGCGGTGCAGAAGTCTAGTGGCTTCGCCGGGTCGGCGAGGACAGGACCCCGGCAACGGTGACCGCGCCGATCTCGGCCGCGTCGACGCCCGTTGGCGGCCGGGTGCGCGATGATGGCGGGGAGGTCATGGGAGGGCTGATGGAGAAGCCGCGAATCGACCCGGTTCAGGTGTCGTGCGAAGTCCGAAACCGGCTCTACCGGAAGGCGGTACTGGCGGGTTCGGATCTGCCGCTGGACGAGATCGCCTCGTACCGGTCGGACGAGGACGCGCTCATCTGGGTCGATCTGCTGGCCCCGTCGGTCGGCGACATCGTCGCGCTGTCCCCGTTGATCGGAGGCGCGGTGGCGTTGCATCCGTTGGCGGTGGAGGGAGCGATCACCGGACACCAGCGCCCCCGGCTGGTCAGGTTCCGCGATCACAGCATGTTGCGCACGCGCGCTGTGCGTTTCGATGCGAAGGCCGGTCGGCTCAGCGCCACCGACATCTCGATCTTCATCCTCGACCGCGCACTGATCACCATCCGGTCCGACGACCGTTTCGCGATCGACCCGATCCTCGAGGGCTGGGACGACAACCCGGATCTCGCGGGATTCGGTGTCGGCTTCCTGCTGCACACGGTCCTCGACGAGATCGTGGACGGGTATTTCATCGCCCTCGATGCCCTGGACGAGGAGATCCAGGGACTCGAGGACGAGCTGTTGGTCTCGGACAGCGCACAGAGCGCGGGACGGTCGAGGAACGCGGTCCAGCTGCAGAGCTTCACGCTCCGCAAGGCGGTGGTGCAGCTGTCACGGTCGGTGCTCCCGATGAACGAGGCCTTCAGCGCGCTGCTCCGGCAGGGCGCGCACGTGCTCGACGCCGAGATGACGCCCTACTACCAGGACATCTACGACCATGCCCTGCGCGCCACCGAACGAATCGACGGGCTGCGTGACACCATCGAGTCGATTCTCGCGACCCACCTTGCCATGCAGGGCAATTCGCTCAACGAGATCATGAAGAAGCTCACCGCCTGGGCCGCGATCATCGCCATTCCCACCGGGGTGACGGGCTACTTCGGTCAGAACATCCCGTTTCCCGGCTTCGGTCAGACGGAGGGGTTCTGGCTGAGCGCTGTCCTGCTGGTCGGGCTCGCCTCCGGGCTGTGGCTGAGTTTCAAGCGCCGCGACTGGCTGTGAACGAGCGCCGAATCGCACGGCGTGGAGAACGCAAACGGCTCGGGTGCGCACCCCCTGCGCCGCACCCGAGCCAGCTGAATCGTACCACTCGGTGTGTTCTGCGGTCTGGATACCTTACCCGCAAGTAGGTGGAATCCGCATGAGGTTCCCCCGAAAAGGTCCAAATTGGGGATAAGGTGACAACGAGGTCGTCTGGTGGCCTGTCGGGGCACGGGATAGAGCTGCACGGTTTTCGGAGGCGACTGGCTCACATGGCACGTCAACAGGAACGCGCACGTAGGACGCGCGCGGCGATCGTGGAAGCCGCTGCGGTGGAGTTCGCCCGCAGGGGCTACGCCGCCGCGTCGGTGAACACGATCCTCGAGGGATCGCACGCCACCAAGGGCGCGATGTACTTCCATTTCGAGTCGAAGGAAGAGCTGGCCCGGGCCGTTCTCGCCTCGGCGCTCGAGCACTACACGCAGACCAACGATCGCTGGAAGGCCGTCGACGCCGATCCGTTCCAGGTGCTGCACTCGATCATCGTGGAGCTGGCGGAGCGGTTCGCCAACGACGTCATCGTCCAGGCGGAGTTCCGGCTGATCGTCGAGCCCGAGTTCTACGCCGAGGTGCGGTCCGGTGGTTCCCAGGTGTGGGGACAGACGGCGCACGAACTCGTGCAGCGCGCCCAGGCCGAGGGACAGCTCCGGCCTGGGGCCGACCCCGGCACGTTCACCCGCGTCCTCGGCGCGGCACTGGCCGGCCAGCGCTACATGCTCGACCTCACCACCGACAGCACGCCGCTGCGCGAACGATTCGAGGAAGCGCTGGCCGTCGTGCTCGAGGCGACGGCGTCGCAGGAGTGGCTCGAGGGCTGGCGTCGCACCGGCTGGCTGGACCTTCGCGCCGACACGGTGGCCGAAACCCCCGAAAATGGGCCAGAAACCGGCTCTGACCATACGATTTGAGTTTTTCCGAATCAGTGTCTTAAGCTATCCCAGCTCCCAACGGAAAGCCGTTGAGGGAATTGCCGGAGACATTCGGTGGGCCCCCTTCGTCTAGCGGCCTAGGACGCCGCCCTTTCAAGGCGGTAGCGCGGGTTCGAATCCCGTAGGGGGTACAGTACGACCGGTAAGATCGAGTGTTGTTGACACCAACACTTTTGCAAGGCCCTGTGGCGCAGTTGGTTAGCGCGCCGCCCTGTCACGGCGGAGGTCGCGGGTTCGAGTCCCGTCAGGGTCGCAAAGTGCCGTAAGGCACAGCGCGATAGGCATTCGGTTCGGGTGCCGCCCGGCCAGGTAGCTCAGTTGGTACGAGCGTCCGCCTGAAAAGCGGAAGGTCGCCGGTTCGATCCCGGCCCTGGCCACCACGAGTGGTTTGATGAGACTCCGGCTTCGAGTTCGACTCGAGGTCGGAGTTTTTTCGTTTGTCCGTCCGGTCACCGGCTCCCGGGGCTGACGACGCCGTTGTCGAAGGCGTACACGATCGCGGCGGCCCGGTCACGAAGCCCGAGCTTGAGGAAGATGTGACCTACGTGACTCTTCACGGTGACCCCGGAAATCCCTAGCTCCCGACCGATCTCGGCGTTGGTGTGTCCACGCCCGATGAGGGTCAGCACGTCGAGTTCGCGTGCGGTCAGCTCGTCGAGGGTGGAGGTGCCGTTGCCGGGGGTCGGTGCGGACGTGCGGTAGGTGGCGAGGACCCGCTCGGTGACCGCCGGGTCGAGGCACGCACCGCCCTCGGCGATGGTCCGAATGGCGCGGATGAGCTCCTCGGCGGGCGAATCCTTGAGGATGAAGCCTGCGGCACCCGCGCGCAACGCGCCGGAGAGCAGCTGGTCGTCATCGAAGGTCGTCAGCACCAGCACGGGCGGCGGGTGATCGGTCGATCGCAGCTGCCTCGTCGCCTCGATGCCGTCGACCTGCTTCATCCGCAGATCCATCACCACGACGTCGGGCGAGTGGAGCGCCACCGCGGCGGGCACCTCTGCGCCGTCGGCGCACTCACCCGCGATGACGAAGCCGTCCTTGCGTCGCAGGATGCGCCGCAGTCCCGAGCGCACCAGCTCCTGGTCGTCGACCAGGAGCACCTTGACGTCGGGCGCGGTCACGAGAGCCCGGGGATCCTGCGCGCGAGCGTGCAGTTGCGGATCGCGGTCCCGAGCGGGAACTCGGCGCGCACCGACCACCCGTGCGCGTCCGGTCCCGCGACCAGCGAGCCGCCGAGGAGCTCGGCGCGCTGCCGCATCCCCCTCAGTCCGGACCCGGCGCCGGGCTCGGGTCGCGGCACCCGGTGGGTGCCGTTGACGATCGACACGACGACCGCGTCCTCCGCCACCCGGAGCCGGACCTTCGCGGGCTCGCCTGGTGCGTGCTTGACGACGTTGGCCAGCGATTCCTGGGTGATCCGATACAGGCCGAGTCCGGTCGCCGCGGAAACGGCCTCCGGACTTCCGGACAGGTCGTACTTCACGTGCACGCCCGCACGGACGAAGTCTGCGACGAGTTCGGGGATGTCGGTGATGTCGGGCTCGGGCGCGACCCTGGCGGGCCCGCCGTCGAGCAGGCCGACGGTCTGGCGGATGTCGGCCATTGCCTGCCTGCCCAGACGCTCCGCGTCGGTGAGGGCGTCGATCGCCTCGTCGACATCACGATCCTCCTGGAGTGCCCGGCGGGCACCGGTCAGGTGCAGCAGGGTGATGCTCAGCGAATGCGCGATGACGTCGTGAACCTCGCGGGCGATGCGCCGCCGTTCGTCGCTCGCGGCCTGCTCGGCGCGGCGGGCCACGGCTTCACGCTCCCGTTGCAGCAGGCGCAGCTGAGTCTGGAGCATGAATCCCACCATCCACCCGAGCCCGACGCCGGTGAGGTACTGCGGGACCCCCTCGAGATTGCCGAAGGCGGCCGCGGCCACTATCGTCGCGCCGGCCGCGACGGCCACCGGGACGCTCACCCTCGGTGGGGTCGTCGCCGCGACCTGGGCGCCGGCGACGACGAGAATGAACGGCGCGATGTCGTTGGGCACGGGATCCAGTAGCAGCAGGGCCGTTCCGGCAAAGGTGGTGGCGATGAGGGTGACGGGCACCAGCCGGGGGTGGGGCAGCGGCAGGCCGAGCGTCAGCCACAGGCAGGCGCTCATCGCGATCAGCCCGCCGAGCAGCGCCCATCCGGGTGGGATGAGGGCTCCGCGCTGCGCGACCGCGACGATGGCGGCGGCGATCAGGCAGATATCGCCCGCGATCGGGATCGCGGGCGGGTAGTCGTAGGGCAGCACCGCGATGCGACGGTGTAGGTACTCCGTTACCACCTTCACCCCGCCAGCCTAAGGTCTGATCCGGCCGGTGGCATCGTGCCACGGGCGGCCCCGGTCTCCACCCACGGTAGGAGAAGAAGTCGCGACCCTGGCATGTCGAACCTGGCCCGACGGCTCCGTAGCGTCATCGGTACCGACAGATACGGAGGTGAGTTCAGTGTCCTGGAATGACTTTCATGCACGCGGGGCCGTGCTTCAGCTGGTCATGGAGCGGGCCCGGGTCGACCCGGGCGATCCCGGGCTGTTCGTCGACCTGCCCGATATGGAGAAGCTGTTCGGGGGACCCGACGGCGTCCTGCTCGCGCTCGAGCATCGATGGACCACCCACCTCGCGGCCAAACTCGACCAGGCGATCGAGGACGGTGCCCCGCCGAACACCGCATGGAACGAGCTGACCGCCGAACAGCCGGTGCTGCGGGCGGTGCTCGATCGGTACGCCGGCCGATCACGATCATTACGTGAGGCCCAGCAGGCCGAGCGGGGCATGATCGGCGCCCATTTCAACGCGCAGGTCCATGCGGACGACAGCGGCGGGCTCGGCCGCGACCGCCCGGAGTCCGGTGCCGCCGCGGCGTCGCCACCTGCGCGAGTGGTCAGCCGATGCTGAAGGGCTGACCCCAGAGGGTGACGGTGCCCTTGACGTTCTCGGTGTCGACGGTGACGTTGACGTAGGAGCGGGCCTGGGCGTAGCCGGCGCAGCCCTCGACGCCCATGGTGGAGTCGGCCCAGGTGACGCTGCCGGTGGCGCCCTCGAAGGAGTGCTCACCGGAGTGGGACTCGCCGCCGAAGTCGTCGGCTTCCTCGAGGTCGAGGACCGAGAAGCTGGCGGCCTCGCCGGGTCCGATGGAGATGTTGCCTGCGCTGTCGGCGGTCATCTTGGCGTCGCCGTCCTCGTTGGCCCAGGTGGTGCCGCCGCCGGCGTTGTGGCCGGTCTCGCCGCCGAGGGTGAGCTGGCAGGCCACGATGTAGCCGGGCTCGATGTCGCCGCCCTCGGCGCCGGAGCCGCCGGAGATCTCGACCTTCGCAGAGCCGGAGACCCACACGTTGCGGTGCAGCGGGGTCGCGCCCATGGAGCCGGAGATGTTGGCGGACTCGCCGGTCATGGTGACGGTGACGACGGTGCCGTCGGTGAGGGTCTTGGTGATGGTGCCGCCGGGCAGCGGGACGAGGGTGTCGGCGTTGGCCGCGCCGGCGGAGAAGAAGCCGAGGGTGATGGCGGCGGCGCTGCCGAGCGCGGCGGTCTTGAGCCCGCGACGCAGGCCGGTGCTGGAGACGTTCATGTTTCCCCTGTTCAGGGTCGGTCAGCTCGCGTCACCGCGAGCAAAAGGGATGGGCGAAAGGGAAGAGCGGAGAGGCGCGCGTGTCAGCCGATGCTGAACGGCTGGCCGTACAGGGTGGTCTTGGAGTAGTCGTTGCCGACGATCTCGACGACCGTGTAGGACCGGGCCTGGGCGTAACCGCCGCAGTTCTGGATCTCGATCTGGGTGTCCTGGTACTGCACGGCGTACTTGCCGTTCTTCTTGATGTCCTTGCCCGCCACCCCGACGAACTTGACCTGCCCCGCCGAGACCGGCACGGTCAGCGAACCGGAGATCGACGGGCCGTCCATGCTCACACCCATCCCGATGGACCCACCGAGGCCGGTGATGTCGACCTGGCAGCCCACGATGTACCCGGTGCTGATCCGCGAGACCCCGTGCGTGGACGAGTTGTTGGTGCCCTTGTCGTTGGTGGCACCGTTCCACGGACCCGCCTCACCCTCACCGGAGACGCCGGTGACATCGGCGGTGACCGTGCCCGAGACCCACGCGGTGCGGCCGGCACCGTTGGCGGCCAGCGACGGGGAGATCAGGACACTCTCGCCGGTACGCCCGACAACCGCACCCGGCCCGGCCTTCTGCCCGTCCGGCAGCGGCACAAACGTGTCGGCATGCGCCGCACCGGTCGACATCAGGCCGATCGCCACCACGGCAGCACCGACGCCGGCACTACGGAACTTGCTCATCGAATCCCCTTCATCGGCCGCGGCCAGGGGACGCGCGGCACCAACCCACATGGAAATGATTTCCAGAAACCTAGGGAGGGTGGTGGCTCGATGTCAAATGCGCTCCCGGGGAAAGGGTTTCGTGCGAATGAATGCGCACATGCGCATTATATACTTTGACAATCATTTGCAATAAGGCCGATGCTGGCCGACATGACCAAGACCTCAACTCCTCGTGTTCGCGTCGTGGCGGTATCCGCCGTCCTCGCGACCGCCGTGCTCGCCGGCTGCTCGTCCGGGATCGCCCCTCACGAGCAGGCCGCCGCGGCCGGAGAATCCGAAACCGCTGCGCCGGTGGAGGCTTCGGGTGCGACACCCCGCCTGGCGGTGTCCTATGACGGTGGCGTGCTGGTGCTCGACGCCCACAGTCTCGCGGTGGTCGGGCAGGTGCCCGTCGACGGCTTCATCCGGCTGAACCCCGCGGGAGACGGCAGGCACGTCCTCGTCACGTCCGGTGACGCCTTCGAGGTGCTCGACGCCGGGACCTGGTCCGAGCCGCATGGCGACCACTCGCATCACTACACCGCGCCCCCGGCGTTCACCGGCACCGAGTTCGCCGCGAACAAGCCCGGTCATGTGGTCCGGCACGCCGGTCGCACCGCCCTGTTCCACGACGGGTCCGGGCTGGTCGAGATGTTCGATCCGCAAGAGCTGGCGGACGGGAAACCGGTGGTGGACAGCCATACCACCGCCATGCCGCACCACGGGGTTGCGGTGGAACTGGAGAACGGCGGACTGATCACCACGCTCGGTGACGAGAAGGTCCGCGCCGGCATCGTCGTCCTCGACCGGGAGCGCCGGGAGGTCACCCGCAACGAACAGTGCCCCGGCGTGCACGGCGAGGCCACGGCCGCGAACGGGGTCGTCGTGTTCGGGTGCCAGGACGGGGTGCTCGTCTACCGGGACGGCGCGGTCACGAAGATCTCGAGCCCGGACGCCTACGGCCGGATCGGCAACCAGGCAGGCGCGGACAGCTCCGACGTGGTGCTGGTGACTACAAGACGGACCGCGACGCCGAACTCGAACGACCGCAGCGAGTGATGCTGGTCAACACGACGACCGCCGTGATGACGCCCGTCGACCTCGGCACCAGCTACACCTTCCGGTCCCTCGGCCGCGGCCCGCGCGGCGAGGCGCTGGTGTTGGGCACCGATGGCATCCTGCACGTGATCGACCAGAACACGGGGGCTGTCATCAACCGGATACCGGTGCTCGGTGCCTGGTCCGAGCCGGAGAAGTGGCAGTCGCCGCGGCCCGCCCTGTTCGTCGACGGCGGCACGGCCTACATCAGCGATCCGGCCGCGAGATCGATCCATGCGGTCGATCTCGCGGCCGGTGCCGTGGTCCGTTCGTCGGTGCTGCCGCAGTCGCCGATCGAGCTGACCGGCGTCGGCGGCCAGCGGTACCGCCTGCCGCCGCGCGGTCGGTCAGCCCGCCGCTACCCAGCTGTCCGGGCCGAACACCTCGTAGTGGATGTGCTCGGCCGGGACCTGGCGTTCCATCAGCGTCTCGCGGACGGAGAGCATGAACGGCAGCGGCCCGCACAGGTAGACCTGGGTGCCCGGCTCGATCCAGATGGCGGACAGGTCCGCCCTACCGAGGTGCGTGGTGTCGCCCGCGGCCCGTGTGCCCAGGTCCTCGTACCACTGGTGCATCATCGCGAACGGGATCCGCTGCACGAGCTCGGCCAGCTCCGCCCGGTGCGCGTGCTGGGCGGGGGAGCGGTCGGCGTGCAGCACGGAGACCGGGCGCGGGTCGCCGGTGGTGGCGAGGTGGTTGAGCATCCCGATCATCGGGGTGCAGCCGATCCCGGCGGACACCAGCAGCAGGGGAGCGTCGTCGTCCTCGAGGACCAGGTCGCCGAAGGGCAGCGACACGGATACCTCGTCGCCCTCGAAAAGGTTGCGGTACAGGTGGTTCGAGACCTCGCCTGCCGGCGCCGCTGAGCCGTCGGGCAGCGTCTGCGCCGGGACCGCCTTGACGCTGATCTGCCACTCGGACTCCGACGGTGCCCCGACCAGGCTGTACTGCCGGATCTGGCGGGCGCCGTCGGGCAGCCGGACGCCGACGGAGACGTACTGTCCCGGCCGGTACGCGGGCAGGGGTTCGCCGTCGACCGGCTCGAGGATGAAGGTGACGGTGTCCGCGGACTGGAGGACGCGTCGGCCCACCACCATCCGGCGCCAGACGTCGCCCGCCTCGACCCCGGACGCGGAGTAGAGGTCCGCCTCGAGTCCGATCAGGGTGTCGGCCATCAGCCAGTAGACCTCGTCCCAGGCGGCCGCGACCTCCGGGGTGACGGCATCGCCGAGGACCTCCACGATCGCCTGGAAGAGGTACTTGTGCACGATCACGTACTGGTCCGCGGTGATTCCGAGTGAGGCGTGCTTGTTCGCGATCCGCGACATGATCAGTTCCGTGCGCGGGGCGTCGGGGCTGACCTGCAGCGCGGCGAACGCGGCGATCGCGCCTGCGAGGGCCTTCTGCTGCTGGCCCTGCTTCTGGTTGCCCCGATTGAACAGATCGCGTTCGAGTTCGGGATGGGCGGCGAACATCTTCGGATAGAAGAGCGCGGTGATGTCCTCGATGGCAGCGCCCACGGCGGGGAGGGTCGCCTTGATGACTTCGGTGGATGCGGGGGAGAGGGTCATGACCCGACGGTATTTAACTTGCATCTGAGATGCCAGTATTGTGACGCACTCCACTACGATGCGTAGTAGGCCGCCTACCTGTGGGTTCGCCGGTATCTCAGGCCGCGTCCGGCAGATCCGTCAGGCAGGACGCGGCGTGTGCGGCCAGGAACAGGTCGGCGTCCTCGTCGTGGCCGGTGGTGGTCAGCAGCTCGGCGAGGGTGTGGGCCTGGCGGAGGTTCGCGGCCCGCGCGACGGCCTCGAGGAAGTCGCGATCCGTGAAGAGGTTCGCGGTGTCGTCCGCGCGCTGGAGGATCATGCAGAGGTCGGTCATCTCGGGCTCCGATCGGTGTGCGGATCCGTCGGGGTGTCCGGCGGTTCGGGTTCTTCCGATATACCGATGGTGGCGGAGATCTGTGAGCGCACGGTGTGCGCTCCTTGGCAATTCGCTAAGGGTTGGGTGGGCCGGTCCGCTCCCAGGCGGACAGGCGCCGCTCGCTGACGAAGCGTCTCGTCTCGCCTGTGTGCGGGTCGGCGAATTCGACCGAGCGGGCCAGGAGTTGCAGCGGGTTCGAATAGTCCTCCGGCGCAACGTCATACAGCAGTGGGTAGAAATTGTCGCCGACGATCGGGATGCCGAGTGAGTTCAGGTGAACCCGCAGTTGGTGCATCTTCCCGGTCCTCGGCAGCAGCCGATAGCGGGCCAGGTCGCCGCGGGCCTCGAGCAGCTCGATGCGGGTGTGGGCGTTCGGTTCTCCCGGTGCCTCGCTGCACTGGAGCATCCCGCGTTCCTTCACGATGCGGCTGTGCACGGTCCGCGGCAGCGTCAGTGCTTGGTCGAATCCGGCGATCGCCTCGTACTCCTTGGTCACCAGTCGCTGTTCGAACAGCAGTTGGTACGCGCGCCTGGCCTCCTGCCGGACCGTGAACACCAGCACGCCCGCGGTCACGCGGTCCAGGCGATGCGCGGGGGTGAGCTCGGGGAGATCCAGGTCGCGGCGCAGCCGGACCAGCGCCGACTCCACGATGTGCCTGCCCCGCGGAGTGCTGGCCAGAAAGTGTGGCTTGTCCACGACCAGCAGGTCCCGATCCCGGTGCAGGATCTCGATCTCGAACGGCACCCGGGTCTCGACCGGAGGGTCGCGGTAGAGGTACACGAACGAGCGGGGCGCGAACGCGGTCGAGGCGGTGACCGGGACCCCGTCCCCGCCCACCACCTCTGCCAGCGCGACCTTCTCCCGCAACCGAGCCGCATCGTCGGGGAACCGGGCGAGCAGATACTCCATCACCGTGCTCCATGGGCCGCGCTCGGGCAGCCTCAGCCGGGTGGGGTTGAGGCCGTCGCGAACGGGGAGTGGGGCAGCGGACACCCCTCGGAGGGTAGGCGGTCGCGCGGTGGCGGGCCAGGATCGGCCGGCTAGGGGGCCTCGACCAGGACGGACCGCCCCTCGCGTGCCGAGCGGCGAATCGCGTCCAGCACAGCCTGTCCCGCGACACCGTCGTGGAAGGTCGCCGCCGCGGGCTCGTTCGGGTCGGGGGCCTGCCCGAGGATGCGCCTGCGGAACGCGTCGGCGAGCCGGGCGTACGGGGCCCGATCCAGTCCGGTCGAGTGCATCCAGTCGTAGGTGGTCTGGAAGAGGTCGTGCGGCGGCGGCTGTGGGGCCGGGTTGGTCAGGTCGGCGGGCATCGGAACCTCGCGCTCGCCCGTCGCGTCGGCGTGAAATACCTTGTCGCCGTTGATCGACAGGGTGCCGAGCGTGCCTGCGATGCGGGTGGTCATCAGCAGCGACCCCCATGCGCCGACCGTGCTCTGCAGCACACCGTCGACGCCGCTGGTGGTGCGGAAGTGCACGGTGAAGGAGTCCTCCGCGCTCTGGCCGCGGTCGGCGACGACAGGGAGCCCGGCGCTGACCATCTCGAACTCGCCAAGGGTGCTGCGGATCTGGTCGATCATGTGGGTGCCCTGCGCGCCGAGCCAGCCGCCGCCACTGCTCGCGTCGGTCCACCAGCCGGGCGCCTCACTGCCCTCGGCGGCGAACAGTGGCAGGTGCATGAGGAAGGTGGCGAGGCGCGGGGCACCGATCGCGCCGCTGCGGATCTGCCGGGACAGCAGCGCCTGGGGGCTCGCGTACCGGAACTCGGTGCCGACCATGTGTACGACGCCGGACTTCTCGGCGGCGGCCAGCATCGCCCTTGCCTCGGTCAGGTCCGCCGCGAACGGCTTCTCGCACACCACGTGCAGGCCGCGCTCGGCGGCCTCGACGGCCAGTGCCGCATGGGTGTGCGGGGGTGTCGCGATGGTGACGGCGTCGATGTCCGCGACCGAGAGGGCCTCGTCGAGGGAGGTCGCGGCGTGCGGTATCCCCATGCGCTCGGCACGGTCCGCCGTGCGGGCCCGATCGCGGCCGACGAGCGCGCGTACCTCGAATCCGGCGTCCCGGAACGCCGGTACGTGGGTGATGCAGCCGAAGCCGGTGCCGATCACGGCCAGCCCAAGTGTCTTGTCCGTCATGCGTTGGCACGATAGTGCGTCGGTCTCCCGGTCGCCGGAACATTCTCGTGGAGCAGGGGCGGACGCGACAGTAGTCTGGCGGTATGGGGAAATGGACAGCTCGCGACATCGCGGACCAGACCGGCCGCACCTTCGTGGTGACCGGCGCCAACAGCGGGCTGGGCGAGGTCGCGGCGCGCGCCCTCGGAGCCGCGGGCGCCTCCGTGATCCTGGCCTGCCGCAACGTCGACAAGGGGGGTGCCGTCGCCGCCCAGATCGGCGAGAACGCGCAGGTGCGGCGCCTCGACCTGGCGGACCTGGCGTCGGTACGCGAGTTCGCCGCCGGCCTCGAGAAGGTCGACGTGTTGATCAACAACGCCGGTGTGATGGCCGTGCCGAAGGGCACCACCGCCGACGGGTTCGAGACGCAGTTCGGCACCAATCATCTGGGTCACTTCGCATTGACCGGGCTGCTGCTCGACCGGATCACAGACCGCGTCGTCACGATGTCGAGCCTCTTTCACCGGCTCGGCAGCATCGATCTCGACGACCCGAACTACCAGCGCCGCACCTACCGCCGCTGGCCGGCGTACGGACAGTCGAAGCTGGCCAACCTGATGTTCGCGTACGAGCTCGACCGCCGCCTGTCCCAGTCGGGATCGGGTGTCAAGTCCGTTGCCGCCCACCCCGGTTACGCGTCCACCGGCCTGCAGGGTCATACCCAGTCGATCTGGGACCGGCTGATGGTCGTCGGTGACCTGATGGCCCAGAGCGCGGAGATGGGCGCCCTGCCCGAGCTGTATGCCGCGACGGCCCCGGACGTGTCGGGTGGCACCTACTTCGGGCCCGACGGGCCCTTCGAACAGCGCGGCTACCCCAAGGTGGTCGGTTCCTCGACGAAGTCGCGCGACAAGACGGTGGCCCGGGCGTTGTGGGGCGAGTCCGAGCGTCTCACCGGCGTCACCTACTCATTCGAAAGCTGAGCACACACATGGCGATTCGCCGACTGAACCATGCCGTTCTGTTCGTGTCCGACCTCGAGCGCAGCCTGGCGTTCTACCAGGACGTACTCGGATTCCGCCCGCTGTCAGGGGGATTCCCGGGTGCGGCCTTCCTGCAGGCCGCGAACTCGGCCAACGATCACGACCTTGGCCTGTTCCAGAGTCCGAGCGGGCCGAACCGTGCCCGCCAGGGCGACGTCGGGCTCTACCATCTCGCCTGGGAGGTGGACACCCTCACCGACCTGGCGTCGATGCGCGAGAAGCTCATCGAGGCGGGGGCGCTGACCGGTGCGAGCAATCACGGGTCGACCAAGGCCCTGTACGCGCGGGACCCGGACGGCATCGAGTTCGAGGTGTGCTGGCTCGTTCCCGACGACCGGGTGGAGGAGGAGCTGGTGCCGGGCATGCCGCCGACGCGCCCCCTCGACATCGACGGCGAGATCGAGAGGTACGGGTCGGACACCCCGAGCGGTCCGCGCACCGATCCCGCCGTGTGGGAACGGATCTTCGCCCGCCGGTCCTGATCTCCTTGCCGGCGAGGACTATTCGTCGGCCTCCGCCACCACGAGGGTGACCTCGATGTTGCCGCGGGTGGCGTTCGAGTACGGGCAGACCTGGTGTGCCTTCGCCGTCAGGTCCTCGGCCTCGGCGCGAGCCAGGTGCGGCAGCGACACCTCGAGGGTGACCTCGAGCCCGAATCCGCCGCCGTCGAGCGAGCCGATGCCGACCCGGGCACCGACCGCCGAGTCGGCGACGTTCGCCTTGGCCTGGCGGGCTACCAGCTGCAGCGCGGAGTGGAAGCAGGCCGCGTAGCCGGCAGCGAACAGCTGCTCGGGGTTGGTGCCGTCGCCGGTGCCGCCCATCGCGGCCGGGATGGCGAGATCGAAGTCGAGCCTGCCGTCCGAGGAACGGGCGTGGCCGTTGCGTCCATCGCCGGTGGCAAGGGCTTCTGCGGTGTAGAGCGCCTTCATCTTTTTCTCCTTGGGGTGGGGTGGGGGAACGGGTTGGTTGGGGTCAGTTTCGGGTGCTGTCCTGCAATGCGTGGGTGACCCGGACCAGGGCCTCCCGGAGGGCTGCCAGCTCGGACTCGGACATTCCGGTGGAACCGGCGAGCCGGCGGGGGATGTCCTGTGCGCGGCCGCGCAGGGCCGCTCCGGTGGCGGTCAGGTGGATCTCCACACGGCGCTCGTCGGTGCTCAGGCGCCTGCGCTCGATGAGTCCAAGGCCTTCGAGCCGCTTGAGCAGGGGCGAGAGGGTGCCGGTGTCCAGGCCGAGCTCCGCGCAGATCTCGCGGACCCCGCGGCCGTCGCGTTCCCAGAGCGTCAGCATCACCAGGTACTGCGGGTAGGTGAGGCCGAGGTCCTCCAGGAGTGGGCGATACGCCGCGGTGGCGGCGCGCGAGGCCGAGTACAGGGCGAAGCACACCTGGCGGTCGAGGGCGAGTTCGTCGGTCACGAGACTGAAGGTAGTGCACAGTTAAGTTGTGCACAACCAAGTGTGACGCGGCTCAAGCGGCTCTCGGAATGTCGGTGGCCGCGCGGTCGTGACTCGGGTATCGTTCGCGTCCGCAGTAGTCGTCCGACCGAGGAGGTGAGACCGGTGTTCGTTGTGGCAACCCGGGTGCTCTCACCGTGTGCGGTCCGACCGGCGTAGGTGATCGCGAGAGCGCCCATCGGCATTCCGAAAGGCGTTCCCATGTCTGCAATCTCATCGCTGTGCCCGCAATCCCTCATCGTCGCCCGGCTGCGCGCCGCCGGCTGCGTCTTCGCGGAGGACGAGGCGCGCCTGCTCGCTGCCGCCGCCGCGACCCCCGACGAGCTCGCGGCCATGGTGGACCGCCGCGTCGCGGGCCTGCCCCTCGAACAGATCCTCGGCTGGGCCGAGTTCTGCGGGCTGCGGATCGCCGTGGACCCGGGGGTCTTCGTGCCCCGCAGGCGCACCGAGTTCCTCGCCCGTCAGGCGACCGCCGTCGCCAACAGTCGGGCGGTCGTCGTCGATCTCTGTTGCGGGTCCGGCGCGGTGGGCGTCGCGCTGACCGCGGCCAGGGGTGACATCGAACTGCACGCCGTCGACGTCGATCCGGCGGCCGTCCGATGCGCGCGCCGCAATGCCGCGGAGGCCCGGGTGTACGAGGGCAATCTCTACGAGCCGCTGCCCCGGTCCCTGCGCGGGCGGGTCGACGTCCTGGTGGCAAACGCGCCCTACGTGCCAACCGGCTCGATCGGGATGCTGCCACCGGAGGCCCGTGACCACGAGCCGATGGTGGCGCTCGACGGTGGTACCGACGGCGTCGACATCCAGCGCAGGGTCGCCGCCGAAGCCACCCGCTGGCTCGCGCCGGGCGGGCACCTGTTGATCGAGACGAGCGACCGGCAGGCGCCGTTGACACTCGACGCCTTCGTCCTCGGTGGACTGACACCCCGGGTCGCCCGCTCGGACGAGACCGGCGCCACCGTCGTGATCGGCACCAGGTGCCCCGACTGAGGGCGCGAGGGTTCGGTGCACCGTCGGTGCTCGATCGTAGGGTCGGCACGACGGGCGGAGCAGCCCGCGGATCAGGAGGAGTGAGGAATGGGGACTTGGGGTTCGGGACCGTTCGAGAACGACGGTGCGCTCGACCTGCTAGCCGCCCTTCGGGCCGGTGACTTCGACATCGACGACTTTTGTCGGCACGCCGACGAGGACTACGTCGAGTCGCACGACGCGGAGGCCGCCATCGCGCTTGCGGAGGTCGTCGCGGTGGCACACGGACTCCGGCCGTCACCGCCGCAGCTCGACGGCATCGATGCCGCAACGTATGTAGGGTCCTTGACCCCGGCGCAGCGTGCCTGGATCGTCACGACGCTCGAACGCGTGATCGCTGACAGCGACATATCGGAGCTGCACGAGTTGTGGGCCGAGAACGGCCCAGAGGATCTCGAGACGTGGCGGTCACCGATCCTGAGCAGGGTGGAGAGCCTCAGGGCGCTGAGCTGAGCGCGGACTCACTGGTCGCGACCGGCCGCGGCCCGGGCTCGGATCGCTGTGATCTGCATGGTCACCGGCCTACCCTGAAATGACCAAGCCAGACCTCGGCCGACGACAGCTTGCTGCCGTCGGGCGAGGTCGGCGGGCAGGCTGACACAGGTCACTCACGTTGGAAACGGCAACTCGACAGGAGGTGCTGCGACGGAATCGCCGCCCCTCCTGTCCTGACTGGAGGGGAATCTCGCTCACCCTGAAGGAATTCCCGAACGGAAGGAATGAGCATGAAGATCGTCGTCATCGGAGGCACCGGTCTGATCGGCTCGAAGCTCGTCGCACGGCTGAATGAGCAGGGCCATCAAGCGGTTCCGGCTGCCCCGAGCACGGGTGTGAACACGCTGACCGGTGAGGGAGTGAAGGAGGTGCTGCGGGACGCGAACGTTCTGATCGATGTCTCCAATTCGCCGTCGTTCGCCGACGACGATGTCATGACGTTCTTCCGGACCTCTACCGCGAATCTGCTCGACGCTGCCCGCGAGGCCGGCGTCGGTCACTATGTGGCGCTGTCGGTGGTGGGCACCGACCGGCTGCCGGAGTCCGGATACCTCCGGGCGAAGGTGGCGCAGGAGGAGCTGATCGAGGGTTCGGGCCTGCCGTACTCGCTCGTGCACGCCACCCAGTTCTTCGAATTCGCCGGGAGCATAGCGGATTCCGCGACCACCGACGGCAAGGTGCGGCTGCCCGGTGCCGGTGTGCAACCGATTGCCGCCGAAGAAGTGGCGGCCGCCGTCGGAGAAACCGCGGTGGGCGCCCCGCTGAACGGCGCCGTCGAGGTGGCGGGGCCGGAGGTGTTCGGCCTCGACCAGTGGATCCGCACCGTGCTGGCCGCACGACACGATCCGCGCGAGGTGATCACCGATCCGCAGGCGCGATATTTCGGGGCGGCGCCGGACCGCGAGCTGCTGCCCGGTGCGGGCGCGCGCCTCGCGCAGACGCGGTTGTCGGAGTGGCTGACCCGTCAGTGACCTGATCGAGGCGATCGGACCCGCGCCCAGTGGCTACAGCAGGCCCGCCACCTGGCCGCCGCCCTCGCCTCCGCCCCGGTGACAGCCGGCTGAGACCTCCGCGGTCCGCCACGCTCGTCACCTGGTTGTTTCGGGGAGCGTCCGGCCGCCACGAAGACTCACGGGAACCGATTCACGATGGCCGAGATGATCTCGCCTGGTGCCTGTTCCTGGATGAAATGCTGTGCACGGGGTAGCTCGACGACGTCGAGGTCGGCGAATGCGTCATGTATACGCGGGAGACACGCTTTCGGGCGGAACACCACATCCCGCATCCCCCATACTGCGAGAGTCGGCTTGTGCCCCAGTAGGGCGGGCACGTCTTGGGCGAGTTGGTCCAACAGCGGACGTGCGGCGCGAATTTCCTTGGGCATGACCGTGAGTCCACGTCGTGCTACCTCCGTGGGTTGCACCATGCGGTAGTGGTCTGCCTCTGCCTCGGTGAGTTTGCCGCCGAGTTCCCCGAGTAGGAAGCGCTCCACGAGGAGGTTCCGCTCGAGTATGCGCCGTTGCATGGGGCGACTGCCCAGAATCACGCTGAAAGCCCGATTCGCCAGTGGCTCGATCGGCCAGAACACCGTGTTGCCCAACACGATCCCTCTGACTCGATCCGCCCGCGCGGTTGCCGCGCCCAGTCCGATGGGTCCACCCCAGTCCTGCCCCATCAGGATGAGGTCGTCCAGTTGAAGATGGTCGATCAGTTCGCCGAGGACCGTCGTGTGTTCGGCGATCCTGTAGCCGAAATCGGCGGGCCGCTCCGACAATCCGAAGCCCAGGTAGTCGATGGCGATGCACCGGTACCGATCGCGCAGGCCCTTCACGATGTGGCGGTAGAGGAAGCTCCACGTCGGGGAGCCGTGGCAGAACAGAATCGGCGGCCCGGCCCCCTCGTCGATGTAGTGCACTCGACCGGCTGACGAGTCGAACCAGCGTGACTCGAACGGGTACAGGGTCTCGTCGGGAACGAAATCGATCAGCATCGGGCACCCTCCTCGTCTGACTACTTTCTCCACGTCGTGCGATAGGGACGGCAACCCGCGCACGGCTGGCGCTACATCTGTAGCGCCAGATGTTCAACACGCTACACCTGTAGCATCGGGTTGTGTCTACAGGAGCAGCCGGTGGCCATGAGCGCCGGGAACTGATCGCCAACAGCGCCATTCAAATCATTGCCCGCGATGGCCTTCGCGCGCTCACGCACCGAGGCGTCGACAAAGCGGCAGGGATTCCACAGGGGGCGACCTCGCACCACGCAAGAACCCGGCTTGCGCTACTCGAACTCATCGTCGACACGCTGGCCGAACGCGCGATAGCTGACGCCAAGCAAGCTGCGGACTCGCTGAACGCAACGTCCCGGAGTGAACGCCAACTGAGCATCGCTGAGCTTGCGGGTGTGATCACCGCACTCGTCGAGACGCTCGCGGACCGCCGCGACGACATGAGGGCCCGCTACGCACTCATTCTCGAACTCGATGACGTACCACTACTTCGAGGAAAGCTGACGACACAGTCCGAAGTCCACGCCATCACCCGAGAAGTGACAGCGACGTTGCTCGCCAGGGCAGGTCTGCCAGATTCCGACGAACGGGTCGAGGAGCTGATCTCCCTCACGGATTCCCTGGTGTTCCAGCGAACGATCATCCGAGAGACCATCTCTCCGGAATCCATCCTCACCGCCTACCTGCGCGGCGTCGCCCTTCCAGCGAGCCCCACCGTGGAGATGTGAGGACGTGACATCGGCCACCTCGGGCTTCCGGTACGGCTCCGCCGACCAGCAGATGGTCACCGGCATGGACACGCTCGCATCAAGGACGGCGTCGTCATCGAGCTCTACACCATCATCACCGGGATCCGTCCGACGTCCGGATCGTGATGGATTCGCAGCCTAGGTGGCCGACGGAGGTCGGCCGATGCCGTCCTCAATCACCGCCGGTCCACCGGGCCAGGATTGCGTCGACATCGTCACCCCCTGGCGGCTCGATGTACCGTGCGCCCGGAAAGTCATGCGTCGGAGCGGTGTAGGTTCCGCGCTCGACGAGGCGCCGGATGTTGCCCCGGTAGATCTCGTCGGCCGCTGCGTGCCTGGCGGGTTCCCGATGGAGCCACAGGTTGGCCGGATGGATCGGCCGGTCGTACATCCGGCGGAACAGTTCGGTGCGGACGTCCTTGAGCCAGTTCGAGTTCAGGTTCATCACCCGGAACTGGCGCAGCGCCTCGATGTCGATCATCCCCGCGACGATGCTGTTCGCGCCCGACGCGGTGTGCCCGATGACCGTGCCGAGGTAGTCGACGACGTGCGAATGGCCGCCGCCGATGTCGAGCGGGTGTTCCGCGTCCGGCGTCGTGTAGACCGGACCGACGTTCGGACACAGCATGTAGACCCCGTTGAACTGGGCGTGCGCCCGATTCTGCAGCAGCCAGGTGCCGCCGGGTTCGTGACCCAGCTGGGTCATCGGCACGGCCTCACTGGGTCGGTACACGACCTCGGCCCCGTTGAAGGCGAGGGCGCGCACCGCCTCCGGATACTCGCCGTCGCTGCAGCAGATGGTCCCGATGTTCCCGATGTCCGGGGTGCGCAGGACCGGGTAGAACGCCTCGATCCCGTCCCCGAAGAGCTCGACCCAGCGGTCGTAGACGTCGTGCGGGGTGCACGAGTGTTCCCGGCACCACACATGGTTTTTCGCCGCCCTGTGCACTATCTCGCCTTGCGGTGAGATCACCACCATCATGTTGAAGAACCGGTCGTCGATGATCTCGGGCCAGCGGGCCTTGCACTGGACGATGATGTAGGTCTCGTACAGCCGGGCGAGGTCAGCGAGCCGATCGGTTTCCGGACCGGGGATGTCTATGAAGAGCTCGCGTGCGCTGCGCGCGTGCGGAAGGTCGAAGACCTCGTCGGTGAAACCTGTGAGCGCTCCCTCCGCCAGCGCGATGATCTTCACCGGCAGATTGATCCCCACCGTCGACACCGCACCGTGGATCGCATCCTCGATGGTGTCGAGGTTGCGGGCGATGTGTTTGCGGGAGCCGATGCCGTGCACGATCGTCGAGAGCCCGACCGCCATGTACGGGGCGATCGGCGCGGGGGACCCGCGCCGATCGCTGTCATTCGACACCGCACCACTCGATTGCCACGAGTGCATATGTTTTTGCTGCGCACATGATTTCGTCAATCGCGCAGCGCTCGTCGACGGCGTGCGCCATGCCAAGGCTGCCCGGTCCGAGGCCGACGGTTGGGATACCTGCGCGGGACAGCCAGGTGAGGTCGGTCGCTGATGGGAACGGCATCACATCGGGCGCCCCGGCGAGCCGCGTGTGCGCGGCCGCCCTGGTGCGTGCGCCGGCAACGGTCAGGCAGAACGGGTGGTCCCCATCGGTGCGGCCACCCGGGTAGTGCATCTGCCAGGTGATCGCCGGCGGATGGGCTCGCATCCACGGATCCCGCGCCGCGGTGCCGGCCACCGCACCCTCGATCTCACCCTGGACGTCGGACAGCTCGGCCGCGGGCGGGTAGAACACCGCGTATTCGAGGGCCATCTCGTCCGGGATGAATGCGACGTTGCGGCTGCCGCCCGCTCCGCCGTCGATCACGTCGAGGCCGATGGTGAACTGACCGGGCGTGAACAACGGATCGATCTTGGTGCTCACCCATTCGGACTCGAGTCGGCGCAACGCCTCGTGCACGGCGAGGCCCGAGTCGATGGCGCTCGAGGCGACCGGGTGGTCGCTGCGCTCGGCGAGCATCCGCGAACGCATCGACGCGTGTGCCGACTTGCCCGTCACGTCGATCCGAAAGACGAGCACCCCCGGGGTGGCCGGCATGACCGACAGGGGCCGCGAGGCACCGGTCGGCTCCGCCACGATCGCGGCATCTCCGAGGTAGCCGCGCTCGAGAACGGCGGAGGTGCCCATGTGGTGCTCCAGGTTTTCCTCACCCGCGACGGCCTGCAGGATCAGGTCACCCCGCAACCGGACGCCCGCCTCCCGCAGAGCACGGGCCGCGAACGCCTGGGCCACCAACCCGCTCTTCATGTCCACCGAGCCGCGTCCCCACAGGTGGTCATCGGCGACGACGGCGGTGAAGGGGTCGTGGGTCCACGCGTCTGCGTTGTCGGCGGGCACGACGTCGACGTGCCCGTTGAAGACCAGTGAGCGACCGCCACCGCTGCCTGCGACGACACCGACGGCGTTGTCGCGGCCCGGGGCCTCACCGAACAACTCCACCTCGGCCCCCGCCTCCCGGTAGATGCCGGCGAGCAGCTGCGAGACCTCGGTCTCGCCGCCGACGAGGCTTTCGTAGTCCTGATCGGCATAGGTGGGGTTGATGCTGCGGATTCCGATGGCGGTGGACAGCGTGGCCAGCAGTTCGTCGCCGAGGGCGTCGATCCGGGCGCTCACCCGGTCGGATGCGGTGTTGTTCATCGCGCCACCGCCGTCGCCTCGTCGGCGGGCGAGGAGAGGTCTCCGCTGTCGTACACGGTGTGCCCGCCCAGCATCGTCCGGAGCACCTTCGTGTCCGCGAGGTCGTCGATATCGCAGCGCAACGGATCGCGGTCGACGATGAGGACGTCGGCCTGGTTGCCGGGAGCGAGCGAGCCCACGTCCGACCACCCGATGACCTTCGCGGCGCCGGTCGTCCACATGGACAGCGCCTCGGCGCGGGTGAGCACCTGATCCGGCCCGTCGTTGCGGTGATCGCAGCCGGCAAAGCGGTGCGTCTGAGCGAGTTCGATCTGCTCCCAAGGGTTCTTGGGCCCCCAGTCGGTGCCACCGCCCAGCTCGAGGCCGGCGTCGACCAGACGCTTGAGTGGTTCGAGGTCGCGCCAGACCTGCTCGCCCATCCGCTCGCCGTACATCTTGCCCTTGCCCCAGGCGAATCCGGCCGAGGTCGTGACCTGGAAGCCGAGGTCGGCGTACCGCCGTACCTGGGCGGGGGTGATGGTGATGGCGTGCTGCAGGACCCAGTTCCGATCGCGGAAATCGTGCTCGCGGGCCACCCGCTCCGCGATGTCGAGGAATTCGTCGTGCTCACGGAACGCACCCATGCACATGTTCGCGCGGATCCCGTGCTCCGCGCAGAACCGGACGAAGGCCTCCTCCTTCTCCGTGGAGAGGAACCGGACGCCGCGGGTCTGTCTCCCGAACGGATTCAGGTGCGGCTGGTAGGTGGCGAAGTAACCGGAGAAGCACGGCCCGCCCGGGCTCATCGTCATCCCGTTGATGCGAAGCATGTCGTCGTCGAGGTTCATCGCCTCGCCCGCGAAATGCCCTAGACGCTCGGTGAATTCGTCGAGGGTGAGCGGATCGAAGGGGTAGAAGATGACCGACTCGACGTCGAAGGTCGCCATCACGCGCAGGGTGAGCGCGTCGCTCGCCCGCAGGTGGCGGTAGAGGGCGATGTGCTCGGGTTCCATGGCGTGGCCCTCGTATACCGTGGTCACGCCCTGGGCCGAGAACCGCGCCATCTCGGCGAGCGTGCCTGCGGCCGCGTTCTCGAGGTTCGGCGGCGGAAGCTTCATCAGGATCTGACCCCAGAACGGGTCGTAGGTGTAGTAGTTGGTGACCGGGCCTCGCAGGATTCCGGTGAGGTCGCCGGACTCGTCCTTCTCCAGGTCCACATCGCAGACCCGATCCGGGATGAAGGCGGTCAGTCCCACGGCACGCAGCCCGGCGCTGTTGAACGCCACCACGTTCGGCATCTTCGGTGCCCACGCCTGGATCATCACCGGATGCGCCTCGGTCGCGCGGTCGAGGGTCCACCGGTCCGGCAGGCGTCGTTCGAGCAGATCCTGCTCCGAGCGACGGATGAAGTAGTGCGGTTCGCCGACCGGCGTGCACATGATCCACTCGCCGGGCGGTGTCGTCGCGGCCCTGGCCCGGATCCGTTCGACGATGTCGGCGTGGTCGACGGCATCGGTGAGATCGACGAGCCCACCGGCGAGGGTGCCGAAGTGCATCACATGCGGGTGCGTGTCGACCAGGCCCGGCATCACGGTGCCGCCCTCGGCGTCGATGCGCTGTGCGCCCGGACCGGCCAGGCTCGTCATCTCATCGGTGGGCCCCGCCGCGAGCACCCGGCCGTCGGCCAGAACCAGCGCCTCGGCCTCGGGAACCCCGGGGTCGAGTGTGAGGACCCGTCCGCCGGTGACAATCGTGTTGGTCATCGCTTCCTCCGCTCCCGACCGGTCCACCCGGTCTGGCATCTGCGAAGCTATGCCGCCGGTCACATCCCGACATCAACCCAACGGATGAGATCGCTCGGGTCGTCCAACCCCGCTCGGCCTGGTCGGAACCGACGGACCGCACTAGTGTGTGTGGACCATGCAGCCGCGGTCCGACATCGACGACCTCGCCCGGTTCAAGTCCGAGGCGATGGGGTTCCTGGCCGGGCTGGTGCCGATTACGGGGATCGTCTTCTACTCGGTCGACACCAACCTGAACCCGGTCGATCACGCCTTTCACCGGATCGAATCGGACCGGAACGAGCGCTACACAGAGTTCTTCCACCGGCTCGACCCGTTCCACCCCCGCAGGTTCGCCGCCACCGGTAAGCGCATCGTCAGCCTGCGCGATCTCCACCAGCGTTATCACGGCGGCGAATACCACCGCCGCTTCATGGCTCCGCTCGGCCTGGACTACGAGGCGGAGCTGTACCTGTACCGCACCGGGCAGATGGTCGGAGGCGTCTCCCTGCACCGCTCGTCGGAGCAAGGTGACTTCACACCCCGTGAACTGGAGCTGCTCGGCAACGCACGTCACTTCCTCGAGCACACCTTCACGACCGGACGGTCCTTCGAGGCGGCCCGGCGGGTCGACGAATGGGGGCTCACACAACGCGAGCGCGACGTGCTTCGGCTCATCCGCGAGGGTGCGGCGAACGCCGACATCGGCCGTGTGCTCTACATCAGCGTCCCGACCGTGAAGACCCATCTGCAGCACATATACGACAAGTCGGGGCTGCGGTCTCGAGCCCAGCTCATCGCGCGGCTCGGCGCGACGGACTGACCGCGGATGGGTGTCGTGATTCTTCTACTCGCCCTGTTGGTTCTGGTCTCGATCGTCGGGAACGTCGTACTCGGCAGGCGCACAAGCACTTCCGGTGCGCCACCGCGAGTCGATCCGCTCGCCGCCGACCCGGAGGCGTACGACCCGCTCCGGATCGGTGAGGGTGACATCGTCATGTACGCCGGTGTCGACCACGTCGTCCGCGGCACGTTCAATTTCGACCAGGAGGGATTTCGCTGGCACGAGCACCTGCTCGACGGCCCGACCGGCCGTCGCCGGCTCACGGTCGAGTACGACGAGGGCGAACTCGAGATGACGCTGTGGACGCGGTGCGAGGGGACCGGCCTCGAGCCCGGCGAAGACGTGGTTCTCGACAAACGCGTGTACCGGCAGGTCAGGTCCGGTGCAGTTCGGTTCGCCGCAGAGGGAGCGACCGGCACGGTGCCGTCCGGATCGATGGACTATGCGGACTACGCGACCGCCGACAGGACCGGGCTGCTCGCGTTCGAGCGGTGGGCGAAGAACGAGTCATGGGAGGTGTCGACCGTACGTACCGTCACCCGCGGCGAGCTCAGGGTCATCCACGCGGGTTCTCTCGATTGAGCGTGCCTCTGCTCGAGGTCGCACCGTCCCACGTCGACATGGCCACGCTGACCCCCGCGGGGATAGCGCGCAAGTAGCGATTGAAGTGCCGGTAACGCGAAGGCGAGCGATCACGTGCCCTGGGCTGGCGCGAGCCCGAGGCGACGCAGGGCAGCTGCTGCATGAGCTGCAGCCTCCGTCGGGTCGGGGCCCGCGCGTAGCCCGAGTAGGCGTTGCCGGTGGGGCTCACCAAGAAGTAGTGCGAACACCGACTGCGCCAACTCGAGGTCCGGTTCGGGCAGCCGACCGTTCAAAGCTGCGATGTATGCCTGCGGTCCGTCTCGGTAGAACCTCGTCGCGAGGTCGGGGAACCTGTGGGCTTCGGTGATCATCAATCGGTGGAGTCCGATTGCTTCGTCGGAGTGCAGGGCGAAGACGATCTCGGTTGCGAGCTCTTCCAGATCCTGCCCGCTGGACGGTCGTCGTAGCGCGCGGAGTCGGAGCCGTTCGACAGCGGCCAGGAAGACCTCGGTGCGGTCCCCGAAGTAGCCGTAGATCGTCCGTTTGGTCACGTGCGCTTCCGCGACGATGTCATCCAGTGTGACCTGGGCGAACCCGCGGGCAACGAACAGGCCGACCGCGGCATCGAGGATGTCGTCGCGTCGCTGCGCTCGTTCCGCATCCGTCGGGCGCCCCTTCTTCCGGGGCGCTGCCACGCCTTCGGCAGCCACTGGCAACTCCTCACGACTCGCCACCATGGTTGCACGCACCCTATAATGAACCGTACCTCGTTTCATTAACTGGTTGCCGCTGCTCGCACACTGTCGAGACCGGAGCGGTGACCCTGCATCCGCGGGTCGTTCCCGACAGATCGGCTCGTGGATGCGGTGCGTCAGGGCGAAAAGGAGAACCCACATGCCCTCGAATACCAAGGCCCCGCGCGCGTCGACCCGGCGCACCGCGGCCACCCCTCCCCGTGGAGGTGCTCTCGAAGATCAGCAACTATTGGGCTTCTACCGGCAGATGGTGTTGATCCGTCGCTTCGAGGAACGCGCTGCCCGGGCCTATACCGAGGCGAAGGTCGGCGGCTACTGCCACCTCAATCTCGGCGAGGAGGCCACGGTCGCCGGCCTCATGTCGGCCGTGCAACCCGACGACTACGTGTTCACCAACTACCGGGAGCACGGGTACGCGATCGCCCGCGGCATCGCCCCTGCGCGAGTGATGGCAGAGCTGTACGGACGCTCCGATGGTGTGTCCCGCGGATGGGGCGGGTCGATGCACATGTTCGACATCGCCTCCCGATTCATGGGCGGGTACGGGATCGTCGGCGGCCAGGTGCCGCTGGCGACCGGCGCGGCGCTGGCGATCGACTACCGCAACGGCTCCGAGGCGGTGGTGTGCCTGATGGGTGACGGGACGACGAACATCGGTGCGTTCCACGAGTCGTTGAACATCGCGGCGCTGTGGGGGCTTCCGATCGTCTACGCCGTCGTCAACAACGGCCTCGGCATGGGCACCACCGTGGAGCAATCCTCGGCGGAACCGGAGCTACACAAGCGCGCCGCGTCCTACCGGATGGCCTCGGCCCGGGTGGACGGCAACGATCCTGTTGCGGTGCACGCGGCGGCCCAGGTCGCGCTCGCCAGCGCACGGAAAGGCAAGCCGTACCTACTGGAGACCGTGTCGGGCAGGCTGAAGGGGCATTCGGTGGTCGACCCGGCGCGCTACCGCAGCCGCGAGGAGGCCGAAGCGCTGAAGGCATCCGATCCGGTCGCCGCGTACGCGGCGCGACTGCACGAGCAGGGATCGCTGACCGACGAGCTCATCGCGCAGATCGACGCCGACGCCGTCGGGACCGTCGCGGCGGCGGTCGAGTTCGCCGACGCAAGCCCGTTTCCGGACGTCTCGACGCTCTTCGACTACACCTACGCCACCCCGGTGCCGAACGATTCACGCCGGCTTCCCGGAGATGCCTTGTTCCCGGCCTCGCCGAGACCGGCGGCGGACGCTCATGCGGAGGTGTCCGCATGAGCGTGATCAGCTACCGGCAGGCACTGCACGATGCGCTGCGCAGCGAGATGCTGCGCGACGAAGACGTATTCCTCATCGGAGAGGAGATCGGCCTGTTCGAGGGCTCCTACAAGATCACAGCCGGGATGCTCGCGGAGTTCGGACCCAAACGGGTGCGCGACACCCCGATTGCGGAGGAGGGCTTCACCGGCGCCGCGATCGGGGCCGCCATGCTCGGACTGCGGCCGGTCGTGGAGATCATGACGATCAACTTCTCCCTGCTCGCACTCGATCAGATCGTCAATCACGCCGCGAAGATCTACGGCATGTTCGGCGGGCAGGCCCGCGTGCCCCTGGTGATCCGCACACCCGGCGGCGGCGGGCAGCAACTCGGCGCCACACACTCTCAGAACATCGAGCTCTACTACGCGTTCGTGCCGGGCATGAAGGTCGTGGCGCCCTCCAGCCCCGCGGATGCGAAGGCGCTGATGCTCGCCGCGATACGCGACGACGATCCGGTGCTGGTACTCGAGAATCTCGCCCTCTACAACACGACCGGCGAGGTCCCCGACCACGACGAGCCGGCACAGATCGGCCAGGCCGCCGTCACCCGCGAGGGCACCGACATCACCGTCGTCGCCTACTCCCGGATGGCCGCCGTCGCACTCCAGGTCGCCGAACGGCTCGCCGACGAGGGCATCGACGTCGAGGTCGTCGATCTGCGCAGCCTCCGCCCGCTCGACCGGGACACGATCATCACGTCTGTCAAGAAGACGAACTGCGCGGTCGTACTCGAAGACGACTGGCTCACGTACGGGATCGGCGCGGAGATCGCCGCGACCATCTCCGACGGCGCGTTCGACTGGCTCGACGCTCCCGTCCGACGAGTCGCCATGGCCGAAGTCCCCCTGCCGTACTCCAAGCCTCTGGAGACCGCCGCGTTGCCTTCGGCGGACGACGCGATCACCGCCATCCGGGAAACGCTCGACGCCCTCGCCCGACGTCACTGAGAGGACACCATCATGATCGACATCCTCATGCCGCGCCTGTCCGACACCATGACCGAAGGCGCCATCTCGGCCTGGCACAAGCAGCCCGGCGACCCCGTCTCCCCGGGAGATCTCCTCGTCGAGATCGAGACCGACAAAGCAATCATGGAACAGGAGGCCTACGAGGCCGGCATCCTCGTCGAGATTTTCGTCGCGGAGGGTGAGAACGTCCCGATCGGCGTACCGATCGCCCGACTCGACAACGGAATCGACATGCCGACGGGCACCGACCCGGCACCCCTCGGAGCCGATCCGTCTCCGGCATCCGCCCCCACGTCCGTGCCCGACGAGAAGCGGCGATCGGACGCGGACAGGTCGGTGTCGACCTCCAATGGACATCCGGGGCGTCGCGTCGCGACGCCGTTGGTGCGCAAGCTCGCTCGGGAACGCGGGATCGACCTCGCGACGGTCTCGGGGACAGGTCCGGCCGGACGCATCGTCCGCGCCGACCTCGATGCTCGAGTCGCAGATTCTCCGATGTCTCGCTCGATCGCATCCGGTGCAGCCTCGGTACCACCGTCGGCGCCGTTGGATGCGCGTGAACCGCAGCCGGTGCCCTTCGACGCGGTCCGCCAGGCGATCGCCACTCGATTGACCCAGAGCGGCACCACCGTCCCGACCTTCACCGTGACCGCGTCCGCGGACGTCGGCGAACTCCTCGAACTCCGCGGCCGAATCAATCACGCGAACGCCGGCACGGACGTGAAGGTGAGCGTCAACGACATCTTGGTCCGCGCCGTAGGTCTTGCACTGCGCGCCCATCCCGGGATGAACGCCTCCTACGCCCCCGACGGGGGCGGCCTGACCCTCCTCCACCAGCGTATCCACGTCGGCATCGCCGTGGCCTCCCCATCTGGGCTCATCGTTCCCGTCGTCCGCGACGCCGACCGCGCCGCTGTCACGACGATCTCCGCCACCACGCGCGGCCTCGTCGGCAGGGCCGCGGACCGGAAGCTGACGCCCGCGGACATGAGCGACGGGACGTTCACGATCAGCAACCTCGGTATGTACGGCATCGAGCACTTCACCGCGATCATCAACCCACCCCAGGGCGCGATACTCGCGGTCGGCGCCGCGCGCGAGGAACCTGCCTTGGACGGAGGCACGGTGGTGGCGTGCAGGCGTTTGCGATACACGATCACCGCCGACCACCGCATCATCGACGGTTCGCTTGCGGCCCAGTTCCTTGCCACGCTCACCGGGCTGCTGGAGAATCCACTGCGGATCGTGGGATGAGCAGCGCCTTCAATCGGGTTCGGTACAGGCTGTAGGCCGCCGGTGTCGACGGAGCTTGTCGGGGTGGCGTGAAATCTCCACGAAACGCCGCCCCGGCACAGCCTCCGGTTATCGGGTCAACCAACCCGGAACGCGCCCTTGCCGCCATTCTCCTTGTGAATCGCCACCGTTGTTGTCATTTCCCGCAGCCGTGACTTGCAGTGCGCCAACTACGGTGACAACCCTTGATCGCGATAGCGGTCAAGATGGTGGGCAATTGTTCGAGAATCCGCCGTGTGAGCTCGGAGGGCCGCAACTCCGCATGACCTGTATGAACTCGTGCAGCGAGCCGGGGATCGATCGCTGCTCGTCCGGCTCGATCCTTCACAGCACGGCCTGCTCCCACTTGTCGGTGCCGATCATGCGGGACTTCGCCGAATCGATCCGCCATCGACTGCTTCTGCGGACGCAGACGAAGATCCACTCGTATTCGTGAACGAACTCGATCGGCTCCAGATGCCGGACGTGGAGCTCACGACGGGAGGCGGTCGGTTCGGTCTCGTCTACGAGCGCGAACTCGGGTGAGATGTCCGGTATCGCGCCGATGGCGGCACGCACGTACCGCTTTCTGGTGGTGCAGTGGGCGGCCGCGATTGCGCCTGCGACCTCGAGCGCCGCGACAAAGCCGTAGCGCTCGCCCTTCGACTCGGCAGCCTGCAGCGCCGGCCAGGCCGCGGCTTCCCACGCGTGAATGGCCCGAATGTAGCTCCAGACCACCTGAGCGGGTGATGCCGTGTCAGGGATCGGAGAACCAAGACCATCGAGTACTTCTGGCTCCCACGTCAGTTCGGGCCAGGGGCGCGCCGTCAACGGTTCCCGAGGTGCAGGGGGAGTTGCTCCCGCCTCGAGCAGGATCGTCACAGCCGCGTCGTTTCGGCGTTTCTCCGCGAGCGAGAGCGCGTTGTGTCCGCGATTGTCCTCCAGCTGAGGGTCAGCTCCCGCGTCGAGCAGCAGTCGGACTACCTCGGTGTGCCCGGCAGAGGCGGCGAGCATGAGGGGAGTGTGGCCCATGAAGCTGTTCGCCGAAACCTCGTTCGGATCGGAACCGTGAGCAAGCAGGACCCTGGCCACCTCGACGTGGTCTTGAACGGCAGCCCACTCCAGCGCGGTGTGGCCGACCGCTGTGCACGACGCCGTGCGATCCGCTCCGCAGGCGAGAAGCCGTTCCACGATCTCGGGATGCCCGGCGATGGCGGCCTCCAAGAGCGGGGTTCGCCCGGTACCCTTGCGCCGTTCTTCGATGTCGTCGCCGGCGTCGATCCGCGCAGACAGCGTGTCGAGATCGCCGCGTTCGGCTGCCTGGCCGAGACGATGATTCGAGTGCATGAGGACCCCTGTTCCGACGGATGGACATGATCGTGCCGGCCGATCAGGTCGTCTGCTCGACGGTCAGGGTCCGGCCGGTTGATTCGCCGATGAAAGCGTAGAGCGCCGCCTTCATCACAGAGGTGTTCGTCTCTGTGGCCAAATCCAAACCGGACGACCAGTAGCGAAACCGCCTCTGAAGGGGCAGTCGCGGTGGTCGTCCGGCCCGGTTCGATGCCGACAAGTGAAAGGGCCAAACACCTCGCAGGGTTGGGAGACATGCCCTATGTGGTCGCCGCCTGGTGCAGACCGAACTGCACGCCCTGGTCGTCGGTGCAGGTGGTGAACCGTCCGAACCCGGGTTCTTCGGGCCGGGGGTCCTCCGCGGTGCCGCCCAGCGCGCGGACGGTCCGCACGGCCGATTCGATGTCGTCCACGGCGAAGTACATCGCGATGCGCGCCTCGGCATCCTGGTCGTGCAACCCGGCCATAGTGCCCGGCGTCGTGATCGAGACCTGGTCGCCGACGCCGGTGGGTGGGAACTCCCATCCGAACAGTCGCCCGTAGAACGCCTGCGCGCGTCCGGAGTCGGGGACGCCGATCTCGAAGAAGGTCAATTCGCCGTGCATGTCAGCTCCCATTTGTCGGTGATTGGTACCGGTCACCGTAGGAGGGTTCGGGGCGCGGGTCTTGGACATTTGTGACGCTCGGACCGATTGGAGGCGCCGTCAGATTCCTGCCATGCCGGAGGCGGCCGGATCCGCGTCCATTCCGGTCAGATATGCCCCTGGAGGGCCGCCGGCCAATTCCCGGAACTCCCGATTGAGGTGGGCCTGGTCGTAGTAGCCGCAGGTCGATGCGATCGCGGCCAGGGAACGGCGCCCGGGTTGGTGCAGCATGTTCACCGCTCGATGAAAGCGCACCAGCCGCGCCATCGACTTGGGCGTGAGGCCGACCTGCTCGCGGAATCGGTCGGCGAGCCGCTTACGGCCCCAACCGGTTTGGTCGTGCAGTGCACTCATGCTGAGATTGCCGCGACTGCTGAGGAGTTGCTGCCACGCGCCGGCCAGCACCGGGTCCACGTCTCGTCCGCGCTGAGCCCGCACCGTCAGAACCGAGTCCAGGAGATGAAATCGTTCCGCCCAGGTAGCGGCCGCGCCGATCCGTCCGACCACCTCCGCTGCCCCGTCCCACAGCTCGGCGAGGTCGACGACGCGGTCGGTCAGGTCCGAGGCCGGCACGCCGAACAACCGTAGGGCCGACAGTGGCGACAGTTGTGCTTCGAGCACAGTCTGGGTTCCGCTGTGAGCGGCCAGAGTCGCTGTGCGACCGACACCAACCAGCACCGCTGAAGTGCTCAGATCGCCGCTGGGGCGGCTGAGGGACAACGGCTCGGCGAGGCTGATCACGAGCACGGGGCTGGGCGACGGGAGCTCGCGACGCAGGATCGGCATCGCCGACACCTCCCGGAAACCCCCGTACCGAGAAACCAGGCCGGCAAGAGTGGGCGCTGGGGTCGCGGAGACTGCAGCCCACTGCAAGTGGGTGCCATTGCCTCGCCTGGTCTCGCCCACGGTGGCCACCGGCCCAGTCTGCCGCAGGCCGTAGTTGACGCCCATCCGCAGGCCTTCAACGGTGTAGACCTGTGATCGCGACGTCCCGGTCGCGGCGACGGTGGCCTTGCGAGGGGATGAACCGAACCCGACGTGATGGGAGTCAATGGGTCGGCGATCTCCCGCTCGCACCTCCGCTCCCGGTGGTTTTCGGCTGCGCGCGGTCCGGTGCGCGAGGGCTCCCGATGGATGGGACACCCCGTAGTCGGTTCTGGCAAAAAGCTGCTTCTGTGAGATGCGACACCCCAAGTCTCGGTCTTCGGCAGACCTGAAGTGGCGTTCCCCACGATGAAAGGCGTTCTCACCCATGCGAATCCGATCTCTTCGACTATCCATTGCGGTGATGGCGACCGCGGTCGCGGCCACGACCGCTACCGCCGGCGTCGCGTCCGCTGATATCGACTTCGGAAGCTCCGGGGGCAGCTCCGGCAGCAGCGACGGCGAAATGGTCATCACCCTGGTGCGCCATGCCGAGTCCGCCGGAAACGTCTCCGGTCTGATCGACACCAAGGTGCCCGGACCCGACCTGACCGCACGCGGCCGGACACAGGCAGACAACCTGGCCATCCAGCTGGCCGACCAGAATTACGACTGCGCCTTCGCGTCCAACATGGTGCGAACCGAGCAGACTGCGGCACCGACCGTCGCAAAGCACGACCTGAGCCTCAACGTTCAGCCCGGTTTCCGCGAGATCGAGGCAGGCGAGTACGAGGGCACCCCGGAGGCTGCGGCGCTGTCCGGGTACCTGCAGGCGCCGATCAAGTGGCTCTCCGGCGATCTGAACGCACGGATTCCGGGCTCCATCGACGGCAACGAGTTCGACGGCCGCGTCGATGAGGCACTGCTCGAGGTGCAGCGCCGCGGCTGCACCAACCCGGTGATCTTCTCGCACGGCGGCACCATCATGTTCTGGTCCATGATGAACGCCAGCAACGCCGACAAGAGCAAGCTCGGCACCGATCCGATGCGTAACGGCGGCCACGTCACCCTCAAGGGCAGCCCGAAGAAGGGCTGGACGATTGTCGACTGGGTCGGCCACCCGGGCCTTGGCTGATTCAGCCTTCCGCGCCCCGGATGTCATCGACACAATCGATGGCGTCCGGGGCGCAGTCGTATCTCAGCCCAGGGGTGACGAATGGCCAACCACGGTGACCATTCACACCCCGGTGTGAACTGCCAACGAAGTCGGCAAATCTCGGAGCCCCGACCTGCGGTGTGACAACTAGCGTGTCAACGCCAGGGCGCGATCGTGGTCATCGAAGTTGGCAATTGTTCTGTCTGATTCCCAAGGCGGCCTTGGATCTCGTCTGCGGTCCACGGCCGACGACCAGGCTGACCCGCGAGACACTGTCGTCAGCCCGCGCACTCCGTCGACGGCTCAGAGCTCGAGGTCTGCCAGGTGTAGCTGTTCAACGGCCTACCCGAAATCTGACTGGTCCATGACAAGGAGACGGCACGAGCGGCTTGCACTGGCGCACCCAGTCGTCCTTCCGTCCACTCACCCGTCGATGATGGTCAGGTTGGCCATGCTGCGCAGTGAGGAAACATCTGTGACGTGTGATCCGGAGAGTTCGAGCATTCCCAGATGCGGCAAGCCGGCCAGTGGCGAGACGTCCGTGATCGAGGTCCCCTCGAGGTCGAGCCAGGTCAGGCCCGTCAGGCCCGCCAACGCAGCCACGTCGACCACCTCGGTCTCCGCGAGTTTGAGGCAGGTGAGGCCGCTCAGGCCCCCCAGGGGGTCGACGTCCCGGAGTGGCGTCCAGCGCAGGTCCAGAAACTCCAGTCCGGTCAGACCGGCAAGCGGGGACACATCACTGACTTGCGTTGCGCTGAGGTAGAGGTGGGTGAGACCGTTCAGGCCCGCCAACGGGGACACCTCCCGCACAGGCGACCAGCGCAGGTCGAGCCTCTGCAACGCGGTCAGCGTCGACAGCGGGCGAAGATCGATCACTACCTCCCCGTGCAATCGCAGTTCGGTCAGGTTCGACAGTTCGGACAACGGGGCCAAGTCCGCCACGGGCAGCTGATCGAGTTCGAGGAACGCAGTCCGGGCGATGGCTTCAGCATCCAGAGGTGTCGAGATCGGACGGTCCAGCTGCGCGTTCACCGCAGCAACCACACCAGCCGCCCCACGCCGCACGCTACGTCTCGGGCTCATCGTTCCGATCCTTCGCCTGTTCGGGACATGGTCCGGCGGGTCACGACACCCTGGTTTGCGGCGCCGATGACCTCCGTGAGGAACTGCACCCGCGGGATCGGGGTTCGTGCCGCTGTGACAACTACCTGTCAAATTGCCAACTACGGTGTCAACTGTGACAACTAGCTGGCAAATTGCCAACTACGGTGTCCGTTCACACCCGCTGTGAATCGTCATCGTAGTTGGCAACTCCCGACGTGCTGATCTGTCGTGTGACAACTAGGGTGACGACAACATGGGGCGGTCGTTGTCATCGAAGGTGGCAATTGTTCGCGGCGGTTCGTTGACCAAATCATGGTGCGATGTCAATTGGCGCTCTGCTGCGACCGCGGCGGGTGGACGGTGCGGTTTGATCGCCACACCGATCGTGCGGTGGCGTCGATCACCGCGCTCTGCGAATCCGGGTGGTGACCTCATGTCCTCCCGAGACATGTTGCCGCCGAGTGGGAGCGGGAGTCAGATGAAGGACTTGCGCTGCTCTGATCGGCGAGGAATGCGTTTCCGCGATCGGAGGCACCACAGCGGCGGCACTGACGTAGCCCTCCTCGAAGGTGAACTCGAGGACATCGCCGGGCCGCCCGGGCCGGTCCGCGCCGACACCGAGGTCACGCGCCACAAAGCCGTGCTGGTGTCGTCAGCGTTCGGATGACGTCACGCCTGAGCGCCCCTTGAAGTCCGGCTCCTGTAGCCGTGTGACCAGCTTCGGGTGCTCATCACGCACCCGCCGGGCGACGTCGACGAACGAGCGGACGAGTGGCGAGTCGGTGTCGCGCGGCCACGCGACCGTGACCTCGCTGTGCTCGACGTCGGTGATCGGCAGTAGTTTCACCCCGGGATGGGGGATCCAGCGTGCGCACGCCACCGACACTGAGATGCAGACGCCGGCCATCACCTTCTGGTACACCTCCAGCAGGCCCGTAGAGCGGGTCACGATCCGTCCGGGACTTCCGCCTCGATGCTCGTCGAGTTCCCAGAACGCGTTCCACACCGGGTCGGTGCTCGCCGCCCCGGACAGCTGCTCGTCGATCAGGTCGGCCGCGCGGACCGAGGTGCGCTCGGCGAGGTGGTGATCGGCCCGTACCAGCGCCACCAATGGCTGGGTGAACAGGCGAAGGAAGTCGACTCGGTCGGTGGTCAGTGGGCGGCGCACGAACGCCACGTCGACCAACCCGTCATTCAGCCCGCAGGACGGATCGTCGTAGTTGAACTGGCGCATCTCGATCGTGGCGCCGGGGTGGCGATCACGGAACGCCGACATGATCGGCTCGGTCAGGGTCAGCGCGGCCCCCTCAACGAAGCCCAGCACCAACCGCGTGCTTTCGGTGCGCTGCATCAAGCGGGCGCGCCCGACCGCGGCGTCCATGGCAGCCAGCGTCGCGGTGGCGTCCTCGTAGAACGCCGCGCCGGCAGCAGTCAGGGCCACGCTGCGTGTGGTGCGCGTCAGTAGCGTGACGCCGAGGGACTGTTCGAGCTGCTTGATCTGTGCGCTCATTGCCTGCTGCGCGACATACAGCTTCTGCGCCGCGCGGGTGAAACTCAACTCCTCAGCGACGGCGATGAAGTACCGGAGTTGACGCGACTGGATGTCTTTTCCCGCTAGCACTTTTCAGCCCCCGTACTCGGCCGTGTGAGCTACGGGCCGTCTACAACTCGCACCTCCGATCGGGCGCCCGAACGCCGGCCTCGCCCTGTCGCCGAGCTCAATCCGGCGGCTTGACAGGCGGTTGGGCCGGTGGGCAAGGGGACGGCACAGGGCGGCCGACCGCGGGTTTCCGGCCTGCCGGAACAGGACTCCGTGTTCCGGCCCACCCTCTCGATGCGCGGACCTCGCGACAGCCGCGACGGTCGATCCACGAGAGAGGCGATAGTGCGAGTGGAAGAAGATCTGAAACAGCAGTCCACGACGAATCGACAAGGCATTGTTGTCATTACGGAGCGCGGTCCGATTCCTTACGTACACCAGAATGCGAACAGCGGATCCTCGCCTTACCCGGGGCATCGGAGATCGGCGGAGGTGCATGCAACGCGGCCTCGACCTCCTCGGCGAACACCTTCTCAGTTCCTCGCCAATCTCCGCCGTTACCGGTGTCGATCCGTCGGCCGATATCGCGCTGTCGTTGGCTCGGCGCATTCGCGGTCCTTCCAGTCAAGGGGGAAGTAGGGTCGGCGCGTAACTGGAGAGGTCACGGCGCGAGCTCTGGCAGAGTCACGATGCACGCGGCAGGTCTGTCCGGGGACTGCTCGACAGCCGCGCGCATGTCGTCGTCGATGCCGATCTCGTACTGGGCCACGGGAGGGTGGGTTGTCGCGAACGCCGCGACAGCGCGCTCCTCGAGTTCGAGCGCCTGCCTGGCGCCGCGCAGGCACACCACTGCCACCGGATCCCACTTCGGTACAGGGCTGTATTCGTCCGCGCACAGCACCACGCCGGTGACCGCTGGCTCGGTGTCGAGAATTGCGGCTACGAGCGCGACCTCTGCTCCGTCGAGCATCGTCATGGTCAGTCCTCTCACATGCGGGGAACGGGGATATCCGATGCGAGGAAGGGCATCTGGGTGATCAGGCGACGTGTTGTCGAACACTGCCCCTGTGCTCCCTTTATCCGACGGGCGCGACGGCGTCGGGCGTGACGGTCACGCCTTCAGCCAGGTCCACGAGTTGGGCATCGGTCAACCCGATGCCACTCCACGCCTGCAACAGCAGCGAATGCGCCCCGTCCGTGTAGTGCAGCGTCCGAGTCCCCTCGTCCACGTTGATCACCGCCGGCGCTCCGTGGACCGAGACCGCACCCCCCTCGAGCGAGGGCGCTGCCGACTCGAGACTGACGAGGATCTTGTCCACGAAATAGTTCGCCGGCGTATTGTCACCCTGCCGGGCCAGAGTGAGGAAACTCGGCGAAGACCCCTGCAGGACAAAACCTTCCGGAACACGACTGATCGTGTATCCCGCCGGCTGATCACCGGTGTATGCAACGAGGCGGACAGTCGACGATCCCACCTGCACGCTCGGGTGATCACCCCCGGCAACCGGCTGAACCTGCTGCCCAGACCCCATGACGCCCGTCGCTCCCACCGTGACCGCTGCGGCGAGAGCGAACGCGACACCGCCCCCAATCGCACCGCGCCGGACACGAATCCGCCGAAGCGCCGCCCGCCCGCGTCGCACATCCTGTTCGATCACCTGGTCACTGACATCAGATGCAGCCTGCACGTTCAACCCGGCGAGTCGTTCCTCGACGTTCATCGAACCGTCTCCTTCATTCGATCCTGCGATTTCGATGTGCTCGCGGTAGCGCTGCCCGACGCAGCGGGCCTCAACAAGTCACGTAATTTCTCCACCCCACGGGACGCTTGGCTCTTGACGGTCCCGGAACTGCACCCCAAGGCGTGCGCCGCCTCCGCCACGTCAAGACCTTCGACGTAACGGAGCACCACGACAGCCCTCATCCGTGGGGGCAATGTCGCGAGCGCCGCCAGCAGCTGGTGATCGACAACCTCGTCCACAAATCCCGTGCGCTGCCCACCCGAACCGGGTACCGCCGCCACATCCGGGACCTCGGCCACGTGCCGCTCACGCCGCATGAAAGGCCTGCGATGATGGTCGATGAGATTGTTGACCAGAACCCTGCGAGCGTAGGCATCGAGATTGGTGCTCCGCGCACGAGACCACTTCAAGTACAAACGAGTCAACGTCGTTTGAACGAGATCCTCGGCAAGGTGCGCGTCACCGCTGGTCAGCAAGGTAGCCGACCTCAACAGCTCCGACCGCCGGCGCCGCACATAGTCCTCGAACTCGGCGTCCCTAAGAGACCCCACGTCCCGGTCACCGCTCGACGACTTTCTCTGGTTCATACCCCACCAACGGATTCCATGACCGAACCGGTTGCCTCCCGTTATGTGACGACCATCACATCGATTCTTGAGCTACCGCGCAACCGATTCGGTCGTGTTTTCCGTTAGTTGGGCATGAACGCTCTCGATCCTGCGAACCAGGCGGGCGACATGAAGTCTGATCGCGACGGCGAGTTCGAAGGATTCGTCCGGCGGCGCCTGGTCAACTTGCTGATCGATCTTCGGCGCGGGCCGTCCGCGCGACGGGCCGGCCCGGCCCCAGACCTGGTAGCGAGGGGAAGTCCTGGGCGGCTGATCGGGCGGTGTTGCCGTCGTACGTGTAATCCGCTCGAACATCACACGCGGTGGGTCGATGTCGCCGGCCGCGCGAACGAGATGGCAAGCGTCGTCGAGTTCGGTCAACTCGAGCACGTCCCAAGCTAGGCCTCGACCCGAACTAGGAGAAAAGCTGGTCGAAGTACTGGTTCATGCCTGCCCTCGATCGCGTTGGCGTGGGCGGCAGCGTGATGGCCGCGACCGCGGCGAGTGCCGACAACATTTGTGGCGATTCCTGGCCTCAGGTGTCAAATTTGCGATCTTCCGAGTAACGAATTTGACGTGCATGGAATGCGCTTCGATCTGAAAGTACGTCCATGCTGTGAATGTATCGATATATGCGCACTTCGATACCCGCCGCATTAACCGAATCGGCTGCCAGATTGACAATAAACGTGGCTGTATCTTGCCTGGAGGATTCGCGTTTCTGTGGTCGAGCCTCGCAGGGGGCCGACGGGTATTTTGATGCAAAAGTGCAGTTCAGGCCCGGTTGGTGGCGTGTTGTAGCTTCGGTGAAGGATGCGCGAGCGCGTCTCGGGGTGGGCTTTGGTTCACCGACAGAACAATTTGTCAAAATTTCCCCCCACGGGCATGCGATCCGTATTACGGTAACCGCGGAATTCATCCAGTCGATCGTTCAGATCGTACGAGAAAGGGAATATTTATGTTGAAGCACCCGATCAAAGTTGCCGTGCTCGCCGGCCTCATTGCCGGGGGGTCACTGATGACCGCCGCTCCTGCGATGGCCGCTCCGGTTACCACTTCCCCCGCACCGCACAGCGCCAGCGCCGATGGCGGCGGCAGCCTCGCGAACATCCTCGGCCCCAACTCCCCCCTCGCGCCCCTCCTGAAGCTTCTTCCGACCGGCTCCCTCGGTACCGACAAGGTCGTGGATGTGAAGACGACGCTCGCGGGTCCGGCTACGGCGAAGGCCGGTACGAAGGCGTCGTTCACGGCGACCGTCACACCCTCGTCCTCCACAGGCAAGGTGCAGTTCAAGGTCGACAACAAGGCGGTCGGAGCGCCGATCCCGGTCGTGGGCGGCACTGCCAAGACGGACCTGACGTTCGACAAGGCCGGCGCGAAGTCGGTGACTGCGGTGTTCGTCGGTGCTGACGGCAAGGAGTACGCCTCGGCACCGCACACCGTTACCGTCACCAAATGACAGGCGCTCGATGACGAGAGCCTGACGTCGCGGCGTCGGCTGCAATACGGCGGGTGGGTGTTGATCGAGCCGATCGCACCCACCCGCCTGGCGTCCTTCGTCGTGCGCGCCCGACGCGAGGCATACGAGGAGAGCCCTCATGATTTCGCAGTGGTTACTGCCGTCCCCGCCTCCTTGAGGTTGACCCCCGCGGTCGAAGGTCAGGGTGAGGTCGATGCCTTCGGTTTCGCCGAGCCAGCCTTCGTCATGTGCGCGTTGGTGAGGTTGCTCAAGGTCGGTTTCACTGAACTTGGTTGCGACTCAGACTCGCTCGAACGTCGGCGCTGCGGGTTGGGCGGGCGCGCGGGGTGTGAATCGTCATCGTAGTTGGCAACTCCCGACGTGCTGATCTGTCGTGTGACAACTAGGGTGACGACAACATGGGGCGGTCGTTGTCATCGAAGTTGGCAATTGTTCGCGGCGGTTCGTTGACCAAATCATGGTGCGACGTCAATTGGCGATCTGCTGCGACCGCGGAGGGTTGACGGTGCGGCGGTGCGGTTTGATCGCCACACCGATCGTGCGGTGGCGTCGATCACCGCGCTCTGCGAATCCGGGTGGTGACCTCACGTCCTCCCGAGACATGTTGCCGCCGAGTGGGAGCGGGAGTCAGATGAAGGACTTGCGCTGCTCTGATCGGCGAGGAATGCGTTTCCGCGATCGGAGGCACCACAGGGCGGCACCGAAAAGGGGGAGTCCCCAGACCGCCAGCAGCCAGAGGGCACGGTGTCGGCGGGGCAGGGAAGTGGCGGTGACGATGGATCCGGTGACTGCCGCTGCAAGGGAAAGCCACACGATCACCGCGATTGCGACCACCGCACCTCCGACAAGGAAGGCGCCGAATCCCGGCATACAGTCGGGCCCGTCGTTCCTGGCGCATTCGCTGAGTCCGGCCTCTGCCACATCCGTGATGTCGATACGGCGAGGCATGAGCCGACTGTACCGGCCAGCAGGGGCATCGGTCGGTGTGTAGTGGCTGATCCGAGTCGGACGAATGTCCAAATATTCCGTTACGGTCGGCGAACAAGTTGGTACCCTCCGGGACCACGAACGCGGCCGGGGTGGGCTGCGTAGCAGACCTGCCGCACCGCTGCAGGTGATCTACAGGGGGAAAATTGGTGGTCGCCATCGTGCTCATTGCTGGGTTTTTCGTACTCCTTGCCGGCGGAACAGCTCTCATCGGACGGTGGGACGGACCGGATCCCGGGGAGTCGGACGAGAAGTGGATGTCCCGCGGGCAACCCGAGGATCATCCCTAGCTTCATCGCAACGCCGGTTCTGGCGAGGCGTCAACGGCGTCCCTCCGGCGAGACCACCTCGGGAGTGGGATGGCACCGGGGAGGGTGTCGGCCCTCGTGCGCTCTTCGGCTATCGCCCGGCAGGGCCCTGGGAGATGTGTTCCCGTAGGCGGTGCAGGAACCGCTCGCGATGTCCGTGGAGTAGTTCCGCCTCGGCCGCATCGATGGCTTCCTCGTGCTGCTCGACTCGGCGAAGTTCGAGTGCGCGTGTGACGCGCGCCGGGGTGGTCTGCTCCTGCAGGCGACAGGCTCGAGCGGCGGCCGACTCGTCATGGAGCAGGTAGGCGGCAGCGCGATCGCAGTCGATGAGGATTCGCTCGTATCCCAGGCGCAGTGGGGACTCTGCGGGGAGTCGCATGATGGCGACGTCCTCGATCAGTTGGAGCGGTAGGCGTGCGAGCCGGTAGTTGAATCGACCAATCGCCAGGGGAGGCCAAGCACGGTTTGATCGTATCGGTAGCGCGGCGGGGCTGTTTGTGGAGATCGCTGAGGAATTCCCTCGTCCTCTTGTGGTGGCGGTGGTCTAGGTGGAGCCTGGTTCCTGGACCGCGCGTGCACGGCGTTGGTCGCACTCCCTTCGGCCGTGCATGCCTGCGAGAGGCCGCCGGTGTGTCAGGACGCCGACGGCCTCGCTCATGAAACGAGCCCTGCCGAATGGTGTGCATCCGGCAGGGCTCGTGTGCCACACACAGGGGGATGGGAGTGGCACATTCTGAAAATCGAGTACTCAGGGCGTCGCGTTACCGCCATGCGCCGGGCCGCGGCCGCAAGGTGCGCGGTGGAACGTGGAGTAGGACGCTGCCGCGCTGCCGCGGGTGCGACTCGCCGCACGCCGGTATCGGAATGGGCCTCGCCGCGCGACTGGGGGAGCGGCGAGGCCAACGCACCGTCGGAGTGGTCGGCTACCCGGGCCCGGGAGCGATCCCGAAGGTCTCCCGGAGCTGAGGGTGGAGTTCGCGTGTGCCCCGCTGGAAGGTGACCGAGGCGGAGGAGAGTGCATCGAACGCCGCCCGCCTCGGTTCCGGACCGAGTTCAGGAAGTTGGCATCGAAAGATAGTCCAGTCCGCCGACATAGATCGTGTGGCCCGTAGCGTCGTTACTGCGAGTGGCATCGGCGACTGCGCGGGCGAACTCCTCGACCGTTGGAAGTGGTCCTTGATCTCGACGCGCCTCGACGGCGTCGCTGTTCCGGCGTTCGAGTAGTCGCACGATGATCGTGCCGTCGATCATGTCGCCCGACACAACAACAAGCTCGATTCCGCGATCAGATAGCAGCGGGATCAGGTTCCGCAGCGCGTCTTCTCCGGCGCGCTTGCTCTCCGCAATGGGTTCGTACTCCGCCGGCACGGGTTTGCGGCCATGAAAATGTGCTTGATGGCTGGTCACGAACACGATCCGAGACCCAGATGGCATGAGCGGCAACGCCAACTGGACGAGTCTGAGCTGCGCGTCACGGTTGATTCTCATCGGATAGTCCGGGCCCGCACTGAGTTCGAGGCCACCGGACGCGCTCAGGACCAGCACATCCAGGCGCCCGAACTCCTTGGCCACCTTGGCGATCAAGCGGTTTGCCGCGGCTTCGTCGGACAGGTCGCCGCCGGCGACCGATGCGGTCCCTCCTGCTTGAGCGATGCCGTCGGCAATCGCCTGCGCGCGCTTCAACTTCTCTCGATAGTTGATGATCACGTGATCGCCGTCAGTCGCGAGCGCCTGCGCGGTCTCGGCGCCAATCCCGCGCGATGCCCCCGTGACCAGTACGACCCGCCGACCGTCAAGGTCCACAGCCTCGCTCATGACGCCCCCTCCTGATTCCCCAAACGCTTCTGATTTCGAATCACTATGATGGTTCGAAATGAGAAGTGCAAGAGAACCGGAACGGTCCCGACAGCTGAGCGAGCCCTCCGCGCAGCCGATTCTTGCGGCGATGGAGCTTCTTGGACAGCGCTGGGTCTTGCGTGCGCTCTGGGAGCTCGAGCCGGGCCCGTTGGGCTTTCTCGAGCTGCGACGACGGATGGGAAGCTGCTCGTCGAGCGTGCTTTCGGAGCGGCTGCAACAACTGCAGAACGCCGGGGTGCTCGAGAAGCGGACCGATAAGAGCTACGAGTTGACCGTCGCTGGCATGGAGCTCGGCACAGCCTTGAAGCATGTCTGGGGCTGGTCTGAGCGCTGGTCCGCCGATCTACGTTCCACTCGTTGAGCTGTTGGCCAACTCATCCGACCATTGGCCAACTAAGTTGGCGATTCACAGACGCGGGGGGGACCGTCATCCCAGTTGGCATTTGCCAGGGCTCTGACCTGCGGTTTGACAGCTAGAGTGACGGCCTTCGGCCGCGATCGTGGTCAAGATGGTTGGCCGTTGTTCGCGGGCCGCCGCGAGACGCGAGCGGTCGACAGCGATCATCCGTAGACAAGGACCCGAAGGGGCAATAAGCGGCTGACGTACCGTGGCTTCGTATGACCGATTCCGAGACCGAGGTCTCCGTAGAGCTGGTCCGCGATCTCCTCCAGGACCAGCATCCGGAGCTTGCGGGGTTGGCCATCCAAGAGGTAGCGGGCGGCTGGGACAACCACAAGTGGCGCCTAGGGGATGAGTTGGTCGTGCGCATCCCTCGCACGGAACGTGCACCGGATCTCCAGCGCAAGGAGCGCCGGTGGTTACCCGTTCTGGCTCCACGCCTTCCGCTCCCGATCCCGACCCCTGTGCGGATCGGCGAACCGTCCGCCCGCTTCCCGAAGCCCTGGACCATCATGACGTGGGTCCACGGCACGCCGCTTGACTGCACCTCGATCAGCCGCGCCGACCATGCGGCTGACACCCTCGCGAGCTTCCTCACCGCCCTCCATATGGAGGCGCCCGCCGAGGCACCGTCCGGTTTGGACCGCGGCGCTCACCCCAAGGACTGTGCGGCCAGCTTCGAGAAGCTGCTCGAAGCCGTTGCGCCCGGCGGCTTTTCCGCCGACTTCCAGGGCATCTGGGGCGTCTGGGATGAGGCCGTTGCTGCCCCCGATTGGGATGGCCGGCCGGTCTGGCTACACGGTGACCTCCATCCCGCGAATGTCGTCGTCTCGGACGGAACGCTCTCGGGCGTGTTCGACTTCGGGGACATGTTCGCCGGCGATCCGGCGTGGGACCTCGCGGCCGCATGGCTGCTGTTGCCCGATGGTGCGACCTCACGGTTCTTCGCGGTGTACGCGCAGGCGGACGAGTCGACGATCCGCCGCGCCCGAGGGTTGGCGGCACTGAAGAGCTTGTTCCTCATCCGCATGGGCCAGAACGGGAAACAGGGCTTTCCTGGCGGCAAGCCGACATGGGGGCCCGCAGGTCAGGCGGCGCTCCGTCGTGTTCTGACACCAGGATAGAATGCATAGCGCTACCGACTCGTATGCCGCCTCGCGGCCGTCCTAGCTGCTCGATCGGAACCACCCGATCCTGCCCCTCGCCCGGGCCCAGCATCGCCGAGCCGGGGCCGCTGTGCCAACTATCTGGCAAACTGCCAACTACGGTGTCCGTTCACACGAGGGAATCCGTCACTGGTATATGGGGGTCGAGTGAGTTCGGGTAAGCCGCTGGTGATCGAGGCAGCGATCAATGGGTCGACATCAAAGGTAGCCAATCCCAACGTTCCGCGTACGGTCGAGGAGATCGTCGTGACGACTCTTGCCTGTGTCGACGCAGGCGCATCCATCGTGCATAACCACAACGACGAGCCGAACTTCGGTGAGCCGAGCGTGCATTCGGCTGATCCTTACGAAGTGGCGTGGCGCCAAATCTGGGCGACTCGCCCCGGTTTGCTGCTGCACCCCACGACATCGGGTGAGCGCTCATCTGCGATCGCTGATCGTTTCTCGCATATTGCAGAACTCCATCAGCGCGGCGCCCTCACCATGGCCACCACAGATGTGGGCTGCCTTTCGCTTGCGACCGACGGACCCGAAGGGCCGATGGCCTTGCCGGTCTTCGGCAACTCCGCTGCCGACGTCGACTGGTTGTTTGGGTGGTGTCGTGAGGCGGACCTGCCACTTCACGTGTCAATCTACGAGCCCGGCTTCCTCCGGCTTGCCCTCGCGCACCACAAGGCGGGCCGGCTGCCGGCACGGACGAAGATCCAGCTGTATTTCGGTGGACCGACGGCACTGTTCGGCCTGCCGCCGACGCGGACCAGCCTGAATGCCTACGTCGAGATGATCAGCGACGTAGGCATTCCATGGATGGTTGGGGTGCCGTGGGGAGACGTGCTCGGATCAGGGCTCGCCGAGGCAGCCCTGCAAGCGGGCGGCCACGTCCGAGTCGGTCTTGAGGACTTCGCCGGACAGGGACAGCCAACGAATGAGGAGCTGGTGGCGCAGGCGGCCGACCTCGGGGCGCAGCATGGTCGCCCCCCAGCCGGCATGGATGACGTCATGGCCGCACTCTGGGGCTAGGTTTCGGGTGGAGCCTGGTTCCGGACTGCGTGTGATGGCGTAGGCCGCACTCCCTTCGGCCGGTTCTTGCTTTCGAGGGGTCGCCCGCTTCGGCCACCGCTCGGGTCCGTCAACCTGATCAGGATCGGCTCGCGACGGTCTGGGCAGCAGAGCTGACCGATACGTTCGTCCGAGGCAAATTGCCAGTGGCCAACTATCCTGACGATTGGCCAACAATGTTGACGAAATGGCCAACTATCTTGACGATTGGCCAACAAGGGTGACCATTCACACCCGCGCGCGGGGCGCTGCTACAGTGGCGCCCATGCAGCGCGCATATTTCTGGTTTAGCAGGCTGGCCCCGGGTGGGCCGGTCGGCGTAACCACGCGCTGACTTCCTCCACCCCGAGCCGCTATCGACCGGCTCGCGGGTGTGCACGCATTCTCCTGGGTCGGCCTGAACGAACAGGACACCCATGACACTCACTCTCGACACCGATGTGCTCGGCCTCGACGACCAGCGCACCGTCTCGATCAGCCCGTTGGCCGCGCCGGCCGAACTGCGGCGCGAATACGCAGTGGACCCCGCCGTCGCCGCGACGGTGCGCGGCGGGCGGGATGCGACCGTGAACATCCTCGACGGCCGCGACGACCGCCTGATCGTGGTGGTCGGTCCGTGCTCCGTGCACGACCCGGACGCCGCGATGGATTACGCGCGCCGGCTCGCGGAGAAGGCCGAGCAGCATCGTGACAACCTGCACATCGTGATGCGGGTGTACTTCGAGAAGCCGCGCACGACGCTCGGATGGAAGGGTCTGGTCAACGACCCGCACCTCGACGGCAGCTTCGACATCAACACCGGCCTGCGGATGGGACGCAAACTGCTGCTGGACATCTCGTCGCTCGGCCTGCCGGTCGGCTGCGAGTTCCTCGACCCGATCACCCCGCAGTACATCGCGGATCTGGTCAGCTACGGCGCGATCGGCGCCAGGACCGCCGCGAGCCAGGTGCACCGCCAGCTCTGCAGCGCGCTGTCCATGCCGGTCGGGATCAAGAACTCGACCGAGGGTGACGTGCAGGTGGCGGTCGACGGGACCAGGGCGGCGGCGGCGAGCCACGTGTTCCCCGGCACCGATCTCAACGGGCTGTCCGCGCTGATCCGCACCGCGGGCAACCCGGATTGCCACGTCATCCTGCGCGGCGGAACCGACGGCCCCAACTACGACGCCGCGACCGTCGCCGACACCATGGCGCGGCTGGCCAAGGCGGGCCTGCCCGAGCGGGTCGTCATCGACGCCAGCCACGGCAACAGCCGCAAGGACCACAACAAGCAGGTCGACGTGGTCACCGACGTCGCCGCGCGGATCGAGGCCGGCGAGGCCGGCATCTCGGGGCTCATGCTGGAGAGCTTCCTCGTCGCGGGCCGTCAGGACCTGACCCTCGGGCGGGCGGACGAGCTCACCTACGGGCAGTCGATCACGGATGCCTGCCTGGACTGGGACACCACCGCGGCGCAACTCGACCGGCTCGCGGGCGCGGTCAGCGCACGCCGCGCGTCCGGAACTGCACGCTGATCCGCGGCCCGGTGGGGCGGGTGCTCTTGGGGACGGCGTGCTCCCAGGTCCGCTGGCAGGACCCGCCCATGACCAACAGGTCGCCGTGGCCGAGCGAGTATCGGAGGGAGGCGCCGCCGCCGCGGGGCCGCAGGGCCAGGGTTCTTGCGGCGCCGAGGGAGACGATCGCGACAATCGTGTCCTCGGTGCCGCCGCGCCCGATGGTGTCGCCGTGCCAGGCGACACTGTCGGTGCCGTCGCGGTAGTAGCAGAGCCCGGCGGTGGCGAACGGCTCGCCGAGTTCGCACCGGTAGTGCGCGTCGAGGGCCGTCTTGGCCTCGGTGAGCAGTGGGTCGGGGAGCGGGGCGTCCTCGGCGTAGAAGCTCACCAGTCGCGGGACGTCGACGACGCGGTCGTACATCTGCCTGCGCTCGGCCCGCCACGGGACCTGGTCGACGAGATCGGCGAACAATTGCTCGGAGCCCTGTAGCCAGCCGGGGCGCACGTCGATCCAGGCGCCCGCGGTCAGCGCACGCCTGCGGACGCTGTCGCCGAGCGGCTCGAGCCGAGCGCCCTCGGTCGGGTCGTCGAACAGCGACGCCTGCACCGCGATGTCCACGCAGACAATCCTACCCAGCATCGAACAAATGTTCTAGTTGGCTCCGCTATTCGGCGGTGAGCTCCGCGAGCTGCTCGGCCGCCGTGGTGTTTCCCAGGCCGGCGAGGCGGCGCAGCTCGTCCAGGTCGTCCCGCTCGGTGGCGAGTTCGATGAGCTGGTCGGCCGCATCGGCGTTCCCGCCGTCGGCCAGGCGTCGGAGCTCGTCCATGTCGCCGAGTTCGCCTGCGAGCTGGATCAGCTCGTCGACCGCGTCGGTGCTTCCGCCGTCGGCGAGGTGTCGGAGTTCGTCGATGTCGCCCCGTTCGACGGCGAGCTCGACCAGCTCGTCGATGGCCGTTGCGTCGCCGTTCTCGGCGCGCTCCCGCAGGGCGGGCAGGTCGTGCTCGGTCATGATCGGCAACCTCTCAGTTGTGGGGAGCGGGAAGTGCTCCCGTTCGGCGGAGTTCGTCGCGACGGGTGTGCCATTCGTCCAGCAGTGTGGGGAGCCGCTCGCTGAGGAACTCGGCCAGTGCGACCATCTCCTCGAGGGGTGCGCGACGGTCGGGCGGGGCATCGGCCAGCAGCGCCAATCCCTCGCGGAACAAGGCCGCATGCTCGCGGTGGATGGCGGAATCGAAGTTCTGGGGTTGCTGACTCGCGGGGTCAAGGCTGACCCGGTCCACCCGTTCGCCCGCGACGCGGGTCCGCCGTGCCATCCGATAGCTCTCCAGCAGCTTGACCGCGCCGGTCACGGCGCTCCGGCTGGCCAGCATGGCATCGCCGAGCTCGTCGATCGTCTGCTGTGGCGGATCGCAGACGAACAGGTACCCCAGCAGTCGCCCCGCCATCGGCGGGAACCCGTACTGGCGTGCATAGAAGCGGCCGACGTGGTCGGCGAAGATCAGCTGCGCGTCGTGTGGCACCCCTCGAGGGTAACAGTTATGACTGAGATGACACAGATATGTGTCATCTCAGTTGGGTGGCCAGTGGTGCTCAACTGGCCCGCGACAACGGCCTGCGCCCCGTGCGAACCTCATCGCCATGATCACCGGCGCGGCAGTTCTCGGGGTCTCGGCGGTCGCACTGGGCATGGTGCTCACCCCCGGGCCGAACATGATGTACCTCGTCTCGCGCAGCGTCACCCAGGGCAGGCGCGCGGGCCTGATCTCGCTCGGCGGCGTCGCCGTCGGCTTCGCCTGCTATCTGGCGGCCGCGACCGCGGGGATCTCGGCGGTCTTCGTCGCGGTGCCGCAGCTCTACCTCGCGGTGAAGCTCGCGGGCGCGGGCTATCTCGGGTGGTTGGCCTGGCAGGCGCTCCGGCCGGGTGGGGCCTCGGTGTTCGCGCCGCGCCCGCTGCCAGCCGATTCCGCCCCGCGACTGTTCACGATGGGGCTGGTCACGAACCTGCTCAACCCGAAGATCGCCATCATGTACCTGGCGTTGATCCCGCAGTTCATCGATCCGGGGGCGGGGCGGGTCTGGGCCCAGAGTCTCGGTCTCGGCGCCGTGCAGATCGCGGTGGCGTTGACGGTGAATGCCGCGATAGTCGTTGTCGCGGGCTCTATTTCGAGCCTTCTCGCGGCCAGGCCGGGCTGGCTGAAGGTGCAGCGCTACCTGATGGGATCGGTGCTCGGTGGGCTGGCGCTGACCCTCGCCCTCGACAGATCCCGCCCGGCGGTCGCCTGACCGGCGGCGATGCGCCCCTGATTCCTTTGTCCGTTGATGGTCGGCGGGGCTTCCGGCTGCCTATGATCGACACAGCGGTAGCCGAGCGCGGATGGATCGGGGTGTCCAGATGCAGATAGCGGATGTGTTGCGGAACAAGGGCCAGGCGGTGGCGACGGTCGGGCCGGGGATCACGGTCAGCGTGCTGATCGGCGAACTCGCCAGGCACAACGTGGGCGCCCTCGTCGTGGTCGAGAACGACGAGGTGGTCGGCATCGTGACCGAGCGCGACGTGGTGCGCCGCATCCACGAGCGCGGCGCCGACCTGCTCGATGACCTGGTCGGGGACATCATGACAACGGCGGTGTTCGCCTGCCTGCCGACCGACAGCGTGGACAGTCTCGCCGAGACCATGACCGAGCGCCGGATCCGGCACCTGCCGGTGATCGTGGACGGACAATTGGTCGGCATCGTCAGCATCGGTGACGTGGTGAAGAGCCGGATCGGTGAGTTGCAGGGTGAACGTGACCAGCTCGAGGCCTACATCGAACACGGTTGAGGGGAGCCGACCATGGTGGAGACCATGCGCGCCGCACGATTCCATGCCGACTCCAAAAAGACTGTGGTGGAGGATGTCCCGATACCCAGGCCGGGGCCGGGGGAGGTGCTCGTCAAGGTCGAGTACTGCGGGATCTGCCACTCCGACCTGAGCCTGATCAACGGAACCTTCCCTGCGCTGCTGCCGGTCGTCACCCAGGGCCACGAGTCCTCGGGAACCATCGCGGAACTCGGTGGGGGAGTGGCGGGCTGGGCGGCGGGCGATCGGGTCATCCCCTCCGCGGGCAAGGCCTGCCTCCGGTGCCGCAACTGTCGGCGCGGGGATCTGACCAACTGCCTGAACATCCAGCTGATGGCGTTCGCCTACGACGGCGCCTGGGCCGAGTACACCGTGGCGCAGGCGGGCGGGCTGACCCGGATTCCCGACAACGTCCCGTTCGATCAGGCGGCGATACTCCCCCAAGGACTACGTCCAGGGCGGGACCCCCAGCCGACGCGGTGTCCACGCCCTACGGCGCCGTTGTTCGCACGGGGGAGGTCACCGTCGGTGAGGTCGTCGGTGTGTGGGGCGTCGGCGGCATCGGCACCCACATCGTGCAGCTCGCGCGCCTGGTCGGTGCGGTCCCGATCCTCGCGTTCGACATCAACCCGGTGGTCAGGGAGCGGGCCCTCGAACTCGGCGCGGATTACGCCTTCGACTCAAGGGACCCGGATCTGAAGCAGAAGGTCGCCGAGGCCACCGGCGGCAAGATGCTCGATGTCGCCTTCGACTCGGCCGGTCTCGCGGTCACCTTCTCCCAGGCGCTGGACTGCCTCGCCGTCGGCGGCAGGCTCATCCTGGTCGGGCTGAGCGACCAGGAGGCGGTGCTGGGCACCACCACCGCCTTCGGGTTGTCGAAGAAGCAGGTCAAAGGCCATCTCGGCTACAAGAACGTCGACATCGAGACCTTGGCCGAACTGCTCTCCCGTGGTCGCCTCGACGTCTCGCGCTCGATCAGCGAGATCGTCTCGCTGGAGGACGTCCTGGTCGGCATCGAGAAGCTGGACAAGCACGAGGGCGATCCGATCAGGATCCTGGTCAGGCCCTGAGTCCCTGACCCTGTCGGTCCCCGGTCGTACTGTCGCCACATGGGATACGAATTTCAGGTGACAGTGGACGCCGCCGACCCGCACACGCAGGCCAAGTGGTGGGCGCAGACTCTCGAATGGCGGGTCGAGCCGAGCGATGAGGACTTCATCCGCGGGCTGGTCGCGGCCGGGCACGCCGCCGAGGAGGACACCCAGGTCTTCGAGGGCACCCTGGTCTGGAAGGCGGGGGCCGCGATCAGCGACCCCGAGCACCAGGATCGCCCGCGGGTGCTGTTCCAGCTGGTGCCCGAGTCGAAGTCGGTGAAGAACCGGCTGCACTTCGACGTGCGCGTCGGCGAGGACAAGCAGGCGGTGGCCGACGCCCTCGTCGCCCGCGGCGCGACGATCCTGCATCGCGGGCAGGTGGGCCCGAATTGGTGGATCACGATGACCGATCCCGAGGGCAACGAATTCTGCGTCAGCTGAGCGCCGACGCGGCGCCTAGCGGTACGCGCCGGGGGTCTCCCCGGTCCACCTCTTGAAGGCCCGCCGGAACGCGCTCGGCTCGGAGAACCCCAGCCGCGCCGACAGGTCGTCGACGGACTCGCCGCGGCCGAGCCCGGAGATGGCCGCGTCGCGGAGCACCTCCTCGCGGAGCTGATTGAGCGAGGTGCCCTCCTGCCGCAGCAGCCGGCGCAGGTGCGGGACGCTGATCGAGAGCATCTCCGCGATGTCGTCGGCGGTGGAGGTGCGGCCCTTGACCCCGGACTCGAGGACCTTGCGGACCTGCGCGGAGGCAGTGCTGTCGTAATCCCGTTCGGAGAACAGCAGATTCGGAGACTCCCGCAGGTAGTCCTCCAGCGTCTCCTCGGTCTGGATGATCGGCGCACGCATGACGGCGTTGTCGAATTCGAGCGCGGCGACGTCGGCGCCGAAGGTGACCTTGACGCCGAAGATGACGTCGTAGTTCCTGGCCAGCAAGGGATCCGGAGCCGGATACGGCACCTCCACCGAGATCAGCTTGACCCGCTTGCCGACCAGCCAGGCCGCGAACCGGTGCAGGAGTATCAGCTCGAAGTCCGTGAGCAGTCGGTCGGCGGCGTCCGCGGTGGCCGCGGGCAGCGCGTCGTCCCGAGGGGGGATCACGACCTGGAGCCGGGTGGTCGACTCCCCGGTCCGGATCCGCAGCGGCGGCGGTCCGGGGAGTGCCCGCATGACGTCGGCCATCCGCTCGAGCGCGCTGCCGAGGTCGGGGGTGTGGATCAGCGACAGGCAGACGAGCTTGAACGTGCCCCTCGGCACCGGTGCGGCGCCGAGGCCGAACAGTTCGTCGCCGGTCAGTTGCCAGGCCGCCTGGGTGAACACCGTCAGCTGCTCGGCGGTCAGCAGCGCCTTCTCGTCGCTCAGCATGGGGAGGGTGATGCCCGCGGCCGCAAGGGGGATGGACATGTCGAACCCGCCGCTCGCCGCCAAGGCGGCGGCCCTGCGCACGAAGTCCGCCGGAATGGTGCGCTGATTCACCGGTGCCTCACCACCGCCGCGCCAGCCGCAGCAGGCGCTCGGCGGCCTCGGCGAGCACCTCGTCGCGCTTGCAGAATGCGAAGCGGACCACGTGGTTCCACGGCGTCTTGTGGTCCGCGAAGACGCTCACCGGGACCGCGGCAACCCCGATCCGTTCCGGCAGCGCGCGGCAGAACGCCTCGCCGTCGGTGGTGCCGAACGGGGTGATGTCCGCACACACGAAGTAGGTGCCCCCGCTCGCGTGCACCCCGAACCCCGCCTCGCGCAACGCCCCGCTGAGCACATCGCGCTTGCGCTGCAGGTCCTCTCGCAGCCCCGTCACCCAGCTCTGCTCGTGGGTCAGCGCATGCGCGACAGCGGGCTGGAACGGGCCGCCTGCGACGAAGGTCAGGAACTGCTTGGCCGAGCGGACCGCATCCACGAGTTCGGCTGGTCCGCACACCCAGCCCGTCTTCCATCCGGTCACGCTGAAGGTCTTGCCCGCGCTGGACACGGTGACCGTCCGGCCCGCCATCCCTGGCAGCGCTGCCAGGGGGGTGTGGGTGCGCCCGTCGAAGACCAGGTGCTCGTACACCTCGTCGCTGAGCACCAGCAGGTCGCGCGAGGTGGCGAGCTCGGCGACGGCCCGCAGTTCCGCGTCGGTGAACACCGTGCCGGTCGGGTTGTGCGGGGTGTTGAGCACCAGCATCCGGGTGTTCGGGCCGACCGCCGCGCGCAGCGCGTCGAGATCGAGGGCGAAGCCGTCGCCGTCCGGGACCAGCGACACGGACCGGCGCACGCCACCGGCGAGCGCGACCGCCGCGGCATACGAGTCGTAGTACGGCTCGATGAGCACCACCTCCTGGCCCGGTTCGACCAGGCCGAGCAGGGTCGCGCTGATCGCCTCGGTGGCGCCCACCGTCACCAGCACCTCGGTGTCCGGGTCGTACTCCAGCCCGTACCGGGCGGCGCGGTCCGCGGCGATGGCCTCGCGCAGTACCGGCATCCCCGGCCCCGGCGGATACTGGTTGAGGCCGTCGGCGATCGCGGACCTGGCGACCTCGAGCATCGCGGTCGGACCGTCCGTGTCGGGAAAGCCCTGGCCCAGGTTGATCGCGCCCGTCCGCACGGCGAGCGCCGTCATCTCCGCGAAGATGGTCGAGCTGAACGGTTGCAGTCGCGAGACCGTCTGCGAATGGCGTGCTGCGGGCATCGTCACAGCTTATTCGCCGTCCGGGCGGGTTCCGACCGCGTGGTCGACGAACGACCGGCGCCGCGAGTCGGGAAACCGCAGCACGGCGTGGCCGGACCGTTCTACCGTCGATGCATGAGCGCCGCGATCGAGATCTCGAACCTGGTCAAGACCTTCGGCCGGACGCGGGCCCTCGACGGCCTCGAGCTCCAGGTGCGAACAGGGGAGGTGCACGGCTTCCTCGGCCCCAACGGGTCGGGGAAGTCCACCACCATCCGGGTGCTACTCGGTCTGCTCCGCGCCGACAGCGGTGACGTGCGACTGCTCGGCGGCGATCCCTGGCGCGGGGCGGCCGGACTCCACAAGCGTCTCGCCTATGTTCCCGGGGACGTGAACCTGTGGCCGAACCTCTCCGGCGGCGAGGTGATCGACCTGCTCGGACGGTTGCGGGGCGGCCTCGACGAGCGGCGCAGGGCCGAGCTGCTCGAGCGGTTCGACCTGGACCCGACCAAGAAGGGCCGGACCTACTCCAAGGGCAACCGGCAGAAGGTGGCGCTCGTCGCGGCCCTGTCCTCCGACGTGGAACTGCTGATCCTCGACGAGCCCACCTCCGGGTTGGACCCGCTGATGGAGGCGGTGTTCCAGGAGTGCATCGCCGAGGTGACGGAGCAGGGGCGCACGGTGCTGCTGTCGAGCCACATCCTCGCCCAGGTGGAGGCCCTGTGCGACCGGCTCACGATCATCCGGCTGGGAAAGTCGATCGAGACCGGCAGCATGGCCGACCTGCGGCACCTCACCCGTACCTCCATCGCCTGCGAGACCAGGAGCCCGGCGACCGGCCTGACCGAGCTGGCCGGGGTGCACGACCTGGTGGTGGAGGGGACCAGGGCCCGGTTCCAGGTGGACACCGGCGAATTGGACGAGGCGATCACGCATCTCACCCGTTTCGGCATCCGCACCCTCACCAGCCAGCCGCCGACCCTGGAGGAGCTGTTCCTGCGGCACTACGGCGACGAACTCGCGGCGGCCGGGGTGGAGGAATCGTGACCACGCTGACCGGCACCGCGACCCTGACCCGGTTCGGCTTCCGGCGCGAGAGGTTCGCGCTGGTCCTGTGGGCCCTCGCGGGCGTCTTCGTGTACTACTCGCAGGCCGTCGGGGTCGACATCGCGTATCCGACCCAGCCGGAGCTCGACGCGGTTGCCGCCAGCATGGAGGGCAACGCGGCCATGATCGCCATGGCGGGACCGCCGCGCGCCCTCGACACGATCGGTGGCCAGGTGGCCTTCCAGGCCAGCGCCTTCGGGATGATCGTCGCGGGCCTTATGAGCATGTTCGTGGTCGGACGGCACACCCGAGCCAACGAGGAAACCGGCCGAGACGAACTGATCCGGTCCTCCGTCGTCGGCCGCCACGCCCCCTTCGCCGCGGCGGCGATCGTCGCGACGGCCGCGAACGTGCTCTACGGCGCGGTGGTCGCGCTGAGCCTGATCGCCTACGGCCTGGCCGCGGCGGGATCGCTGGCCCTCGGAGTCGGCGCCACCTGCGCGGGCCTGGTGTTCACGGCGATCGCGCTGTTGGCCGCGCAGATCACCGAGAACACGAGGACGGTGTACGGCATCACCGGGGCCGCGATCGGCGTCGCATACGTGCTCCGCGCGGTCGGCGACGTCGGCAGCGGCGCGCTGTCGTGGCTCTCCCCGCTCGGCTGGGGCCAGGCGATGCGGCCGTACGACGGCGAGGTCTGGTGGCCCGCGCTGCTGTCGCTTGTCGTCGCCGTGGCCGTCGGCCTCGGCGCGCTCCGCGTGCTGGACCATCGTGACGTCGGCGCAGGCGTGGTCCCGCCGCGGCCGGGCCCGGCTCGGGCTCCGCGGGGATTGCTCGGCGAGTTCGGGCTGGCCTGGCGGCTGCAGCGGGGCACGCTGGTCGGCTGGTCGATCGGGTTGTTCCTCGGCGGTCTGGCATTCGGGACGATCGGCAACGACGTCGGCGACCTGCTCGGCGACGTCGACATCGGCGAGTTGCTGGGGCAGGAGGGCGCGAGCATGGTCGACGCGTTCTACGCGATGGCCGCCGCGATGCTGGCCATGATCGGGTCCGCGTACGCGATCTCCTCCGCACTCCGGCCGCGTTCGGAGGAGGCGGCCGGGCATCTCGAGCCGCTGCTCTCCACCGCGCTGACCCGGATCCGCTGGATCGCTGGCCACGCCGTGATCACGCTGGCCGGTTCGGCCCTGGTGCTGGCGTTCGCCGGTCTCGGCATGGGGCTGATGTACGGGATCATCGCCGACGACATGGCGCAGGTGCCCCGGATGGTCGGCGCGACCCTCGTCTACCTACCGGCGGTCTGGGTCCTCGGCGGGCTCACCCTGCTCCTGTTCGGCCTGCTGCCGCGGCTCGCCTCCGTGGCCTGGATCGCCTTGGCCTTCTGCTTCTTCGTGCTGATGTTCGGGACGACACTCAAGTTCCCGGACCGGCTGATGAGCGTCTCGCCGTTCGAGAACCTGCCGCTGGTTCCCGCGGTGGACTTCCGGGTGGCACCTCTGCTGGTCACCACCGTGGTCGCGGGCGCGCTGTGCCTGCTGGGGACGGCGGCCTTCCGGAGGCGCGACCTACAGATGAACTGACGGCTGTCACGTTTTCCCGGGCTGTCTCGTCCAAGGGATAGGCGGCACGAACGGCCGCCGAAACGCGAAACAGGAGGGCGTCATGACTCGAATCCAGCCGGTGGCTCCGAAGGATGCCGGACTGCTGATCAAGGTGGCCTACAAGTTCGCCAGCCGCAGGTTCGGCGCGGTGCCCGAGCCCTTCACCGTGCTGGCGAACCATCGCAAGCTCTTCGTGGCCTGCGCCCGGCACGAGATGGCGGCGGAGAAGGCCTCGAAGGTGCTGCCCGCGAACGTCCGAGAGCTGGCGGTGTTCCGCGTCGCGTGGACCGTCGGATGCTCCTGGTGCGTGGACTTCGGCACCATGCTGCAGCGCCTCGACGGCCTCGACATCGAGCGGCTCCAGAAGATCGGCGACTACGAAAACTCCCCGCTCTACAGCGAGGACGAGCGCGCGGCGATCGCCTACGCCGATGCGGTGACGGCGACTCCCGGCACCGTGACCGACGAGCAGGTGGCGGACCTGGAACGCCGGTTCGGCAAGGACGGGGTCGTCGAACTGACCTATCAGATCGGGCTCGAGAACATGCGGGCCCGGATGTACTCTGCGCTCGGGATCACCGAGCAGGGGTTCAACTCGGGAGATGCGTGCCGGGTGCCGTGGGCCGATCAGGCGGTCACGGGGCAGGCCGGTCCTGGAGCCTGATGCCCGCGAACTTCTCCGGGTTCGCGATGTCATAGGCGGCGCTCACCTTGCCGTCTCGGACCGTGAAGCCGCCGACGCGCGACGGGAAGCCCGGGTGTGTCTCGTCCCCGGGCGACCCGTGCGTGAAGAAACCGAGCTGGCCGTTCACCATGGCCGGTTCGATCGCCAGGAAAGCCTGCGCCCCATAGCGATTGATCAGGCCGAGGAAGAAGCGGGCGAACTTCTCGGACCCGTGGATGACATTGACGGCCGTGCGGGTGGTGCCGTTGGCGTCGCCGATCACCAGGGCGTCCGGGTGCAGCGCGTCCAACACGGCCTGGAGGTCGCCGGTCGCCATCGCGGCCATCAGCCGGCCCACCGCCTCCGCGTGCTCGTCGTCCGGGGTCGGCTTCTCGGCGCCCGCCACCGCGCGCCGTCCGCGCGACGCCAGTTGCCGGGTCGCGGCGGTCGAGGTGCCGAGAATCCCCGCGATCTCGTCGAACGGGACGCCGAACCCGTCGTGCAGCACGAACGCGGTGCGCTGATCCGGTCCGAGGGTGTCGAGTACGACCATCGCAGCCAACCGCGCGTCCTCCTCGCGCACAACGGCTTCCAGTGGGTCGATCGACCCCGAGGACTCCAGGGGCATCACGATCGGCTCCGGAAGCCACTGCCCGACATAGCTTTCGCGCCGGACGGCGGCGCTGCGAAGGTGGTCGAGACAGATCCGTCCGACCACGGTGGTCAACCAGGCGCGCAGGTCGCGGACGGAATCGGTGTCGGTCTCGCTCAGCCGGAGCCAGGCCTCCTGCACGGCGTCCTCGGCGTCGGACACGCTGCCGGTCATCCGGTAGCCGACCGACAACAGGTGACGGCGGTGGGATTCGAAGGTCTCGGCGAGTGCGACGGTGCCCATGGCATCGATTCTACGAAGTGGTTCGACTTAAAACCCCGGTGAACCGAACTGTTCCCGATGGTCGCGGCGTCCGTCATCTTTGACGAACCATCCAGTCGCCCAACCCGAGGACTCAGACCATGGCATCACCGACGCCCAAGAGACGATCAACGCAGCGACCCCTGCGCGCACTCGCGGCCCTTGCCGCGCTCCTGACGATCGGTTCACTGGTCGGCGCCTGCTCGGGGTCGTCCGAGGCCGAGCAGACCGCGGACGGCAAGGCCGTGCTGCGCTACCAGGGTGCGGCCGGACAGGTCACCTTCCCGGAGTTGGCGGCGGACCTCGGCTACTTCGAGAGCATCGAGCCGAAATGGGTGGGTGACACCACCAGCGGTCCACAGGACATCCAGTCCGTGGCCACCGGGCAGACCGACTTCGGGATGGCATTCAACGGCGCGGTCGTCAAGCTTCGCGCCGCGGGTTCCCCGATCACCTCGGTGGTGAGCTCGTACGGCGCCGACCAGGGTGACTTCACCGGGTACTTCGTGCTCGACGGCGCGCCGATCGCAGGCGCGCGGGACCTGATCGGCAAGAAGGTCGGCATGAACACCCTTGGCGCCCACCATGAATTCGTGGTGCGCGAATGGCTGGCCCAGCAGGGACTCTCGCCCGACGAGATCAAGCAGGTCGAGTTGATCGTGGTTCCCCCGATCAACACCGAGCAGGCGCTGAGGGAAGGTCAGATCGACGTCGCCGCGCTCAAGGGCGTCTTCCGGGAGACTGCCGTCGGCCGCGGCGGCCTGCGCCCGCTCTTCACGGATTCGGCCATCTTCGGCGACTTCAGTTACGGCACCTACGTTCTGCGTGACGACTTCATCGCCAAGAACCCCGAGGCGACAAAGGATTTCGTACAGGGCACCGCGCGGGCGGTCCGATGGACCCAGACCACGCCGCGGGACGAGGTCGTGGCCAGGTTCAGGGAGATCATCGGTAAGCGCGGTCGCAACGAGAACACGCAGCTCACGGACTACTGGCGCAGCCCCGGCATCCCGGTCGCGGGTGCGGTCATCGCCGACCGCGAGTTGCAGACCTGGGTCGATTGGCTGGTCAGGAACGGCGAGCTGAAGCCGGGTGAGTTGAAGGCGGCCGACCTGTTCACGAACGAGTACAACCCGTATGCGAACGGCGCCTACGCCGCCACCAGCGGCGCCGACGGGCAAGCGTTGGGGGCAGCGAAATGACCGCCGAACCCAAACTCCGGCTGGACCGGGTCAGCAAGCACTTCGGTATCCGCGGGTCCGACGCCCGGTTCACGGCGATCGAGGACATCAGCATCGACGTCGCGGCCGGTGAGTTCCTGGTCCTTGTGGGTCCGAGCGGCTGCGGCAAGTCCACGCTGCTGGATCTTCTCGGTGGCCTGACCACACCGTCGTCCGGGCGGATCCTGCTCGAAGGTCAACCGATCACCGGTCCCGGCCTCGACCGCGGGATCGTCTTTCAGCAGTACGCGCTGCTGCCGTGGCGGACGGCGCTGCACAACATCGAGTTCGGTTTGGAGGCAAAGGGTCTGCCGAAGCGGCAACGACGGGAGATCGCCGGCCATTATCTCGAACTGGTCGGGTTGCACGGGTTCGGCGACCGGTACCCGCACGAACTGTCGGGCGGGATGAAGCAGCGGGTCGCGATCGCGCGGAGCCTGGCCTTCGACCCCGAGGTGCTGCTGATGGACGAGCCGTTCGCGGCGCTCGACGCCCAGACCAGGGAATCGCTGCAGGACGAGTTGCTGCGGATCTGGCGCGCCACCGGCAAGACCATCCTGTTCATCACGCACGGCATCGACGAGGCCGTGTACCTCGGCCAGCGGGTGGCCGTGCTCACCTCGCGACCGGGTCGCGTGAAGACGGTGGTCGACATCGACATCGACCGCAGCGCAGAGGATGTCCGCTCCGGCCCGCGATTCCGGGAGTTCCGGCATCACATCTGGAGCCAATTGCAGGGCGAGGTGGCGCGTGCTCAACACCAGGAGCTCGAGGCGCCTGGTGCCGTGAAGAAGGAGGCGGCTCATGTCTAGTGTCGAACTGCTCGTGCCGCCGGTCGCCGCCGGTCGGGTGCCGCGCTCCGCGCCGGCGGCGCCGCCGCGCCAGGGCACTCTCGCCCGCGGCGGCCGGGCGGCTCGCGCCGCGGCCTGGCGGATACTCAAGCCATCGCTGGCGATCGGCCTGTTCCTGCTGCTGTGGGAGCTCGCCCCCAGGCTGGGCCTTGTCGACAAGGTGTTCCTGCCGCCGTTCTCCGTGGTGGCCGGCGCCTTCGGTGACCTGGCCGCCAGCGGCGAGCTGTGGAACCACGCCTCCGCGAGCCTGAGCAGGGCGCTGACCGGGTTCGCGATCGCCATCGCGATCGCCATCCCGCTCGGTGTCGCCATTGCGTGGTACCGGCCGGTGGCCGAGTTCGTGAACCCGATCCTCGAGCTGCTCCGCAACACGGCGGCGCTGGCGTTGCTCCCGGTCTTCGTCCTCGTGCTCGGCATCGGCGAGACCTCGAAGGTCGCCCTTGTGATCTACGCGAGCACCTTCCCGATCCTGTTGAACACCATTTCGGGAGTCCGAACGGTGGACCCGCTACTGGTCAAATCCGCACTGTCGCTCGGCCTCACGCCGATCCGGCTGTTCCAGAAGGTGATCCTGCCCGCGGCCGTCCCGACCGTCTTCACCGGCATCCGGATGGCGGCCGCGTCCTCGATCCTCGTCCTGATCGCCGCGGAGATGGTCGGCGCGAAGGCAGGACTGGGCTATCTGATCACCGCCTCTCAGTACAACTTCCAGATCCCGAAGATGTACGCCGGGATCATCGCGATCTCGCTTCTCGGCCTCGTCTTCAACGGGATCCTCGTCCTCGCCGAGCGCCGCCTGTCCCGCTGGCGTGTCGGTCCGATCTAAGGAGTTCATCGCAATGTCTCAGCGGTCCAAGCAGTTTCATCTCAACGCCTTCCTCATGGGCGTCGGCCATCACGAGGCGGCCTGGCGTCATCCACGTACCAACGCCGACGACGTGCGATCGGTCGGGCATTTCGCCGAGCTCGGCCGGATCGCCGAACGCGGCAAGCTCGATTCGGTGTTCTTCGCTGACGGGCTCGCGGTCGGCCCGCGCATCAAGCACAACGCGTTGGCCACCTTCGAGCCGGTCACCCTGCTCACCGCGATCGCGGGCGCCACCGAGCACATCGGGTTGATCGCGACGTCCTCGACCACGTACAGCGATCCGTTCACCACCGCCCGCAAGTTCGCCTCGCTCGACCACATCAGCGGCGGCAGGGCCGGTTGGAACATCGTCACGAGCGCGGGCGAGGACGAGGCAGCGAACTTCGGTCTCGACGCCATCCCCGACCACCTCGGCAGGTATCAGCGGGCCGAGGAGTTCGTCGATGCCGCGGTCGCGCTCTGGGACAGCTGGGAGGACGATGCCGTCGTACTCGACCCGGACACGGGCGTGTTCGCCGACCCGGACAAGGTGCACGCGATCGACCACGCCGGCGCGCACTTCCGGATCCGTGGCCCGCTGAACTCACCGCGCTCGCCGCAGGGCCGTCCCCTGCTGGTGCAGGCGGGGTCGTCCGAGAGCGGGAAGGACTTCGCGGCGCGTTACGCCGAGGCCGTGTTCACCGCGCAACGCACGCTCGCCCAGGGTCAGGAGTTCTACCGGGACCTCAAGGCGCGGGTGACCGCGCACGGCAGGCACGCGGACGAGCTGAAGGTGCTGCCGGGGATCGTGCCCTTCATCGCGCCGACCGAGTCGGAGGCGCGGGAGCTGGAGCGGGAGTTCACGGAGCTGATCTCGCCGGACTACGCGCTTCGGCAGCTGTCGGCCATACTCGGCGTCGACCTGACCGCGCACTCGCTCGATGCGCCGCTGCCGCCGCTGCCGTCCGTGCACGAGATCCAGGGCAACAAGAGCCGCTACGAACTGGTCAAGGAACTGGCCGAGTCCGACGCACTGACGGTGCGCGAGCTGATCGGCCTGCTCGGGGGCGGACGCGGGCATCGGACTTTCGCGGGCACCCCGGAGCAGATCGCGGACGAGCTCCAGCTGTGGTTCGAGCAGGGGGCGGCCGACGGCTTCAACATCATGCCGCCCTACCTGCCGGGGGGTCTGACCGATTTCGTCGACCAGGTCGTGCCGATCCTGCAACGCCGCGGGCTGTTCCGTGCGGAGTACACGGCGTCGACCCTGCGCGGGCACTACGGGTTGGCGCATCCGTCCAGCCAGTTCGCCGCGTCGCGGGCCAGGAACAGTGCATGAGCGAAGCCTGATGGGCGGGCCGGCTCCTCGGTAGGATCACCCCCATGCGTTTCGGGATGTTCGTACCGCAGGGCTGGCGTCTGGATCTGGTTGGCATCGACCCGGCCGAGCAGTGGGACGCGATGAAGTCGGTCACGCTGCGGGCCGAATCCGGACCGTGGGAGTCGGCCTGGGTGTACGACCATTTCCACACCGTGCCCGCGCCGACCGACCAGGCCACCCACGAGGCCTGGTCGCTCATGTCCGCGCTCGGTGCGGTGACCTCCACCATCCGCCTTGGGCAGATGTGCACCGCGATGAGCTACCGGAACCCCGCCTACCTGGCCAAGATCGCCGCCACCGCGGATCTGATCTCGGGTGGCCGCATCGAGATGGGCATCGGCGCGGGCTGGTACGAACACGAATGGCGGGCCTACGGCTACGGATTCCCGTCCGCCGGTGAGCGTCTGGCCCGTCTCGACGAGGGCGTGCAGATCCTGAGGCAGGCCTGGACCACCGGGTCCGCGACCCTGGACGGCGCGCACTATCGGGTCGACGGAGCGATCGTCCGCCCGCTGCCGCTGCAGGAGGGCGGGATCCCGCTGTGGATCGCGGGCGGCGGCGAGAAGGTGACCCTGAAGATCGCGGCGAAGTACGCCCAGTACACCAATTTCGACGGCACCCTCGAGGGCTTCCCCCAGAAGTCCGCCGTGCTCAAGGAGCACTGCGCGGCGGTCGGCACCGACTTCGATGCGATCGTGCGCTCGGCGAACTACAACGTCGCGATCGGTGCCACCGAGGCGGAGGTCGAGGACCGCCTGGCCGCGACCAAGGCCAGGATGGCGAGATTCGTCGGCGAGGACCTCGCGGAGGCCTCGATGGCGGCGTTCCGCGGGATGCCAGGGGTCGGGACGCCCGAGCAGATCATCGACAACCTGACCGCCCTGCGTGATCAGGGCCTGAGCTACGGGATCTGCTACTTCCCCGAGGCCGCGTACGACACCTCGGGGATCGAACTGTTCGAACGCGAGGTGATCCCCGCGCTGGCAGGGTAGGTACGCGAGGCAGGAGCTGGCATGTTCGTGGAATCGCTCAACGACGAGGGTCTGTGGCTGACGCCGCCTGGACCAGGCGACGTCGAGTCCATCGTCAGGTGCTGTCAGGACGAGGCGGTGGGGGAGTGGACCACGCTGCCGGTGCCGTACACCCACGACGACGCGCAACGGTTCGTCGAGCGGGTGGTGCCCGTCGGGTGGGCGGACCGCAGCCCCACCTGGGCGATGCGGCACACGCCCGCGGGCGCCGTGGTCGGGATGATCGGTCTCGCCTGCCGCGACGACTCGGCCGCGGACATCGGCTTCTGGTTGAACCAGGCGGTCCGTGGCCGCGGCCTGATGGCCAGGGCGGTGAACCTGGTGTGCGACTTCGGTTTCCGCCCGGACGGGATGGCGCTGGAACGGATCGAGTGGCGCGCCTATGTCGGCAACAAGCAGTCCGCGTCCGTGGCGCGGCGGGTGGGCTTCCGATTCGAGGGCACGCTGCGCGCGGGCGGTCTACAGCGCGGGCGCAGGCGCGACGAGTGGGTAGCGGGCCTGCTCTACGAGGATCCGCGGGCGCAGGCCGAGGGCTGGCCGGAGCTCGGCTAGCGCAGGTCCGCCGGGTCGACGGGGATCTGCTGGTTCTCGGCGCGCGGGACCTGCTCGGCCAGCGGGATCGACTCGCCAGCAGCTTCCACTCGGCGCCGCTGATCGAGTTGGTCCGCGAACTACAGCGCGCCGCTTTCGTTCTCGGTGCGGTATCGGAGGGGTGCGGTCAGAGGTGCCATACCCGCTGGCTCGCCGACGGTCCGCAGCCTGTCCGCCTCGGAGGTCGCCACCGGGATCGGTGTCTCCCGCGCCTTCCGCCCAGCGGTACGTGGCCGCGCTGGTCGCGAAGGGGCGGCTGCGCACGCAGTTGCGCTACGACGCGACCGGCCGACCCGAGCAGGAGTACACGCCGGTGACGTGATCAGGTTCGGGTGGCCTCGTCGACGGGTTATCCAATTCCGACCATAGAGGGAGGACTCCAGTCGCAATCAATCGAACCGGCATCGGGCGCGACTGCGCATTGCAGGTCGATCCAGCTCTCGAATACCTCGTTGAGGATCAGGCGACCGGGATCCTCCTCCAAGTTGTCGCCAGTGAGGGATCCGAAATACGGCGCAGATGTCTCGATTGAGCCGGCAGCGGCGGGTCCGGCGCCGACGACCGTCCCTCCCGCGAGCGCCGCTGTGACGGCCACTGCTGTCGCGAGTCGACGTCCGATTCCTGATGGCATGTGGATCCCTTCCGGATGGGTGCGAAGAAGTTCGGCGTCGATGATCGACAGAACTGCCAGGGCAGTGTCCCATGTGGGAATCGTCCGGGTCGTAAATCGCGAAATATACTGTTGTGTAAAACAATTCGAGCTATCTACAGGTCGATGGGGATCTGCTGGTTCTCGGCGCGCGGGACCTGCTCGGCCAGCGGGATCGACTTCGCCAGCAGTTTCCACTCCGCGCCGCTGATCGAGTCCGCCGCCCGCCGGATCACCTTCTGGTCCTTGGTGCCCCAGGCGATCGGCATCGGGCTGACCATCTGCCAGGTGTCCGCGGTGGACCTGGTGCTGCGGTCGGAGAGTACCGCGATCGAGGGCACCCGCTCGCCGACGTTGGTCAGCGAATGCCCCGGCAGCGCCCGGATGTTGCGGGTGACCAGGGCATAGTGCGGGCGATCGGCGGACGGTTTCGCGACGTCCACCAGCGCCAGCAGCGTGGCACCTCGGGGCCGGGCCACCGCAACCACGGCGGGCACCAGCGGGCCCTCGGCGTAGAGCTTCTCGACCGAACCGACCTTCTTCGGCGCCCAGAACGCCACCCAGAGCGACGTGACGGCCAGCAGCGCGACCACCGCGCCGACGATGTAGGACCACGGATGGGCCAGGTAGATCAGCCAGGCCGCGAGCCCGGCCAGCAACAGGGCGGTGACGATCGCCGAGACCCGGAGCCGCTTGACGTCGCCGACCGTCTCGTTGACGGAGTTGGCATGGGAGTGGTCGACGGGGAACTCGAAGTTGCGCACGGTCCCCTTTCTACCCGATGACTGGGCCTACCCGATGGTCGGACCGAGCAGGTCGTCAGCATCGGTGATCCGGTACGCATAGCCCTGTTCGGCGAGGAAGCGTTGGCGGTGCGCGGCGTACTCGGCGTCCAGCGTGTCGCGGGCGACGACCGAGTAGAAGTGCGCCTGGCCCCCGTCGTGCTTGGGGCGCAGCAGGCGGCCGAGCCGCTGCGCCTCCTCCTGCCGGGAACCGAAGGTCCCCGAGACCTGCACCGCGACGGACGCCTCCGGCAGGTCGATGGAGAAGTTCGCGACCTTGCTCACCACCAGCGTCTGGATCTCGCCGCGCCGGAACGCGTCGAACAGCGCCTCGCGTTCCTTGTTCTTCGTCGACCCCTGGATGACCGGCGCGTCCAACGCCTCGCCGAGCTCCTCGAGCTGGTCGAGGTAGGCGCCGATGACCAGGGTCGGCGAATCCGGGTGCCGGTCGAGGATCGACTTCACCACCGCGATCTTGGTGTGTGCCGTCGAGCACAGCTTGTAGCGCTCCTCCGGCTCCGCGGTGGCATAGGCCATCCGCTCGGCATCGGTCAGCGTGACCCGGACCTCGATGCAGTCCGCGGGCGCGATCCAGCCCTGCGCCTCGATGTCCTTCCACGGCGCGTCGTACCGCTTGGGACCGATCAGCGAGAACACGTCGCCCTCGCGCCCGTCCTCGCGGACCAGGGTCGCCGTCAGGCCGAGGCGGCGCCTCGACTGCAGGTCCGCCGTCATCCGGAAGACCGGCGCGGGCAGCAGGTGCACCTCGTCGTAGATCACCAGGCCCCAGTCGCGGGAGTCGAACAGCTCCAGGTGCTTGTACTCGCCCTTGGTGCGACGGGTGATCACCTGGTAGGTCGCGATGGTGACCGGCCGGATCTCCTTGCGCTCGCCCGAGTACTCGCCGATCTCCTCCTCGGTCAGCGAGGTCCTGGCGATCAGCTCCCGTTTCCACTGCCTGCCCGCGACGGTGTTGGTGACCAGGATCAGCGTCGTGGCCTTCGCCTTCGCCATCGCAGCCGCGCCGACCATCGTCTTGCCCGCGCCGCACGGCAGCACCACGACGCCCGAACCGCCGGCCCAGAACGAGTCGGCCGCCATCTCCTGGTAGTCCCGCAGCTCCCAGTGCCCCTCGTCGAAGGCGAGGTCGATCGGGTGCGCCTCGCCGTCCACGTACCCGGCGAGATCCTCGGCCGGCCAGCCGATCTTGAGCAGCATCTGCTTGAGGTGTCCGCGCTCGCTCGGGTGCACGACGACGGTGTCCTCGTCGACCATGGCGCCGAGCATCGGCGAGATCTTCTTGTGCCGCATCACCTCGGTGAGCACCGCTCGGTCCAGGCTGACCAGGGTCAGGCCGTGCGCGGGGTTCTTGACCAGCTGCAACCGGCCGTACCGTGCCATCGTGTCGACGATGTCGACCAGCAGCGGCTGCGGGACCGCGTACCGGGAGAAGGTGACCAGCGCGTCCACCACCTGTTCGGCGTCGTGGCCCGCCGCGCGCGCGTTCCACAACGCCAGCGGGGTCACCCGGTAGGTGTGCACGTGTTCGGGCGCGCGCTCGAGTTCGGCGAACGGGGCGATGGCCTGGCGGGCCTGGCCGGCGAGCTCGTGGTCGACCTCCAGGAGCAGGGTCTTGTCGGACTGGACGATCAAGGGTCCGTCGGTCACGTGCGCCTCCTACGTAGACAACCACTCCATTGTCCACACTTTCCTGTGGGGTGGTCGCCGCAGGCGCCGGCGGTCCCGGCTGATCCGTGTCCGTGGCCGAAAAAGGTGAAGGGATTCTCCCGCGATCCGGAGAATCCCTTCACTTTTAGTGCGTCACCGTTGTGTGGCTACACTTTTCTTCGTCTCCATTACGTGCACGAGCGCCTCGGAAATTCCGGAGCGGTATCCGGCGTCTCGCTCGGTGCGGACCTCCGTGGTGTCGAGTTCATTTTCCAGCCTGGCCTGAATTCGGTCCAGGGCGAGAAGTGTTCTTTTCACGGATGGTCCTTCTTGTTTTTTGCGGTTGGGCGGCATTCTGGAAGTTCGCACTGCCGTGCTCGTTCATCGAGCACGAACAGTCTGGCGGACCGCAGTGCGGCGTGATACCCACTGGACCGCGCGCTCGAGAACATCGCCGCCCCGGTCAGTTCGTCGATCCGGCTGTGCAGGGTGTCGAGGACAAGGGGGGTGGGTGGTGCGGTCGACTGGGTGCGCATCAGTGGCGTTTCCGTTTTCTGATGAGATCTCCGGAATCTGCGGCGCGATCCCTTTTTTCGGCACGTCGTTCCTTGAGGGACTGTGCCGGTTTCTTCAGGCTCTTGCCCGGTTTCTTGTCTGCCATTGTCGCTCCTGAATTCGAAGTGGCAATCACTGGGGCCGACCATACGTCATTTCCAGGAAAAAGCCAGTCGCGCAGGCGGGCGTGCTTTTTCTGCCCGCGCGGCCCCGAATCAGTCGAGGAGGTTCACCGAGGTGATCCGGTGCAGGGTGAACCGGCGGACCGCCCCGGTCTCCGGGTCCAGCGCATCGAGCTGACCGCCGCCGACACTGACCGGATCGACGACGCGCTCCGTCGCCACTCCCTGCGCGTCCACGTAGCCGATCGCCACGCTGCGCCGGACCTTCGCCGCCAGCTGCAGCAGTGCCATCGTCGCGGCGCCGCCCGCCCGGCTGCCGTCCGAACGCACACCCTGGCCGCGCGGGGCGGTTGCGGCCCGTTGGCCGGCACGCAGCTGGCTGACGAGTGACCCGAGCTGGTCGTCGGTGGGGACGGCCGGCATCCGGAATGCGGGACGCGTCCGTCGTCGCGGCACCCGGGCGCCGCGCGGTCGCAGGTCCACGATCGCGCCGGAGGAGTCCTCTCCCGCCGGTGCGAACCCGGCCGAGCGGAGCTGGTCGAGAACCTCGCTCAGCGGCGCCTGCGAGATCGCGACGGTCGGGGCAAGGGCACGCAGCGCGAGCTGTTCGGCCACCGCGGAGGCCAGTACCTCGGCGAGCAGCGCCGGGTCCTCGCAGCGGATGAACGAGGACGCCACCCCGGCCCGCAGCTGGCCGTGCCTGCGCGCGACGTCGTCGATGAGGTACGTCAGGGCCTGTGGCACGGGCGTCTTCGAGCGCTTCTCGAACAGCGAGTGCAGCTCCGAGGCGCTCTTCCCGGCGTCGAGCGCCCGTCGCACGCTGTCCTCCCGGATCCGGTACATGGTGGCCGCGCCAGCCGATTCGATGTCCGCGACCAGGGTGATCTGCTCCTGCAGCTCCGGGATGAGCGGGCCGGGGGCCATCACCGTCAGGTCCGCCTGCACCAGGACGTAGTCGATGGGGGCGGGCAGGCTCGCCGTCATCTCCGCGACCACGGCCTCCGCGGTGGCCCCGTGCAGCAGCCCGCGTCCCGGCGACGCGAGCGCGCCGCGGCCGATCAGGCCGACAGCGGCCGCCTCGGCGACGGTGTGCTCGACGGCGCCTGCACCGAACCGGCCGGACCAGCGCGGGCGCCGCCACGCGACCAGCGCGGCGAGCTCGGACGTGGTCGCGCCCTGCCCGGGCGCGAGCTCACCGAGCAGCTCGAGCACGAACTTGCGGTCGCGGGGTGCGCCGGAGGCGCGCACCTCCTCGGACAGCGCGGCGATCGCCTTGTCGTTGGGATCGCGCAGCCCGATCACCCATGGCCTGCGTGGCATCTCCAGCCAGCCGTGGGCGAGGGTGTACCACCGCTGGGCGGTGCCGGTGTTGAGCCAGGCATCCGCGGCGACGGTCGGTGCCCAGTAGTCGTCGCCGGTGTCGGTGGCGGGAACCGGGTCGGGGGCGCCGCTCGCGATCAGGCCGGCCGCGGCCAGCAGCTCCACGATCAGGCTCACCCGGTTCTCGTCGACGCCTGCCGCCTTCGCCAGGCGCCTGGTCTCGCGGACCCCGAGCCCGCCCGCCTTCAGGGTCGGCGCCGGCTGATCGCCGAGGGCCGCGATCAGGTCCTCGCAGTGCCGGATCAGTTCGAGCGCCTCACCCGCCGCCACCGCGTTCACGTCCGCGATCTTCTGCTTGTTGGTGCGGATCGGCGGCGGGGTGAGGGCCATCGGGTCGGTGATGGTCTCGCCGCGCAGCGCCTGGCCGACCTGGTGGGGCAGCTCGACGGTCTGCTCGTCCACCCAGGACAGCAGGCCAAGCGACAGCAGACGCTGCACGGGCCGGTCCGGCGGGGTGCCGGGCGCGGCGTCGCGGGTGCGGCCGATCGGTGAGCTGGTGGCCAGGGTTTCGAGCAGCCTGCGCTCGGCGTCGGTCACGGTCGCAAGGCCGGCGATGACCTGCGCGGCGGTCATCGGCTCCTGCGGCCGGTCGACCCGCCAGGTGACGGCGTCGTTCGCGGTCGCGACGACCCGCAGCACCTGCGCGCCCCAGACCAGTGCCCGGGCGCGCAGCGACTTCAGGGCCCGGTCGACGGCCTTGACCGGCGCCCGTCCGGCGAGCGCCTCCGCGAGGACCTCGCGCCTGACCCCGACCTCCGCGCCGCGTTCGAGCGAGAGCACCCCGATCACGGTGAGCTCGAGGACGTTCAGGTCGTCGGCCACCCGGAGCACCGATGCGCGTTGTTCGGCGCGCGCGGCAAGGACCGCCAGGTTCGCGGGTGGCGGCACCGCGAGATCCGGGCGCAGCCTGAGCAGCTCCGCCAACTCCGCATCGGTCCTCGCGGTCAGCCAGGCGAGCAGGCTGTCGGGCACGGCGGCGCCGTGAGGTGATTCGGCGGCGGGGGCAGCACCTTCGGTATCGGTCATCAACTATCAGATTAGAGACCTGGGGTGTACCACGGCGCGAGCTCCTGCCAAAATGGGACCGTGGCTAACAATTCGAGCAAGCGATACGTAGATCCAGGCTGGCCGGCGCCGGAACTCCAGGATGGCGATCATGCCGTCACGGAGCTCTCGTCGAGCCGCTCCGGTGGGCTGTCCCCGTTCGGGGAGGACACCGAGTTCCCCCTTCCCGTTTCTGAACTGCCCTACACCCACCCGCACACGGTCATCAATCGCTGACCTCGGATACCGAACGCGAAAGGCCCCGCACCTCGTAGGTGCGGGGCCTTTCACGTGAAGGGGGAGTCTCAGCGGGGCAGGAGACCCGAGTTGGCCTTCAGGAAGTCGATGACCTGGGGGTTCAGCTTGGCCTGCTCGTAGAGGGCCTCGATCTGCGGGTCGATCGAGATGCCCTTGGCCTGGACCGCGTCGAGTGCGCTGTCGAGGCTGTCGAGCACGTCGGCCGCGCCGTCGGTGGTCGGGAGGCTGGTCACGGCGGGCAGCTCGGGCGCGGGAGCCACCTCGGCGGCGGGGGCGGAGCGCGGGGTCGAGCCGCTGGTCAGTCCGAGGCTCGAGGAGCAGGACGGCCAGGCGCCCCAACCCTGCGAGGCGAGGACCTTCTCGGCGACCGCGATCTGCTGCTCACGGGTGGCCTGGTTGGCGGTCGCGGCGTACTGGCCACCACCGTGGGCGTTCCAGGTGCTGGGGGAGAACTGCAGTCCACCCTGGTAGCCGTTGCCGGTGTTGATTCCCCAGTTGCCGCCGGCTTCACACTGCGCGAGGCGGTCCCAGTCGGAATCGGGGGCTGCGTTGGCCGGGGCCGCGAAGGCCGCGCCGGCTGCGCCCAACACTGCGCCGGTCACGACGACCTTGGCTGCGTTGCGGCGGGTGTTCGTGGGCTTGCGATGGCGTCCAGTGCTCATGCGGGTTTTCCTCTCCTCACGCGCCTGCGAGGTCAGCTGTCGGGTTCGGGCTGAGAGGTCGCCCGGCCTCGCCGCTCCTGGGTGGTGCGGGTCTGGCTTCACCCCAAGAGGAATGCGCTTGCACGCTTTCCTCGGTGTCCACCGGGGACGTGGGTCCCCCGTCCTCGTCCCTGGGTAACTCGTGGGAATCCGGTTCCGCGGGACGAGGTTTGGCGCGGCGGATCGGATCTGGCCGAACTTCTCCGGCCGCAGATGACCGTACGTGGCCGAGGCCGTGTAGTCATCTGTTACCTAAATTTCGATTCTCTCGGCGTTTCGCCCGAACATCCGGACATATTCGCAGCTCAGATTGGGTCGCCTCGGCCCGAGACCGTCCTGTTACGTTACCGTGATGTGAGGTAGATCACAGTTTCGATCGGGGCTGACCTCGGGCTCCGCGCGGCGTCGTCGCGGGCTCGGGCGCAGCGCGACCAACGTGGCGACGGCGACGACGATGAACATCAGCGGGTACACCGCCGCGAATAACGGAGCAAGGGCGTCGGAGGTGGGGACCATGAACAGGCCGATCGCCTGCACGCCGTCCGGGAACTCATGGGTCCAGCAGAGCAGCGGCAGCGCGAGTGCCGCTGGCAGGAGCCAGGCGGTCGCGCGTCCGGCGCCGAGCGCGCGGTGCATCGCCAGGACGAGCAGCGGTACGAACCACACCCAGTGATGGCCCCAGGAGAACGGTGAGACCGCCGCGGAGGTCAACCCGCAGAGGGTGGTGGCCAGCAGTGCCTGTCCGCGCTGGTGGGCCAGCCAGGAGGCGCCGAGCCCGAGCGCGGTCAGCGCGGCCGCGCAGAGCGCCCACAGCAGCAGCGGCGGGTCCGCGACGTCCAGCCAGCGGGCCAGTACCCCGGCGGCGGACTGGTTGGCGGGCCACGCGGTCTCGCCGATTCGCGTCGAGTGCAGGATCACCGCGGTCCAGTAGGACCACGAGTCCGAGAAGATCACCACGAACCCGACGACGACGGTCGCGAGGAAACCGGCGATCGCGGTCGCCGCGGCGCGCCATTGCCGGGTGACGAGCAGTTCGACGATGAACAAGCCGGGAGTCAGCTTGATACCGGTCGCGATCCCGACGCCGATGCCGCGCAACCTGCTGCCCTCGGGGCGTCCGAGATCCCACACGATCAGCAGCATCAGCAGGAGGTTGATCTGGCCCAGCCAGATCGTGGTGCGGACCGGTTCGAGCCAGGTGAAGACGACCGTCATCAGCCCGGTCGCCACGTAGAGCCGCCGGTCCTGCCGATACCCGAGCTGTCGCCAGCACAGCAGGACGACGAGGTAGAGGATCGCGAAGTTCGCGAGATATCCGAGGATGGTGGTGAGCTCGGCTGACACGGCGTTGAGCGGGGCGAACAGGATTGCCGAGAACGGCGGATAGGTGAACCACATGCCGCCGTGCAGCGCGTGGTCGTAGAGCCCGACGGGGCGCAGCACGGTGGCGCCGCCGCTGCGGTAGACGAGCAGGTCCAGACCGTTCTGGAACAGGCCCCACAGCGGGTACCCCATCGGGACGACCCGGTCGTGCGCGACGATCACCGCGAGCGCGAGGGCGGCGAGTGAGCCGAGGAAAAGTGGGTGGGAGGGGAGCGCGCGCCCCGCAGCCGGGGTGGCGCGGGGCGGCGGCGTCATGCCGGGAAGCTCGTTGACGTCGTGGGCGTCGAACCGACGTCCACGATCTCCTTGCCGAGCGGCATCAGCGAGATCGGGATCATCTTCAGGTTCGCGATGGCGAGCGGGATCCCGATGATCGTGATCGCCATCGCGATCGCGCTCACCACGTGGCCGATGGCGAGCCAGATGCCCGCCACGATCAGCCAGATCACGTTGCCGATCAGCGAGCCAATTCCCGACGTCGGCTTGTCGACCACCGTCTTGCCGAACGGCCACAGCGCGTAGACGCCGATCCGGAACGACGCGATCCCGAACGGGATGGTGATGATGAGGATGCAGCAGATGATGCCCGCGACGAAGTAGCCGAGCGCGAGCCAGAGGCCACCGAAGACCAGCCAGATGATGTTGAGCAGGATTCTCATTGGTTTCCCTCTCTTCGAACGCGGCGCCCGGACCGCAGCGCGAAAATGATGCCGAGTACGAACCCGACCGGGCAGGCGAGGGCGATCAGGTACAGCGCCAGTCCGGGCTCGTGGCCGGTCGCGGCCACCACGAAGATCGCGACGATGGCGAGCACGCCGACAAAGAAGAACAGGAGCGCGGCACGGAAGAGACCGTTGCCGCGGGGAGAGGATTGGCTGACCACCTTCCAACCGTATCCCCCGCAAACCCCGGTGCTCGGGAGGGGCACGCGGGGGTAGACTGCGCTGCATCGCGTCCCGCAAAACGGTGGGGCGCGTTCATTTATGTAGATGAGCAGGTGAACGCAGTGCCTACCGGCAAGGTCAAGTGGTACGACGTCGAAAAGGGCTTCGGCTTCCTCTCCCAGGAAGAAGGGGAGGACGTCTACGTCCGTTCGTCTGCGCTGCCCGACGGTGTCGAGGGACTGAAGGCGGGCCAGCGCGTCGAGTTCGGGATGGCCGCGGGACGTCGTGGTCCGCAGGCGCTGAGCCTGAAGGTGCTCGATCCGGCGCCGTCGATCCGGCAGGGCGGTGGCGCCCGCAAGGACGACGCGGTGCGCAAGCACACGCCCGACGAGCTGCACGGCATGGTCGAGGACATGATCACCCTGCTCGAGGCCAAGGTGCAGCCCGACCTGCGCAAGGGCAAGTACCCGGACCGCAAGACCGCGCAGCGCATCTCCGAGGTCGTGCGCGCCGTCGCCCGCGAGCTCGACAGCTAGCCGCACCAGACAGCAACGCCGAGGGGCACCGTCGCGAGACGGTGCCCCTCGGCGTTGGCGTACCAGATCAGGCGGTCTTGATCGCCCACGTCGCGTGCACCAACGGCAGGCCCTGCTCGTTGACAACGGCCGACGGCTGCTGGATCTCGATGCCGTTGAGCTGCATGCCCTCCGGGGTCTCGACGGTGATCGCGAGGGACTCGCCCGGCGAGTGGTACCGCTCGTCGACGCCCACCCTGCCGTCGTCCAGCTGGTAGACCATCACCACTCGCCACAGCCCGTCGGAGATGTCGCCGGGCAGGGAGATCTGCAGCGGCTTGCCGCGGGGGACCTTGAGCTCGGCCACGGGGTTCTCTACGCAGTCCTCCAGGTAGAGGTTGCAGTACTGGGTCGGCTCCACCACGAGGGACTTGCCGCCCGCGAACGCGGTGACCGTCGGCGGCTCCTCGTCGGCGCCCCGCACCAGCGCGGTGACGACGGCTGCGAACCCTGCGAGCGCGATCAGCAGCCCCAGGGTCCCTATGAGGACGATCTTCTTTGTCTTGGTCACGACGTTCGGTTCCCTGCGTTCGCGGAGATCGGTCGGGTGATCTCCTGGTTGGCCACATTCGGGCGTTTGCCACCGAGGCCGGGGAGCAGCGTCGAACCCCGGTAGGTGAGGAAGGTCTGGACCAGGCCGAGCACGAGCAGCACCGACACCACGGAGAAACCGATCCAGTACTCGGTGGGCAGCAGCACGCCGAGCGCCCCGCCGACGACCCAGCTCAGCTGCAGCACCGTCTCCGAGCGACCGAAGCCGGACGCGATGGACTCCTCGGGCAGGTCGTGTTGCAGCGAGGCGTCCAGCGACACCTTGGCCAGCGCGCTCGCGCCCGACGCGACCAGGGTGGCGAGCGCCGCGGTGAGCAGGCTGTCGGTGAGGGCGGCGATGATCGCGATCGCGGTGACGGCGGCCGTGCAGCGCAGCACGATCACCGACGGCCTGCCGAGCTTGAGGCGCGCGCCGGTGGCGTTGCCCGCGAAGTTGCCGATCGCGGCCGCGGCGCCGACCAGCGCCAGCATGGCCGCCTGCGCCATCGGCTCGTGTTCGGTGCGGGACTTCGCGACGAACGCGATGTAGAGCGTGAGGAACCCGGTGAGCACCCGGATCGTGCTGTTACCCCAGAGACCCGTGATGACCGCGCGGCCGAGCGGCTGGCGCCGCTTGCCTGCTTTCACCGTCTCGCCTGCGTCCTTGCCGATCGGCTCGGTGCGCGCGTCGTCGCCGTGATAGGTCAGGGTCGCGGGCACCTCGCCCTCGGTGACCTCCACCCACGCCGGGATCCGCATGCTCAGGTACGCGCCGAGCGCGGCGACGGCGGCGGCGAACCACAACGGCCCCGAGGACGATCCAACGATGAGCGCGAGCACGCCCGCCACCGCACCCGCGCCGATGGTGCCGCCGATCAGGCCGAAGACGGTCAGTCGCGAGTTGACCCGGACCAGGTCGATCTCCGGCGGCAGTACGCGTGGGGTGACGGCGCTCTTGAGCACCGAGAAGGATTTGCTCAGCACCATCATCGCGAGCGCGGCCGGGTACAGGCCCCAGCTGTCGAAGTTGAAGACCAGCACGACAGCCAGCACGGTGCGCAGCGCGAACGAGGACGCCAGGGCGAGCCGGCGTCCATGCTGCAACCGGTCGAGCATCGGGCCGATCAGCGGGGCGATGACCGCGAACGGGGCGATGGTGATCAACAGGTACAGCGCGACCTTGGTCTTGTCCTCGCCGGTGGCGGCCGAGAAGAACAGCGTGTTCGCCAGCGCGACCGCGATGGTGGCATCGGTGGCGAAGTTGGCCATGACCGCATACGTCAGCGCTGTCAGTCCCGACTTCTCCGCACCGTCGGCCTTGGCCGCCCGGTGGAAGGTGGCGATCCCTCGGTTGGTCAGCTCGCGGCTGCGCATCGCCGCAACCCGGGTGACGGTGAGCTTGCGGGGGATCGGCGGCGGCTTCGGTGAGGAAGCCTGCCGGGCTTCACCCGAGGAACCCTGCCGGGTGTCACCGACGGGATGCAGCGGGGGCAGCGGCGCGCGGCGGGCCGAGGTCCGACGCGTGGGCGGATAGTTCTCGAATCCCGGATGGCTCCGGCCCGGTCCGAGGTCGTCGGATGCCCGACTCCCGTCGGGATCGTTGGGCACGCGTGGTCCGGTCACGGGTCAATTCTGTCCTAGATGGGCGACAAAGGACCACACGCCTCGCCCGTCGCGGGTGTCAGGGGACGAAGCGGACCTCGAACATGCGTGGGTAGTACTTGCCCGTGATCAGGAACCGGTCGGTGCCCGGCACTTCCGCGATCCCGTTGAGCACGTCCACCGAGCGGCTCTCCTCGTCGGTCAGCAGGCCCGACGCGTCGATCACCGCGGTGATCCGGCCGGAGTCCGGATCGATCCGCACGATCTGTTGGGTCTGCCACACGTTCGCGTAAACCGCTGTGTCACCGACGCATTCGAGTTCGTTCAGCTGATCCTGGGGTTGCCCGTCGAGGGTGACCGCCACGGTGCCGCGCGGTTCGAAGGTGACCGGGTCGCGGAAGGTGAGGGTGTCCGAGCCGTCGCTCATCACGAGGCGGTCCGACTGCGCGCACAGGCCCCAGCCCTCGCCCTCGTACGTCGTGCGGGAGCGCTCGGCGAGGGTGTGGCGGTCCCTGGCTATCGCCACGCCGTCGCGCCAGGTGATCTGCCAGACGGTGTCGCCGGTGACGGTGATGCCCTCGCCGAACATCTGCTCGGGCACCGGCACCCGGAGGCGCTCCACGCCGGTCTCCTGCGAGCCGGCCCGCAGCTCCGACCGTCCGGCCAGGCCGGTGCCCTCGAGGAGTTCGCCGTCGGCGATCTCGAGGCCCTGCGTGAAGGCCGTGCGGTCGTGTGGGCGCTCGCCCACGACCTCGACGCGAAGTCGCTCGACGCTGTCCGCGTCCGGTTCCGCGCCGGAATTCGTGGCTGCGTTCGCGCAGCCGGCAAGCATCAAGGCGGCCACAGCGGCCGCGATCTGGGGTAGCCGTCGCCCGGTCATCAGACCAGCATTGCAGCCCGTTGCGCCGATGATTTGTCGCGATACGGCAAAATGGGGGTGTGAGTGCCCAATCTGCCCCCGAGCTTGCCCCCGTGCGCCCCGTCCTGGCCGATGCCGTGGACCTGGCCCGTCAGGCGTTGATCGACCTCGGCGAGGGGGATGTCGGTGCACACCTTGGCGTCACCTCCGAGGGCGAGTGCGCCGCGACCCATCGGTTCGCCGCGCAGTTGCCCGGTTACCGCGGCTGGCAGTGGGCAGTGGTGCTCGCGGCCGACCCGGAATCCGACCACGCGACGGTCAGTGAGCTGGCTCTGCTGCCCGGTCCGGACGCGCTGACCGCGCCCGACTGGCTTCCGTGGGATGAGCGGATCCGCCCCGGCGATCTCTCTCCTGGCGACCTGCTGGCCCCGCTGCCGGGCGACCCGCGGCTGGTGCCCGGTTACGTGGCGACCGGCGACCCGGTGGTCGACGAGGTGGCGCTCGAGGTCGGGCTCGGCCGCAAGCAGGTCATGAGTCTCGAGGGCAGGCTGGACGCCGCGGAGCGTTGGCGCGAGGGCGACTACGGTCCCGACTCCGAGATGGCCAAGGCCGCGCCGTCCACCTGCGAGCTGTGCGGGTTCTACCTGCCGCTGGCCGGATCGCTGCGGGTGGCGTTCGGGGTGTGCGGTAACGAGATGGCCGCCGATGGCCACGTCGTGTACGCGCAGTACGGCTGCGGCGCGCACTCGGACACCACGTTGCCCACCGGCGCGGGCAGCCCGCAGTTCGACGCCTTCGACGACGGCGCGGTGGAAGTGGTCCCGTTGCCGGAACCGAAGGCGGAGGCCCCCGCTGACGAGGCTCCCGCGGACGAGGTTCCCGCAGTCGAGGTAGCCGCGGACGAGGTTCCTGCTGACGAGGCCCCCGCGGTCGAGGTAGCCGCCGACGAGGCTTCTGCCGACGAGGCACCGACCTCCGACGCCGCCGGGGAACCGGCATCGACGGACTGACGGTCGCCGACCCCTTCGGCGCCGATGCGCTGAGGGAATCGACGCTGCTCGCCTGGCGTTCCTCACCGACCAGGCTCCGCGAGGACGCCGCGACCGAGGGCGACCTCGCGGCCGCGGGGTACCGCGACCGATTGCTGACCGAGCTGGCCCAGAACGCCGCGGACGCCGCCGCCCGAGCCGGGATCCCCGGCGCGATGCGGATTTGGCTCGACGGCACCCGACTGCACGTCGCGAACACCGGCGCCCCCCTCGATCAGGCGGGGGTCCAGGCACTGTCGGCGCTGCGGGTCTCGGGTAAGGGCACCGACGGCGGTCCGGTTGTCGGCCGGTTCGGCGTGGGATTCACCGCCGTGCTGTCGGTGAGCGACGAGATCGAGTTGAGGTCGAGCACCGGTTCGATCGTCTTCTCCGCGGAGCGGACCCGCGACGAACTCCACGCCGCCGGATTGGACGAACCCGAGCGGGGTGTGCCGGTGCTGCGGTTGGTATGGGCCACCGACACGGCGCCGGCGCCCGGTTTCGACTCGGAGGTGGTGCTGGCGCTGCGGCCGGGCGTTGCCGGCGACGAGCTGCTGCGGCAACTGGCCGACGACGCCCCGGACCTGCTGCTGGAGCTGCCCGCGCTGACGTCTATCGAGCTCGCCGACCGGACCTTCACCCGATCCGAGAGGCCGCTCGCCGACGGGCTGACCGAGCTCCGTGTCGGGGTCGCTCCGCAGGCACCGCTCGCGCGGGAGGGCGAGCACACCTGGTGGCAGTACTCGACAGGGCCGTCCGCTCGCTGGGCGGTGCCGGTTATCGACGGACGGGTCCGTCCGGTCTCCGCCGACGTGCTGCGCGCGCCTACCCGGTCGGACGAGGAGCTGTCGCTGCCCGCGATCCTGATCGCCGACGCGGCGCTGCAACCCGACCGCAGGCGGCTGATGCCAGGTGCCGCCCTCGAGCATCTGGCCGACGGATATGCCGGTTTCGTTGCGGCGCTTCCTGAGTCGCAGCGACTGCGGCTGGTGCCGCTGCCCGGGTTCGCGCGTGGCGAGGTGGATGCGGCGCTGCGCGAGGCGGTACTGAGAGAGCTGACCGGCAACGCCTGGCTGCCGGGCGCCGACGGGCGGGACCTGGTGCCGGGATCCGCGGTGGTGCTGCCAGGGCTGACGGCGGAACTCGCCGAACTGCTGCTGGAGGTGATCCCCGGGCTGCTCGGTCCCGGGCTGTCCACCGAGCGCGAGGCACAGGCGCTGTCCGCGGTCGGGGTACACCGCATCGGGCTGGCACACCTGGCCGAGCTGCTCGCCGGGATCCATCGCGAACCGCTCTGGTGGGGAAGGCTTTACGCGGCGCTGGAGCCGCTGGTCGTGGATTCGGTCGCCGCGGAGGAGTTGGCCGCCATCCCGGTGCCGCTGACGGACGGTCGCACGGTGACGGGTCCGAGGACCGTGGTGCTCGGCCACGACCTCGGGGGCGTCGGGTCCGGTGTCGACGCACACGGGGTCCATTGGATCCGGCTGGTGCATCCTGATGCCGCACACCGACTGCTCGGCCGGCTCGGTGCGGGCAGCGCGTCCGCGCTAGACGTCCTCGCCGACCCCGCACTACGGTCTGCGATCGAGGACGTGGATCTCGACGATCCCACCGCCGCAAGCGAACTCGCGGATCCGGTGCTGTCGTTGGCCGCCGTCGCCGCCGCGGCGGGGGACCTGCCCGGCTGGCTCGGTCAGCTGCCCCTTCCGGATGCGGACGGAACGCTGCGCGCCGCGGACGAGTTACTGCTGCCGGGCGCGCCGCTCGCCCGTGTGCTCGCGGCGGACTCTCCGTTCGGGACCGTGTCATCGGCGTTGGTCGAGCGGTTCGGCGAGGCCGCGCTGCGCGGTGTCGGTGTCGGCTGGGGGTTCACGGTGCTTCGGGCGGATCTGCCGACCGGGCCCGAGCAGGACCTCGATGACGAGGACGCCTGGTGGTCGACCCTCGAGGAGGATCCGGAGGTGCTGCTCGCCGTCCGTGACCTCGATCTGGTGGATTCCGGCGCCTGGCCGGACGCGCTCGGCCTGCTGGCCGGGGAGCCCGCGACCGCGGCGCTGCTCTCGGACCGGCTCGGGTACACCGCCTGGTGGCTGCGCAGGCATGCGTGCCTTGGCGGGGTCCGGCTGGGGGCGATGCGCCGGGCCGACGATCGCACCTTCGAGGGGCTGCTCGACGTGCTCGAGCACCCGGACGCCGCGGCGCTGTCGGGGGTCGTGGCCGCCGACCGGGTCGACGGGGTGGAGATGGCCGAACTGCTGCTGGACCGGCTCGCCGACCCAGACCGGGACCCGGGCCCCGCTGTGGTGGCGCGTGCGCACCGGTTGTTGGCGGAGGCGACCGCGTCGGGGATCCTCGACCTGGATGAACTCTCGCCGCCCGCGGCGGTCAGGACGCTGTCCGGGCAGCTGGCCGACCCGGCCGAGGCCGTCGTGCTCGACCGGCCCTGGCTGGCGGCTGCCGTGCCTGCGGAGCTACTGGTGGTCGGTGACCTGCCGAGCGCGGCCGGGCTGGCCGAGTTGCTCGACCTGCCGCCCGCGTCGCAGGCGATCCGCGGAGAGGTGCTCGGCGCGGGCCGCCGTGTCAGCGCATGGGACCGCGAGCCGGCCGCGGTGCTCGCCCACGTCGCGCTCGGACTGCCGCTGCCCGAGGGCACCCTGGTGGTGCACGACCGCCTGACCGTTCGGCTGAGCGGGGCGGTGCGGGGCGACATCGACCTGCCGTGGTGGGTGGACGAGGACGGGCGCACGCACTGCACGGAGCGCGGGTTGTTGGCCGGAGCGGAGCCTGCCGAGCGACCGTGTCCCGGAGCGGAGCCCGCGGAGCGACATGCTGATTGACCAGTCCGTGCTCGATTCCGTTGTCGAGATCCGCACGCCTTGGCTCACCGACGTCGTCGTGGTGATCACGAATCTCGGTGGCACGGTGGCCTCCTTGGTGGTCACCTCGGTGATCGTGCTCGCGCTGCTGGCGCGGCGGCATCGGGCGGAGGCGCTGCTGGTCGGCGGTGCGATGTTCACCGGCCAGTTGGTGATGTCCCTGCTCAAGCTCGCGTTCGGCCGGGCGCGGCCGCCGGAGCCCGAACGGTTGGTGGTCGAGGTCACCCACTCGTTCCCGTCCGGGCACGCGATGATGTCGTCGATCCTGGTGTGCGTGGTGGGGGCTGTGATCGTGCGGCTCGCGGGGCCGCGTTGGCGTAACCCCGTGGTGTTCGCGGGGCTGGCTCTGTGGACGCTGGCGATCGGGCTCTCCCGGGTGTACCTGGGCGCGCACTGGCTCACCGACGTGATCGCGGGCTGGCTATTCGGCGCCGCGTGGGCGGGGCTGTGGATCTGGGCGATTGTTAAATCTTCGCGAAACCCTGCACTGGAGCGCCGGCTTCCCTAAGGTGACCGCTTTGGACGATCGTCCAGCTTTGCGGTCACGAGAAGAGGTCACACCATGGCGGCACCAGCCACCCCTGGCGTTCCCGACCAGCCCACGCGTCGGATACACCTCAACCGTGGGGTGCTCGCTGCGATCGTGATCGCCCCGCTGGCGCTCATCGGCTTCTACATGTGGGCGTTGTGGAACCCGGGCGACACCCTCGACCGGCTGCCCGTCGCGATCGTCAACAACGACGCGGGCGCGGATATGGACGGCACCAGGCTCGAGGCGGGCAAGGACGTGGCCGCCTCGCTGGTCGAGAGCGGTGACGTCGCCTGGCAGGAAGTCGACCTGGAGCGGGCCACCGCGGGCGTCGAGGACGGGGAGTACTACTTCTCGCTGGTGATCCCGCAGGACTTCAGCGCCGACATCGCCAGCGCCGGATCGGACAAGCCGCAGAAGGCGCGGCTCGAGGTCGTCTACAACGACCACAACAGCCTGGTCGCGACGCCGGTCGGCGAGGGCCTGATGGCGCAGGTGCGTTCCGCGGTCTCCGAGTCGATCGGCGAGCAGTCGGTGGACCAGGTGCTCGTCGGGCTCGGCGACGTCGGCAAGGGGCTGGAGGAGGCCGCGTCCGGCGCCCGCCAGCTCTCGGCCGGTACCGGGGAGGCGCTGTCGGGGACCACCCAGCTCGCCGACGGCAGCGTCGAGCTCTCCTCGGGTCTGAGCGAGGCGCACGCGGGCAGCGGGGAACTCGCTGCGGGCACCTCGGAGCTGGCCGCGGGCGCCGATGAGGCCGCGGCCGGGGCGACCGAACTGAAGAACGGTCTCGGGCAGCTGGTCTCGGGCACCGACGAACTGGGCGCGGGCGCCAAGCAGATCAGCGAGGTGATCGACACGGTGGTCGGTCCGCTCGTCGACACGATGGTCGCGGCCGGGCTCCCGACCGGCGACGAGGACGTGGCGGGCCAGCTCAAGCAGCTGCGAGAGGGCGCACGCGAGCTCGCGTTCCAGCTCTCCGATCCGTCGGCGGACTACCGGGGCGGCCTTCAGTCCGCGGCCGCGGGCGCGGGCGAGTTGTCGGGCGGGCTCGGCCAACTGGCCGACGGCGCGCACCAGCTCGATGCCGGCGCGGCGGAGCTGAACTCCGGGCTGGGGCAGCTCGACGCGGGCGGCGTGCAGTTGCGAGACGGCCTCGGTGAGCTCGAGGTGGGCGTCGGACAGCTCGACGACGGCAGCGCGGAGCTCGCCAAGGGCCTGGCCGACGGCGCGGCGCAGGTGCCGTCGTTCACGCCGGACGAGCGCAAGGCCACGGCCGCGATGCTCGCATCACCGGTGAACCTGAGCCCGCAGAATCTCAACGTGGCGGCCGGCTTCGGTCCCGGCGCCGTGCCTGTGGTCATGTCCGTGGCGTTGTTCCTGCTCGGGATCCTCATCTGGTTCGTGATCAGGCCGACCAGGCGCGACGGGCTCCGGCGCTACCGGGTGCCCGCCGCGATCATGGCAGGCGGCGCCGTGCTGGCCTCGATCGCCACGATCACACTGACGGGCGCGGAGCCGCCGAGCGTGGTGATGATGGTCGCGGTGATGGTGCTGATCGGCGCGGCGGCCCTCGCGCTCGCCCGGATGCTCACCGTCGTCTTCGGAGCCGTCAACGGCACCTTCATCGCCCTCGGTCTGCTGATGGTCCAGCTGTTCTCGTTCGGCGGCGTGTTCCCGATCGAGCAGATGCCGCAGCCGTTCCGGTGGCTGCAGGCGCTGATGCCGCTCACGTACGCGAGGAACGCCCTCCGGATGACGCTCAGCGGCTACTACGGTCCGAGGTTCTGGTTCGCGGTCGTTGTGCTGCTGGCGCTGGTGGCCGCGGCCGTGGCGGTGACGCTCTGGTGGCGGCGGCGAACGGAGGTTCCCGCCGTGGGTGAGGAGTATCACGACGAGTACGTCGAGCTGGAGGAGTACGAGGCGGGGGACGACCCGACGATGGAGCCGAGCCGGGTCTAGGCCCGGTCAGCTCAGGCCGCGCTGCGCGCCCCTGCTGCCGCGGCGCGCGGCGGCGCGCTGCACGAGGAACAGCGCGAATCCGAGTGCACCGACGGCCAATCCGGCCAGACAGATCGGCAGCGCCTCGTGCCAACGGTCGCCCGCGGCGAGCACCACCGCGGTCGTGACCAGCCAGGCGAGGGTGCCGATCGTCACCACGGGACGGGGATCGGTGAGCCTGCGCGGGATCAGCGGGTCGTCGCGGGTCTCGGTCACATAATTAAGCTACCCGTTCCGCTTTGCCCTAACCTCCCAGGTGCGACGCGCACCTTCGGCGATTGGGACATTGGACGCTATGGCTGGAACCTCGAGGCTCCTGGACAACTACTTCAAGATCACGGAACGTGGTTCCACGGTCAGCAACGAGGTCCGTGGCGGCCTGGTCACCTTCGTGGCGATGGCGTACATCGTCGTGCTCAACCCGTTGATCCTCGGCAGCTTCTCACCCGACGACGCGGCCGCGAAGACGGACGTGCTCGGCAACATCCTGCCGGTCACCCAGGTGGCGGCGGTGACGGCGCTCGTCGCGGGCGTGATGAGCATCGCGTTCGGCATCATCGCGAACTACCCGTTCGGCATCGCCGCCGGCCTCGGCATCAACGCGCTGCTCGCGGTGACGATCGCGCCGCAGGTCACCTGGCCGGAGGCGATGGGCCTGGTGGTGATCGACGGCATCATCATCGTGGTGCTGGCGATCTCGGGCTTCCGGACCGCGGTGTTCAACGCGGTGCCCGACGCGCTCAAGTCGGCCATCGTCGCGGGTATCGGCATGTTCATCGCGTTCATCGGATTCGTCGACGCCGGCTTCGTCCGGCGCATCCCCGACGTCGCGGGCACCAGCGTTCCTGTCGGATTGGGTATCAGCGGGTCCATCTCCACCTGGCCGACGGTCATCTTCGTCTTCGGTGTGCTGCTGATGGGAATCCTGGTGGCGCGCAAGGTCCGCGGTGGCCTGCTCATCGGCATCGTGGTGACGACGGTGCTGGCCGCGATCATCGAGGCGATCTGGCACGTCGGTCCCTCGAAGGGTGTGAACCCGAGCGGCTGGAACCTCAGCGTTCCCGCGATGCCGGACGTGCTCGCGCAGATGCCGGACCTGAGCCTGGTCGGCGACGTCAACCTGTTCGGCGCGTTCACCCGGATCGGCGTGCTGGCCGCCAGCCTGTTGGTCTTCACCCTGGTGCTCGCCAACTTCTTCGACGCGATGGGCACCATGACGGGTCTCGGCAAGGAGGCCGGACTCACCGACGAACACGGCAACCTGCCCGGGATCGGGAAGGCCTTCGTCGTCGAGGGTGCAGGCGCGATCGTCGGCGGCGGCGCGTCGGCGTCCTCGAACACCGTGTTCGTCGAATCCGCCTCGGGCATCGCGGAGGGCGCCCGCACCGGGCTGGCGAACGTGGTCACCGGACTGCTGTTCCTCGCCGCGATGTTCCTGACCCCGCTGTATTCCGTTGTGCCGATCGAGGCCGCGGCGCCGGCCCTCGTGATCGTCGGCGCGCTGATGATCGGCCAGGTCCGCGACATCGATTTCACCAAGTTCGACATCGCGCTGCCCGCCTTCCTGACCATCGTCGTGATGCCGTTCACCTACTCGATCGCGAACGGCATCGGCGTCGGCTTCATCGCGTGGGTCGTGATCGGTGCGTTCAGCGGCAAGATCAAGCAGATCCACCCGCTGCTGTGGGTGGTCGCGGGCCTGTTCGTGGCCTATTTCGCGGTCGGGCCCATCACGGATGCGATTACCTGAACCGCTTGTCAGGTAGTGCCGTATCCTCCGGAGGGTGACATTGGATACTCGCACTCTGGCCAGTGATCTCTCGTTGGCCGTCGTGCGTCTGACGCGGCATCTCCGCGGGCGGCGCACGGATTCTCAGGTGTCGTTGACGCAGCTGTCCGCGCTCGCCAGCCTCTCCGCGGACGGGCCGATGACGCCGGGTGCGCTTGCGGCGAAGGAGCGGGTGCAGCCGCCGTCGATGACCCGGGTCATCGCCTCGCTCGCGGACCTCGGCATGGTCGTGCGGACACCGCACCCCACCGACGGCCGTCAGATCATCGTGTCCCTCTCGGACTCCGGTCAGGCCCTGGTGACGGACGAGACCAGCGCACGGGAGAAGTGGATGAACGAGCGCTTGGCGGCGCTCGACGAGTCGCAGATCGCCGTGTTGCGCGAGTCGGTCGAGATCATCAGTTCGATGGTCAGCGAGTCGGAGTAGCGCCTTCGGTCGCTCCGCAGGCTCCGCTCCTGCCGTCGGTCGCTCCGCGGTCTCCGCTCCTGCTTTCGGTCGCTCAGACCTAGAAGTGCCAGCCGGCGAACGGTTCCCGGTCGGCGCGGAAGGCCAGGTCCAGTCGGTCGAGGACCGCCTCGTCGCTGGTCCACAGCCGCCCGGCCCGAGCGAACGAGCGCGCGCGGTGGCCGCCGAGGTACAGGCTGCCGAGTACGTCGAGATCGAGTCGGGCCTGCGGGGGAGCATCGGTTCGGGTGGCCGTGGCCCTGCCGTCGACCACGCGCAGCGAGAAGGTGCCGCCCGCGTCGAGGAACGGGTCGTTGACCTCGAGGGTCACGTCCAGGTCGACGGCGAAGGTGCGCGCGGTCAGTGCGGCCGGCACGTCCATGATCCGCACCCAGACGGCATCGTCCCGTGAGGTCACCCGCGGCAGCCGGGCGTCGGTGAGCAGCCAGGGCAGCGGGTCGTCCGCGGCCTGATCGACCCGGATCTCGCGCATCAGGTCCATGCCCGCCAGCACCCGCCACAGCGCCGCGTACGACTCGTCGGTCGCGGCGACGAGGTCGTCGACCACCGCGACCATCCCGTCCGGGGTGTGCTTGCGCCGGTAGGCCGCATAACCGTCCGCGTGCACCAGGTAGAACAGGGCGGAGGCGTCGTCGCGGCGGTGTTCGAGGTCGGCGAACATCCGGTCCCAGTAGACCTGCGGCCGGGCCAGGGCCCCCGGTGTACGCGCCTGCCAGCGGTCGTAGATTCCCGGCAGCGCCGGGCGGGCCGCGGCGGGCGGCACCAGGGCCACCCCACCAGGATCCGCTGCGGTGTCACGGATTCGGGCCGAACGCCGGTCGACGGACACCGTGAGCTCGCTGGTCGCGGGACCGTAGCCGAAGCGGCCGTAGATGGTGGCCTCGGTGGCGGTGAGGATCGACAGCGGTGCCCCCGCCGCGACGAACCGGCGGTGCTGCTCGGTGAACAGTGCGCGCAGGATGCCGCGCCTTCGGTGGGTCGGCGCGACCGAGACCCAGGAAACCCCCGGCAGATCCAGCTGGGTGCCGCCGGGGACGGTGATCCGCATCGCGAAGTGCATGACCACCGCGACGGGCCGGTCGTCGTCGGTGGCGAGGATGACGTCCTCCGTCCTGGCGAACCGCCGGGTGAAGGCCATGTCCTCGTCGGTGGGATGGAAACCGAACGCATGCGCATCGAGCAGCGCGACCGCGTCCCAGTCCGTCTCCGTTGCCGTCCTGATCGCGATCGTAGAGTCGGTCATCCTTCGAGGGTGGCACAGATTTGTGGGTGGCACCGTGGTGTACGGCAGGATGGCGGTGTGGTTCACGTAATCGACATCGACGACCCGGCCGACACCCGCCTGGACGATTTCCGCGACCTGAACTCGTCGGATCGGCGTCCTGACCTGCCGGAGGGCAAGGGCCTGGTGATCGCCGAGGGCGTGCTGGTCGCGCAGCGGTTGCTCGCATCCCGGTTCGAGCCGATCAGCCTGCTCGGCGTGGATCGGCGGCTGACCGAGCTGGCGGACGATCTCGAGGGCGTCGACGTGCCGTTCTACCGGACCTCCGCCGACGTGATGGCCGAGGTGGTCGGGTTCCATCTCAATCGTGGCGTGCTGGCCGCCGCGCACCGCCCACCCCCGCTGGAGCTGGAGGAGGTGCTGCGAGGCGCGCGAACCGTCGCAGTGCTCGAGGGCGTCAACGACCACGAGAACATCGGCTCGATGTTCCGCAACGCCGCGGGCCTCGGCGTCGACGCCGTCCTGTTCGGGGGCAGCACCGCGGACCCGCTCTACCGGCGGGCCGTGCGCGTGTCGATGGGGCATGTGCTGCGGGTGCCGTTCGCGCGGGTGCCGGAGTGGCCGCGCGGGTTGCATGTGCTCAGGGACAACGGATTCCAGCTCATCTCGCTGACCCCGAATCCGTCGGCGGTGACGCTGGCCGAGGCGATGACGGGGGACAAGGTCGCGCTGCTGCTCGGGGCCGAGGGGCCGGGGCTGTCGGAGTACGCGATGCGTAACACCGATGTGCGCGCGCGGATCCCGATGGCGCCGGGAACCGACTCACTGAACGTGGCGACCGCGGCCGCGATGGCGTTCTACGAACGGGTCAGGACGGCCGGATGAGTGGTCCGGTCGGCGCCCACACACCGTGGGCCACCGGCCTGTTGGTGGCGGGCTTCGCGGCCGCGCTCACCGGCGTCGGGGTGGCCGCCTGTGGGGCGGCGATGGCCGCGGTGCACCCGCTGCTGGCGCTGGTGGTCAACGTGGTGGTCGCGGTCGGTGTCGCGCCGACGCTGTGGCAGTGGCGGACGGTGCCGGTGTGGCGCTGGGCGGTGCTCGGTGCCGTGGTCGGTGTCGTCGCCGGGTGGATCGCGTTGCTGGCCGGGGCCGGCTGACGCCGGGTCAGTCGAAGCCGAACCCGAACCACTGGCGGATCCTGCGGAAGAATCCGACCCGGGGCGCACCGTCGGGCTTCGCGGACAGGACCGCGGGGGGCGGCTCACCCTCCTTGTAGACCGCGAATCCGCAGACGCCGACGGTGGCGGGGTCGATCTCGCCGTCACGGACGGGACCGGTGTAGCGGAACCCGAGCCACTCGGCGTTGGCCGCCTCGGCGAACTCGCCGGGATGGAACGGCAGCGACTGCGGGTCGGGCAGCACCTCCGCCGGGTAGGCCAGCGGATGTTCACCGGCCCAGAACCCTCGCTCCCACACCAGCGGCAATCCGAAGTCCTCGTAGATGTGTACCGGGGTCGCGCTGAACGAGCGGCGTAGCGCCCCGCGTTCCCAATACGCGAAAGACGCCCAGGCGGTGTCCGGTTCGGTACACATCAGATACGTGCGCTCGGAAGCCAGTGGGCGAGTCCAGGATTCATCGAGTTTCGACGGCTCGTGCACCGTGAGGTTCGATCCGCACACGACGGTGAGCCCGGGATAGCTGCCCACGTAGACCACGCCGTGCGGCACCCCGGCCGAGGTGGCAAGGGGGCCGGGTTCGAGTGGGGTGATGATCATTTCGGGATAGAGCTTGCCGACCAGTGCATGCGCCGCATCGGCATCGGGCTCGGGGTGATCGCGGAGGACGGCCATGGGATCGGGGGCGTCGACGTACCAGATCGTTGATGCTTTGGCCCCCACAGCCTGCACCTCCCTCTCGTCGCTTACCTTGAAGGGTACGACCTGGGCACGTGTTCGTGTGGGAGCGAAACCCCCACCCGTCGCGCGGCATACGCGTCCACATATTCCTGTTCGGAGTTGGCGAGCAGGGTCCGCATCAGTTCGTCGGTCGCCTCGCGCACCGTCCGTTCGCTCGGAACGGCCGCGTGGTGGTGCGTCAGATCCAGTGGCGGGCACACGGTGATGTGGACTTTGCCGAACCGCCACATCCGGGAACCGATCGGATTGACCGCGGGCGTACCGCGCATCACCACGGGCACGACAGGGGCGCCGGTGGGCAGCGCGACCCGCATGACACCCGTCTTGCCGCGGTGCAGCCGTCCGTCGGGTGAACGGCTGCCCTCGGGGTAGATGCCCCAGATGCCGCCCGCCTCGAGGATCCCGGTCGCGGTCGCCAGCGCGCCCCTGGCCGCGTCCGCGCCGCTGCGGTCGATGGGGACCTGTCCGGTGCAGGAGAAGAACCAGCGCGTGAGCCTGCCCTTGAGTCCGGTGCCGGTGAAGTACTCGCTCTTCGCCACGAAGGTGATGCGTCGACGCACCATGAGGACCAGGAAGAACGAGTCGGCGACGGTCAGGTGGTTGCTCGCAAGGATCACCGGACCGGTGGGCGGAATGTGCTCGGCGCCCTCGATCGTCGGTCTGCCGAACAGGCGCAGGACGGGTCCGATCAGGACGTACTTGAACAGCCAGTACCACACAGTGGGCGCTCCCGGGGTGATCGATCGACAGGGCGTAGACATTGTCTACGCGTAGGTGTCCGATACTGCCACCGAGTGTTAGACAATGTCTACGTGGACGACGAACCGCTGCGGGACAAGCTGGTCAGGTGTGGTGTCGAGCTGCTCGAGCGGGAGGGCATCGAGGGGGTGAGCCTGCGCGCGATCACCAGGGCGGCGGAGGTGTCGCACGGCGCCCCGCGCCGGTATTTCCCGACCCACAAGGCGCTGCTCGCGGCGATCGCGGCGGAGGGCCTTGCGGACCTCGCGGTCGCGGTCCGGTCGGCCCTGGTCGGCGGCGAGCTACCGGCCAGGGACCGGCTCGTGGCACTCGGGTGGGCCTATGTGCGCTTTGCCGATCGTCGGCGGGCGATGTTCGAGCTGATGTTCCGTCACGACCTGCTCGAGGGCTCGGGCGCGGAACTCCGACGCACGAGTCTGCCGCTGTTCGAGTCGCTCGTCGCGCTGGTGGACGAGGCGACCGCGGGAAGCGCGGACGCTCGGGAGCGGGCGCTGGGGATCTGGACGGGACTGCACGGGATGGCCGTGCTGGCGGCCGACCGGGCCCTGCAGGTCATCGGGGACCCGCAGGGCGCGGCCGCCCTCGTCGGCCGGACGGTGGACGCGCACCTCGCCACCGGGTGAGGCTCAGACCAGCTGCGGCGCCGTCTCGCTCAGGAATTCGTCGAGGTGCGCCCAGGTGGTCTGCTTCGCGCCAGGGCCCGCGAGCAGTCCGAGGTGGCTGCCGGGCGCGGTCTCGAAGCGGACCGAGGGCGCCCCGGTCAGCACGTCGGTGATGCGCGCGACGGAGGCGACCGGCGCGATGACGTCGTCGGTGCCGCCGACCGCAAGCACCGGCACCGACAGTGCGGACAGCTCGACCGTGCGGGATCCGAGCCGGAACTGCCCTGCGGTCAGGGTGTTTCCCAGGATCAACTGGGTGCAGACCTGGTGGAAGAATCGGGCCGGGTAGCCGGGCATGGCGGCCATGAACTTGTCGATGGACTCCATCCTGGCCAGGGTCTCGGTGTCGTGCAGGTTGCGTGCGATGAACCACGGCTTGGTCAGCTCGCGCTGCAGCGCGGTGACCCGGTAGCTGGCCTGCACCACGGGGGCGGGCAGGCCGCCCAGCGCCCAGGTGGCCGCGGTGAGCGGCCGGTCTCCCGTGATCCGGCCGATGGCCCGCAGCGGCGCGATGGCCGTGATCTCCCGATAGTCGACCGGGGTGCCGATCGCCGAGATGGACCGGATCGGGAGGTCGGCGTGCGCGGCCCCGGTGAGCAGCGAGATCGTCCCGCCCAGGCTCCACCCGATCAGGTCGACGGGTGCGCCGTCGTGCAGCTCGGAGACGTGCCGCACGGCCTCGGGGATGATGTCGTCGACCCAGGCCTCGAAGCCGAGACCCCGGTCCGCGGAGGTCATGGTGCCGTAGTCGACAAGGTAGGGCGTGCGACCGCGCTCGAGCAGGTGCGCCGCCAGGCTCTGGCCCGGACGCAGGTCGTAGCACTGGGCAGGTGCGGCGAGCGGGGGCACCAGGAGGACCGGGTTGGCGCCGATCTGCGGGCCGAACCGGTGCAGGTCGCGGTGCAGGCCCTGGGTGATCTGCTCCGACGGGGTCGGCTCGGCCGCCTGGATCCCGTCGCCGAACGTCAGGCCCCATGCGTTCCGGGTCACCGTGTTCAGCCGCGGACGCCAGTCGAAATCCAGCACAGTCTTCCCCCTGCTCACTCTGGGCACTTAGTGTTACTCGGCGTAACTCTAAGTGATCCCGGTGGCGGGAGCGGGCCCGGGTATCGGTCAGCCGCGACCGCTGCTGCGCACGCCGAGCAGGACGTCGTCCCAGGACGGCAGGGAGGGCTTGCCGCGCTTGTCCTTGGCGCCCTGGTGCTGCGGCGCCGGCTTCGGCTGGTGCTCCTCGTCCTCGGGGTGGACGATGTCCTCCTCCTCGAAGAGGGAATCCATGGCGCCGGGTTCCAGTGGCTCGGACTCCGCCATCTCCTCCTCGACCTCGGCCTCGATCACGGCTTCGAGGACGGGGGAGTGCGGGTCCTCGGCGGCGATCGGGGCGAGTCCGCGCAGCGGGCGCCCGAAATCGGGGTCGATCAGGTCGGTCGCGGCCGCGTCGAGTGGTGCGATGGTGCCGCCGTGGGAGTCCGGCTGGAAACGCCAGTGCGCCGCATTGCGGGTGCGCCCGGCCTGCCATTCGAGTTGGGCGATCCAGTGGCCCTCGTCGTCGCGCCACGCGTCCCACTGGGCCTCGTCGAGGTTGTGGCCGCGGGCGCGGAAGGCGAGGCCGACGATCTCGGCCAGGGTGAGGACGGTTGGGCCGTTCTCGCGCACCGGGTGACCGGCCTGCGCCATCTCGGCGGCACGCGAGCGTTCGAGCAGCACCGGGTGCGCGAAGCTCTCGATCTTCTTGACCGACACCCCGGCCTCGGTCGCCACCTGCTCGACGGTGGCACCTGCTCGGATGCGGGCCTGGATGTCGCGCGGTCGGATTCGGCTCTCGGTCTCGATCTCGATCTGCCCGAATCGGGCGACGTCGCCCCTCGAGGCGGCGCGAAGCTTGTCGTCGGCGGGTACGCGAAAGCGTTCGCCGCTCTCGCTGTCGGCACACACGATGTGCGTTCCGTCGGGCTCAAGTCCGATCACTCGAAGTTCTCGCACCGTGACCTCCCTCATCGCGTAGCTCGCGATTTCGCCCTTGCCGACTGTAATCGACCCGTGATGGGGGTCGGGTCAGGACACGCCTCGCCCGGTCGACCGGTTTGATTCGGGGCGCGCTATTGTCTCTGGCCGAAATTCTGTCGGAATCGGGTCTACCCTCAGGGAATCGGGCGTGGTCGGACCGGCGGGGGCAGGGCGATGATCGAGAAGGCTCCGGAGACACGGGCAGGTTCCTCGCCAATGCGCCGAGCGTGGGATGCGCTCGGGGCGATGCTGGACGGCCCGCTGACCGGGCTCGCCCCGTGGATCGTGCTCGCGGTCGTCGAGGGGCCGGGGCGCCTCGCCTGGGCGGCCGGGATCGCGCTGTCCCTCTCGGTGTTGTTCGTGGTCGTCGATCTGCTGCGCGGGCGGTCCCTGAAACTGCTCGGCGTGATCGACGTCGTGTTCTTCGCGGCGCTGTTGGTTCTCCATTTCCTGCTCGACGAGGCGGGGCAGGACTGGATGGAGACCTGGATCGGCGAGATCGCGAACATCACGCTGGTCGTCATCGCGGTCGGCTCGATGCTGGCCCGGATGCCGTTCACCATCCAGTACGCGCGCGAGGAGGTGGACGAGCAGTACTGGCAGACGCCGCGGTTCCTGCGGATCAACTACGTGATCACCGGCGTGTGGGCCGCGGCGTTCCTGGTCGCCGCGATCGCCGGGTTCTACGGCGATGCGGTGCTGCGCGACAGCGACAACCTGTGGACGGGGTGGGTGATCCAGACCGCGGCGATGCTGATCGCGCTGCAGTTCTCGGCCTGGTATCCGGAGGATCCGCGGCCACCGCTCAGCGCGCTGCTGGCCCCGCTGGCGGTGTGGCTGATCCCGGTCGGCATCCTGATCCTGACCGCCGACGACGGCCCCGGCTGGTTGGGGTACACCTTCATCGCGGCGGGGATCGCCGCACAGGCATTTCTGCGAAAGGATGAGTAGATGACTGGCCTCGATGCCGATGACCTCGCGCACCTGCGCAGGGCGATCGAGCTCGCGAACGAGACCGGGGAGGCAGGCAACCGGCCATTCGGCGCGGTGGCGGTCGGCGCGGACGGCCAGGTGATCAGCGAGGGTGCCAATTCCGTTGCCACCTCCGGTGACGTGACCGAGCACGCGGAACTCGACGCCATCACCACCGCGTGCGCGGAGGGCCGCACGGACGACCTGGTCGGCAGCACCGTGTACGCGAGCGGGGAGCCGTGCCCGATGTGCGGCGCGGCGATGGTGTGGGCGGGGGTGAGCCGGGTCGTGTTCGCGGCCTCGGCCGCGGAGTTCGGCGCGATCCTCGAGAGTGGACCGCGGTTCGGCCTCGGGTGTGCCGATGTCATCGCGTCCGCCGATGCCGGCATCGAGGTGAGTGGACCCAACCTCGGGGACGAGGCGCTCGACCCGTTCCGGCGATTCGTGGCGGCGAACCCGGACTAGCCTGCGGAAGGCGACTCGGCGGCCTGACAGAATCAGCGCCATGTCGAATCGAAACAACATCTCGTCCGGCTCCGACTGGGAGTCGAAGATCGGATACTCGCGGGCCGTCCGCATCGGCCAGCAGGTGTCGGTGTCCGGTACCACCGCGTCGGGCCCCGACGGCCCGGTCGGCGGCGACAGCCTCGCCGAGCAGACCCGTGAGGCGGTCAGCCGGATCGTCGCCGCCCTCGCCGAGGCGGGCGCGAAGCCCGAGGACGTCATCCGCACCCGGATCTACCTCACCGACATGAGCCGCTGGGAAGAGGCCGGTCTCGCGCACGGTGAGGTCTTCGGCGAGATCCGCCCCGCCACCACGATCCTCGAGGTGAGCGCGCTCATCGATCCCGCCCTGCTGGTCGAGATCGAAGCCGACGCGATCATCGCGGAGTAGATCTCCACTCGCTGCACCAGGTCAGCCCCCGACGTGATGTCGGGGGCTGACCTGTTTCAGGAGCTGAACTGCATCGCGTCGTCCTCGAGCCGACCGTGCCGCAGCGTCACCACATCGTGCGCGTAGCTCATGCCGAGCTGCCACGGCGCCTTGGTGCCGGTCCTGGGGAACTCGTCGATCGAGCGCTGGACGTAGCCGGCGGCGAAATCGAGCAGCGGCCGGGTGGTCAATGACGGGTCGTCGTTGGTCGGCACGCACACCGTGTGACCCTGCCGATCCATGTGCGCGAGCAGCCTGCACACGTAGTCGGCGACGAGGTCGGCCTTGAGCGTCCATGACGCGTTGGTGTAGCCGACCGTGAAGGCGAAGTTGGGCACGTCGCTGAGCATCATGCCCTTGTAGGCGAGGGTGTCCGGCAGCGACACCTCGCGGCCGTCGACGGTGAACTCGATCCCGCCGAACGCGAGCAGGTTCAGGCCGGTGGCGGTCACGATCACGTCCGCCGCGAGCTCCTGGCCGGACTCGAGCTCGAGTCCCCGCTCGGTGAAGGTGGCGATCCGGTCGGTGACCACCGATGCCCTGCCGTGCCGGATGGCCCGGAACAGGTCGCCGTCCGGCACCAGGCACATCCGCTGATCCCAGGGGTTGTAGCTCGGCGTGAAGTGGGTGTCGATGTCGTACCCCGCGGGCAGAGCACGCTGCTGGGCCCTCCGGAGGTACCACTTGACCAGGCGCGGCTGCCGCTGGCTGAGCTGGTAGGTGAAGGTGGAGAACGCGACGTTCTTCCATCGGGCGATCGGGTAGGAGAGCCTGTCGCCGAGCAGACGCCGCAGCCCGTTGGTGGTCGGGTCCTTGGCGGGCAGGGCGGCGATGTAGGTGGGGCAGCGCTGGAGCATCGTCACGTGCTCGGCCCGGTCGGACATAGACGGGACCAGGGTGACGGCGGTGGCGCCGCTGCCGATGACGACGACCTTCTTGCCGGTGTAGTCGAGATCCTCGGGCCAGTGCTGGGGATGCACGATCCGGCCCCGAAAGCGGTCGGTGCCTTCGAAATTCGGCGTGAATCCCTGGTCGTAGCGGTAGTAACCGCTGCAGACGTACAGGAAGTCGCAGGTGACCGTGACAGTGTCGTCCCCGTGGGTCGCGTCGACGGTCCACCTGGCGTCCTCGCTCGACCACCGGGCGCGGACCACGCGGTGTCCGAAGCGGATCTGCTTGTCGATGCCTGCCTCGCGGGCGGTGTCGCGGACGTACTCCAGGATGGCAGGGCCGTCCGCGATCGATTTCTCGTCCGTCCAGGGTCGGAACCGATAGCCGAGCGTCTGCATGTCGGAGTCCGACCGGATCCCGGGGTAGCGGAACAGGTCCCAGGTGCCCCCGATGGCGTCGCGGGACTCGAAGATCGCGAACGATCGGGCGGGGAACTTGGCCTGGATCTGGTGGGCGGCGCCGATCCCGGACAGTCCGGCACCGACGATCAGCACGTCGATGTGTTCGGTCACGGCGGACCTCCTCGGAGATGGTCAATGTATGTGTGATCGACGGTACCGCATATGTTTCGGTTCCGGCGTGGCGGGGATCGGCGCCGGGTGTTCAATCGGCCGCCTGCCAGCAGGTATCTACGTGTGATTGAGGACACAACTATTGAGGCGAGGCCCTTGTGTACCTTTACTTAGGCAGCCCTAATGAAGGGCATGCTAAGTCTTCTGTCGTGTTCGCCGTAGTTGTCAGGATCGATCTCCCATGTACGACATCTTCACCCTGGCCCGTGCGGCCGACGCCGTTGCCGACCTGTTCGACGACCCGACATTCCTCGCCGACACGGCCCGCCGTGCATCCGCGGAGGAGGCAACCGCCTTCTCCGCGTTGCTCGAGGCGGCGGGCCGCGACGACATCCGAGCGAGTTTCCTGACCACGATCACCGGGCCCTAGGGCTACCCACCCGCGCCGTTGTTCGGGTTGGTGCAGATGGTGCCCTCACAGGGGACGTCGGTGCCGTCGCCGTTCGGGTTCTGCATCACAGCGCCGCCGTTCTGCTGCGGGTCGGTCCCGGCGCCGTGGTTCGGGTTGGTGCAGATGGTGCCCTCACACGGGACGTACTTTCCGCTGCCGTCGGGGTGCGGGATGGCGTCCGGCGCCACGTAGCTGCCGATGGGGCACCCCGGATCCTGGTTGCGCGCACAGTATTCGGTGCTGAGGTTGTTGCCGGTGGAGCCGTCCGCGCCGACGGGTCCCGGCGCAGGCGACACCACCGGTGCGGGCGAGACCGGGCCGGGCGACACGGGAACGACCACCGGCGGCAGTGCTGCCGGGCTCGCGGGCGCGGCAGTGGTGGTCGGCGCGGCCGTGGTCGACGTCGCCGCCGAAGTCGTGGTCGTGGACGTGTCCGAGGAGTCGCTCCCACATCCCGCGGCGAACGCGGTCAGGGTGAGTGCGGCGAGGACGACGAAACTGCGTTTGAACATGAAACGATTCCCTCCCAATCGATGTCAGTCGCTGCCGATCCTGTCATCGTCGGGTCGAGATGTGCGCCAAGTCGCCGTGAGAGCAACTCGCGTCACAAAGCGGTCAGCCCCCGGCAGGAAGTGCCGGGGGCTGACCGATGTGCTGGGTTCGACTCAGAGCTGGCCGACGACCCAGTCGATGCTCTTGGTCAGCGCGGTGACGTCCTCGGGGTCGATCGCCGGGAACATGCCGACGCGCAGCTGGTTGCGGCCGAGCTTGCGGTACGGCTCGGTGTCCACGATTCCGTTGGCGCGCAGGATCTTCGCCACCGCGGCGGCGTCGATCTTGTCGTCGAAGTCGATGGTGCCGACGACCTGCGAGCGGTGCGCCGGATCGGCCACGAACGGGGTGGCGAACTCGCTGGCCTCGGCCCAGTTGTACAGGCGCGAGGACGAATCGGCGGTGCGCTTGGTGGCCCAGTCCAGGCCGCCGTTGCTGTTCATCCACTCGATCTGGTTCGCGAACAGCAGCAGGGTGGCCAGCGCGGGCGTGTTGTACGTCTGGTCCTTCGAGCTGTTGTCCACCGCGATCGGCAGCGACAGGAAGTCCGGGGTCCAGCGGCCCGTGGACTTGATCTCCTCGACGCGGGCAAGGGCGGCCGGGCTCATGATCGCGATCCACAGCCCGCCGTCGGAGGCGAAGCACTTCTGCGGGGCGAAGTAGTAGACGTCCGAGTCGGCGATGTTCACCGGCAGGCCGCCCGCACCGGAGGTGGCGTCGATCGCGATGAGCGCGTTCTCCGAGCCGGCCGGACGCGACACGGGGATCGCGACACCGGTGGAGGTCTCGTTGTGGGCCCAGCCGATGAGGTCGACCGACGGGTCCGACACGGGCGCGGGCGCGCTGCCCGGCTCGGCCGAGACGACGATCGGGTCACCGATGAACGGGTTGGCCTTGGCCACCGACGCGAACTTGGAGCTGAACTCGCCGTTGGTCAGGTGCAGGGACTTCTCGCGGATCAGGCCGAACGCGGCCGCGTCCCAGAACGCCGTGGTGCCACCGTTGCCGAGCACGACCTCGTAGCCCTCGGGCAGCGAGAAGAGGTCGGCCAGGCCGGAACGCACCCGGGCGACGACGTCCTTGACCGGCTTCTGACGGTGGCTGGTGCCGAACACCGAGGCGCCCACGTCCACGAGCGACTGGAGCTGCTCGGGGCGGACCTTGGACGGTCCGCAACCGAATCTGCCATCGACGGGCTTGAGGTCGGCGGGGATGATCGGGGTGGTCATCGGTTCGAGTTCCTTCTCGTTTTGGTGATGCGAACGGGTAGAGGGCCCGAATCAGCCTGCGATCTGGTCCCAGCCCTGGACGGACTCGGGGGTGCGGGGCTCGGGTCCGGTGTAGATGGCGGCCGGGCGGACCAGCTTGCCGAGACGCTTCTGCTCCATGATGTGCGCACACCAGCCCGCGGTGCGGCCACAGGTGAACATCGCGGGCATCATGTGCGCCGGGACCTCGGCGAAGTCGAGGATGACGGCGGCCCAGAACTCGACGTTCGTCTCGATCGCGCGGTCGGGGCGACGCTCGCGCAGCTCGGCGAGGGCGGCCTGTTCGAGTGCGGCGGCGGCCTCGTAGCGGGGCGCGTTCAGGCGCTTGGCGGTGGCGCGGAGCACGCGGGCGCGGGGGTCCTCGGCGCGGTACACGCGGTGCCCGAAGCCCATCAGCTTCTCCTTGCGGTCCAGGATGCCCTTGACCAGCGCGCGGGCGTCGCCGCTCTTCTCGGTCTCCTCGATCATCGGGAGGACGCGGGCCGGGGCGCCGCCGTGCAGCGGGCCGGACATCGCGCCGATGGCGCCGGAGAGCGAGGCCGCGACGTCGGCGCCGGTGGAGGCGATGACCCGGGCGGTGAAGGTGGAGGCGTTCATGCCGTGCTCGGCGGCGGAGACCCAGTACGCGTCGATGGCCTCGGTGTGCGCCGGGTCCGGGTCACCCTTCCAGCGGGTCATGAAACGTGCGGTGACGGTGGGGCATTCGTCGATGACCTTCTGCGGCACGGCGGGCTGGTAGACGCCGCGGGCCGACTGCGCCACGTAGGACAGCGCCATCACCGAGGCACGCGCGAGCTGCTCGCGGGCGGTGTCGTCGTCGATGTCGAGCAGCGGCTGGTATCCCCAGATCGGCGCGAGCATGGCCAGGCCGGCCTGCACGTCGACGCGGACGTCGCCGGTGTGGATCGGCAGCGGGAACGGCTCGGCGGGCGGCAGGCCCTGGCCGAACTGGCCGTCGACGAGCAGGGCCCAGACGTCGCCGAAGGTGACGCCGCGAGCGACCAGGTCCTCGATGTCGACCCCGCGGTAGCGCAGCGCGCCACCGTCCTTGTCAGGCTCGGCGATGTCGGTGGTGAAGGCGACGACGCCCTCGAGACCGCTGACAAAATCCTCGGGTACTGCCGCGCTCGCTGCCATTGCTCGTGGACTCTCCTCGTCGTCTTCGGTATTCGCCCGGTCCGGGCTGCTCCGCCTAAGTCATCGCCGTCGTGCGGGGCGCATGCATGGTGTGCAGGCTCTACGCCGCCGTGACTGGTAGCCCTGCGTCGCGGGAATCGCGGGTGCGATCCATGGTCGACAGGGTGGGTCAGGTCAAACTCTAGCCCGTTGCGTGGCGTGGGTGAGCGGCACGTACCCGGGAGTAACGTCATCGGCTGTGTCACCCGATTCCGAGCCCGAGTCCGCCGCGAACCCCGATCTCGCCGCGATGCGGGTCGGCTATGCACACCAGGACCCGAATCCTGCTGTGCCGGAGGGCAATCTCGGTGCGGGATCGCTGCGAGGAGGGTGGTACCCGCTGCTGCGCCGGTGGCTGGACCAGGCCCGCTCGTCGGGTATCGCCGAGCCCAACGCGATGGTGCTGGCCACGGTCGACGCCGCGGGCAGGCCAGCCTCGCGGACGGTGCTGTGCAAGGGGCTCTCCGAGGACGGGCTGGTGTTCTACACCAACTACGAGTCGAACAAGGCGCGTGAACTGGCCGCCTTCCCCTATGCGTCGGCCACCTTCTCCTGGATCGCGTTCGCCCACCAGGTGACCGTCAGGGGATCGGTCTCCCGGGTGGACCCGGCGGTGACCGAGAAGTACTGGCGCACCCGGCCACGCGGGTCTCAGCTCGGGGCCTGGGCCTCGCGCCAGTCGAGTCCCATCGACTCGCGCGGCGCGCTCGAGGCGCAGCTCGCCGACGTCACGGCCAGGTTCGCCGACGTCGACGACGTGCCGGTGCCCCCGAACTGGGGTGGCTTCCTGCTCCGGCCGGACAGCGTCGAGTTCTGGCAGGGCAGGGCGAACCGGATGCACAACCGGGTGAAGACCACGCTGACGGACGGCGTCTGGACCTCGGAGCGACTGCAGCCTTGACCGAGGTCACCCGCAGGCGGCTGCTGGCCGACGTCACGCCGCTGCAGAACCAGGACTTCCGTCGGCTGTGGGTGGCGAGCATCGTCACCGTGATCGGCGCCCAGATCAGCGTCGTGCTGGTGCCGCTCCAGGTCTACGAGATCACCAGGAGTTCGGCCTATGTCGGATTGACCGGCCTGTTCGGGCTGGTCCCGCTCGTTGTCTTCGGGCTGTGGGGCGGCGCGCTCGCCGATGTGATGGACCGCCGCAGGCTGATGACGATCACGACGATCGGGCTCGCGGTCACCTCGGTGCTGTTCTGGGTGCAGGCCGCGGCAGGGGTGAACAACGTCTGGCTGGTGCTGGCGCTGTTCTCGCTGCAGCAGGCGTTCTTCGCGGTGAACTCGCCGACCCGCAATGCGATCATCCCGCGACTACTGCCCTCGCGGGCGCTGCCCGCCGCCAACTCGCTCAACATGACGGTCTTCCAGTTCGGCGCGATCGCGGGCCCGCTGCTGGCGGGCGTGCTCGTCCCGTTGACCGGGCTGGCGGTGCTCTACCTGGTCGACGCGATCGCGCTGATGGCGACGCTGTGGGCGGTGCTGCGGTTGCCCGCGCTGCCGCCGACCGGACCCACCACGAGGGCAGGCCTCCGGGCGGTGCTCGACGGCTTCGCGTACCTGTCCACGCAGAAGGTGCTGCTCGCGTCGTTCGTCGTCGACATCATCGCGATGGTCTTCGGCATGCCGAGGGCGCTGTTCCCCCAGATCGCGCACGAGAGCTTCGGCGACCCGCTGAGCGGCGGTGCCGCGCTCGGCCTGCTGTTCGCGGCCATGTCGGCCGGCGCCGTGATCGGCGGCGTGTTCTCCGGCTGGCTACCGGGGGTCAGATACCAGGGCAGGGCCGTGGTGGCCTGCATCGTGGCGTGGGGCCTGGCGATGGTGGGCTTCGGTGTCGCGGTCGGGTTCGCCACCCCTGACGGCAGCCCGGTGCTGCTGTGGGTCGCCCTCGGCTTCCTCGCGTTCGGCGGTGCCGTCGACATGGTCTCGGCCGCGTTCCGCAGCACCATGCTCCAGCAGGTGGCGACCGACGAGATGCGCGGACGGCTGCAGGGGGTGTTCATCGTGGTGGTCGCGGGCGGGCCGCGGATCGGCGACGTCCTGCACGGCGCGGCGGCCTTCGCCTTCGGCACGGCGGTCGCCGCGGCTGGCGGCGGGGTGCTGGTGGTGATCGGTGTCGGGCTGGCCTGTCTCGCCTTCCCGATGTTCCTGCGGTATCGGGTGCGGCGCGACTGATCGTCCGGGGCGGCGGCTTTGGCGGGATGGGTGCCGTCGCGCGCCGATTGGTGGACACTGTGTGCCATGTGCGAGTCGTGTCATGTCTGAGTCCGTCAACGGCGCCGTTCGCTCGTCCGGTGTGCGCAGCTTCAAGATCGAGCACGGTGACTACCGCGCCGAGGTCGTCTCCCGCGGGGCCGGTCTCCGGCTGCTCGAGATCGGCGGCAGGCCGCTCACCGAGACATCGCCGGTCGGGGAGAAGGCGCCGCTGTCCGCGGGCCTGGTGCTCGCGCCGTGGCCGAACCGGATTCGCGACGGCTACTTCATCTTCGACGGCGTCGAACACCAGCTGGCGATCACCGAACCCGCCAGGAACAACGCGATCCACGGGCTGGTCCGCCGCGACGACTGGGAGCTCGAGGAGCACACCCCGACCAGGGTGCGGCAGAGCATCCGCGTCGGCCTGCACAAGGGCTGGCCCTACCCGCTGCAGCTCACGACCACGCACGAGCTGGGCCCGGCGGGCCTGACCGTCACGCACACGGCCGCCAACATCGGGGCGATGCCCGCGCCGTTCGGGATGGGCGTGCACACCTTCGTCCGGGCCGGCGACACCCCGCTCGACGAGTGCACCCTGCGGCTGACCGCGGGCACCCGGCTGCCGCTGGACCAGGAGCGGATGCTGCCGGTGGGCAACTCCGAGTCCGTCTACGGCACCGACTTCGACTTCACCGCACCGCGTTCGCTCGAAGGGGTCTGGCTGGACACGCCGTTCAGCTCGATCGTCCCGGATCCGGACGGTCGTGCCCGGCACGAGCTGCGCGCGCCGGACGGGTCGGGCGCGGTGCTGTGGACCGACCGCCAGTTCGGCTGGATCCAGGTGTTCACGGCGGATCCGGAGCGCGGCCAGGGCTATCCGGGCCGCGGCCGTGCCCTGGCGATCGAGCCGATGACCTGCCCGCCGGACGCGTTCAATTCGGGCATCGACCAGGTGGTGCTCCGGCCCGGCGAGACCTGGACGGGGGCCTGGGGTCTCGGCGCGCTCTAGTGGCAAATCCCACTCGGCGCGGACCCTCCCTGGGCAAGTTGGCGTAACAGAGACTAGGTTCTATCCGACTGATAGTGCTACTCGCTGATCCGAGTTTGAGAGGGATCCTTCGTGCCCGCTGCCGATGACACCACACCGACGCTCAGCTACCCCGGTGGCGAACATGCGATGACGATTGCCCGAGCAACTGAGGGCAATGACGGCATCGAGCTGGGCAAGCTCCTGTCCGCGACCGGGTACACCACCCTGGATCCCGGATTCGTCAACACCGCCTCCACCAAGTCGGCGATCACCTACATCGACGGCGAAAAGGGAATCCTGCGTTACCGCGGCTACCCGATCGAGCAGCTCGCGGAGGGCTCGACCTTCCTCGAGGTCAGCTACCTGCTGATCTACGGCGAGCTGCCCTCGGTCGACGAGCTGGCCGCCTTCACGACCCGCATCCAGCGCCACACGCTGCTGCACGAGGACCTCAAGCGGTTCTTCGACGGCTTCCCGCGCAACGCGCACCCGATGCCGGTGCTGTCCTCCGCGGTCAACGCGCTGTCCGCGTACTACCAGGACTCGCTCGACCCCGACGATCCGGAGCAGGTGGAGCTGTCCACCACCCGTCTCCTCGCGAAGATGCCGACCATCGCGGCCTACGCGTACAAGAAGTCCGTCGGGCAGCCGTTCCTGTACCCGGACAACTCCCTCTCGCTCGTGGAGAACTTCCTGCGTATGACGTTCGGCTTCCCCGCCGAGCCGTACGAGGTCGATCCCGAGATCGCCAAGGCCCTCGACATGCTGCTGATCCTGCACGCGGATCACGAGCAGAACTGCTCCACCTCGACGGTCCGGATGGTCGGCTCGTCGGACGCGAACCTGTTCACGTCCGTCTCCGCCGGCATCAACGCGCTGTGGGGCCCGCTGCACGGCGGCGCCAACCAGGCCGTGCTCGAGATGCTCGACGAGATCAAGGCGAACGGCGGCGACGCCAAGGAGTTCGTCCGCAAGGTCAAGAACAAGGAAGACGGCGTGAAGCTCATGGGCTTCGGTCACCGCGTCTACCGCAACTACGACCCGCGCGCGGCCCTGGTCAAGAAGGCCGCGGACACCATCCTGAGCAAGCTCGGCGGCGACGACGAACTGCTCGACATCGCCAAGTCCCTCGAGGAGACGGCGCTCACCGATGACTACTTCATCGAGCGCAAGCTGTACCCGAACGTCGACTTCTACACCGGCCTGATCTACCGGGCGATGGGCTTCCCGACGCGCATGTTCACCGTGCTGTTCGCGATGGGCCGGCTGCCCGGCTGGATCGCGCACTGGCGCGAGATGCACGAGGACCCGGCCACCAAGATCGGCCGCCCGCGTCAGATCTACACCGGTTACACCGAGCGCAACTACATCGACCTTGGAAGCAGGTGACTCGGATGAGTGACGAGCCCGTGATCGAGTTCCAGGACGGCCCCCCGCCGACCGAGCTCGTGATCAAGGACATCACCGTCGGCGACGGTGCGGAGGCCACCCCCGGCGCCAAGGTCGAGGTCCACTACCTCGGGGTGGAGTTCGAGTCCGGCGAGGAGTTCGACTCCTCGTGGAGTCGGGGCGAGTCCATCAACTTCCCGCTGTCCGGCCTCATCGCCGGCTGGCAGGAGGGCATCCCCGGCATGAAGGTCGGTGGGCGCAGACAGCTCACCATCCCGCCCGAGCTGGCCTACGGTCCGGCAGGCGCCGGGCACCAGCTCTCGGGCAAGACCCTGGTCTTCGTCATCGACCTGCTCGATGTCGTGGTTCCGCCCGCCGCACCGGTCATCGAGCCCGCGACCGGCCCGGCCCCGGCCGAGCTGGTCATCGAGGACATCACCGTCGGCGACGGCGCGGAGGCGCAGCCCGGTGGAGTCGTCGACGTCCACTACCACGGCGTCGAGTACGACACGAACAAGGTGTTCGACTCCTCGTTCCAGCGGGGCGAGTCCGTGAAGTTCCCGCTCGGCCGGCTGATCCCCGGTTGGCAGGAGGGCATCCCCGGCATGAAGGTGGGCGGTCGCCGCAAGCTGACCGTGCCGCCGGAGCTCGCGTACGGTCCGGCCGGCTCGGGTCACCCGCTCGGCGGCAAGACCCTGGTCTTCGTCATCGACCTGCTGGACACCTAGTAGATCTTTGCCTCGGAGGGCCCCGTATCGCGTTGCGGTACGGGGCCTTTCGCGTACTCAGGGTTCGAGGACCAGGGGTACGTTCAGGACGCAGGTGATCCCGCCCGGCAGCTGGTAGCTGCCGCCGACCTGCCCGATGCCGAAGCCACCTGCCGCGGGGCCGGTTGTGACGATGATCGTCCTGATGTCGCCCGGATCGAGACTCACCGACGGTGTCGTGCCACCGGGGAACTGGAAGAAGTTCCTCACGATGATCCCGCCCAGACCGCTGGGGGTCTGTGCGTTGTGGATCTTGATGGTCCCCGTTGGGCCCGCGGCCACCGGTCCGCACGCGGGGTCGGTCCCGATCTGACCGCCCATCGGGGTGGCGGCGCCGGCAACCGGCGCGGCGAGCAGGCTGCCAGCGACGGCGGCTCCGGCGATCAGCAGTGCGGCGGGCGCACGGACATTTCTCCTGGTGAGCATTGCTCTTCCCTTCGCGAGTCGTCTAGGGATGAAGGCGACCGCCCGGTTCGGGGGGGGGCGTGCCGCCCACCATCGTTACTCGCTCAGGGGAGATCGCACATCCCCCGGCTCACGGCCGGTAGGGGAACTCCAGTACCAATCGGGCCCCGCCCAGGCCGCTGACCTCGAAATACGCGCGGCCGCCGTGCAGCTGCGCCTGCTGCGCCACGAGCGCGAGGCCGAGCCCGGAGCCGCCCTTGCTGGCGCCGGTGCCGCGGTAGAAGCGCGCGAAGACCGCCTCACGCTCGGCCTCGGGCACCCCGGCGCCGTCGTCGTCGACGGTGATCGTGACGGTGTCAGGGGACGTGCGGCGGGCGGCGAGGACCACGGTCGTGGCGCCGCCGTGCCGGATCGCGTTGGCGATGGCGTTGTCCAGTGCCAGCCGCAGGCCGGCTGGCAGGCCCCGGATCACCAGTGAGGGCTCGGATTCGACCTGGACCTGCACGTCCGGGTGGTGCCGCCGCGCGTCCTGGGCGGCGAGGTCGCAGAGCTCGACGACATCGGTCGGGACGTGGTCGTCCTCGCTCGACAGTTCCCCGGACGCGAGGCGTTCGAGCGCGGACAGGGTGGCCTCGACGCGGCCCTGGGTCCTGGCCAGGTCGGCGAGGATCTCGGCCCGCTGTGATTCGTCGAGTTGGAGGGTGCTGAGCACCTCGATGTCGGTGCGCATCGCGGTCAGCGGGGTGCGCAGCTCGTGCGCGGAGACGGCGGAGAAGTCGCGTGCGGTGTCGAGTGCGGCGGTGGTCTGGGACTGGGCCTCGGCGATGCGCCGCAGCATGAGCTCGATGGCGTCGGCCAGTTCCTCGGCCTCGCGGACCCCCGACACCTTCGGCGGCGGGCCCTCGTGCGGGGGTCCGTCGCCGATCTGATGGGTGAGCTGCACGATCGGGCGGACGGCCCGGCCGCCGAAGATCCAGCCGAGCCCCGCAGCGGCGGCGATCGCGAGCAGCCCGGCCACCAGCACCCATTGCTGCTGCTCCGCGGTCACGTCCTTGGCCTCGGCGGCAGGCACCGCCAGCGAGACCGTCGTGTTCGTGCCGGCCACCGCCGTGGTGTTGACCCGGTACGCGGTGTGATCGACGTTCACCGTGGCGGCGCCCTCGGGCAGCTCGGGTAGCTGGGTGGGGGTGCTGGCGGCGAGTGTGCCGTCGTTTCGGATCGTGACGGCGAACGCGCCCGCGTCGCCGAACCTGGGCAGGAACATCGAGGCGGTGCCGATGTTGACGATCAGCACCCGTGCGGCGGTCTCCAGCCTGCGGTCGAGCTGGCTCATGTTGTTGCGGGAGATGGCGAGCGCGACGAAGACGCCGAGCAGCGCGACGATAATGGTGGCGCCGAGGGCGGTGGCGGCCGCCACCCGGACCCGCAGCGAGTACGAGTGCCCGCGCTTCACGGCATTTCCCGGAGCACGAACCCGACTCCGCGGACGGTGTGCAGGAGGCGGGGCGAGCCGTTCGATTCGAGCTTGCGTCGTAGGTAGCCGACGAACACGTCGACCACATTGGTGTCGGCGACGAAGTCGTAGCCCCACACGAGTTCGAGCAGCCGCTCCCGGCTCAGCACGACGCCGCTGTTGCGGGCGAGAATGGCCAGCAGCTCGAATTCTCTTTTGGTGAGCTCGATTTCGCGGTCGCCCTCATTGGCCCGCCTGCCCAGCAGGTCGACGGTCAACGGGCCGACGGTGATCGCGCCCTGCGGCGGCGCCGCCGCGACGGGCGGCGTCGTCCTGCGGCGCAGCATCGCGCGGATGCGGGCGACCAGTTCGGCGAGCACGAAGGGCTTGACGAGGTAGTCGTCGGCGCCCGCCTCGAGCCCCGACACCCGGTCGTCGACCGAGGCGCGGGCGCTGAGCACGCAGATCGGGATGTCGTTGCCCATCGCACGCAGCGCCGTGACGACGCTCGCGCCGTCGAGAACCGGCATGTTCATGTCGAGGACGATGGCGTCGGGGGAGCGGTCCGCGACCACGCCGAGCGCCTCGGCCCCGTCCGACGCGGTCAGGATCGTGAAGCCGGACAGGCGCAGGCCCCGTCGCAGGGAGACGAGTACGTCCTCGTCGTCATCCACGACGAGGACGGTGGCGTTGGCGGGTTCGGTCACCACGCCATTGTGCCGTGCCCTCGGTGTAGAAATGCAGGCATGGGCCCAGCGATCGTGTGGTTCCGGCGAGACCTGCGCACCGGCGACCTCCCGACGCTGTCGGCGGCCGCCGGGGACGAGGTGCTCGGGCTGTTCGTGCTCGACGAGGCGTTGCTGCGACCGTCGGGAGCCGCGCGCCGCGACTTCCTCTACGGCAGCCTGGCGGCGCTCGACGAGGACCTCGGTGGCCGGCTGTGTGTGGTCAGGGGCGACCCACGGGTCGTCGTGCCGCAGGTGGCGAGGGAGTTCGGCGCCGACACCGTGCACGTCAGCGCCGACTTCGGTCCGTATGGGCGTGACCGCGACGACGCGGTGGCGGGGGAGGTCGACCTCGTCCGTACCGGTTCGCCCTACGCGGTGGCGCCGGGCCGGGTGACGAAGGCCGACGGCGGCCCGTACCGGGTCTTCACCCCGTACTTCGGGCGCTGGCTCGACCACGGCTGGCGTGGGCCCGCGGAGACGTCCGCGCGCACGGTCTCGTGGCTGGATCCGGCGCTGTCGGCCCGGGTGCCGATTCCGCGGACCGGCCCCGCGAGCCGAGAGATGGCGGGGGAGCGGGCGGCGCTCGCCCGATGGGCGGAGTTCCTGGACGACGACCTGGCGGGCTACGACGCAGGCCGGGACCGGCCGGATCTCGACAGCACGAGCCGAATGTCGGTGTATCTCAAGTACGGATGCATTCACCCGCGCACGATGCTCGCCGATCTCGCCGGTCGGCCCGGCACCGGGCCCGCGGCGTTCCGGCGGCAGCTGGCCTGGCGCGATTTCTATGCCGACGTCCTGCACCACCGTCCCGAGACCGCGCGGCGCAACTACGACCCGCGCTTCGACGCGATGCGGTACGACAGCGGACCCGACGCGGACTCGGCGTGGTCGGCCTGGTGTACCGGCCGGACCGGGTACCCGATCGTCGACGCCGGGATGCGTCAGCTGCTGGCCGAGGGCTGGATGCACAACCGGGTCCGGATGATCGTCGCGTCCTTTCTCGTGAAGGACCTGCACCTGCCGTGGTGGCGCGGGGCCCGGTACTTCATGCGGCACCTGATCGACGGTGACCTGGCCTCGAACCAGCACGGCTGGCAGTGGACCGCAGGATCGGGAACCGATGCGGCCCCGTACTTTCGGGTGTTCAACCCGATCAGTCAGGGGAAGAAGTTCGACCCCGACGGTGACTACGTGCGCCGCTGGGTGCCGGAACTGCGCGGCATCGCCGGAGTCCGGGTACACACGTTGGAGGACGGTCGCCCGCGCGGCTACCCGGACCCGATCGTGGATCACGCCGTCGAGCGCGGGGAGGCGCTGGCCCGCTACGGCGAGCTGAAACGGGGTTAGGGTCGAACGATGGGCATCGTGTACTCGAGCGTGGTGGACACGCCCCGAGCCGCGGTCTTCGCCTGGTACGGCAGGCCGGGCGCCTTCACCCGGCTGTCACCGCCGTGGCAGCCGCTGCGGATCGTGTCGGAGGCGGATTCGCTCGCCACGGGAAGGGCGGTGCTCGCACTGCCGGCCGGCCTGCGCTGGGTCGCCCGCCACGACGGCGCCGCGTACGACCCGCCCCATCGTTTCGTCGACGAACTCGCAGCCGACGGGCTCGCGTCGCTCCCGGTCCTGGCCACCCTGTCCTGGAGGCACATTCACGATTTCACCGAGGTCACCGCGGGATCGACCCGGGTGATCGACCGGGTCGAGACCCCGGTGCCGGAGTTCCTGCTGCGGTCGACATTCGCCTACCGGCATCGCCAGCTGGCCGGTGACCTGGCCGCACACCGCTGGGCGAGCGAGCGGGGTGTCCGGCCCGCGGTGGTGGCAGTCACCGGGGCCTCCGGTCTCGTCGGCTCGGCGCTGACCGCGTTCCTGAGCACGGGCGGGCACCGGGTGATCCGCCTGGTGCGGCGCGCACCGCGGACGCGGGACGAACGACGGTGGGATCCCGCGGACCCCGCCGCGGACCTGTTGGCGGGCGTGGACGCCGTGGTGCACCTGGCGGGGGCGTCGATCGCCGGGCGATTCACCGCGGCGCACATGCGGGCGATCCGGGACAGCCGCGTCGGGCCGACCCGCCTGCTGGCCGGGCTCGCGGGCCGCACCGAGGGCGGTCCGCGGACCTTCGTGTCCGCCTCGGCGATCGGTTACTACGGATTCGATCGCGGCGACGAGCTCCTGTCCGAGGACAGCTCCCGCGGCGACGGGTTCCTCGCCGACGTGGTGGACGACTGGGAGGCGGCCACCGGGCCTGCGGAGGAGGCCGGGCTGAGGGTCGTCCGGGTGCGCACCGGGGTGGTGCAGTCCGCACGGGGCGGCACCCTCGCGCTGCTCCATCCGCTGTTCTCGGCGGGGTTGGGCGGACGGATCGGCGACGGCAGTCAGTGGCTGTCGTGGATCGGGCTCGACGACCTCGTGGACGTCTATCACCGGGTTCTGTTCGACGACTCTCTCCGCGGCCCGGTCAACGCGGTTGCGCCCGCCCCGGTCCGCAATGTCGACTACACACGAACCCTCGCGCGGGTGTTGCACCGTCCCGCGGTGCTGCCGGTCCCTGGCTTCGGTCCCCGCCTGCTGCTCGGCGAGCGGGGTGCCCGCGAGTTGGCCGAGGCCGATCAGCACGTGGTCCCGACGAGGCTCGCGCTCGCGGGGCACGGGTTCCGGCACCAGGAGCTCGAGTCCGTGCTGCGCCATCAGCTCGGCCGGACGATCGGCCCACCATGAGCGGCGCCCACGTCCTGGTCCTGGGCGCGACCGGCTACCTCGGCGGCCGATTGACCCCGCGGCTGCTCGCGGCAGGCCACCGGGTCAGGGCGCTGGTGCGTTCGCCGGACAAGCTGCACGACGTGCCGTGGGCGCCCGACGTGGAGGTCGTGCGCGGTGACCTGAACGATCCCGCATCGTTGGCGGGGGCGTTCACGGACATCGACGTCGTCTACTACCTCGTCCACTCGATGGGCACCAGCACCGAGTTCATCGAGACCGAGCGTCGCGGGGCGCTGAACGTGGCCGCGGCCGCGCGGTCCGCGGGCGTGGCGCGGATCGTCTACCTCGGTGGACTGCACCCGACCTCGTCCGACCTGTCGCCGCACCTGCGCTCCCGCAAGCAGGTCGGGCAGATCCTCGTCGACTCCGGCATCCCGACGATGGTGCTGCAGGCAGGCGTGGTCATCGGGTCCGGATCCGCGTCGTTCGAGATGATCCGGCACCTGACCAATCGGCTGCCGGTGATGACGACACCGAGGTGGGTGGACAACCGCATCCAACCGATCGCCGTCCGGGACGTCCTGTACTACCTGATCGCGGCGGCCGAGGCCCCGCTTCCGCGCAGCCGCAGTTACGACATCGGGGGACCGGACGTGATGCGCTATGGCGACATGATGAAGGTCTACGCGCAGGTCGCGGGCCTGGCGAACCGCCGCATCGTGGTGCTCCCGGTGCTGACACCGAGGCTGGCCGGCCTGTGGATCGGGCTCGTGACGCCGATCCCCGCCGCGCTGGGGCGGGCCCTGATCGAGTCGCTCCACAACGACGCCGTCATGGTCGAACACGGCATCGACGCGGTCATCCCGCCGCCCGAGGAGGGGCTGACCCCGTACCGGGACGCGGTGCGCCTGGCGCTCGGCCGCATCGAACGGGGGGAGGTGGAGACCACGTGGGCCAACGCGTCACCGGTGGGCGCACCCTCGGACCCGCTGCCGTCCGACCCGGACTGGGCCGGGGAGGTGGTCTACACCGACGAGCGCAGCAGGGTGTGCGAGGCGGACCAGTGGACGCTGTGGCAGGTGGTCGAGAGCATCGGCGGAGAGAACGGCTGGTACTCGTTCCCGCTCGCATGGGCGGTCCGCGGCTGGCTCGACCGATTGGTCGGGGGAGTCGGTCTGTCCCGCGGCCGCCGGGACGCGCGGCGGCTCCAGACCGGAGACGCACTGGATTTCTGGCGCGTGGAGAGGATCGAGCGCGGCAGCCTGCTGCGACTGCGGGCCGAGATGCGCGCGCCGGGAGGAGCGTGGCTCGAGTGGCGGGTTCATCCCGCCGCCGCAGGCACCGCCCGGCTCGATCAGCGGGCAGTCTTCTTTCCCCGTGGCCTCGCGGGGCGCGCCTACTGGTACGCGATCCTCCCGTTCCACGGGGTGATCTTCAAGGGCATGGTCAACAACATCGCGGGCGCCGCGGCTCGACAGCGCTCTCTCGTATCCTGAGCCAGCCCGGCGCCGGTCACACCGTGCACAGCGGACGGATGTCCTCGCGCCCTCCGGTCGCAGGCGAGGTGAGCAGCAGACACGAGTTGTACCCGCGGGATTCGACGACCGTGCGGATCTCGCGCCAGCGTTCCTCGGAGGCGGAAGCCGACCGCGACAGGACGAATCCGGAGAACCGGCCCGGGTCCCCGACCAACGCCCACGAATAGTCGTCGGCGATATGGCTCACGATGTAGTTCGTCGGTCCGTCCGGCGAGTCCTGGGTGGACACCCCGGGGAAGCTCACATGCAGCTGCGCCATGGTGGCTGGGTCGTTCACCCTGGCGTTGCCGACGATGCGGTTGTCGCCGCCCGCCCATGTGGTGCAGCTGTTCTCGACGCGCACGTTCTGCGCGTCGAGCGGCGTGTACGTGGCCTCGGTGTCGCGTGCACAGTTCAGGCTGAACGGCTGCGGCACCGCGGCGAGCTGATGCCACGTACCCAGGTAGCGCTGCACGTCGAGCGACGGGACCGGGGCCAGTGGTGCGGCGGCGGCGGGCGCCGCGAGGAGCACCACCGCGCCGGTTGCCAACAGGCCGCCGGCCGTGCGGATGAGCGATTTCCTCGTCATGTGAGGTGGTTCGTAGCGGACGGTCCTCCGGATTGGTCCGAGTCACCTCCCATCCGAACCCGGCCCTGCTCCGAAGCACTCCTATGGACAGCCTCTCCGCGGACCGGAACGTCGCCGTGATCGGTGGCGGCGTCGCCGGCCTGACCGCCGCGCACGTCCTGTCCCGTCGGGATCGCGTCACCCTGTACGAGGCCGACGACCGGCTCGGCGGGCACGCGCACACCCACACGGTGCACCTCGACACGGGGCAGTCGGTGTCACTGGACACCGGGTTCATCGTGCACAACGACCGGACGTATCCCACGCTGTGCCGACTGTTCGCCGAGCTCGGCGTCGCGACCCAGGAATCGGACATGTCGATGTCGATCCGGTCGGACGTCAACGGCCTCGAATATGCAGGCGCACTGGGCCTGGGTGGGCTGTTCCCGACCGCGGGCGCCCTGCGGCGTACGCGGCACTGGCGCATGCTGGCGGAGGTCACGAGGTTCCACCGGTCCGCCCGCCGCGTCCTCGGCGGGCCTGTCGACGGCCCCGACTCGGACGAGACACTCGCCGACTTCCTCGCCCGGCACCGCTTCAGCCGGTACTTCCTCGACCATTTCATGACGCCGCTGGTGGCGGCGGTGTGGTCCTGCGACCCCGCGCTGGCCGGCAGCTACCCGGCGCGGTATCTGTTCACCTTCCTCGACCACCACGGCATGCTGACCGTCTACGGTTCGGTGCCATGGCGGACCGTCACCGGTGGATCGTCGACCTACGTCGAGAAGATCACATCGCGGATCGACGAGGTGCTCACCGGCACGGCGGTGACACGGATCGATCGCCGCGACGGGGTGTGCGTGATCGACTCGACCGGCGAGGTGCGCTACTTCGACGCCGTCGTCGTCGCCGTGCACCCGCATCAGGCACTGGCGATGCTCGGGGGCCGCGCCTCCGCACTCGAGCGGTCCGTACTTGGCGCGATGCCCTACTCGACCAATCACGCTCAGCTGCACACCGATCAGTCCGTGCTGCCGCGGGCACGGCGGGCACGGGCCTCCTGGAACTACCTGATCCCCGAGCGTGGCGTCGGCCCGCACGGCGTCATCGTCACCTACGACCTGACCCGTTTGATGCGCATCGACTCGGTCACCGACCGCCGATTCCTCGTGACGCTGGGCGGATCGCACCTGGTGGACCCGGGGTCGGTGATCGCGGAGATGACCTACGAGCATCCGATCTACACACCGGAGTCCGTCGCAGCGCAGTCCCGTTTGGCGGACCTCGGCTCGGAGACTGTCGCGTTCGCAGGCGCCTATCACGGTTGGGGGTTCCACGAGGACGGGGCGATCTCCGGTGTGCGCGCAGCCGAACGGCTCGGCGGAGTGTGGGATACGGACGCGGCCGCAACGGTTCGGCAGGCAGCGCGGTGAACGGGTCCGCCGCCCTTTACCGGACAAGGATCCGGCACGTCCGAACCGAACCCGTCCACAACGCCTTCCGCTACCGCAGCTACAGCTGGTTCGTCGACCTCGACGCGCTGCCCCGCCTGCCGTGGTGGCTCCGGCCGTTCGCCGGATTCCGGGCGGAGGACCATCTCGAGGCAGGCGCGGGCCGAACCCTCAGGGGCCGCGTCGATGCCGTGCTGGCCGCGCACGACATCGACCTGCGGGGTGGGCAGATCACGGCGCTGATGAACGCGCGGGTCGTGGGCTACGTGTTCAACCCGTTGAGCCTGTTCTGGTGTCACGACACCGACGGTGACCTGCGCTGCGTGCTCGCCGAGGTGCACAACACCTACGGGGGCAGGCATTGCTACCTCGTCCGCACCGATCGGAACGGTCGCGCCGAGACCGACAAGCGGTTCTACGTCTCGCCGTTCAACGAGGTCGACGGCGTCTATTCGATGCGGCTGACGGAACCCGCCGACGTCCTGGACGTCCGTGTCGTGCTGCACCGGTACGGGCGGGCGCCGTTCGCCGCGACGATGCGCGGCCGCCGACGGCCCGCGACCACCGCGAACGTGGTGTGCGCACTCCTGGCGGCGCCGCTGGCCCCGCTGGTGGTCGCGGCGCGAATCAGAGTGCAGGGCATCAGGTTGTGGGCGCGCGGGGTACCCATCGCGCCCCGGCCCGCCACCGAGGAGAAGGAGAGGGCACCGTGACCGCGGAGAGGGTGAGAACCGACATTGACGACCGGATCTGGCCGGGCCTCGCGGATACACCCGCGGGGCCGCGCGCGCGATTTCTCGCGGCAGGGGCCGATCGACTGTTCCGCCGCGCGGCAGGTCGCCTCGAGATCCGCGTCGAGTACCCGGACGGCGCGATCGTCGGGGCGGGTGACCGCCGAGACATTCTGCCGCGCATGATCATCCGGAGACCGGACGCGTTCGCCGCGCGGCTCGCCGACGGCGGGCTGATCGGGTTCGGGGAGGCCTACATGGCGGGTGATTGGACCGCGCCGGACCTCGCCGCGGTGCTGACGGCCTTCGCCGCGGGCGTGGAGACGCTGGTCCCGCGCCCGCTGCAGCGGCTCCGCAGGCTGTTCGCCGCCGCGCAGCCCGCAGGCGAGCTCGGCACCGAACAGAACGCGCGGTCGAATGTCTCCCGACATTACGACCTGTCCAATGAACTGTTCGAGCTCTTCCTCGACGAGACGATGACCTACTCCGCCGCGTTGTTCGACGGGGGACAGATCGGCTGGGACCAGCTCGCGAATGCACAGCGCCGCAAGGTCGATCGGTTGCTCGACGCCGCGGGCGTCGGACCGGGCACCCGGCTGCTCGAGATCGGAACCGGGTGGGGGGAGCTCTGCATCCGCGCCGCGCGGCGGGGAGCCACGGTCCGCTCGGTCACGTTGTCGACGCAGCAGCAGGCACTGGCGCGCCGTCGCGTGGCCGAGGCCGGGCACGCCGACTCGGTGTGGATCGATCTGCTCGACTATCGCGCGGTCGAGGGCGAGTACGACGCGATCGTCTCGGTGGAGATGATCGAGGCGGTGGGCCATCGGTTCTGGGAGACGTACTTCGCCACGCTGGACCGACTGCTCGCACCGGACGGCACGGTGGCGTTGCAGGCGATCACGATGGCGCACGACCGGATGCTGGCCACCCGGGACACCTACACCTGGGTGCACAAGTACATCTTTCCTGGCGGTTGCCTGCCGTCGACGCAGGCGATCGAGGCCGTCACCTCGCGGCACACGACACTCCGGGTGCGGGAGCTGACGTCGATGGGTCTGCACTACGCGGAAACGCTGAGGCTGTGGAAGGAGCGGTTCGCCGCGCGCGGCGCCGAGGTCGCCGCGCTCGGATTCGACGAGATCTTCCGGCGGATGTGGCTGTTCTATCTCGCATACTCCGAGGCGGGGTTCCGTTCGGCCTACCTCGACGTCCAGCAGATCGTGCTCGACCGCGGGACCGGTCCGCGGTGAACGCCACCGGGCTCGCTGGTTTCGCCGCGGTCAGCGTCACCGGCCTGGTGGTGCTGGCGCTGCTGCAGGCCGGCACGTTCGCGATCGGCCGCAGGATCGGCCGCTACAACGTGGTCGATGTGTCCTGGGGCCTGGGCTTCGTCCTGGTTGCGGTGGTGGCTGCGACGATCGGCGGGGGAGACGTGACGCGCCGGATCCTGGTGGCGCTCTTGGTCGCGGTGTGGGGCCTGCGCCTGAGCTGGCACATGCACGCCAAGTCGAGGGGACGCGGCGAGGACCCCCGCTACGAGGAGCTGCTCGCCCGGTCGGCGGGTTCGCGCACCGCGGTGGTGGTTCGGAAGATCTTCCTCACCCAGGGAGCCGCCCAGTGGTTCGTGTCGGTGCCGCTGCAGCTGTCCGCGGTGCTCGGCGCCACCAGCGGCGCCGCGCGCGCGGTCCTCGGGCTCGGTGTGGCGGTGTGGCTCGTCGGATTCGCCTTCGAGGCCGTCGGGGACAGCCAACTGGCGCGCTTCAAGGCCGAGCCCGCCAACCGCGGCCGGGTCATGGACACCGGTCTGTGGGCATGGACCCGTCATCCGAACTACTTCGGTGACGCGTGCGTGTGGTGGGGGTTGTGGCTGGTGACCGCGAGCGTCTGGCCCGGGCCGCTCACCATCGCGTCGCCGCTTCTGATGACCTACTTCCTCGTGTATGCCACCGGTGCCAGGCTTCTCGAGAGATCGATGTCGCGGCGCCCGGGCTACGCCGAGTATCAGGCGCGCACCGGGTTCTTCTTCCCCCGCGTGCCCCGACCGTCCTAGGTGTCCCGTCCACCCAGCAATCGGGCCAGCGCGTCGAGCACCGCGGGGTCCTCGATGGTTGAGGGGACGGTGTACTCGTCGTGGTCGGCGATCTGTCGCATCGTCTTGCGCAGGATCTTCCCGGATCGGGTCTTGGGCAGCGCCTGCACGACGGTGACGTCGCGGAAGGTCGCGACGGCGCCGATCTGGTCGCGCACCATGGCCACCAGCTCCACCCGGAGCTGCTCCGGGTCGATGTCGGCGCCCGCCTTGAGCACGACGTATCCGCTCGGCCGCTGTCCCTTGAGTTCGTCCTTGATCCCGATCACCGCGCACTCGGCGACGGCGGCGTGCCCGGCCACGACGGCCTCCATGCTCCCGGTCGAGAGGCGGTGCCCCGCAACGTTGATGACGTCATCGCTGCGGCCGAGCACGTACACGTACCCGTCGGCGTCGATGTAGCCGGAGTCGCCGGTCAGGTAGTAGCCGGGGAAGGTCGCCAGGTAGGACTTGACGTACCGGTCCTCGTCGCGCCACAGCCCGGCCAGCGTGCCGGGCGGCATCGGCAGTTCGATGACGATGTTGCCCTCGGTGCCTGCCTGCACCGGCGCGCCCTCCCCGTCCAGGATCTCGACGTGATAGCCGGGCACCGGCACGGTGGGGGAGCCGGCCTTGATGGGCATCGGTTCGAGCCCGCGCAGGTTCGCGCAGATGGCCCAGCCGGTCTCGGTCTGCCACCAGTGGTCGATCACGGGGATGCCGAGCTTCGCGGTTGCCCACTCGTAGGTGTCGGGGTCGAGCCGCTCACCGGCCGCGAACAGCGTCTCGAGCGAGGAGATGTCGTACTGCGCAATCTCTTTCGCGTCGGGATCGACCTTGCGGATCGCCCGGATCGCGGTCGGCGCGGTGAACAGCGCGCGCACGCCGTGGTCGCCGATCACGCGCCAGAACGCGCCGGCGTCGGGGGTCCCGACCGGCTTGCCCTCGTAGAGCACCGTCGTCGCGCCGACCAGGAGCGGGCCGTAGACGATGTACGAGTGCCCGACGACCCAGCCGACGTCGGAGGCCGTCCACATCACCTGGCCGGGGCCGATGTCGTAGAGGTTGCGCATCGACCAGGCCAGCGCCACCGCGTGGCCGCCGTTGTCGCGGACCACGCCCTTCGGCTTTCCGGTGGTACCGGAGGTGTACAGGATGTAGAGCGGATCGGTCGCGGCGACCGACACGCAGCCTGCGGGCTCGGCGGCGGCGGCCGCGGCGTCCCAGTCCAGCCAGCCCGCGACATCGCTCGCCGAGCCCGGGATCTGCTCGCGGTCCTTCACGATCACGGTGCCGGGAGCGTTCGCGGTCAACCCGAGCGCTCGCTCCACGATCGGCAGGTACTCGATGGTCCGGCCCGGTTCGAGTCCGCCGGACGCGGTGATCAGGGCCTTCGGCTCGGCATCGTCGATGCGGGCGGCCAGCTCGGCGGCCGCGAAACCGCCGAACACCACGGAGTGGATCGCACCGATGCGGGCGCAGGCGAGCATCGCGATCGCGGCCTCCGGGATCATCGGCATGTACACGATCACCCGGTCGCCCGCCGTGACGCCCTGCGCGGCCAGCGCGCCTGCGAAACGCGATACCTCGTCGAGCAGCTCGGCGTAGCTGTAGGTGCGGGTGGTGCCCAGCATCGCGGAGTCGTAGATCAGCGCCGCCTGCTCGCCGCGGCCGGCGGCGACGTGCCGGTCGAGCGCGTTGAAGCAGGTGTTCAGCGTGGCACCGGGAAACCAGCGGTACATCGGGGCGTCGTCGGCATCGAGGGCGCGGGTTGGGGCGACATCCCAGTCGACCGCGTCGGCGGCATCGAGCCAGAAGCGTTCGGGCTGCTCGACGCTCTCACGGTAGGCCTCGGCGTAACTCATCGACTCGTGTCCTCTCAACGCTCCGCAGGTGTGACGCGCACTACAGGGTAGGTGACCGGGTCGGTGCGGCAGTGCGATTGGCTCCGCCGCGGACGTCGCCTGCGCCGGGCGGCAGCGAAGCGTCGGTGAACGGCGCTCGGGCCTCGAGCTACCGCCTGCCCCGTCGAGCCGACGTACCGTGGACGCATGACCTTGCTCGCCGAAGATCTGCTCCTGCTCCTGCTCGACGACGAATCCGGCAAGCCGTTGATCGGCAGCACCGCGCTGCCGAGGGCGTTGGCCGGGGCCGTGCTCCTCGAACTCGCGCTTGGTGGCGTGGTGCGCCCGGCCGGGGAGGGTGAGGAGGTGAAGAAGGGCAGGCTCGTGCTGAGCGATGACGCGCCGCCCGAGGACCCGATCCTCGCGGGCGCGGTCGCCCGGATCCGGGACTCGAAGCCGCTCAAGCCGGAGAGCGCCATCGAGAAGATCGACCAGCGGCTCCGCGAGGCGCTCGTCCAACGGATCGTCGACAGGGGCTGGGTCCGCGAGTCGAACGGGCGTCTGCTCGGGATCTTCCCGACCACGGTGTGGCCCGCGGTCGACGAGAGCCACGAGCGTGCGGTCCGCGACGAGCTGGGCGCGGCCCTGATGGACGGCGCCACCCCGACCGAGCGGACCGCCGCACTGATCTCGCTGCTCTCCGCCGTCGATGCGGCGCCCAAGGTCATCCCGGACGGTGACCGTCGCGCAATCAAGAAGCGGGCCAAGGAGATCGCCGACGGTGAGTGGGCGGGGGCCGCTGTCCGCAGGACGGTCGAGGCCGTGAACGCCGCGATCATGGTCGCGGTGATCATCCCCGCGACCGCGGCGGGCGGAACCTCCTGATGCGCGGCAAGGTCGCGCTGGTCGCGGGTGCGACCAGGGGCGCGGGGCGCGGGATCGCCGCCGCGCTCGGTGCGGCGGGCGCCACCGTCTACATCACCGGCCGCACCAGCGGGTCGCAGCGGTCGGAGATGAACCGGCAGGAGACGATCGAGGAGACGGCGGCCCTCGTGGACGCGGCAGGCGGTCGCGGGATCCCGGTCCGGGTCGACCATCTGGTGCCCGAGGAGGTGGGCACGCTGGTCGAGCGGATCCGGGCCGAGCAGGGCGCCCTGCACGTGCTGGTCAACGACATCTGGGGAGCCACCGAGATGGAGTGGGACAAGACGGTGTGGGAGTCGTCCCTCGACGTGGGGCTGCGGTACCTGCGGCTCGGCGTCGACACCCACGCCATCACCAGCCATTTCGCGATCCCGCTCCTCCTGGAGACCCCCGGTGGCCTGGTCGTCGAGGTGACCGACGGGACCGACGAGTACAACGCCGCCAACTATCGGGTGTCGTTCTTCTACGACCTGGCCAAGGCCGCGGTCAGCCGGATGGCGTTCGCGCTTGCCCACGAGCTGGGCCCGCGCGGTGCGACCGCGGTCCTGGTCACGCCTGGCTGGCTGCGGTCGGAGATGATGCTGGACAACTTCGGTGTCACCGAGTCGAATTGGCGCGACGCCACCGAGCGGATCCCGCATTTCGCCATCTCGGAGAGCCCGACCTATGTGGGCCGGGCTGTGGCGGCACTCGCGCAGGATCCCGACG